>NZ_NPFL01000017.1:0-488461 GCF_002259075.1 Rhodococcus sp. 15-725-2-2b | reverse complement strand
GGCGGCAGGAGCGCGACGCCGATCAGGCCTGCGGCGGGCACGAGAGCACCGAGTACGAACACGGCCGTCGGACTCGCCGCGAAAATAACCAGACCCAGTGGCAGCGTGACCATCTGAGCCAGAGCGACGGCGATCCCCTGCGCACCCGTGGCCCGGCCGAGCAGCGCTGTCGGAGCGAGCTCGGCGACGATGGCCGCGCCGGCAACCGTCAACATTCCGAAACCGGTGCCCCGCAGCGCGGACACCGCCAGCGCCGGTACGGCATCGACGGAGACGATGAACAGCAGGGCGGGCAACCCGAGAAGCAGACACCCGGCGGCCAGAACCGCGCGGTGGCCGACTCGCATCAACATGCTCGGCACGAACAGCTGAGTGATCACCGTCGTGGCCATGAAGATCGCGGTGCTGGCCGCTGACACCGCGTCCGATGATCCGGACTGGGACACCGCGAGGGGAACCACCGGGAGCAGTAATCCCCAGCCGCCGAACGATGCCGCGCCCATCGCCATCGCGGCCGGAAGACCACGGACGGAGCTCAGGCCGTTCAACGCACGAGCGCCGATCGACCGGTCACAGACTTCCCTTGGTGGACAGCACACCGGTCACGCGAGGGTCGTACTCGGTGGCCTGGCGCAATGCCCGAGCCACGGCCTTGAACTCGGCCTCGGTGATGTGATGCTGATCCCGGCCGTAGATCACCCGCACGTGCAGCGCGATCCGAGCGTTCGACGCCAGCGTCTCGAACACGTGCTTGTTGATCACCGTGGAGTACGGAACGCCCGGGTAGCCGCCGATGACGGAGTGCACCATGTAATCGGGCTCACCGGTGTGCACGCAGTACGGACGACCGGACACGTCGACCGCCGCATGCACCAGTGTTTCGTCCATCGGGATGAACGAATCGCCGAACCGAGTGATGCCGGCCTTGTCACCGAGGGCCTGGCCGAGAGCCTGGCCGAGCACGATCGCGGTGTCCTCGACGGTGTGGTGCGCCTCGATCTCGATGTCGCCCTTCGCCCGCACGGTCAGGTCGAACCGAGCGTGGGTTCCGAGCGCGGTGAGCATGTGGTCGTAGAACGGCACACCGGTGGAGATGTCGACGATGCCGGTGCCGTCGAGGTTCAGCTCCACCGAGATGTCGGATTCCTTGGTGGTGCGCTCGATCTTGGCGATGCGGGGAGCGGGTGTGGTCACTTCGGTGCCTCTGCTGTTTCGGTCGATGCGAGTGCTGCGCTGACGGTGAGGAATCGGTCGTTCTCGTGCGCCAATCCGATGGTGACGCGCAGATAGCCGGGAATCCCGACGTCCCGGATGAGCACGCCGTCGTCCAGGTACCGCTGCCAGGTCACGGCCGCATCGGCGAACCGGCCGAAGAGCAGGAAGTTGGCGTCGGACGGCACCACCTCGTAACCCTGGTCTCCCAGAGCCGCTGCCACCCGATCTCGTTCGGCGGAGAGCTCGGCCACGCTGCCGAGAGTGTCCGAGGCGTGTCGCAACGCCGCCCGTGCAGCCGCCTGCGTGACGACCGAGAGGTGATAGGGCAAGCGCACCAACAACATTGCGTCGACTACGGCCGGGGCAGCCACCAGATATCCCAACCGACCACCGGCGAACGCGAACGCCTTGCTCATGGTTCGGCTGACCACGATCTTGCCGGGGTAGCTCTCGATCAGCCCGATGGCACTGGGAGCGGAGGAGAATTCCGCGTAGGCCTCGTCGACCACCACGATTCCCGGTGCGGCATCGAGGATTCGGCGTAGATCCGCCTCGTCGATGCTGTGGCCCGTCGGATTGTTGGGGCTGGTGACGAACACGACGTCGGGCCTGCGTTCTTCGATCGCACCGACGGCGTAGTCGACGTCCAGAGAGAAATCTGCCCGACGCTTGGCCGGAATCCATTCGGTCTGCGTCCCGGAGGAGATGATCGGGTGCATCGAGTACGACGGCACGAATCCGAGCGCGGTGCGATCCGGTCCCCCGAAGGCCTGGAGCAACTGCTGCAGAATCTCGTTGGAGCCGTTGGCTGCCCACACGTTGGCGGTGTCGACGGCGAAGCCGGTCTGCTCGGTGAGGTATCGAGCCAGGTCGGCCCGCAGCGCTTCGGCATCGCGATCGGGGTAGCGATGCAGCTGCCCGGCGGCGAGCCGAACGGAGTCGGCTACATCGTCGATCAATGCCTGCGTCGGCGGGTGCGGATTTTCGTTGGTGTTCAACTGAACCGGCACAGTGAGCTGCGGCGCGCCGTAGGGTGATTTGCCGATCAGCGCCTCGCGCAGCGGGAGGTCGTCCAGCGAGATCGACCGTCCCAAAGCATCACTCATGACGCATCACCGGTACGCAACCCTTCGAACCGCAGCCGCACCGCCTCGCCGTGGGCCGGTAGATCCTCGGCGTTGGCGAGCGCAATGACATGCGCCGCAACGTCTTTCAGGGCGGCTTCGCTGTAGTCGACCACGTGGATACCGCGAAGGAACGTCTGCACACTCAGGCCGGACGAGTGGCGCGCGCATCCTGCCGTCGGCAGTACGTGATTGGAACCGGCGCAGTAGTCGCCGAGGCTCACCGGCGACCACGCTCCGACGAACACGGCACCGGCGCTGCGCACCCGGGCTGCGACGTCGGATGCGTCCTTCGTCTGGATCTCGAGGTGCTCGGCGGCGTAGGCGTTGACCACGGCCAATCCCTGCGTGACGTCGTCGACCAGCACGATGCCGGACTGGCTGCCGTTCAGCGCGGTGGCCACCCGCTCGGCGTGCCGCGTCGATGCCATCTGTGCGTTGACGGCCTGGTCCACCGCATCGGCCAGTTCGATACTGTCGGTGACCAACACGCTGGCAGCCATGACGTCGTGTTCGGCCTGGCTGATGAGGTCAGCTGCCACGTGAACGGGGTCCGCGGTGGCGTCGGCGAGGATCGCGATCTCGGTCGGCCCTGCCTCGGAGTCGATTCCGACGAGCGAGCGGCACAGTCGTTTGGCGGCGGTGACGTAGATGTTGCCGGGACCGGTGATGAGATCGACCGGTGCCAACTCGCCGCCGTCGGTGTCGACGCCGCCGTAGGTGAGCAGCGCGACACCCTGGCCGCCGCCGACCGCCCAGACCTCGTCGACGCCGAGCAGTTGGGCCGCGGCCAAGATCGTCGGGTGCGGCAGTCCGCCGAAGTTCTTTTGCGGCGGCGACGCCACCACCAGAGATCCGACGCCTGCGATCTGCGCGGGCACCACGTTCATCACGACCGACGACGGATACACGGCGTTACCGCCGGGCACGTACAACCCGACGCGATCGACCGGGATCCAGCGTTCGGTCACCGTGCCGCCGGGCACCACCTGTGTGGTGTGGTCGGTTCGGCGCTGATCGGAGTGCACCAGACGGGTTCGTTCGATGGCGACCTCGAGGGCGGCTCGAACATCCGAGTCGAGCTCGGCGAGGGCCTTGACCAGTTCTTCCTGCGGGACGCGAACGCGATCCGGCCGGACGCCGTCGAACTTCTCACTGAACTCGAGCGCAGCCTCGGTGCCGCGTTCTCGGACGGCGTCGACGACAGGGCGAACCTGATGCAGCACCGAATCGACATCCACTCCGCCTCGGGGAAGTGCGCCGCGTAGTTCGGCGGTGGATGGAGTTCGTCCGCGTAGATCGACGCGGGCGAGCTCGATGCGGGCAGGCATAGTGGGCCCCTTCGTGAAGTCGGTTCGGTGCCGGGGTTCGGTCGAAACAGTGTGGTTCGAACACCCAGGATAGTTCCACCGAATTCGGCTCAGCCCCGCACGTCCCACAGATGATGGATGGGGTCGTGAATGTAGTAGGCGGCCAGTGACTCGACCGAGAAGTTCGATCCATCACTTCGTCGACCGGTCCGCTGCCGGTTCTCCGGCGGAACGGCAGCGAAATCGTCCGCGAGGGCGCGCGCAGCGTCACCGAGTTCGGATGCCACCTTCGCTGGGTCCTGGGCGTTGTAGTTCTCGGCCAGCGCCGTGGCGTCCTGATCCCAGTTGGCGAACTCAGGATCGTCTTCGGCCAACACCAACGCCAGCCGGGTGCGGAAGATGCGGTGCGCGTCACGTACGTGCGCGGCGTACTCGAGCGCGGACCACGTCGAGTCGTCGGGGCGCAGTGCTGCGTCGTTGCGCTGCAGCACCGCCTCCCAACGCTCGACGTCGGCGCGGATGAGGTCCGGGATGTCGTCGTACACGACGGCGCTCGAGTCGAACCCGCAGTCCGGGCACGCTCGCTCGAGTACCCAGGTCCAGTTCTTGGTATCGGGATCGATCGGCATGCCGGTCAGAATAGATTCGGGTCAGGCGTAGCGAGCAGCGAGGTTGTGCAGCGTGCTCGTGATGCCCTGCGCGTTCTTCTGCGGCATCTTGAACAGCTCGAGCATTTTCGGGACCTTGGCGGTGCCGTACTTGAAGCTCTCGGTGACCGTGGTCAGGCCCGGCTGCTTCTCCTCGAACTCCCAGCGCCAGCTGTGCCCCATCGGATGCTGCCACTCGACGACCTTGTGCCGATCGGCGTCGACGAACTCGGTGACGGTGCTGGTGATCTTGTAGGGCACGCCGTACTGCTTCATGCCGACGGAGAATTTCGCACCGGTGCTGAGTCGATCGGGACCGCGCACGGTGTCCTTGACGGTGCCGGATCCGTCGAGCTCGCCGTGCCGCTTCGGATCGGCCACCATGTCGAACAGTTCGGACGCCGGTGCCCGCACCTCGGTCTGACGGGTGACGTGCTGCGGGCCTGTGTCGATGGTTCTGATGTCTGCCATGTCCGCGGTCTACCCCACAGCGCCCGGTTCGACACACCTACCGGGCCGAATCGGAGTTGACGGCCGTAGTTCAATGAACCCATGTCCTGGTCAGTGTGGCTCGCCTTTCTCGGCGCGAGCATCGTCATCAGTCTCTCCCCCGGCGCCGGTGCCATCGCGTCGATGTCCACCGGGCTCCGCTACGGCCTGCGCCGCGGATACTGGAACATCTTCGGGCTGCAGATCGGTCTGCTGATTCAGATCGGCGTCGTCGCCGTCGGACTGGGAGCCGTTCTGGCGAGCTCGACGCTGGCCTTCTCCGTCATCAAATGGTTCGGCGTCGCATACCTGGTCTACCTCGGAGTTCGACAGTGGCGGGCAGCCCCGACCGAGGTCGCCGACGCCCCGGCAGTAGCCGACCGTGGCACGACGATGCTCGCCCGAGGCTTCCTCGTCAACGCCAGCAACCCGAAAGCCGTCGTCTTCATGGTCGCGGTGCTCCCCCAGTTCCTCGATCCGACACGGCCTCTCGTCGTCCAGTACCTGCTGATCGCCGCCACGATGGTCGCGGTCGACATGCTCGTGATGACGGGGTACACCTCGCTGGCGTCGCGGGTGTTGCGCTTGATGAAATCCCAGCGTCAACAGAAGACGATGAATCGCACGTTCGCCGGGCTGTTCTTTGCCGCCGCAACGTTTCTGGCGACCGTCCGGCGGGTGACTCCGTGAGGAAATATCGCGTGATCATGAAGAATGCCCTCGGCGGCGACCCGATTCCACTGGGACTGTTCGACACGCTTCTGGAGGCCAACACCTGGATCCAGGACGTCGGCAAACGGGACGAGCACGAACTGGGCACCTATTCCGTCGAAGTTGTCGACGAGTGAGCGGACGGTGTCCGTGTTCGAGTGGTGACACGTTCGATGCCTGTTGCGAGCCGTATCTGCGCGGGGAGGCGAGCGCGCCGACGGCGGAGAAGCTGATGCGATCGCGATTCACCGCGTTCGCCGTCGGCGATGTGGCCTATCTCCGCGCATCGTGGCATCCCGACACCGCACCGGCCGAGCTGGAATTGGACCCCGACCAGCGGTGGTATCGACTCGACATTCTCGCAACCGACGCCGGTGGCATGTTCGACGACGCGGGAACGGTCGAGTTCCGAGCTCGGTACAAGCATCCCGACGGGGCAGGCTCGATGAGTGAGGTCAGCCGCTTCGCCCGCATCGACGGCCGGTGGCGCTACCTCGACGGGATCGTCTCGCGTTAGAGGTTGCGCAGCTTGGTCGGTCGGTTGCCCGAGGTGCGACGCGCTTCCTGCTTTTCCTTGATGCGTTCGGCATCCTTGCGCACCTGAATCTGGGTGCGACGCTCGCGAACGAGCCACTGGGGCGGGCTGGCGACGAGTTCGTCGATTGCCTCGGTGGTCAGCGCTTCGGTGACACCGCCGCGGGCCAGCCCCGCGATGGACACGCCGAGCTTCTTGGCGATGACGTCGCGGGGGAAGGGGCCGTTGGTCTGCAGGTCGGTCAACCAGTGCGGCGGATCGCTGCGCAGTGCGTCCAGGTCGGACCGGCTGATCATCGAGTTCTGGAATTCTTCGGGTGCTGCGGGAAGGTAGATGCCGAGCTTGTTCGCCGCGGTCAATGGCTTCATGGTCTGCTGTTTGTTCTCCGGGCTCACCGGACCAGCTTATCCGGCCGTCGGCGCTCTCGACGCCACCGTCCCTCACTGCCCTCCTCGTCCCATAGGCTCGACATCGTGAACATCGATGTGCAGACACTGCGCTGGTACGCGGCGGTGGCGCAGCAACTGCATTTCGCGCGCGCTGCTCGGTCGCTCGGAATCTCGCGGATCCGCTTGAGCAAGACGATCGTGGAACTCGAGGAACAGCTCGGCGTCGACCTGTTCGTGCCCGGGGCATCCCCCACCGAGCTCACCGCCGAAGGCCGCGATCTGCTCGAGCGAGCCCTGGTGGAGATCGCCGAGGACGATCGGCTCTCGGAACTCGCGCAGGTCGCTGCGGCAGAGCCGACGACCTTCACCATCGGATACGCCGAAGGCGTGACGCTGACGAAGTGGACACGCATCTGGGCGGATCGGTTCCCCGACGTCACGCTGTCCGTGGTGGCGACGACGCCGCAGACACAGGTGTCGGCCCTGCGCGACGGAACGGTCGATGTGAGCTTCGTTCGTCCGCCGATCGATCGCGATGGGCTCAACGCGATCGGTCTGTACCAGGAAGTGCAGGTGGTGGTGGTCCCGAAAGACCACGCGGTCGCCGCATTCGATTCGGTCACCGCGACCGATCTCGCCGACGAGCATCTGCTCGCCGAGCCAGCGACCGTGCCCGAATGGGCAGCGGTGGCAACCGAACTCGTGTCCGGGAGTCGACCGGAACTGCCGCCGATGAATTCCGTTGCCGAGACGTTCGAGTACGTGGCCGCCGGGCTCGGGGTGGCGATCGTGCCGCACTCGGTCGCCCGATTCAATGCCCGCAAGGACCTCGTCTACCGCCCCGTGACCGATGTCGAGCAGTCACAGATTGCACTGGCCTGGGTCGCCGAACGCGAGGACGACCGCATCGAGGAATTCATCGGTATCGTCCGCGGCCGCTCGACCCGCAGTTCACGCGGACCGTCGGACGAGGCACCGGTCAAGAAGAAGAAAGCGCAACCCTCCAAACCCGCTCGCCCCGTTGCCAAGACGAAGACGAACGCCCGACGCAGCGGGAAGCGTCGCTGACGTCTGCATCTCGCTCCGCCCCGAATCCATGAGAACGCGTGTTCGAAAGTGTGTCGGTGGGGCGCGATAGATTCTGTGCATGCTTTCGGGGGACGGCGGATCAGGGGTGGACGGCATCGAGACGGTGCCGCCCGCCCCCGAAGTGTCCGATCCCGAACTGTCGGCACTGGTCGACCGGGTCGAGTCCGCGATCGCGGAGTTGGCCGGGCAGGCGTCGGTAGCGTGGTCGAACGCGGACCGGCGCGCGGTGATCCAACGGATGGAGATGCTGACCAGATCCCTGACCGCGTACTCGTACACCTGGCTCAACGAGCTGATCTCTCAGCACGGCCTCGATGTGTATCCGGGATCGGTGCCGTCGTCGGTGGCGTGGATGCTGCGGATCACCCCGCGAGCAGCCGGTGCTCGGGTGCGTCTGGCTGCCGAATTGGGTGACCGCACCGCCTTCTCCGGGGAAGTCCTGCCGCCGTTGCTGCCGCACACTGCTGCTGCGTTGCGGGCGGGGTTGCTCGATGCCAAGCATGTGCAGATGATCCGCGAGTTCTTCCGCCATCTGCCCCGGGATGTCGATCCGCAGACGCGCGAGCTCGCCGACGAGCAACTGGCGGGCTACGCCTCGACCAGGCGACCCGACGATTTCGCACCGTTGGTGGCGCACCTGGATTCGATCCTCAACCCCGACGGCGACCACGACGACGACGAAGACGAGGACGGGAAGCCACCGAGACCACCGAAACGCAGGGATGCGTTCTTCTACCTCGGTGAGCAGGGTGCCGACGGAATGTCCGAAGGAAAATTCTGCGTCGACCCCGAACTACGGGCCTACCTCGAAGCCCTGTTCTCCAAAGCTGCGAAACCGGGCGTCAACAACCCCGCCGACCCGACGTCCGTCGTGCATGACGAGACCGACAGCTCGTCCGGCGGCAAGGACAGCACGAACCCTGCCGCTGCGAGCGACGGTGCGCGTCCCGATCCTGCAGCAGCCGAACCGGATTCGGCCACATCCGGTGGTGTCTTCGATACCGACACCCCACCGCTACCGGAGCCCGCAGACGGGTGGACAGGTAATGCGGGACTGTGGGACGACGGTTCATTCGACGGCGACGATCCCTGCGACGGTGACGGCCGGTGCGGTGACGGCCTCGACTGTGGTTGCAGCACAGGGCACGACGGCACCATCGAACCAGAGGGCACTGCTGAGCCCGGCGACACAACCGAACCAGAGCACAGTGCTGAGCCCGGCGACACAACCGAACCAGAGGACTGTGCTGAGCCCGGCGACACAACCGACCCGGACGACCCAACCGATCCCGACGACGCCGTCGGATCTGACACCGACGACGCACCGGACACCGCAGCACGCGACGCTGCCGCCGCGCGGGATACCCGCACCCAACGCGAACGCCAACACGACGCCCTCAAACTCGCGCTCCGGCACACCCTCGCCTCCGGGACCCTCGGCACCCACCGAGGCCTACCCGTCACCGCCATCGTCACCATGACACTGAAAGACCTCGAAGCCGGCTGCGGCTACGCCATGACCGCCACCGGATCACGGGTGTCGATCCGCGACGCGATCCGCATGGCCTCGCACGCCCACCACTACCTGACCATCTTCGACGACCACGGCCGAGCCCTGTACCTCGGCCGCTCCAAACGCATCGCCTCCACCGACCAACGCATCGTGCTCATCGCCCGCGACCGCGGCTGCAGCTTCCCCTCCTGCACCCGCCCCGCAACCTGGTGCCAAGCCCACCACCTCACCGACTGGAACACCGGCGGCTACACCGACATCGACTCCCTCACCTTCGGCTGCGACATGCACCACGCACTCGTCGGCACCGGACCCGGCAAGTGGGCCACCACCAAAACCGGAGCCCGACATCGCTACCCGGGCCGCACCCAGTGGCACCCACCCGCCGGAATGGACCCCAAACGGCGCGGACTCATCAATCACGCCCACCACCCCGAAGAAGTCCGCTACCCACCCGACAATCACGACGAAACCGGTTACGAGGAACCACGACAACCCGCCTGACGACCCATATCACCGTCAGGGCACAGCCCTGCCGTCGAAGCGGCCCGAATCAGCGGGCCGGTTGACGCTGTCGATGGCGAATCAGAACAGCTGTTCCGAGCCCCACCAGTATCACCAGCAGTGGAGCTGCGATGGTGAGGGAAGCGTCGATGGCCAGAAACACAACGAGCAGCAGCGCTGCTGCCAGGAAATACACTGCTGCGAAACGTGGAGTCCACAGGACGGAGTTCATGCCACACCTCCTTGCGCGTACGAACTACGTGTCGTTACCGAAGGTAACTGAACGGAGCCGGGAGCACTAGAGGCCCAGGCCCCGCAATCTGTCGATTTCACGACGATCGCGCTTGGTGGGCCTGCCTGCCCCTCGATCACGCCTCGGTACGGAAGCCAGAACTTCTTTCGGTGGCGGCGGCGGACTGCGATCGATCAAGCACTCGGGAACGACCGCTGCGCCTACTCGTTTGGTGATGGCCCGCACCACGACGACGATCTTCTCGACTCCGTCGGCCCGCAGTCTGATCTCGTCGTCCGGGCCGATGCGATGCCCGGGTTTGGCGGGAGTTCCGTTGACGCGGACGTGCCCGCCGCGGCAGGCAGCAGCCGCGGCAGACCGCGTCTTGAACAACCGAACCGCCCAGATCCAACTGTCGAGGCGGACGCTCTGAACTTCCATCTTCGAAAGAATTCCTCACATTGCGAGGCTCGACTACATGTCCAGGCCGAGGTCGAGCACTGTCACCGAGTGTGTCAGACCGCCAACCGCAAGGAAGTCGACCCCCGTACGCGCGTAGTCCCGTGCCACGTCGACGGTCAGGCCACCCGAGGATTCCAGCTTCGTCTGCGGCGCGAACGTGTCGCGGCGCTGCACCGCCATCTGTGTCTGCCAGAGCGGGAAGTTGTCCAGCAGAACCAGTTCGACGTTCTCCGCCAGTACCTGGTCGAGTTGCTCGAGGCTGTCTACCTCGACCTCGCATGCGATGTCGGGAGCCGCGGCCCGCACTGCGTTCAACGCAGCGACGACCGAACCGGCTGCCGCCACGTGATTGTCCTTGATGAGCGCGGCATCTCCCAGACCCATCCGGTGGTTGACGCCCCCGCCGGCGCGAACGGCGTACTTCTGCAGTGAACGCAGTCCCGGCAACGTCTTTCGGCTGTCCCGGATCTTGCACTCGGTGTCGGCGACCTCGGCGACCCAGCCGGCCGTCGCGGTGGCGATTCCCGAAAGATGACAGACGATGTTGAGCATCGTGCGTTCGGCAGTGAGCAGTCCTCGAGTCGGGGCTTCGACCGTCAGAACGGCCTGTCCCGGTTCGACCTCGGATCCGTCCTCGATGTGATGCACGACGGAGTATCCGCCGCTTCCGATCACCTCGTCGAGAACCAGGAGGCCGACATCGATTCCGGCCACCGTGCCGAATTGGCGCGAGACCACCGACGCGGTGGCGACGGCGTTCTCGGGGACCGTTGCCAGCGTGGTGATGTCGGGTCCGTACCGCAGGTCCTCGTCGAGGGCGGTCCTGATCAGCGCGAGAACCTCGTCTCGGTCGACGCCCGGGTTCACCTCGTTCGGGGAATCGGTCATGTCAACGTGCTCCCGTCATCACATCGTCGTTCACTATCGTCAACCGTCCATCGAGATCTCGTTCGACGAACAGACTGCGGCGCTGCGCCGGATCGCTCTCCGGCGCATCGCGTCGGGTATGACACCCTCTGCTCTCGCGCCGCTCGGACGCAGTAAGCACGATCACCTCCGCCGCAGCGGTCAACGCTGCGTCCTCGACCGCGCGCGCATCCACGGGTGGTTCCGATACCACGCCGTGCTCCAGAACACGTTGCGCTCCAGCAAGACCCGTTGCATCCCGTACGACGCCGACCTCGGCGGTCATGGTGCGCTGCAGCACCGCGCGGTCGATACGGCGGTAGGTGGGCAGTGCGATATCCGAAATGCTGCCGGTGCGGCCGACCCGTTCGGCAGCCACGTAGGCCGCACGCTCACCGACGACGAGACCCTCGAGCAGACTGTTCGACGCCAACCTGTTGGCACCGTGCAAGCCGGTGCGCGCCACTTCGCCCGCGGCCAGCAAGCCGGGAACCGAGGTACGTCCGGCCGTATCCGTCGCCACGCCCCCGCACGAATAGTGCGCTGCCGGTGCCACCGGAATCAGGTCCGTCGCCGGATCGAAGCCGGCCTCCAGGCACGAGGCGGTCACGGTCGGGAACCGTTCGTGGACACGTTCGACCGTGCGGGCGTCCAGCAGTACGTGGTCGTCACCGCTGCCGTGCAGCAATTCGGCGATGGCGCGGGACACCACGTCGCGTGGCGCGAGGTCACCGAGCGGGTGCACCTCCGCCATGAACGCACGACCGGTGACGTCGACCAAGCGGGCTCCCTCTCCTCGCACTGCCTCGCTGATCAACGGGCGGCGGCCCGTCGACCCGGCGGCGAACAGAACCGTCGGATGGAACTGCACGAACTCCAGATCCGCGATCCGCGCACCGGCGTCGAGTGCGAGTGCAATGCCGTCGGCCGTCGCGCCGGGCGGGTTGGTGCTGCACGAGAAGAGCTGCCCCAGTCCGCCGGTGGCGAGCAGCACCGTCGGGCAATGAACGACGCCGACGCCGCGAGGTCCACGCACGAGGAGACCGACAACCTCACCGTCGGTGGTCAGCACCCGCAGCGCGGTCGTGTCGAACTGCACCGTGGGCACCGACGCGTCCAGCGTGCGCTGCACCTCGGCCCCGGTCGCATCTCCCCCGGCGTGAACGATGCGACGAACGCTGTGGCCACCCTCGCGGGTCCGTGCCACCTCGCCGTCAGCTGCCAGGTCGAACTGCGCGCCCGCAGCCTCGAGCGAGGTGATCGCCGCACGTCCACCGGACACGATGGAGCGCACCGCGTCCTCGTCGCACAAACCGGCACCGGCAACGCAGGTGTCGGCCACATGCGATTCGATCGAGTCCTCGAGCTCGGGACCGACGACCGCAATTCCACCCTGAGCGTACTGCGTTGCGGTGTCGGTGGACTGCCCCTTGCTGACGGTCACCACCCGCAGGCCGCGGGCCGTCGCGGTGCGCGCCGCGGTGAGTCCGGCAATTCCACCGCCGACGACGACCAGATCGGCCGCGGTTTCCCACGCGACCGATGGATTCACTCGCCGCCGCCCGGGGTGCCGATCTCGATCATCCGCTGCACCGACTTGCTCGCGATGTGCGCGGTCTCGAGGTCGACGTGCACCTCGTCGCGTCCTTCGACCAGGCAGCGCAGCAGAGCCGCAGGGGTGATCATCTTCATGTAGCCGCACGATGCGCGGTCGTTCACGGCGAGGAAGTCGACCTCGGGTGCAGCCATCCGCAGCTGATGCAACATGCCGATCTCGGTGGCGACGAGAACCTGCTTGGACGCCGTGGTGCGCGCAGCGTCGAGCATGCCGCCGGTGGAGAGAATCTTCACCCTGTCCGCCGGTACGAATCCCTCGCCTGCGAGGTACAGAGCCGAAGTGGCGCAGCCGCATTCGGGGTGGACGTACAGTTCTGCGTCCGGGTGGGTGCGAGACTTCTCGGCCAACTCGTCGCCGTTGATACCGGCGTGCACGTGGCATTCTCCGGCCCAGATGTGCAGGTTCTCGCGTCCGGTGACGCGCTTGACGTGCGCGCCGAGGAACTGATCGGGCAGGAACAGGATGTCGCGGCCCGGATCGATCGACTCGACCACCTCGACGGCGTTCGACGAGGTGCAGCAGATGTCGGTCAGCGCTTTGATCTCGGCGGTGGTGTTGACGTACGAGACGACGACGGCCTCCGGGAAATCCGCCTTCCATTCGCGGAGTTGCTCTGCGGTGATGGAATCCGCGAGGGAGCAACCGGCGCGCTGGTCGGGGATGAGGACCGTCTTCTGCGGGCTCAGGATCTTCGCTGTCTCGGCCATGAAGTGGACGCCGCAGAACACGATCGTGTCCTCGGACACCTCGGCGGCGATGCGCGAGAGTGCGAGCGAGTCACCGACATGATCGGCGACATCCTGGATCGCAGGCAGTTGGTAGTTGTGTGCGAGCAGCGTCGCACCACGCAGATCGGCGAGCCGTCGGACCTCGGCGGCCCATTCCGGCGTCGCCTCGACTCCCCCGTAGCCACCGGCTCCGTCGACGATGTCGCGAACTCCGGCGAATGCCGAGTCCAGGGTGGTCACCCGGGTAGCGCTGCTGGTCATGACGGTTCTCCTTCACCGATCATCCGGTCGTCGGTGACCGAATTTCCTCCGAGGGAGTTTTCGACCTATGATCGAAAACATGATTCATCGTAGCACCGTCCACGAAGTCCTCATTGCGGTGTTCCAAGTTCGAACCTTTTCCGACCCCGATGCCCCGGAATTGGCGGTGCTGCTGTGGCAGCGCGCGCTCGATCCCGAGGCCGGGACCTGGTCGCTACCCGGAGGCACCCTGCGCGACGACGAGAACCTCGCCACCTCCGCTCGGCGTCAGCTCGCGGAAAAGGTCGACGTGCGCTCGGTGGCACACCTCGAGCAACTGTCCGTCTTCAGCGAACCCGAACGTGTGCCGGGAGATCGGCGGATCGCGTCGACCTTCCTGGGCCTGGTGCCGATCTCGGCCGAGCCGACACTCCCCTCCGACACGGCATGGCACCCGGTTTCCGCACTGCCCCACATGTCGTTCGATCACGGAACCGTCGTCGCGCACGCGAGACATCGACTGGTCGCGAAACTCTCGTACACCAACATCGGATTCGCACTCGCGCCGGTCGATTTCGCGATCTCCTCGCTGCGCGAGATCTACGGTGCCGCACTCGGATATCAGGTCGATGCCACCAATCTGCAGCGCGTACTGAGCAGGCGTGGTGTCATCGAACCCACCGGACGACGCGCGCCGTCGGGCAAGGCAGGTGGACGACCGCCTGCACTGTTCCGCTTCGCCGACAACAGCATTCGAGTCACCGACGAGTTCGCCGCATTGCGCCCACCGCAGACGTGAACCGCTGCGGTCAGTCGACCCGATTCGAGTCGAACGACGGCGGCGGCGGGGATAACTCGACATCGAGGACGTCCGGTTCGGGATCGGTGTAGTGCAGATTGTCGTTGGGATTCATCGCCGCCAGCAGCAGGATCACCAGCGATGCCATCAGCGCCTGAACGATCAGCACCAGCGGAGTGTCGATGCTCGGCGCAACAGTGACGATCGACCCGACTGCAGGGTCGGCGGCCTTCGGAAACCGAAGAGCAGCAATCCCGTTGCCCACCAGGAGAGCAGCGACCGAACCTGCGAGAGCGCCGACTAAGATCGCACCGAACAGCCGCGGACCTCGCTCCGACTTCCACAGCCACCACCCGATCGGGATGACGAGACCCAGGGCCAAGGACACGAAGGAGAAGAGCGCGAGGCCGTCGAAGCGGTGCAGACTCTCACCGGTCAGTGCGGCCCCGCGGTCCTGCGCCACCACGAGCAGCTGCTGCGCCGGTGCCAAGAATCCCCACAACATCCCGCCCAGAGCCGACACTGCCACCGAGACTCCGACAACCACCGACAGCACACGAACGGTACTGGTCCGCGGTGCGACTTCGAAAACGACCGACATGACCACCTAGCGCCTACCCGTCGCGGCCGAGTCGACGAGACCGTGACGCGAGCACAGCGATGTCCACCCGTCGGGGACGATCTGGACCACCATGCGGCGTCCGCATTCTGCGCAGAACCGCGGCGGCTCCAGCCCGAGCCGGACGGCGACCGACAACGAATCCGCGCCTATCTCGGCTCGGGATTCGACAGGCAGGCCGGTGTACGGGTCGTAGTGGGTCTCGCTCGTCATTCGACCCACCCTAATACGCCCATCAGATAGTCGAGTTGAGCGCTTTGATCGGCATCTGCAGCTCGCCGAGAAGGTCGAGGTCCTGCTCTGCCGGACGACCGAGCGTCGTCAGGTAGTTGCCGACGATGACCGCATTGATGCCGCCGAGAATTCCCTGCTTCGCACCCAGATCACCGAGAGTGATCTCGCGGCCGCCGGCGAACCTGAGAATCGTGCGCGGCAGGGCGAGACGAAACGCAGCGACAGCGCGCAGAGCATCCGATGCCGGCAGCACGTCGAGGTCTCCGAACGGGGTTCCCGGCCGGGGGTTGAGGAAGTTCAGGGGCACCTCGTCGGGTTCGAGTGCGGTGAGATCGGCTGCGAACTCGGCCCGCTGCCCGAGCGTCTCCCCCATGCCGAGAATTCCGCCGCAGCACACCTCCATGCCTGCCTCGCGCACCATCTTCAGGGTGTTCCACCGCTCCTCCCAGGTATGGGTGGTCACCACGTTCGGAAAGTACGAGCGAGAGGTCTCGAGATTGTGGTTGTAGCGATGCACACCCATTGCCGCGAGCCGATCGACCTGATCCTGATCGAGCATGCCCAACGAGCAGGCGATATCGATCTCGACCTCGTTCCGAATGGCCTCGATACCCGCGGCGACCTGCGCGAGCAACCGATCGTCCGGTCCGCGCACCGCGGCGACGATGCAGAATTCCGTCGCTCCGGTCTTCGCGGTCTGCTTCGCAGCTTCCACCAGCGAGGGGATATCGAGCCACGCAGCTCGGACCGGGGAGGCGAAAAGCCCGGACTGCGAACAGAAGTGGCAGTCCTCGGGGCACCCGCCGGTCTTGAGGCTGACGATTCCCTCCACCTCGACCTCGGGCCCGCACCACTTCATCCGCACCTCGTGGGCCAACAGCATCGTCTCCTCGAGACGGTCGTCACCGAGCTCGAGAACCTCGAGAACCTGAGATCGATCGAGCGCGATGCCGTCGCCGAGCACCTGTGTACGCGCCGTGCGCAAAATGTCCATTCCGGGTCCCCTCGTCGTCGAACGGCATCGAAATTGAACACCGTTCAAGTTGAACGGCGTTCACGTTAGGCACCGCGCTCGGCTACTGTCAAAGCGACGCGGCGTCGAACGACAGGGGGAAGTACGTGCAACTGAACAGGCAGGACGTCCTGGACGGCGCGATCGCCATTCTCGACGAGTACGGCCTGGCAGACCTGACGATGCGCCGTCTGGCGACGTCACTGCACGTCCAGCCGGGCGCGCTGTACTGGCACTTCCCCAACAAACAGACGCTGCTCGGTGCCATCGCCGACCACATACTCTCGGGTGCCGATGCACCGTCCACCGAGGATTCGTGGGACGCACAGATCGCTCAGATCGCGCACCGACTGCGCGACGCCCTTCTCTCCCGACGCGACGGTGCCGAATTGGTGGCCGCGACCTACGCGTCGAGGCTGACCACCAACCACATTCGCGAACGCATTGCCGCCGTGTGCATTCGAGCAGGACTGCCGCGACGCGACGCGGAACTCACCGCCGACACATTGCTGTACTACATCCTCGGTCAGACCGTGGACGAGCAAGCGCGGCTTCAGATGGATTCCGCCGGAGCCCTCACGCCCGACGCGTCGCCGCTGTTCGAGAGTCCAGATCCGACGAGCAGATTCGATTTCGGACTGAAACTCTTTCTCGACGGGGTACGCCACACCGCGGTGAACCGCATGCGCCGCTGATCGATCAGAATTCGGCGAAGACGATGCGCTCGCTCCCGTTGTCCAGGGTCATGGTTCCACCGTCCCGCGACCACCGTGGCGAGGAGGTCAGGAACGCCGACAGCCACCGGTCCTGCTCCATGATCGCCTCCGGGCAGGCCACGCGCGTCGACCCGAGAGAGTCGATGGTGATTCTGCCCTGCGAGGTGTCCACGGTGCCGAACAACCTGTTGCACCCCGCCTCGGCCGAGATCCGGTCGTCGACGAATTCGAGCCTGACCGTCGTTCCGGCAACCGGCGTGTAGGAGTCGGGTGCATCGACCGACGAATACGTCTTGCCCGCCGGGAATTCGCCGTACGAGTCGGCACACCCGGAAGCCACCACGCTCGCGCCGAACGCGAGAGCGAGCAACGCGCGCCGCGCGTCAGCCACCGAAAATCGGCCCCAGACCGGCCGCACCGGCATTTCCGCGGGACGCGAACGGGTTGTCGTGCACCATGTACGTCCAGGTCGACGTCGGTCGACGCAAGCCGGCTTCGTCCAGATCGATTCCCTCCGAGGTGATCTCGGCCGACTCGAACGTCGCGTGCGAGAGATCCATCGCCTTGGAGGACACCGTCTTGAACGCCTCGACAGCGATCCGGTGATACTCGTCCAGCGGGTTCTCCCGCCCCAGTGCGCGCAGGTGAATGCTCTCCCGTACGTCGGCGAGGTGCGCGAGGTAGTCCGACCACGACCGATCGAGGTGGTACAGGACGATCTGGCGGGCGACCTCGATCAGAGTTTCCTCGGACACGGTCTCGCGCAACTCCTTCGAGCGCGCCGGTGCGTGCTGCTCGAGCAGCGTCAGTGCCTCGTCGGAGTCGAGCAACGTGGCCCGGCGGCGATCGAGGATCTCACGGTGCTGAGCCGTCAGCTGGTTGTAACGCCACGTGCGCGAATGTATTTCGAGCATCTGGCCCTCGGCGATGCGTTGCGCATGATCGACACGGTCGGCCGCAGCAGCCGAGGTGAAGAGGCCGCTCTCGTCGATGCCTTTCGGGGCATCCTTGTCGCCGATGTTGTTTTTGACGACGTCGTCCTCCCAACTGCCGAAGAACAGCGACCGGCCGGGGTCTCCCTGCCTACCTGCACGTCCTCGGAGCTGATTGTCGAGTCGCTCGGTGGTGTGGCGACCGGTGCCGAGAACGAACAGTCCGCCGAGCTCGGCAATCCGTTCGCGGTCGGTGCCGTCGGGACCACCGAGCTTGATGTCGGTTCCACGTCCGGCGATCTGCGTCGAGACCGTCACCGCGCCGTGTACGCCCGCCGCAGCGATGACCGCCGCCTCCTCGGCGTCGTTCTTGGCATTGAGCACCACCACCTCCACGCCCGACGCGGTGAGCGTCGAGGCCAGCGCCTCGGACTCTGCGACGTCGTGGGTGCCGATGAGGATCGGCTGACCGGTCTGGTGGATCTCCTTCACCTGCAGCGCAATTGCAGCGTTCTTGTGCTCGATCGTGTCGTACACGCGGTCGACTTCGTCGACGCGCACCGTGGGAACGTTGGGCTCGATGATCGAGACTCCGAGGCCGTAGAACGTGCGAAGCTGCTCCCCCGCCGCCATGGCGGTACCGGTCATACCGCACACCGTCGCGTATCGATTGATCAACGCCTGCACGGTGATCGTGTCGAGAATTTCACCGGTCTCGGTGGGAGCGAGCCCCTCCTTGATCTCGACCGCAGCCTGCAATCCATCCGGCCATCGCTGCAGTTCGGCCACCCGGCCACGCGAGGCGTTGATCAACTGCACCCGTCCGTCACGGACGATGTAGTCGACGTCGCGCTGGACCAGCACCTGGGCGTGCAGTGCCACGTTGACCGCCACCAATGTCGTCCCGACGTGATGTTCGGAGTACAGGTCGATACCGCCCAGCTCCTTCTCCATCCGCAGTGCGCCCTCGTCGGTGAGGAACACGTTGCGTCCTTCGGCATCGGTGTCGAAATGAACTCCCTTGTCCAGCAATCGGACTGCATCCATGACCGTCGAGGTCGAGACGTCGCCGGAGACCGAACCGGCCAACACCAGCGGAACGAGCGCCTCGTCGACCAGTACGGAATCGGCCTCGTCGATCAGGGCGACGTCCGGCACGGGTGCCACCAGATCGTTTCGGTCGTTCACCAGATGATCACGCAGAACGTCGAACCCGATCTCGTTGACCGAGGCATAGGTGATGTCGCAGGCATAGGCGGCGCGCCGCTCGGATGCGGTCGACGACTCGCCGATGGAACCGACGGTGATACCGAGGGACTCGAACAGTGGCTGCATCCATTGCGCATCACGTTGCGCCAGAAAGTCGTTGACCGAGATGACGTGCACCGAACGCCCGGACAGCACGTATCCGACGGCAGCGATGGCACCGGCCAACGTCTTGCCCTCGCCGGTTGCCATCTCCACCACGTCACCGGCGAGCAATCGCACGGCACCGTGCAACTGAACGTCGAAGGGCCGGAGCTTCAGGGCACGCTCGCTCGCCTCGCGCGTCAACGCCAGGTACCGAGGGACATCGAGACGGTCGGCATTGTCGACCCGCAGCGCGGTCGCCTCGGTCGCCAACTCGCTCGCGCTCAGGGCAGCAGCCCATTCCGCATGCTCCTGAGCCCGGTCGACGCGTCGACGCGAGGTGCTCTGCGCCTTCTGCGCCGAGCGGCCGAGTACGCGCCAGAATCGGTCGGAGCCCAAAGCCATCTGTTATCCCTACCTGAGAAAGAAGAACCGTTCCCACCCACAGTACCGAGTGCGGCTCCGCCCAGCTCTAGGCATCGAGCGGGGTCGTCACCGCAATCCGACGCGTGCCGTCGTCCAGCGTCACCACCTGATAGGCGTTGCGCTCGGTTCCCACCGGCGAACCGTCGGAGTCGAGGTTCTCCAGCAGAAGATGCCCGACCCAGATACCCGGCACCTGCGCCTCGGTGACGATGTCGCGCGCCCGCACCCCCTGTATTCCGCGCGACCGATAGTAGGTCTGCCCCTGCCGAAAGAACTCTCGGGTCTGCTGCGGCTCGGCGATCGCCGCACAACCCCGCGCCGTGACGGCCAGAGCCGGATAGTTGTAGATATTCGCCAGACCGTCGAGATCGCCCGAGGTCAAGTACCCCGTGTAGCGGGCGAAGAAGCTGTCGATCGATTCGGTGTCAGGTGTCATATCGACAACGGTAGGACCCAATCCCGTCAGGGCGGTGTCGGGAATCGGGAAGAATTCGGACGGTGCCGAAGGACAACGCGCCCCGATCGCTCGACAGCGCACTCACCTTGCGCCGCGTCGCGCGTCAGCAGCGGATCGTGGAATGGCTGGGGTCGGCTGCTGCGCCGTTGACCTCACCCGAACTCGCGCAACGGCTCGGGGTTTCCGTGCGCACCGTCGAACGCGACCTTGCCCGGTTGCGTGAGTCCGGGGTTCCCATCGATGCGGTACCGGGTGTGCACGGCGGATCTCGACTGGCAAGCGTCGCCGCGCCCCGGCCGGTGCGGTTGACCGCCCCCGAGATAGCAGCACTCATCGCCAGCCTCGCCGCCCTGGGACCCAGCGAAACCGACAGTGCAGCATCGGCAATGAGCGCTCTGGTCGAGGCATTGACCACCGACTGACCCGGGGTTGCCGTAGTCGTCGAGCTGCAATCGTTGGATGTTGCAATCGGCAGTTGTGGCGATTTCCGACGATCGAGACGGCCCGACACAGGCGATTCGCTGCGCAGTTCGGTGAGCTGTCACTGTTCCTGGCTCTTGGAGGCGCGAGCCCCCCGTTTCACAACTGCTCGACCAACGCAGGCAGCCCCGTCGCAGCCGTGGTGCGCCACCGGTGATCGGCCATGTCCGAGACCTCGGTCTCGACCGGGTTGATCTCCACCACCGTCGCTCCGGCGCTGCGGGCGATCGCAGGCAGCCCGGCGAACGGGTACACAACTCCGGACGTGCCGACCACGAGAACCAGGTCGGCATGTCGGACGGCCTCCTCGGCCGCCTCCCACGCGGCCTCGGGAAGCGATTCGCCGAACCACACCGCACCCGGCCTGATCAGCCCACCGCACAGCGGGCACTCCGGCGGCGGAACCCGCTGGTCCGCCTCGGCAGGTGCGTCCGCGGCATCGTCGAACTGCGCCCGCGTTCCACAATCGCTGCAGTACGGCTCGAACAGTGACCCGTGCACGTGCGAGAGAACCGTGGCCCCCGCCCTCTCGTGCAGGTCGTCGACATTCTGAGTGGCGATGTCGACGTGCGCCCGCTGCTGCCATTGCGCGAGTGCCACGTGTCCGGCGTTGGGCTCGGAGCGTCGGACCAATTCGGCCCGCCACCGATACCAGCCCCACACCAGATCACTGTCGGCCGACCACCCCTCGGGGCTGGCGAGGTCCTTGGGATCGAAGTCCTTCCACAACCCGCTCTGGGCGTCCCGAAATGTTGCGATCCCCGATTCGGCCGACATGCCTGCACCGGTGAGCACGGTGATCCGCGATGCGCCTCTCGCGGCGTCCACGACGGGCTCAGGAACGGAAACGGGCGACGAATTCTCGGAAGTGGTCACACAGTCATTGTGCCGAGCGGTGTGCCACCTCGCGCTACCGTGGTCGCATGAGCATCGACGCCACCGCGCGGACCCGACGACGGTGGCCGCTGTGGGTGGCAGCCTGCACGGCTGTCGTCGTGGTCGCGGTGGTCGGTGTTCTGTGGCTGGCACCGAGCCGGTACCTCCCATGGGACACCGAAGCATTCCCTGAGGTGAATGCCGGCGAGTTGACCACCGATCAGGCCCGGGTGGTCGAACTCCTGCGCACCGAGCACGAGCTGCAGCGGCCGGGAACGTTCTACGCCGAAGGCATCGACGAAGCGTGGTGCGCCGATTTCGTCAGCTGGATCATGAAGGAGGCGGGACTGCCGCTGTCGAATCCTCATTCGGGTTCGTGGCGCATACCCGGCGTCTACACCCTGCAGGAGTTTTACCAGGAGCAGGGCCGATTCGAGGCCGTGGGCGACTACACGCCATCGGTGGGCGATGTGGTGCTCTACGACAACGCCAGCTGGGCCGGCCAGCACACCAACGTGATCGTTGCGGTCGAGGGCGGCGAGGCCATCACCGTCGGAGGCAACGAAGCCGGCAAGATCAGGGTGCACACACTGAACTACGCATCCGATTCCGGGGTCGTCGGATTCGGCCGGCTGCAGAGCTGACGGTCGTCATCAGGGCGCTTCGTACGCCTCGCCGTACGAGCGTGCACCACCGTCTCGTTTGGCCCTATAGAGCAGCATGTCCGCGCGGTCGAAACAGTCGTCGACGGACTCCCCCGCGCGCAGGGTCGTGTAACCGGCCGAGAAGGTCTGTCCGTCGGGCACGACCGCCGAGAGCTCGGCCAGCACGGCCGACATGGTCGTCGAATCCACCCCGGGCATCGCGAGTGCGAACTCCTCGCCGCCCCACCTGGCGATGGAGACCCGGCCACCGAGAAGGTCCTGCGCAGCAGCGGAGAACCGAACCAACAACCGATCCCCCCGTCCGTGCCCGTACCTGTCGTTGTACGACTTGAACCGATCGAAGTCGATCATCGCCAGAGCCAATGCGAGGTCGGCACCACGGGGTGTCGTCAACTGATGCAACCGATCTCGCCATCCACGTCGGTTGAGCAAGCCGGTGAGGGCATCGGTCTGCGCGGCTTGACGGAGGTCGTCCTCGACGCGCCGCCGGTCGGTGGTGTCGTGTACGACGGCCATCGTCCACCGAATGCCCCCGGGGCCGGGAACCTCACTGGCCGAGACCCACCCCCACCGGACCGTGCCGTCGGCATGCAGGTAGCGCTTCTCGACATGAACCGATTCCCCGCGCGCCTTTGCGTCGTCCATGATCTGTTCCATCGCGGCGTGCTGAGCCAGATCGTCGGGATGGGTGAACTCACGCGAGGACCGGCCGGACAACAGATGGCGCGGACAACCGACGATGGCCGCATACGCCTCGTTCGCGAGAACCAACAATCCGTTCTCGTCGGCCAGGGCCAATCCGACTGTGCTGGCCTCGAACATCTCCCGATACCAACGATCGGTGTCGACCATCTTCAGCCGGGTCTCTTCCTCGAACTGTGCGAGCCACGTCGAATCGCACGGACCACCGAGACTACTCGGTGCGTCGTATCGGACTGCTCACGAGCAGGGCGCGGCCGATCTTGACCTTGACGTAGCGTCACGGTTCACACTGAACACATGAGAATCGGATCCCTGGCCGAGGCCGCCGGAACGACACCTCGAACCGTGCGTCACTACCACCGTCTCGGCCTGCTCGGTGAGCCGCGCCGACTGTCGAACGGCTATCGCGAGTACACGATCGACGACGTGGTTCGACTGATGAGAATTCGCTGGCTCGCCGATGCCGGAATGCCCCTCGGTGCGATCGCAGCCGCCCTCGACCGGTCCGCTACGGACGAGAGCGACGTGGTCGCCGATCTGCGCGCTCTGCTCGCGGCTATCGAAACGGAACAAAAAGCTCTGGCGCACAGGCACGCTCGTTTGTCGGCCCTGCTCGACGACGCCGTCGAGCAGCGTCCACTGACGGCCCTGCCGCGAGATGCGGCCGACACACTGGCTGCGTTGATCGATACTGCCGCCGAGACCGACCGAGACGCGTTGCTCCGTGAGCGTGACCTGCTCGAGGTGATGGCGATCTCGGGCACCGTCCCCACGTCGTTCTTCGAGACGATGACCGCGACGCTCGACGATCCCGGAACTCGTCTGAAGTACCTGGCGCTCCTGCGCAGATTCAGCGCGCTCGAAGGCCGAGGCGTCGACGATGCCGCAGGTGACATCGATTCTCTCGCAGCAGAATTGGCGTCGGTGCTCGATATCCACGCTCTCGTCTCGACGGAGCCCGACGTCCCTGCCCACGAGAGCGGCCCGCTGAGCATCGACGACATCGTGCCCGATCCTGCTCAGCGCGCAGTGATCATCGAGGCCATCGCGCGTCTGGAGACCGGCGAACCCATCCGCCCCGGTGGTGCTCGATGACGGTCCACACTCCCGTCCAGGTCGGCCGATGGCACGCATTGCTGCTGTGGGCGCGGGGACGGCATGCCCCGGTCGACTCGGACTCCGCAACGTTCACGGCAGTGCGTGGAACCCTTGCCATACCTGCGATGTTCGGCATCGTCACCGTCATCGAGATGGTCGTTCTGCATCTGCTGATTCCGGTGCTGTGGATCAGTGCAGTGGTTGCCGCCCTGTCGGCGGCGTCATTGCTGGTACTCACCTCGTCGGTCGCGCTGGCCCGCGTCCATCCTCATGTTCTCTCGCCGACGACACTCACTCTGCGATCCTCCGGGAAGGTCGTCGCGACGGTGAACCGAGCGACCATCGTCTCCGCCCGAATCCACCGCCGTTACGGAGTCGTGTCGCCGGCTCTCGACGGCGGCCGACTGGTACTACCGAATCAGGACGGAACCACCGTCGACATCGACCTGTCCTGTGCCACAACAGTTATAGTGCCCGCACCTCTGAAGCGATGGAGGGTCGACGGCACTGCCGACTCCTTCAGCCTTCAGGTCGACGATCCCGCAGCACTCGTCGCAGCGCTCGGTCGGCTCGCTCCCGCCACCGGATCCGTATCGGCGCGTCGGAGCAGACCGGTCGCGAACAACAGAACCGTCAAGGCCAGCGCGGTGATGACGGAACCGGCCCAGATCGGCGAGGTGTAACCGAGACCGGCCGAGATCGTCACACCGCCGATCCACGCGCCCAACGCGTTTCCGAGATTGAATGCGGCGATGTTCGCGCCGGATGCCATCGTCGGAGCGTCGGATGCGAACGACATCACCCGCATCTGCAGTCCAGGGACCGTCGCGAAACCGAACGCACCCATGAGCACGAGAGATGCGATCGTCGCGGGACGACTCTCCGCGGTGAGCGCGAAGAAGACGAGAACGAAGGTCAGTGCACCGAGCAGAATCGTCAGCGTGCCGGTGAGGTTGCGGTCTGCCGCCTTGCCGCCGAGGTAGTTGCCGACGAACAATCCACCGCCGAACAACACAAGAAGCCACGGCACCGAACTCGACGCGAAGCCACTGACGTCGGTGAGCGTGAACGCGATGTACGTGAACGCACCGAACATGCCGCCGTACCCGAGCACTGTGACGGCGATGGACAGCCATACCTGCACCGACCGGAACGCGCGCAACTCGCGACGCAGATTGCTCACCTCGTCACTCCCGGTATCGCGAGGAACGAGGGTGGCGATACCGATCAACGCGACGATGCCGATCACCGTGATCGCCCAGAACGTCGAGCGCCAACCGTGGTTCTGACCCAGGAACGTCCCGAACGGAACTCCGAGGACGTTGGCGGCGGTCAGACCGGCGAACATCATGGATATGGCTCCTGCCTTCTTCTCCGGTTCGACCAGGCTCGCCGCGACGACGGCACCGATGCCGAAGAACGCTCCGTGACACAGCGCTGCGACGACGCGGCCGAACAGCATCATCTCGTAGCTGCTCGACAGTGCGGAGACGAGATTGCCGACGATGAACAGGCACATCAGTGCGAGCAGGACGTTCTTGCGAGGAAACCGTGTCACGGCGGCGGTGACGATCAGGGCCCCGACGACGACGGAGAGCGCGTAGCCGGTGATGAGCCAGCCGGCGGTGGCCTCGGTGACCGCGAAATCGGCCGCGACTTCGGGCAGTAGGCCCATGATGACGAATTCGGTCAGACCGATTCCGAATCCCCCGATGGCGAGGGCGAGCAAGCCGAGTGGCATGTCTGAACTCCTGAATGGAAGATGCGTACACATTTATCGAGCTATCGCGTTTAGTTGCACGCGCTTGATAAATGCTTGCATACGCCTCATACATGCGCAAGCCGGTCATGCGTGGCTGCACCGAAACCGTCCGCGAACTGGGACTATTGCCGCAAGGCAGACTCCGAGGGGTACTTCACCTCACGTACACGTATTGTTTCCCCCTGAATCCCGATTTCACCGGAGTCGGGTACCAACCGTCCGCGACCCCCGACCGAGTGGTCGATACACAGCCGGGAAGTCACTTCTCCTCCATGCACGTACCCCAGAGCAGCGCCGATACCTCGGCCGCAGTTGCCGTTCCGGCTCAGGGGGACGCAGCTCCGCCGTCGAGCGAACCGCGTCGGCCACCACAGCGACACGACCTCAACGGCCTGCGCGGTGTCGCCATCGCCCTCGTCGTCGTCTTCCACATCTGGATGGGTCGAGTGTCGGGCGGCGTCGATGTGTTCCTCACCCTGTCCGGCTTCTTCTTCACTGCATCTCTGCTGAGATCGGCCGAGTCCGGCGCGAGCCTGAACCCGATCACGCGTATCTCGCGAGTACTGCGCAGACTCGGGCCGCCACTGCTGATCACCTTGTTCACGGTGGCCGTCGCATCGGTGTTCCTGCTTCCCCGGACCCGATGGGCCGACCTGGGCGATCAGCTGGTGGCCGGTGTCTTCTACTTCGTGAACTGGCAGCTGGCGACGACGGCGAACGACTACCTTGCGGCCGACCCCTCGGTGAGTCCCGTTCAGCACCTGTGGTCGGTGGCCGTGCAGTTCCAGTTCTACCTACTGGCCATTGCCGTCGTGTTCGGTCTGGCATGGGTTCGGCGTGTCGCGCGACCCGAGGGACCACGAAGTCTTCGACCTGTGACGTTCGCGGTGATTTTCGCCGTGATCGCGGTGGTGTCTTTCGTGTACGCAGCAGACGGTGTTCGACGCCACCAGGCGTGGAACTACTACGACACCGGGGCGCGGCTGTGGGAGATCATGCTCGGGGCCGCAGTCGCAGCCGTGTTCGCCGCACGCAGCGGCAAACCGGCGGCCGGGCCGTCTGCCCGCGACACCCGAACGTGGTCGACCGCACGCGGGGCCCTTGCCGTTGTCGGCATCGGTGTCATCGTCGCGTGCGGCTTTCTCGTCGACGGTGTTGCTGCTTTTCCGGGGCCTCTGGCCCTGATCCCGGTGCTGGCCACCATCGCGCTGATCGTCGCCGGTTCCGAGACGGCCGTCGCGGCCACGCTCTCCAACCGCTTCTTCGCCTGGCTCGGATCCATCGCGTTTCCGCTCTACCTGTGGCACTGGCCGCTGCTGATCTTCTACCTCTCGGCCACCGATCGGTCCCACGTCGACATGCTCGGCGGCCTCGGCATCGTCGCTGCCTCGGTCGCACTCGCATTCCTCACCGTTCGTCTGGTCGAGCGGCCCACGCAGTCGACCACGTTCACCCCGGCACGCATCGCGGTGACCGCGTGTGCGGTGGTGGCCGCGATCGCGGTCACCGCGAGTTCGATCGGGTGGAACGCCTACATCAGCCGCTCGATCGACGCCGTGCAAGCCAACGGATCCATCGACGAGCTGACCCACCCGGGCGCGCTCGAGTTGACCGACGGGATTCGTGCGGACCCCGTCGACGTGATCCCGCCCCTGTATTCGGCCCCGGAGGACCTGCCGGCCACCACCATCGAGGGCTGCATCGCGGATTTCGAGACCCGGGAAGCGATCTCGTGCTCCTACGGCGACGTCGACGCGACCCGAACCATCGTGCTGGCGGGCAGCTCGCATGCCGAACACTGGGTCACGGCCCTCGACGCCCTGGGACGTGAACACGGCTTTGCGGTGGTCACTTTCCTCAAGATGGGATGCCCGCTGAGCGTGAACACGATGCCGATGCTCGGCCCGAACGAGTACCCGGATTGCCTGGACTGGACTCGGACCGTGCTCTCCGACATAGCCGACATGCAGCCGGACTACGTGTTCACCACCGCCACCCGGCCTCGAGAGGACGCCCCCGGCGACTTCACTCCCCCCTGGTACGCCTCGGTGTGGCAGCAATTGACCGCGGACGGCGTCGGGATTCTCGGTATCCGAGACACCCCGTGGCTCGCCTACCGGGCCATCGACTGCCTCGCCGACGGCGGCACGGCCGCCTCGTGCGGTATCCCGAGGGACGAGGCGTTGGACCCCGTCAACCCGGCCCTTGCCTCCTCGTTCCAGCTGCCCGGGTTCTCTGCTCTCGACCTGTCCGATGCCGTGTGCGACGACACCGTGTGCCGCGTCGAGCAGGGCAACGTTCTGATCTACCGTGACGAACACCATCTCACCGCGACCTACGTGCGAACCCTCACCACCGAGCTGGGCCGACAGATCGGATCGGCCACCGGGTGGTGGGCCGGACCGTGAGCGGGGCGGCTCGCGCTCGGTAAGCCCGGGCCCACCCGCCACAGTAGGGTTGATCCATGCTGCACGAAGCCTCCGACGACACGCCTGCCATCGCAGTATGGCCGGGATCCGCTTATCCACTGGGCGCAACCTACGACGGAGCAGGAACCAACTTCGCCTTGTTTTCCGAGGTCGCGGAGGCGGTGGATCTGTGCCTGATCGCCGAGGACGGCACCGAGACCCGTATCCGTTTCGAGGAGTCCGACGGCTACGTCTGGCACGCGTACCTGCCCACGGTGGTACCGGGTCAGCGCTACGGCTATCGCGTTCACGGCCCGTGGGATCCGGCCGCCGGGCATCGCTGTGATCCGAGCAAACTGCTCGTGGATCCGTACGGCAAGGCGTTCGAGGGAACGTTCGACGGTGACCGATCGCTGTTCTCGTACAGCATGGACGCCCCGGCTCCCGAGCCCGAGTCCGAGTCCGAGGTACGGATCGTCGAGGAAGCCGCGGATTCGCTCGACGTCGAGGTCCCGTTCGAGGACGCCGCCGATCTCGCCGATCCCGACGACGAGATCATCGAGGAAGCCCCCGTCGCGCACGACGAGGTGCCGAACAACGACTTCCCCCAGCATGATTCGCTCGGACACACGATGACCACCGTCGTGATCAACCCCTTCTTCGACTGGCAGGCCGATCGCGCTCCCAAACGCCCGTATCACGAGACGGTGATCTACGAGGCCCACGTCAAGGGCATGACGATCAACCATCCCGACATCCCCGAAGCCGAGCGCGGCACCTACGCGGGCCTGGCGCACCCGGTGATCATCGACCACCTCAACCACCTCGGTGTCACGGCCATCGAGCTGATGCCGGTGCACCAGTTCATGCAGGATCAGGTTCTGCTGGACAAGGGATTGCGAAACTACTGGGGCTACAACACATTCGGTTTCCTCGCCCCGCACGCGGAGTACTCCTCGCTGCAGTCCCCCGGTGCCGCGGTCACCGAGTTCAAGGCCATGGTCCGTTCGTTCCACGCCGCCGGCATCGAGGTGATCCTCGACGTGGTCTACAACCACACCGCCGAGGGCAACCACATGGGCCCGACCATCAGCTTCCGCGGCATCGACAATGCCGCGTACTACCGGCTCGTCGACGGCGACCTCGAGCATTACATGGACTACACCGGTACCGGCAACAGCCTCAACGCGCGACACCCGCACACGCTGCAGCTCATCATGGACTCGCTGCGCTACTGGGTCACCGAGATGCACGTGGACGGATTCCGATTCGACCTCGCGTCGACGCTGGCGCGCGAACTGCACGACGTCGATCGTCTGAGCGCGTTCTTCGATCTGGTGCAACAGGATCCGGTCGTCAGCCAGGTGAAGCTGATCGCCGAGCCCTGGGACGTGGGCGAGGGCGGCTACCAGGTCGGCAACTTCCCCGGCCTGTGGACGGAGTGGAACGGCAAGTACCGCGACACCGTGCGCGACTACTGGCGGGGCGAGCCGGCCACACTGGGTGAGTTCGCATCGAGACTGACCGGATCCTCGGATCTGTACGAGGCCACCGGCCGTCGCCCCGGTGCCAGCATCAACTTCGTCATCGCGCACGACGGGTTCACGCTCAACGATCTGGTGTCGTACAACGACAAGCACAACGACGCCAACGGCGAGGACAACAACGACGGCGAGAGTCACAACCGCTCGTGGAACTGCGGCGTGGAGGGCCCGACGGACGATCCGGAGATCCTGGACCTGCGTGCCCGCCAGATCCGCAACATCATGGCGACGTTGCTACTGAGCCAGGGCACGCCGATGATCGCGCACGGCGACGAGATGGCGCGCACCCAGCAGGGCAACAACAACGTCTACTGCCAGGACTCCGAACTGGCCTGGATGGACTGGTCGTTGGCCGAGAAGAACGCCGAACTGATCGAGTTCACCCGCAACGCGATCGCGCTGCGCGCCGAGCATCCGGTGTTCCGACGCCGACGGTTCTTCGAGGGCCGCCCCATTCGAACCGGCGAGCAGGCTCGAGACATCGCCTGGCTCACCCCCGCGGGCGAGGAGATGACCCCGGAGGACTGGGACAGCGGATTCGGCAAGTCGCTCACGGTGTTCCTCAACGGCGAGGGAATCCCGGAGCCGAACCAACGCGGTGAGCGCGTGGTGGACGACTCGTTCCTGTTGTGCTTCAACGCACATCACGAGACCATCGAGTTCGTGACCCCCGACGGAAACTACGCCAAGGAGTGGACGGTGGCGCTGAACACCGCGTCGCGAACCGGGACAAGTGAGAAATCGATCGAAGCGGGTACACCGGTGGAAGTCACCGCTCGTTCCTTGCTCGTTCTACGAAAGACTGCCTGACACATGCCGCTGCCCACCAGTACATACCGGTTACAACTGCGGGGCGATGCCTTCACCCTTGCCGACGCCTCGGACGTGGTCGATTACCTGCACGACCTCGGGGTCACCCACCTCTACCTCTCGCCGATCCTGACGGCGACGGACGGGTCGACACACGGTTACGACGTCACCGACACCTCGACGGTCTCGGCCGCACTGGGAGGCCGAGAAGCATTGACGCAGTTGCATTCTCGTGCCGCCGAAGTGGGCATGGGGATCATCGTCGACATCGTGCCCAACCACGTAGGAGTGGAGGACCCGCGGCAGAACGCATGGTGGTGGGACGTACTTCGTCGCGGTCGTGACTCCGAGTACGCGACGTACTTCGACATCGACTTCGGAGCCGACAACGGAGTCGACGGCAAGATCGCCATCCCCGTTCTCGGGAGCGCGAGCGACGTCGGCGAGTTGACCGTCGACCGCTCCGAGGACCCCCCTCTGCTCGCGTTCTACGAGCACCGCTTCCCCATCGCCGACGGCACCGACAGCGGCGATGCGCAGGCCGTACACGATCGCCAGTCGTACCGACTGGTGAGCTGGTCCGACGGGCTGATCGGGTACCGACGTTTCTTCTCGGTGAACGGTCTGGCGGGAATCCGGCAGGAAGACCTCGACGTCTTCACCGACTCCCATCGACAGGTGGCAAGTTGGATCGAGGACGGTCTGATCGACGGACTTCGCGTCGACCATCCCGACGGCCTGGCCGACCCCGCCGGCTACCTCACCGAGCTCCGCGGACTTCTCGGCCCCGACCGGTGGTTGGTCATCGAGAAGATCCTGGCCGACGGCGAACCGTTGGACGAATCGCTCCCCGTCGACGGGACGACCGGATACGACGCCTTGTCCGCGGTCGGCGGAGTGTTCGTCGACCCCGAGGGCGTGCATGCACTCACCGCGTTGTCCCAGGTGCGTTCGGGCATCGCCTACGACAGCGAGACGCTGCACGAGACCGAACTGGACCTCAAGACCGGGGTCGCCCGCGGCGATCTGTCCCCGGAGGTGCGACGCCTCGCGCGGGCCGTCGTGCGCGAATCCGGCACCACCGTCGATCTCGAGTCCGTCATCGACGCGATCGTCGCCGTCGTCGCGGCCGTCCCCGTCTACCGGACCGACTACGCGCCGCTCGCTCGCGTGCTGCCCGGCGTGATCGCGGAGATCGGCGAGGAGCAGCCCGAATTGGCAACCGGCCTCGGCGCGTTGACGACGGCTCTGATCAGCGGTGCCGAATCGCCGGTGCGCTTCGATCAGGTGTGCGGTGCCGTCACGGCCAAGGGTGTCGAGGACTGCCTGTTCTATCGTGCGAACCGGCTCATCTCGTTGCAGGAGGTCGGCGGTGATCCCAGCCGATTCGGTTGCAGCACCGAGTTCTTCCATCTCACCAATGCGGACCGCGCGAAGCGTTGGCCGGCGGCGATGACCACGCTGTCGACCCACGACACCAAGCGCGGCGAGGACGTGCGGGCACGCATCGGCGTGCTGTCGCAGACTCCCGAACTGTGGGCCCGCTGTATCACCGACTGGGAAGAACTGACCCCGAGTCCCGATGGCACCACCGGAATGTTCTTGTGGCAGAACCTGTTCGGAGTCTGGCCGACCGACGGGGTGGTCACGTCCTCGTTGCGTGACCGCGTCCACGCCTATGCGGAGAAGGCGATCCGCGAGGCCGCCCTTCGCACGACGTGGACCGACCCGGACGAGGAGTTCGAGTCCGCAGTACACAGCTGGCTCGACGCGATCTTCGACGGTGCCGTCGCGCGCTCGATGTCGATGCTCGTCGAGAAGCTCGCTCCACACGGCCATTCCGACGCACTGGGTCAGAAACTGCTCAACCTGGCCGGGCCAGGCATCCCCGATGTGTACCAGGGCACCGAGTTGTGGGAGGACTCGCTCGTCGACCCCGACAACCGAAGGCCCGTCGACTACTCGGTGCGTCGATCGATGCTCGCCGCGTCGAACACCGCTGCGCTCTCGATCGACACGGGTGCGGCCAAGCTCGCCGTCGTTCGCGCCGCACTGCACGTGCGACGCGAGCGGCCGAAGAGTTTCGTCGGCGGGACCTACACGCCCATCGTCGCGGACGGATCCGCAGCCGAGCACCTCGTCGGGTTCTCGCGTGGACCGGTTCCCGGAAACGCCGACGTGATCGCACTCGCCACGAGATTCTCCCTCGGCCTGTCCGAGCAGGGTTGGGGTGAGACATCCGTGGCCCTGCCCGACGGCCGTTGGCGCGACCGCATCACCGACGTCGAACACACCGGCACGGTGTCGGTGGCCGAGGTGTTCGCCTCACTCCCAGTCGCACTTCTGGTGCGCGACAACGAAGAAGCGGTGACACAGTGACATCGACAGCAGCGACATCGACAGCAGCGACCTCTTCGGCGACGACACGACGATTCCAGGTCTGGGCACCGACCCCCGAGACGGTCCGCCTCCAACTCGACGACACCGTGCACCCGATGCAGCGGTCCTCGAACGGATGGTGGCACGCCGACGTCGACGCCGCACCGAACTCTCGATACGGCTTCCTGCTCGACGACGCGGACAAGGCGCTCCCTGACCCGCGTTCGCCCCGGCAGCCCGACGGCGTACACGAGCTGTCGCAGGTCTTCGAAGTCGATCCGACGCTGTGGACCGACGCGGCCTGGACCGGACGGCAACTGCCCGGCTCGTCGATCTACGAGCTGCACATCGGCACGTTCACCGATGAGGGCACGTTCGACGCGGCCGTCGGCAAGCTCGATCATCTCGTCGATCTGGGCGTGACGTTCATCGAGATCATGCCGGTCAACGGGTTCAACGGCGTGCACAACTGGGGCTACGACGGCGTTCTCTGGTACACCGTGCACGAAGAGTACGGCGGCCCGGAAGGCTTGCAGCGCTTGGTCGATGCCTGCCATGGTCGCGGTATCGGTGTCGTTCTGGACGTGGTCTACAACCACCTCGGCCCGTCCGGAAACTACCTGGACCGCTTCGGCCCGTACATGACCGAGGGGGCCAACAGCTGGGGCCAGGCGATCAATTACGCCGAGGCCGATTCGGGCGAGGTGCGGCGCTATGCCCTCGACAACGCACTGCGTTGGTTCTCCGAGTTTCACATCGACGCACTGCGGCTCGACGCGGTGCACGCGATCGTCGACCACACTGCGGTGCACCTGCTCGAGCAGCTGTCGATCGAAACCCGAAGTCTCTCGGCACATCTGGGTCGGCCACTGACCCTGATAGCCGAGAGCGACCTCAACGATCCGATGCTGATCACAGCTCGGTCGGGCGGCGGGTACGGACTCGACGCCCAATGGGACGACGACATCCACCATGCCATCCACGCCGCGGTCTCCGGTGAGCGGCAGGGCTACTACGGCGATTTCGGTTCGCTGCAGGGGCTGGCGAACACGTTGCGGCAGGGGTTCTTCCACGCCGGAACGTACTCGAGTTTCCGTGGTCGCATCCACGGTCGACCACTGGACACCCGGCGCATCCCGGCCAGCTCCCTGGTGACCTACACGACCACACACGACCAGGTGGGCAACCGCGCGATCGGCGACCGTCCGGGCTTCTACCTCTCCCCCGGTCAGCTTGCGATCAAGGCCGCGCTCGTGCTGACCTCGCCCTACACCCCGATGCTGTTCATGGGCGAGGAATGGGGAGCGTCGACACCGTTCCAGTTCTTCACCTCGCACCCCGAGCCCGAGCTGGGCAAGGCCACGGCAGAGGGACGCAAGGCGGAGTTCGCCGAGCACGGGTGGGACAAGAGCGATATCCCGGATCCGCAGGATCCCGAGACGTTCACGCGGTCGAAGCTGAACTGGTCGGAGCTGGGCGACGGCGATCATGCGCGACTGTTGGGCGTCTATCGCGACTTGTTGCGGCTGCGGCGCGACCGGACAGAACTGACCGACCCGTGGCTCGACCACGTGAAGGTGGACTACGACGAGGCTGCGCAGTGGATCGTCGTTCGTCGCGGCCGCATCAGCGTGGTGTGCAACCTGGCCGAATCCGCTGCGACGGTGCCGGTCGGCGGCTCCGCACTACTCGAGTGGGAGCCGACTACCTCGAACGAGACCGGCTCTGCCACCACGGTTCCCGGTCACTCCGTCGTCGTACTGGAGTCCTGACGCCTGCGTAGGTTGACCAGGACGAACACGGCGGTGACGGCGAGAACAACCGCGGTGGCGACGGCCGCGACATGCATGCCCGCTACGAAGGCAGCATGTGCGGAATCGAGCAGAACCGTCGCCACCGAGTCCGGCAATTCACGAGCCACGGCATCCGCGCCGCCGAGTGTTTCGCCTGCCTTGGCTCCGAGCTCGGGGGTCAGCTGGGTGACGTCGATTCCACGACGGAAGATGGCCATGACCACCGTGCCGAGTACGGCGACACCCAACGCGATGCCCAGCTCGTATGCGGTCTCCGACACTGCCGAGGCAGCTCCCGCTCGTTCGGGTTCGACGGAGCTGACGACCAACTCGGAGGTCAGTGTGAGCGCAACACCGACGCCTGCGCCCACGAGCACGAATCCGGCGATGAAGAGTGTCGGACCACTGTCCGTGGCCAAGCCGACCAGGATGCCTGCGCCCGCAGCCGCGACGAACATCGCGACACCGAGAACCGTTCCCGCGCTGAAGTACCGAACCAGGACCGCGACCAGCAACGACGTGACGATACTGGCGGCGGTGCCGGGCAGCAGCAACAGTCCCGCCTCGAGCGGACTGTTGCCGAGGACGAGCTGCAGGTACTGCGAACCGAAGAACAGCACCCCGGCGAGGGCGAAGACCGACAGGAAATTCGTGGCCACACCCGTCGAGAACGCTCGGTTGGCGAACAGCCGCAGGTCGATCATCGGGGCCGCGAGAGTTCGCTGCCGCCGCACGAACACGAACCCGGCGATGATGCCGATCACTGCGGAGAGCAGGTAGACCACGTCGAATCCGTGTGCCGCGGTCTCTTTCACCGCGAACACCACGGGCACGATGGCGAGCATCGACAGTGCCGAGCTCGTCAGGTCGAAGCGCCCCGGGTTCGGATCCTTGGACTCGGGGATGACCAGCGGTCCGAGAGCGATCAGCACGATCATCACGGGGATGTTGATGAGGAACACCGATCCCCACCAGTAGTGTTCGAGCAGCCAGCCTCCGACGAGCGGTCCCGCGGCGGCACCGCCACCGGCCATCGCGCCCCACACTCCGATGGCGGCGACACGCTGACGCGGGTTCAGAAAGATGGTCCTGATCAAGCCGAGGGTCGCAGGCATCAGAGTTGCGCCGGAGATGCCCTGAAGCACCCGGGCCGCGATGAGCATCTCGGCGCTGGTCGACACGGCCGCTACGAGCGAGGCGATGCCGAAGCCCGCGGCACCGATCAGCAGCAATCGGCGACGGCCGATGCGATCGCCGAGTGTGCCCATGGTGATGAGCAGGCCGGCCAGGACGAACGAGTAGACGTCGATGATCCACAGCAGCTGGTTGCTGGTCGGTGCCAGGTCGGAGCTGATGAAGGGCAGAGCCAGATCGAGGACCGTGCCGTCGACGGCGATGAGCAACACGGCGAATGCCAGAACCACCAGACCCAGCCAGTCCTTCGGGGTGGCTCGGTGCTCGGATGCTCCGGTCGCCTCGTGCACCGAACCGGTGCGCATGTCACTCACTGCTGCTCCTACGTTCTGCGCTCGGTGACCGGAACTGGTCCCGAAGCGACGACGAGTACCGACCGTCCAGCCGGTACAGTGATCGAGCGTACCTCCAACCGTCCAGCCGGTAAAGTGACATTCATGTCATCGGACACTCGCGACCGGATACTCGACGCACTCGAAGCGATGCTGATCGAACACGGCTTGACCAAAGTGACCCTCGACAGCGTCGCCGCCGCCGCAGGCGTCTCCAAGGGCGGGCTGCTCTATCACTTCAAGACCAAGGACGCGCTGATTGCCGCTATGGTGCGACGACTCGGTGCCCAGGCCGATCAGCAGCGCGCCGACGCCGCAGCAGGCGGCACCTCGGTGGCCGAGTGGTATCTGCAACCACCCGACTCCATCTCCGAGAAGGAGATCGCCCTGTATCGATCGACCCTGGCCGCGTTGCGCAGCGTCGACGGCAATTCCGGCGAGGTGCAAGATGCCGTCACCGAGATGATGCGGTTGTGGGACGAGGGTCTTCGCACCGAAATCGACGATCCGGTTCAGGCCGAGATCATCCGACTCGTCGGTGACGGCATCTACCTCGGAGCCCTTCTCGATCTCCCGGGCGTCGACCCCGACCTGCACCGACAGGTGGTCGATCGCCTTCTCGGCCGGTGACTGCGCGCCGACAGGCCCGGCGCGCCGGATCAGGTCAGGTAGCGGTAGACCGGTGAACCCGGCTCCAACTGCTCGACGTGCAGGTGAGAATCCCGCATACGTTCGAGCAGCGGGCTCAATCCGCTCGCGAACCCGAGTTCGATGCCGACCAGAGCAGCACCGGTCTCGCGGTTGTTGCGCTTGACGTACTCGAACAGCGTGATGTCGTCCTCGGGGCCGAGCACCTCGTCGAGGAATCGGCGAAGCGCACCGGGTTCCTGGGGGAAGTCCACCAGGAAGTAGTGCTTGAGCCCCAGGTGAACCAGAGAACGCTCGAGGATCTCGCCGTAACGGGACACGTCGTTGTTGCCACCGGACACCAGGCAGACGACGGTACTTCCGGGGGCGATGTCGAGGTGCTCGAGCGCAGCAACCGCGAGTGCGCCCGCGGGCTCGGCGATGACACCCTCGTTCTGGTACAGAGCCAGCATCGCGGTGCAGATCGCACCCTCGTCGATCTGCGTGACCAAGAACGCACCGGGACCCGCACTGTCGAACACGGGCGCAGTGAGCAATGGCAACGACGCGTGCGAGACGACGGTGGCACCCAACGACCGGAGCGCCGCATACGGCACGTCCCCGATGCGGCGGACGGCGGCACCGTCGACGAACGGATCGATGTCGGCGAGCGTGACCGGACCACCGGCGATCAGTGCGGCGGTCATCGATGCGGCACCGGACGGCTCGACGCCCACCAGCGAGGTCTGCGGTGCGCGCTCGCGCAGGTAGCTCGAGATGCCCGCGATGCATCCGCCGCCGCCGACGGGCATGACGACGACGTCCGGCGCGCCACCGAGCTGGTCGACTATTTCGGCAGCGATGGTGCCCTGGCCGGCGACGGTACGGGGGTCGTCGAACGGAGGCACCATGGTGGCACCGGTACGAGCGACATCCTCGGCAGCAGCGGCAGCCGCGGCATCGAACGTGTCGCCGATGACGATGAGGTCGACGAACTCGCCGCCGTGCACCCGGATGCGGTCACGCTTCTGCTTGGGAGTGTTGGCCGGAACGTAGATGCGACCGCGGACCTGCATCGTGCGGCACGCGAATGCGACGCCCTGCGCGTGGTTACCCGCGCTCGCCGTCACCACGCCCACCGCACGCTCGGCCTCGGTCAGCTGGTCCATCAGGTTGTATGCGCCGCGAATCTTGTACGACCGCACGATCTGCAGGTCCTCGCGCTTGAGGTAGACCTTCGCGCCCGTCTCCGCGGACAGCCGTTCGCACAGCTGCAGGGGTGTCGCTGCAACCACCGAAGAAATACGCACCGCAGCGGCATCGATGTCGGCAGCGGTGACGGCTACCGAGGGTGAATGCTGGGAGGCGAGTTCAGGGGATGAAGACACCAGCACATGCTGCCACCAGCGTGGAACGGTTGCCCATCCGGGACCGCTCCACGACCGGACCGATGGCGTTTCAGACGCGGGAGAGTACGAGCACAGGTATCTCGCGGTCGGTCTTCTTTTGGTACTCCGCGTAGTCGGGGTACGCGGCAACCGAGCGTTCCCACCACACTGCCTTCTCGTCGCCGGTCACCTCGCGGGCGATGTAGTCGTGCTTGTCCGGACCGTCCTGAAGCTCGACGAGCGGCTCGGCCTTGACGTTGTGGTACCAGACCGGGTGCTTCGGGGCACCGCCGAGGGAGGCGACGATGGCGTACTCACCATCGTGTTCGACTTTCATAAGCGGTGACTTGCGCAGCTTTCCGCTCTTGTTGCCCTTCGTGGTCAGCAGCACCACCGGCATCCCGTTCATCGTCGTGCCTTCGGTTCCGCCGGAGTTCTCGTACAGCTCGGCCTGCTTGCGGGCCCAGTCGGATGAACTCGGTTCGTATTCTCCTGTCAATGGCATGGCTTTCAGTCAACACCTCGAGGCGTCGGCACGCCACGAGATCGTCGACATTGCCAGGTCCGGACCCCAAGTTCGGCCCACCGAATCTTTTGCGGGTATAGTCTGAACTTCCTGCAGCGGAGACCCGAACCTGCCGGTGGCACCAGAGGAGAACGCGATGACCTACACGAGCACCCAGGTGAGCCGTCGACCCGCTCCGGCCCTACGTACCGCGGACGTGGCGGGCATCGCGTGGCCCGTCTACAAGCTCGAGGCCCTCGCACTCGGGTTCATCGTGTTCACTGCGACGCTCGTCGTTGCCGGCTCCCTGCACGCAGCAGTGCTGGCCGGCGCAGCAGTCGCCGTACTCACCTGGTGGACGCTGCGCCTGACCGAGCTGGGTACGACCGGACCGGCGTCAGCCCGTCAGGCAGCCCGGGCCGAGTAGCGCTTTCAGGTCCCCCATCAACGCCGATGTCGGCGTGACGCGCAGACTGTCGTCCAGCTTCATCGTGGTGATCTTGTCGCCACTGACCAAGCGCAGGTGCACATCCGAGGTTCCCGGGTGGCTCGACAGCACCCGCTTGAGGGCACCGACCTTGTCCGCCGTGCACAACCGAGTCGGCAGACTCACCGCGAGGGGCTTGTCGATGCCGATCGCGGACAGATCGGGTACCGCAAGGTCGTTGGCGATCAACGAGATTCGATCGTCGCGCACCGACACGCGGCCCTTGACGAGTACCACCGAGTCCTCGGTGACATCGGCACCGAACACCGAGTACGCCTGCGGGAAGAACAGCACCTCGATACCGCCGGCGAGGTCCTCGAGCTGAGCCGACGCCCACGTCAGGCCGTTCTTGTTGATCCGACGATTCACCGAAGCCAGAATGCCGCCGACGGTGACCTGTGTGCCGTCCTTGATGTCACCCTCGAGGATGGTGGGGATGTTGCAGTCGGACTTCGCGGCGAGCATGTGCTCGACGCCCAGCAGCGGGTGTCCCGAGACGTACAGGCCGAGCATCTCGCGTTCGAGGGCGAGCCGATGCTTGGATTCCCACTCCTCGTCCGGCACCCGAACGTTGAACACGGCGGAGATGGACTCGTCGGCGTCCTCGCCGCCGAACAGGTCGAACTGACCGATCGCCTCGGCCTTCTTGGTGCCCATCACCGCGTCGATGGCGTCGGCGTGGATGAGCATCAGGCCCTTGCGGGGATGATCGAGTGAGTCGAAGGCACCTGCCTTGATGAGGGATTCGGTGACCTTCTTGCTGCACGCGATCGCATCGATCTTGCCGAGGTAGTCGGAGAAGTCGGTGTACTTGGACTTCTCCGATCGCGCCCTGATGATCGAGGCGACAACGTTGGTACCGACGTTGCGGACGGCACCGAGCCCGAACCGGATGTCCTTGCCCACCGACGCGAAGTTGAGTTCGGATTCGTTGACGTCCGGTGGCAGCACCGTGATGCCCAGCTTGCGGCAATCGGCGAGGTAGATCGCGGCCTTGTCCTTGTCGTCGCCGACGCTGGTGAGCAGTCCGGCCATGTACTCGGCCGGGTAGTTGGCCTTGAGATATGCCGTCCAGTACGACACCAGGCCGTAGCCCGCGGAGTGAGACTTGTTGAACGCGTAGCCCGCGAAGGGCAGCACGGTGTCCCACAGCGCCTTGATGGCCGCCTCGGAGAAGTCGTTGTCCAACATGCCCTGCCGGAACCCGGCGTAGGCCTTCTCCAGCTCGGAGAGCTTCTTCTTGCCCATGGCGCGACGCAGCAGGTCGGCCTGGCCGAGGGTGTAGCCGGCCACCTTCTGCGCCAGCTGCATGATCTGCTCCTGGTAGACCACCAGGCCGTACGTCTCGCCGAGAATCACCTTGAGCGGCTCTTCGAGCTCCGGGTGAATCGGCTTGACCTCTTGCCTACCGTTCTTGCGGTCGGCGTAATCGTTGTGCGAGTTCATGCCCATCGGACCCGGCCGATACAGGGCAAGGACGGCGACGATGTCCTCGAAGCCGGTGGGCTGCATCCGGCGGAGCAGATCGCGCATGGCGCTGCCGTCGAGCTGGAAGACGCCGAGAGTGTCTCCGCGAGAGAGCAAGTCGAAGGTCGCCGGATCGTCGAGCGGGAGCGCGTCGAGGTCGATGTCGATGCCGCGGTTGGCCTTGATGTTGTCGATGGCGTCACCGATGACGGTGAGGTTGCGCAGACCGAGGAAGTCCATCTTGAGCAGACCGATGGCCTCGCACGACGGGTAGTCCCAGCCGGTGATGATCGCGCCGTCCTGCGCGCGCTTCCACACCGGAATGGCATCGGTGAGCGGCTCGGACGACATGATGACCGCGCAGGCGTGCACGCCCGCGTTGCGGATCAGGCCCTCGAGCCCCTTGGCCGTCTTGTAGATGGTCGCGACGTCGGGGTTGGAGTCGATCAGGGCCCTGACCTCGACGGCTTCCTTGTAGCGCTCGTGCGCCGGGTCGGTGATGCCGGCCACGGAGATGTCCTTGGCCATGATGGGCGGCGGAAGTGCCTTGGTGATCTGATCGGCGATTCCGAAGCCGGGCTGGCCGAACTGCACGCGCGCGGAGTCCTTGATGGCGGCCTTGGTCTTGATGGTGCCGAACGTGATCACCTGGGCCACTCGATCGCTGCCCCACTTCTCGGTGGCGTAGCGGACCATCTCACCGCGGCGACGATCGTCGAAGTCGATATCGATATCGGGCATCGACACGCGCTCGGGGTTGAGGAATCGCTCGAACAGCAGACCGTGCGGCAATGGATCGATGTTGGTGATACCCATCGCGTACGCGACGAGAGAGCCCGCGGCCGAGCCTCGACCGGGCCCGACGCGGATGCCGACGGCCTTGGCGTGGTTGATCAGGTCGCCGACGACGAGGAAGTACGCCGGGAAGCCCATCTCGAGAATGACCTTGATCTCGTACTCCGCGCGCGCGAGGTAGTCCTCGCCCGGGCCGTCGGGGAACCGCCGCTCAAGCCCGGTCATGACCTCGTGGCGCAACCACGTTCCCTGCGTGTGTCCCTCGGGCACGGGGAAGATCGGCATCCGGTCGCGGTGCGCCCACACCTCGTCGTAGGGCTGCGCCCGCTCGGCGATGAGCAGGGTGCTGTCGCATGCACCGGGCACCTGATCGTCCCAGAGCTCGCGCATCTCGGCGGCGGACTTGAGGTAGTAGCCGTCACCGTCGAACTTGAAGCGAGTGGGGTCGCTGAGCGTCTTACCTGTCTGGATGCACAGCAGCGCCTCGTGGTTCTCGGCGGCGTCCTTGGTGACGTAGTGGCAGTCGTTGGTCGCCAGCGGCGGGATCGAGAGCTTCTTGCCGATGTCGAGCAGACCTTCGCGGACGCGTCGCTCGATGGACAGACCGTGATCCATCAGCTCCAGGAAGAAGTTGTCCGGCCCCCAGATCTCGCGCCACTTCGCGGCAGCCTCCAGCGCCTCACGATCCTGGCCCAGTCGCAGGCGAGTCTGCACCTCCCCCGACGGGCAGCCGGTGGTGGCGATGATGCCCTCGGCGTGCGAGGCGATGATCTCCTCGTCCATCCGGGCCCACTTGCCCAGCTGCCCTTCGATGGAGGCGAGGGAGGACAGCTTGAACAGGTTGCGAACTCCGGTGGCGTTCTCGGCGACCATCGTCATGTGCGTGTACGCACCGCTACCGGAGACGTCGTCGGACTTCTGGCTGCGGTCGCCCCACAGCACGCGCTTCTTGTTGAAGCGAGACTCCGGGGCGATGTAGGCCTCGATGCCGATGATCGGCTTGATTCCGGCCTTCTTGGCCTCGTTGTAGAACTCGCTGGCCCCGTACATGTTGCCGTGGTCGGTCATGCCGACTGCCGTCATCTCCAACCGCGCCGCCTCGGCGAACATCGCCCCGATCTTGGCGGCACCGTCGAGCATCGAATATTCGGTGTGGTTGTGCAGATGAACGAACGAATCGGCCACGAAGGTTCTCTCCTGAAGGTCGTGCGTTGTCGACAGTACGAGCCGCGAACGTACTCACTGTAAGCGGTCGAACCGACAGATTTTCCACGCTGCCGGTGTGTCCTGGGAGGACGTGACGGGTGTGACGGATGCGACGAGAAATCGCCTCATTCGGTCGGCACGAGACCGTCGTCGGGAAGCGGCCCGACGACGTCGACGTACTCCGGCAGAAGCGGCTCGACCGCGAACTTGCCGGACACCGCATCCGGCGGAAGAGCTTGCACCGCTCGCACATCGGGCCGGCCGGCCAGCTCGGTGAGCTCGGCAGGGGTCCCGCGCACCACCACTGTCACCACACAGGCGCACCCGTCGAGCAGACGTCGCTGCGACACTGCGGCGATCTGCGCCTGCCGGTCCCCCACACCGAACGACGCCGCCGCCAGGCTCGCTGCACGCGCGGTCGAATTCAGTACCGAGCGCTCACTGCCGGGTACACCCACGGTGAGTATCGGAGTCTGCACGCGGTCGAGCGGAACACGCACCAACACCTGCGAGATACGGACGCCGTCGGCGACAGTACGAACCTGTTCGGCGGTGAGTTCGCGATCGAACGACACCGAGCCCCATCGAGGTTCGGTGGTGTCGCTGCGCAGACTCTCCTCGGCGCGGGCCAGGTACTCGGCCACCTGCTCGCCACTGTCCGGGCCGAGGCGGTCGGTACTCACGATCGACTGTCGTACCGGATTCAGGTGCCCGATCACGGCGAGCGCCCCGATCACGAGTGCCGCGACAACGACGCCGCCGAGCACTCCGGAGACTCCCCTGCTGCGCATCACGCCTTCCGAAGCACCTCGAGTGCGTGCTCGAGGTCGGCCGGATACTTGCTCTCGATCTCGACCCAGCGGCCGTCGGACGGATGCGCGAAGCCGAGCGAGCGAGCGTGCAGCCACTGCCGTTCCAGGCCCAACCGTTCGGCCAGCCGTGGATCGGCTCCGTAGGTCAGATCGCCGCAGCACGGATGCCGCAGCGCCGAGAAGTGCACCCTGATCTGGTGCGTACGACCGGTTTCCAGGTGCACGTCCAGCAAGCTCGCGGCCTGGAACGCCTCGACCGTGTCGTAGTGGGTGACGCTGGGCTTGCCGTCGGCTCGGACGGCGAACTTCCAGTCGTTGCTGCCGTGTCGACCGATCGGGGCATCGATCGTTCCACTGCTCGGATCCGGGTGGCCCTGCACCAGTGCGTGGTAGCGCTTGTCGATGGTCCGCGCCTTGAACGCCCGCTTGAGCACGGTGTACGCCCGCTCGGACGTGGCGACCACCATGACCCCGGACGTGCCGACGTCGAGGCGATGGACGATGCCCTGCCGCTCGTGCGCACCGGAGGTCGAGATACGGAATCCGGCGGCCGCGAGACCACCGATGACGGTGGGGCCGGTCCAGCCGACACTGGCGTGTGCAGCGACCCCGACCGGCTTGTCCACGGCCACGATGTCGTCGTCGGCGTACAGGATTTCCATCCCCTCGACCGGCTCCGCCTCGATCGTCAACTCACGGGCGGGCTCGGGCAGCGTCACCTCGAGCCACGAACCGGCGGCCAGCCGGTCGGACTTGCCGACGGCACCGTGATCGACCAGAACCGAGCCCTCCTCGGCGAGGGTCGCGGCGACGGTACGCGAAAGCCCGAGCAGCCGAGCCAGACCGGCGTCCACCCGCATTCCGTCCAGGCCGTCGGGGACGGGCATCGAGCGCGATTCCCTCACTTGTCGGCCTCGCCTGCGGCGTCGGAACTCGACTTGCCGGCTCGTTCACCGTTCGGCTCGAACCCGAACAGGCTCAGGACGACGAGCAGGATGGCACCACAGACGATGGACGAGTCGGCCACGTTGAACACCGGCCACCAGCCCACCGACACGAAGTCGACGACGTGTCCCTGGAACGGGCCGGGTGCACGGAAGAAGCGGTCGATCAGGTTGCCGAGTGCGCCGCCGAGAACGAGACCCAATCCCAGTGCCCACCACGCCGATCGCAGCGTCCGACCGATCTTGATCACTCCGATGACGACCGCGACGGCCACGACCGTGAGCAACCAGGTCATTCCGGTGGCCATCGAGAACGCCGCACCGGGGTTGCGTACCAGCCGCAGCGTCACGACGTCTCCGACGATCTCGATCGGGTTGCCGGGCTCGACGTAGTGCACGACCAGAATCTTGGTCACGAGATCGAAGAGAAGAATCACGGCCGCGATCACGATCAGCAACCGCGTCTTGAGCGGCTTCGAAAGTCCAATCTCGGCGCTGTCGGCTTCGGTCACCTGCGAGTCCGCGGTCTCGTTCGGTGCCGGAACACTACTCGTCTCGGCTGGCGGATCGTCGGCGCGGTCTTCACTCACCTGTCCATCATGGCGTATGGACGGCGGTGGGTCCTCATCCGTGCCGCGCACCACCGGTCACCGCGGGCGGTGTCAGTAGCCTGGTGCGCGTGAAGACGACCGATCGAAACCGCACCGTCCGCTCCGGTTTTCTCGCTGCCTGCTGTGCAGTGGCACTCGTCGCCGGATGTTCGAGCACCGACGCCGACACCGATCCAGCTCCCGATCAGGCCGCGTCCTCGAACGAGGTGACGATCGCCGTGACACCGACGAACACGACGGTCGTCGACCCCGGTGCCGAGCCACGGCGCGTGCTGGCTTTCGACACCTCCGACTCCGACGAGCAGACCGTGGACCTGACCACCACATCCACCGTGTCGCAGCAGATCGACAACGGTGCTCCGCAGGACTTCTCGAGTCCCGATCTGACCGTGCCCCTGTCCGCGTCGACGTCCGAGACCGTGCCGGACGACGACGCTGCTACCGGCGCGACCAGATCCGTCGAGCTCACCATCGGAGCTGCGACGTCACCCGACGAGGGACTGACCGACGCACTCGCCGCCTCCGAGGGCTCGACGGCGCGGCTGGCGAGCACCGACTCCGGAGCGATCACCGCACTGCACATCACCCCCGCCGACGCCGCGCTCGATACCGCCCGCGCGGCGATCGAACGGTCGTTGAACGCCGCGGTGTACCGCTCCGTCGACTTCCCCGACGCAGAGGTGGGAGTGGGCGCGGTATGGACGGTCGATCAGCAGGTACTGAGCGGCATCACGTTGAACCAGCGCAGCACTGTCACGCTGCGGGCGCTCGACGGTGACCGAGCGACCCTGGACGTCGCGATCACCCAGACGCCCGAATCGTCGACATGGAACCTGCCGGACAACGCCGGCACGCTGAACATCGCGACGTACACCTTCACCGGCTCGGGAACGCTGGAGATCGATCTGACCCGTCCACTCCCCGTCGGCGGGTCGATCACTGCAGGTGGTGAGCAGATGTACACCGATCCCGACAGCACGACGGTGCTGCGCCAGACCGTCGGAGACTCCATCGGCTGGGCTGCCCGATGACGGCGCGGACCACGACGCAGCTGCTGGCGGCGCTGGCGCTGGTCGGCGTCGCCGCGGCCGGGTGCGGTGCAGACGAGCCTGCCCCGAGCCCTGCAGCCGCACCCAGCTCCGTCCCCGCGCCCGATCCTCTGCTCGGCACCCCCATCACCGACTCCGGCGTCCTGGCCGCGGCGATGTTGGGTCTCGGCGACCTCCCGGACGGGTTCTCCTCGATCCCCGACCCGGTCCAGGATCTGGGGCTCGACCCGGCTCCCGAGTACGACTCCCCCGACAGGTCCGGTACCGACCCGGCCGAATGCGCCGCTGTCCTGGCTCCGATCTCGGAGCAGCGGGGCGGGGCGACGTCTACCGCAGTCGCCCGCTTCTCGGGACCGAACTTCTCGTCGATCGACGAGGATGCGGCGAGCTACTCCGATACGGGCACGGCCGAGGCGTTCACGGCGATTCAGCAGGCGTGGGCAGGGTGCACGACGTTCAGTGGTACGGATGCGGACGGGGTGAGCGTCGACTACGTGCTGGCAGGCCGGGAGCAGTCGTCGGTCGGTGACGCATCGGCCTCGGTACGCCTGACCACCAGCAGTGAAGGGTTCACCTTGATCTCCGACGTGGTGGTGGCCGTGGTCGATTCGACGGTCGTCCAGATCGTCGTCTCCGATCGGAGTGGCCTGGAACCCGATACGGTCACCGCTGTCGCCGAGGCGGCCGTCGAGCGCATTCGATCGGTGACACCGAGCATGTGAACCGGGCGGTCGTCCCACGAAAAACTGCCGGTGACACATCCCCGAGGGGACATGTCACCGGCAGTTCTACTGTCGGTCAGAGACGATCGGCAGGACTCAGGGTGCGGGGCACGCCGGGCTGGTCAGCTGAGCGAGCGAGACGATGCCGCAGGCGTTCTCCTTGGAGAGCTTCCACACGCCGTCCTCGGGGACGAACTGGAAGGTGCCGGGGTTGGCCTGGCCGTTGAGCGTGATCGTGATGCCGGCATTGAGAACGCCGGTGCCGAGATCGTCGATGCTGGTGATCTCGATCTGGGCGTTGTTGGCCACTGCAGCGGCGGCGACCTGGTTGATCAGATCCGGATCGGCGGATGCACCCTGGATCAGGGCGGCCTTCTCCTCGACCGGAACGTTGGGATCGAGCCCGCGGGCGAGCTCGGCGTTCAGCTCTTCGACGGTCGGAACCGGGGGGTACGCACCGGCGTCGGGAGCGGCAACCGCAGAGGTGGTGACAGCCGTCGTGGTCGCGGTCGGCTCGTCACCGCCTTCCGAGCTGCAGGCGGTCATGGTGAGCGCTGCGGCGATGGCGATGCCGGCAACCATTGCCCGTCGGGTGTTGCGAAGCTTCAAGTGCTTGTCCTTTTCACTCTGAGTCACATCTCGATCGTTCTGTGACTCGTCGGTCGTCTGGAATGGGGTCGTCTCGGACCTGGTCCACTATGTCAGCTCGACACGCCCGAGTCACAACGCGATCGGCATACCTGTGAAACCTCACAGAGTTTCCTCAGCCAGGCCACAACTCACTCGAGGCTGTCGAGAACGTCGGCGACGACCAGGTTCTCGTCCGATTCCGCGAAGGTACGCGCGATTCCCGGCCCGGTGGTGCGAGTCTCGAATCTGACGGTCACCACCGAGTGACCGGCCCCCTGCACCCAGCCGTGGCCGAAGTCGGGATGCCGCACATCCATACCCGGCTGCCACCGAGGGCCTTCCGGGACGACGACATCGGCGGCGGCCTCGATCGGGGCGGGCGACTCTTCGGTCGCATCGGCGACCGGCTCGTACTCCAGTTCGGGAAACAGCGATCCCTGCCGAACGGCCGACAGCCCGGCCAATCCGACCCCGACCAGCCTGATCGGACCGACATCGACCGGATCGACGGCAAGTCGCTGCGCCGTTGCCACGATGGTCTGCTTGTCCACCGTGGCGTACGGCAACGTGGCCGATCGAGTGATGATGCTCATGTCGGACTTGCGTAGTTTGAGTACCACCGTCCTGGCACCCCGACCGTCCTTCAGCAATCGGCGATGCGTCGAGTCGACGATGGACTCGATGGCCGGGCGAAGCTGCGCGAGAGAGATCAGGTCCTGGGCGAACGTCGTCTCGGCGCTGACCTGTTTGGCCTCGGCACGCTCGGCCACGACTCGATTGTCGATTCCGCGTGCGAGCTGATGCAGGCTCGGTCCCATCGTCGCCCCGAGGATCGACGCCACCTCGGACTCGGGCGTGGCCACGAACTTGCCGATGGTGTCGATGCCCAAGCGCCGCAAACGCTCTCCCGCCACCGGTCCGATCCCCCACAGCTTCCGCACCGGAAGAGCCGCCATCAGCTCGGCCTGGATTCCCGGAGCGACGACGGTGATGCCGTCGGGCTTGGCCAGTCCCGACGCGATCTTGGCGATCTGTTTTCCGGATCCGGCACCGATCGAGGCGACCAGCCCGGTCTCGGCGAGAATCAGTGCGCGCAGGCCGGCGCAGAACTGCTCCACCTCGCGAACCGTCGCCCCGGCCAGTTCGAGCGGCTCACCGAACGCCTCGTCGATCGAGAGTTGCTCGAGGACGGGCATGGGTCCCCGCAGCGCCTCGAAGGCGCGTCGGCTCAGCTCCGAGTAGAGAACGAACCGCGGCGGCAACACCACGGCCCCGGCCCCCACCAGTCGGCGAGCCTGATGCATCGGCATGGCCGAGCGCGCTCCGAACGCGCGGGCCTGGTAGCTGCAACCGGCCACCACTCCCCGCCCGCCCGCGCCACCGACGAGAACCGGGCGGCCCCGCAACGTGGGTCGCGTCAACTGTTCGGCGGAGGCGAAGAACGCGTCCATGTCCAGATGCAGCACCCATCGACGACTCCGCAGGGTGTGGTCGGCGGTATCGGGCACGGTCGTCAACGACGGTCGTCGGTGGCGAATCCGAGAGCGTGCGCGGCGCGTTCGGGTGTGGGATCCGACCACAGTTCGCCGTACGTCTCGTTGGTGGTCAGCGATCGAGTGTGGGCGGTATCGAAGTACAGAGTGCCGTGGAGGTGATCGGTCTCGTGGGCCACGATCCTCGCCGGCCAGCCGCTGACCACCTCGTCGATCGCGCGCCCGGTCTCGTCGGTGCATTCGAGCCGGACTTCCGCCGCTCGGGTGACGACCGCCTGGTAGCCGGGAACACTGAGACATCCCTCGTAGAAGTCCGCCGTCCGCGGCCCGACCGGGGTGTACCGCGGATTGATCAGTACCCGGAACGGAAGCGGCGTGCGCTCTCGGACGCGGGCGACGTCCGCTCCCACCTCGTACAGATCCTCGATCACCGCGATCTGCAACGGAATACCGATCTGCGGGGCAGCCAGACCGACACCGGGCGCGTCGTGCATGGTTGCGCGCATCACCTCGATCAACTCCCCGAAAGTCTCGGAGTCGAGCTGCCCGGCGTACGGCACGGCCCTCGACCGCAGAACCGGGTGGCCCGCGGCGACGATGGCCACGACGCCGCCGTGAGCTTCGGCGAGAAGCTCACGAACGGCGTCGACCGAGACGTCGCCGTCGATCACGACGACTTGGTGATCGCTGCTCGCACTCCCTCGCCGAGATCGCTGCCATCGTCCCCCACGTGTCCGTCGACCAGCGAGAGCGCGAGCACCTCGCCCGCGATCAGATCACGATGAGTGTCGAGCCACGCCTGCCGATGTTCGGGGACGTCGATGACGATGTCGATTCGATCCGAGACGTCGAATCCGTGATTGCGACGGGCGTCCTGGAGTTCACGGATGCGGTCCTTGGCCCAGCCCTCCGCCTCGAGCTCCTCGGTGACGGCGGAATCGAGCACGACCAGTCCGGCGTTTCCTGGCAACGGTGCCGTCGATTCGGGCTCGGCGGCAACGAGTTTGCGCGTGTACTCCTCCGGTAGCAACGCGATGCCTGCCGCGCTGACGACTCCGTCGGCGTCCTCCGACCAATCACCTGCCTTGACGGCCTTGATGACCGTCTGGACGTCCTTGCCGATACGCGGGCCCGCGGCACGGGCATTGACAACGAGCTCGAACTTTCCGTGTACGGCGACGTCCTCGGTGAGATCGACCTTCTTCACGTTGACCTCGTCGGAGATGATGTCGACGAACGGACGCAGCCGCTCCGCATCGGCGGCTGCGACCGTCACCTCGGGCAGCGGCAACCGCACGCGCAGATTCTGGGCCTTGCGCAGACCCAGCACCGTGGAGCACACGGTGCGGACCTCGTCCATGCTCTCGACGAGTTCGGGATCCGACGGCAGTTCGCCTGCCTCGGGCCAGTCGGTCAGGTGCACCGAGCGGCCACCGGTCAGTCCACGCCACACCACCTCGCTGATCAGCGGCAACAGCGGGGCGGCGATGCGAGTGAGCACCTCGAGCACGGTGTGCAGGGTGTCGATGGCGTCGGCGTCCTCGCTCCAGAACCGCGAACGCGACCGGCGCACATACCAATTGGTCAGTGCATCGCAGAACGTGCGCAGCTCGTCGCAGGCACCGGCGATGTCGTTGCCCTCGAGCGCATCGGTGATCGCGTCGCGGGTGGCCGACAGCTTGGCCAACACGTAGCGATCGAGCACGTTCGGCGAATCGGTTCGCCACTGCCCGGGCTTCGACGCGTAGAGCTGCAGGAAGCTCCACGCATTCCAGATCGGCAGCAATGCCTGGCGAACGCCTTCGCGAATACCCTGCTCGGTGACGATGAGGTTGCCGCCACGCAGGATCGGTGAGGACATCAGGAACCACCGCATGGCGTCGGAGCCGTCGCGGTCGAAGACCTCCTTGACGTCGGGGTAGTTACCCTTGGACTTGCTCATCTTCAGTCCGTCGTCACCGAGCACGATGCCGTGTGCGGCAACGGTCTTGAACGCCGGGCGATCGAACAGCGCGGTCGCCAGTACGTGCAGGGTGTAGAACCAGCCTCGCGTCTGGCCGTTGTACTCGACGATGAAATCGCCCGGGTTGTGTGTGGAGAACCACTCCTCGTTCTCGAACGGGAAATGGACCTGCGCGTACGGCATCGAGCCCGACTCGAACCAGCAGTCCAACACCTCGGGGACGCGACGCATCGTCGACTTGCCGGTCGGATCGTCCGGGTTGGGCCGGGTCAACTCGTCGATGTACGGGCGGTGCAGATCGGTCGGTCGCACGCCGAAATCACGCTCGAGCTCGTCCAGGCTGCCGTACACGTCCAGACGCGGGTAGGCCGGGTCGTCGGAGGTCCACGCCGGGATCGGGCTGCCCCAGTAGCGGTTTCGGCTGATGTTCCAGTCGCGTGCACCTTCGAGCCACTTGCCGAACTGGCCGTCCTTGATGTGCTCGGGAACCCAGGTGATCTCCTGGTTCAGCTCGACCATCCGATCACGGAACTTGGTGACCGCGACGAACCACGACGGCACCGCCATGTAGATCAGGGGCTGACCACTGCGCCAGCTGTGCGGGTACGAGTGCTCGATGGTCTCGTGCCGCAGCAACCGACCCGAGGCCTTGAGATCCTTGATGATCACCGGGTTGGCGTCGAACACCATCAGACCCTCGTACGGCGGCACCAGCGAGGTGAACTTTCCGCCCGCGTCGAGCGGTTGCACCACCTCGATACCGTTCGCGGTGGCGACGTCCATGTCCTCCTCACCGAAAGCCGGTGCGAGGTGGACGATTCCGGTGCCCGAATCGGTGGTGACGTAGTCGGCCTCGAGCACACGGTGCGAGTTCTCGTGGCCGAGAAAGAAATCGTAGGGAGGTGTGTAGGACAGCCCGACCAACTCGGCACCGGTGTGCTCCGAGAGCACCTCCGGCTCCTCCCCCAGTTCCTTCGCGTAGTGCGAAAGACGTGCAGCGGCAAGCACGTAACGCTCACCGTCCGCGCCTCGCACCTGCAGGTACTGCACCTCCGGGTGCACCGCGATCGCCAAGTTCGACGGAAGGGTCCAGGGCGTGGTGGTCCAGATCAGCGCGTTCGCACCGTCCAGGGGCGAGCCGGGAGCCGTCAACGGCATCGTGACGGTGACCGCGGGATCCTGACGCATCTTGTAGGCGTCGTCCAGGCGGGTCTCCTGATTGGACAGCGGTGTCTGCTCGTACCAGCTGTACGGCAGCACCCGGTATCCCTGGTAGATCAGGCCCTTGTCGTGCAGCGTCTTGAACGCCCACATGACCGACTCCATGAAGTCGACGTCGAGGGTCTTGTAGTCGTTGTCGAAGTCGACCCATCGCGCCTGCCGGGTGACGTAGTCCCGCCACTCGTCGGTGTACTGGAGTACCGACTGCTTGCAGTAGGCGTTGAACTTCGCCAGGCCCATTTCGTCGATCTCGGACTTGTCCTTGATGCCGAGCTGCTTCTCCGCTTCGAGCTCTGCGGGCAGACCGTGGCAATCCCACCCGAAGCGACGCTCGACCTTCTTGCCCCGCATCGTCTGGAATCGCGGGACGAGGTCCTTGACGTAGCCGGTGAGCAGGTGACCGTAGTGCGGCAGGCCGTTCGCGAAGGGAGGGCCGTCGTAGAAGACGAACTCGTCCGCACCTGCTCGATTGTCGATGCTGGCACGAAAGGTGCCGTCCTCGGCCCACTCGTGCAGAACGATGCGCTCGAGATCCGGGAACGGGACGCTGCCCGAGCGGCCCTCGGCGAGGTCCACCAACGGGTAGGACCCCGAGTTCGGACGTTCGGTTGCATCTGTCATGTCAAGTCTCCTCCGTGCCGGCCACGTCTCAGACGCGACGCAAAGTTGGCACGGGGACGACATCCGGGCGATTCGTACGCCCGATACCGCGGTACCACCCCGCTTGCACGCTCTCGACGACCGTATCGTCGGAGTGCGCCACTCCAGACGAGCTGTGACGGGCTCACCCGTTCGGTTCTACTGAACACCGTTCCCAAGCACCTGGGTGCTTCGTACCGCCGTCGTTCTTCCGAAAGCTCCCCGGTGATGGCCGGATCGACGCCGTTGAATCTGACACCTGTGAATCTGACACCTGCGAATCGTGATGCTACCTGTCGAGCTCGGGGGGCGGTCGTCGGCCCGTGAGCGCGCCGACCAGAAGTAGAACAGCACCCACGATGCAGACGGCGATGCACGCCCAGGCCCAGACGACGGATCCCGTCATCAGGGCGAGAACCAGAAAGCCGAAACCGATCGCAGCCGCGCCGAGAGTCAGGACCAACACACCGATTCCTCGCTCACCACTCGACGCGACAACCTGATCCGACGCTGTCCACGATCGACAGCGTCGGAGGTCGGTGGTGCGTCAGTTGCCCTTGGCGTACGACTGGCTGTACCCCGAGGACTGATTGTCCTGGTTGAAATTGTCCTGCCCGTTGTCCACCGGCAGCGCCGAGGAACGGTTCTCGAGCTCTTCGAGCTGCGATTCGAGGTAGGACTTGAGCCGCACGCGGTACTCGCGCTCGAACGTCTTGAGCTGCTCGATTCGACCTTCCAGCACCGAACGCTGCTGGTTGATCGTCGCCATGATCTCGGTGTGCTTGCGCTCGGCGTCGGCCTGCAGTGCGTCGGCCTTCTCCTTGGCCTGACGCAGCTGGGTCTCGGACCGGGTCTGCGCGTCGGACAACAGCGACTCGGACTTCTGGCGAGCCTCGGCCATCATCGACTCGGAACGGGTCCGTGCATCCGACACCAGACGCTCGGCGTTGGTGCGCGCATTGCCGAGCAGCTGCTCGGACTCCGACTTGGCGTCACCGGTGAGACGATCGGCCATCTCCTGCGCGAGGCCGAGAATCTTGGCGGCCTGCATGTTGGAGTCGCCGCTCTGCTGCGGAGCTGCTGCAACGGGCGCGACCGGCGCGGGCTGCTGCACCACGGGCGGTGGCTTGGGGGGATCCACCGGGCGCTGCGGCTCGGCCTTCGGTGCCGCGGCCTGAGCCGGTTGCGGGCTCTGCCGCGCAGCGCTCTTGGCGTCCGCAAGCTCCTGATCGAGCTCACCGACCCGCTGGCGTAGGTCGGCGTTCTCTTCGATCAGTCGCGACAACTCTTGCTCGACGAGGTCGAGAAAAGCGTCGACCTCGTCTTCGTTGTAACCGCGCTTACCGATGGGCGGCTTGCTGAACGCGACATTGTGCACATCAGCTGGAGTCAGCGGCATGGAAGGATCCCTTCACGCGTCTTGGGGCGGTAGAGCAAGCATTCAGTTATATGCCATTCCGCGCGAGTGCAGAACAATCAAACTGTAACTGGCGTCCATTCTGTCACACAGGACACGCAGCATGCGCTGGGTCCCGCGTTCTAACATTTCATCTGCGGCCTCAGGCCGCGAGACCACTGGTCACATTCCACGCGATGAAGACCACGAACAGCAGGACCATGATGGACAGGTCCAGTCGCACTCCACCGAGGTTGAGCGGCGGAATTATCTTCCGGAGGAACTTCACCGGCGGGTCGGTGACGGTGAAGATCGCCTCGAGCACGATGACGACCAACCCGGTCGGTTGCCAATCTCTCGCGAAAGTCCTGATGAACTCGACGATGATTCGACCGATGAGAAGGAGCCAAAAAAGAAACAATACGATGTTGATCACCGTGAACACGATCACGGCTATACTCTGCCTGACTTCGCCGGGCTGAGCAAAGCGCGCTGGTCACAGCCCTGAACTACCGCTCCGAACAGCAAATGTCTCACTGCTGGCTGTAGAAACCGGTCTCGGCGATCCGCCTGCGCTCCTGCGGTGAGACGTCGACGTCGGCCGGCGAGAGCAGGAAGACCTTCGTCGCTACCTTGTCGAACGAACCGCGCAGAGCGAAGGCGAGCCCGGCAGCGAAATCGACCAGGCGCTTGGCGTCCGCGTTGCTCATCTCGACCAGGTCCATGATGACCGGAGTGCCGTCGCGGAAGCGCTCACCGATGGTGCGAGCCTCGCTGTAATCACGCGGTCGGAGCGTGGTGATCTTCGAGAGGGGGCCGCCGTCGTCGACGATCGGGCTGCGTCGGGTCTCCGCCCGCACATCCATCCGAGTGTCCATGGCGAGCGCTCCTCTGGTTGCCGCACCTCGCGTGGTCGGTGCCGCGCCACGGCCTCGTCCACCGATCGGTGCCAGCGTTGCCGCCGGACGGGGTGCCTCGTAATCGTCGTAGTCGTCCTCGACCTGCGCATGCCGCGATCCACCGAAGGACGGCTTCACGAACTCACGCTCGTCGATGTCGTCGTAGCTGTCGCGACCACCACGGGAGCTGCGTCGCGTGTCCGGATCGTCGAGGTAGTCGTCCTCGTAGTCGGCGAGCGGAACCATGCCGAAGTACGCCTTGAACTTGTGCAGGGTGCTCATCGTTCTGCCTTCCGTGGCGGTGTGTCTACTGTCCATCTCCAGGTTCGCAAGTGTCTGTTGTGACTGATGTGATCCATGGACTGTTATTGCGAGGCTATCGGCCGCGCGCCGAGTATTGCGGTACCGACACGCACGCACGTCGATCCGTGGCGCACAGCAGCTTCCAGGTCTCCGGTCATGCCCGCGGACAGCTCGAGCGCTCCGGGATGATCGGCCGACAGTCGACGATGCAGACTCTCGAGGTCGGCGAATGCGGCGTCCGGATCGGCGTCGAGCGGCGGCACCGCCATCAACCCCGCCAACCGCAACCCGGACGCGTCGGCCACCGCATCGGCGAGCGCGTGCAGTTCGTCGCGTTCGACGCCTCCGCGATGCACGTCCCCGTCGAGACTGACCTGGACGATCACGTCGAGTTCGGTCCGGCGCACACCCTCGTCCAGTGCCGCCGTTGTCGCCTTCGACAGCGCAGTCACCAACCGCGCACTGTCCACGGAATGGATGGAGTGCGCCCACGCGGCGACCGACTTGGCCTTGTTTCGCTGCAGGTGTCCGATCATGTGCCACCGCGGTGGATCGCCACTGAAGTCGTCGGCCGTCTCGGCGACCTTGGGAGACGCGTCCTGCTCCCGCGACTCTCCGAAATCGCGGCATCCGAGGTCGTACAGGATCCGCACATCCGACGCAGGGAAGAACTTCGTCACCGGGAGCAGAGCCACATCGGCAGGCGACCGGCCCGCGTCGACACACGCGCGATGCAACCGCTCGCGTACCGACGTCAACGCCGTCTCGATCTCCTGCGCCCTGCCAGTACCCGACGCAGTGCCGCTGAGTTCGCTCATGACAACCTTCCCTGCCCGTTCACCGATCGGCCGATTCGGGCCGATCACCTGGGGATGTGCTGTCCATCCAGACGACGCTGGCAATTCGGCCGGTCGATCCTTCGCGCCGGTGACTGAACAACGTCCGGTCCTCGATGGTGCAGCGCGGATCCTGGGCCACCGCGGACACGCCCGCGGCGAGCAGTTGAGCCCGGATACCGGCGGGAATGTCGAGCCCGGGCGTGTGGCGGACGGTTGTCGTCGCGCTGCCGGGCAGGTGCTTGTCGACGTCCGCTCGCATGGACGCGGGCACCTCGTACTGGCGACCGCTCGCGGCCGGACCCAGAAACGCGCCGATCCGCGCCGGAACCGCACCGAGCTCGACCATGGCGGCCAACACGCGCGGAACGATGCCGATGCGGGCTCCGACCCGTCCGGCATGCACGGCGGCGATCACTCCGGCCTCCTCGTCGGAGAGCAGCACCGGCACGCAGTCGGCAGTCAACACCACCAAGCCGAGATCGCGGTGCGTCGTCACCAACGCATCGGTCATCGGTAGCGGCTCGGTCACCGGACCGTCGACCACCGTGACGGTACGTCCGTGGACCTGCTCCATGAAGACGAGCCGTCCGAGCCCCATGCCCAATCGATCGCCGAGGCGTCGACGGTTGGCCTCCACCGCAGCGGGGTCGTCACCGACGTGGTCACCGAGGTTGAACGTGTCGAACGGCGGTGCCGAGACGCCACCCGCTCGCGTCGTCGAGACGCGTCGGACCCGAAACGGACCTGGGGATGAGGTGTCACTCACCGCCGCATGAAGGACGGCACATCGACGTCGTCTTCGCCCTCGTCCTCGGCGATGGGCACGCGACGGCCGGAACCGACGGACTCGCGGCCCTGGCCGGCCGAGTCACGGCCGTAACCGGCTGCGGATTCGCGGCTCGACGATTCACGATTGGACGAACTCGACGAGTTCAGTGGCGGCAGACTGCTACCGCTCGGAGCGCCGACCGGGTCGCGGAACACCGCACCGTCCGAACTGTCGCTCGACCGCGACGACACCTCGCCCGAGCGAGCCGATCCGATCGGACCGCGTGTGGAGGCGGCCGCTTCCACCGGACGCCGCGTCGGGGTTCCGCCGTCGAAGCCTGCGGCGATGACGGTCACGCGGACCTCGTCACCGAGCGAGTCGTCGATCACGGTGCCGAAGATGATGTTGGCGTCGATGTGCGCGGCTTCCTGCACCAGCGAGGCAGCCTCGTTGATCTCGAACAGACCCAGGTCGGATCCACCGGCGATCGAGAGCAGCACTCCGCGAGCGCCTTCCATCGAGGCTTCGAGCAGCGGCGAGTTGATCGCCGATTCGGCCGCCTTGATGGCTCGACCCTCGCCGCGTGAGGATCCGATGCCCATCAATGCACTGCCCGCGCCGGACATCACGCCCTTGACGTCCGCGAAGTCGACGTTGATCAGACCGGGAGTGGTGATCAGGTCGGTGATGCCCTGGACGCCGTTGAGCAGTACCTCGTCGGCGCTACGGAACGCGTCCATGAGGCTGACTGCGGCGTCGCCGAGCTGGAGCAGTCGATCGTTGGGGATGACGATGAGCGTGTCGCAGGACTCACGGAGCTGCTGGATGCCCGTGTCGGCCTGGCCACCGCGCCGCTTGCCCTCGAAGGAGAACGGCCGGGTGACGACACCGACGGTCAGCGCACCGAGCTTGCGAGCGATGTTGGCGACGACGGGAGCGCCACCGGTACCGGTTCCACCGCCCTCGCCTGCGGTGACGAACACCATGTCGGCACCCTTGAGCACCTCTTCGATCTCGTCCTTGTGGTCGTCCGCTGCGCGGCGGCCCACCTCGGGATCGGCACCAGCGCCGAGTCCGCGGGTCAGTTCGCGACCGACGTCGAGCTTGACGTCTGCGTCACTCATCAGCAAGGCCTGAGCGTCGGTGTTGACCGCGATGAACTCGACTCCCTTGAGTCCCTGTTCGATCATGCGGTTGACCGCGTTCACGCCGCCGCCGCCGATGCCGACGACCTTGATTACGGCGAGGTAGTTGTGCGGGGGCGTCATGGGCTCTCGCCTTCCGTGGATTGTTGCGTGAAATGTGGAAAACCCTCAACCTAAACCACAGGCTTAGAGTTATGTCAAGTACTGAACTGGTCGAAACGCTATTCATCGCCGACGACTATCGCCATTAGGCGCGCCGACGCCGCGCGAGAAAATCCCGTCGACGCGTCGAAACTATTTGGTGGTGGGCAGATCCGGACTCGACACGTCGAAGATCTGGCCGGGCTGGGACAGCAGGGCGATGGCCACCGCGGCCTTGCGTTCGGAGTCGTCCTTGCTGCCCCACACCACGGTGCGCCCGTCGAGCAGCAGGATGGAGATGTCGGACAACGTGCTCGCCCGCAGCTCTCCTGTCTGATCGCGCAGCAGCGGTGGCAACGTATCGAGAACCGCCAGTGCATCTTTCGTCACCGGATCACCGAACACCGGGTTGTCGGTCACCAGACGCACCACCCCGGGCGGTGGCGGCGCGATCGCGAAATCGACCCCGGCCGAATCGAGGAGATGGGTGCCGTCCGGAGAATCGAAGAACGCCACCGGAACCCGCTCCTCCACCGTCACCTGCACAGTGGACGGATACTTCCGTTGCACACGGACCGTGGCCAGCGCCGGAATCGTGGCCACCCGTTGCGCCGCAGCCGCCGTGTCCACCCGAACCAGCGGAAGGCCGACGGGTACGTCGAGCCGATCGAGGATCTCCTGCTCGGACACCGACGATGCTCCCGCGACCGCAATGGTGCGTACGGACAACAGCGGTGTGAAGTACACCAGCGCAGCCGATCCCACCACGACGACCACCAGTGCCAGGGCGATGGCCAAGGCCTTGCGCCGCGACCGCTTCACCCGTTCGCGCTCCTGCTCGCGCGCCAGCGCGCGTGCCTGCTTGTCGGTAACCGTGGCCGACGAATCACCTTCTCCCGCAGCTGTTCCCGACCTCGAAGAACGGACTCGATCGGAGCGACGACTCACGTCGACGGCCGATCCTTCGGTACCCCGCGGCCGGTCGCAGCACCGAAATCGGTCTTCGAGCGAAGCGCATCGAGAATCGGTCCGCCGAGCATGGTCACGTCACCCGCGCCCATCGTGATGACGACATCGCCGGGCAGACTCAGATGGGCGACCTGCTTGGCCACCAACGACAGATCCGGCTGATAGTTCACCGGCTTGGTCACCGAAGCGGCAACCAGTGCCCCCGTCACCCCCGGCAACGGTTCCTCACGTGCGCCGTAGACGTCGAGCACGACGATCTCGTCGGCCAGGGACAGCGCGGCACCGAATTCCTCGGCGAACGTCGCGGTCCGCGAGTACAGATGCGGCTGGAACACCACCACCACCCGTCCCTGCTCGTGACCCGAACGGTCCTGGCCTGCAACGAGAGCCTGCGCGGCCGTCAACACCGCGCGCACCTCGGTGGGGTGGTGCGCGTAATCGTCGAACACGCGCACGCCGTGCTCACGTCCGGTGAACTGGAAGCGCCGATGCACGCCGCCGAAACCGGTGAGTCCGGCCAGCAGTTCCTCGACTCCGGCACCGACCTGACGCGCCGCGACGAACGCCGCCAGCGCGTTGAGTGCGGTGTGCCGGCCGGGGACGCCGAGCCGTACGGTGCGGGCCGCGTCCTCGCCTGCGATCTGCAACTGCGCGACGCCGCCGATGTCCTCGGGCTCCCATGCCAGCAGTCGAACGGCCATCTCGACGGGACCGGCGTCGACATCCGAGGACCCGTAACCCAACACCTTCACGCCCGGAAGGTCGCGCTCGACCACACGTCGAGCGAGCGCCGCCGAACCCGGGTCGTCCATGCACGCCACGAGTACACCGCCGGGACCCAGGAGCGCAGCGAAGTCGTCGAACACCTGAACGTAGGCCTCGGTGGTGCCGAAGTGGTCCAGATGATCGGCCTCGATGTTGGTCACGATGATGACGTCGGCGCTGTACTGCAGCAGCGAGCCGTCGCTCTCGTCCGCCTCGGCCACGAACACGTCGCCGCTGCCGTGATGGGCGTTGGTGCCGGCCTCGTTCAGCTCTCCCCCGACGGCGAACGACGGATCGAACCCGCAGTGCTGGAGCGCGACCACCAGCATCGAGGTCGTCGACGTCTTTCCGTGCGTTCCCGAGACCAACAACGTGCGGTATCCCTGCATGAGCGAGGACAGCACGGCCGGCCGCAACACCACCGGGATTCCGCGTTCACGCGCTTCGACGAGTTCGGGATTGGTCTTGGGAATCGCGGCGTGGGTCGTCACCACCACGGTGGGTCCGCCCTCGATCATGTCAAGGGCACCGGCGTCGTGACCGATGCGGACCTGGGCACCGCGTGCGCGCAGTGCGAGCACGCCGCGCGATTCCTTGGCATCCGAACCCGACACCTGTCCCCCGCGCGCCAGCAGGATCCGCGCGATGCCGGACATTCCGGCACCACCGATGCCCACCATGTGTACTCGTTCGAGCTCTGTCGGCAGATTCGACATCGCACCCTCAGTTGTCACGCGGACGTCTCCCTCGTTCTCTTCTCATGCTCGCCGCCGCCGGGCTCAGCGCCGCGCCGCGTGCGCGGTATCGAGCACGATCTGCGCGACGGCAGCCGCTGCGCCCTTGTGCCCGGCACCGGCGGCGGCACGAGACATGGTGGCAATTCGTTCGGTGTCGGCCAGCAGCGAGACCACCGTCTCGCTCACGTACCGCTCGGTCAGTGTCGCATCGGATACCAGAATGCCACCTCCGGCGTCGACCACAGGACGGGCGTTGAGTTCCTGCTCGCCGTTGCCGTGCGGTAGGGGCACGTAGACGGCAGGCAGACCGGTCGCGGACACCTCGGCGACCGTCATGGCACCGGACCGGCAGATCGCCAGGTCCGCAGCCGCATACGCCAGATCCATCCGGTCGATGTACGGCACCGCGACGTACGGCGCGTCCGGATCACGTTGCTCGACGTCGAGCGAGTTCTTCGGACCGTGAGCATGCAGAACCGAAATGCCGGCTGCGGCCAGGGCCGCCGAGGCTCCGGACACCGCGTCGTTGAGCGATCGGGCCCCCTGCGAGCCGCCGAACACCAACAGCACCGGACCGCTGTCGGGCAGGCCGAAGTGGGCGCGAGCCTCCGCGCGGACGGCAGCCCGATCGAGGCCGGTGATGGTGGGACGCACGGGAATTCCGATCACATCGGCGTCGGCAGCACCGCGCGCGGCGATCCCCGAGCCCGCGACCGCGGCGAGCACCCGCTCGGCCGACCGGGCACCGACCTTGTTGGCGATGCCCGCTCGCGCGTTCGCCTCGTGGATGACCACAGGTATTCGGCCGCCACGGCCGAACAATCGACCACGGGCCGCGAGATAGGCCGGCAACGCGACATAGCCGCCGAATCCGACGAGCACGTCCGCCTCGACGGCCGCGAAGATCTCGCGGGTGCGTCGCACCGAGCGCACGACGCGAAGCGGCAACTTGAGCAGGTCGACGGTGGGTTTGCGGGGCAGCGGAACGGGCGGGATGAGTTCGAGTGCGTACCCGCGAGCCGGAACGAGAGTCGTCTCCAGACCACGGCTGCTACCGAGAGCGGTGACGGTGACGGTGGGGTCGAGGACGCGCAAGGCGTCGGCCACAGCGAGCGCGGGCTCGATGTGCCCGGCCGTTCCGCCCCCGGCGACCACGACGGAAATCGGTCGAGATGTCTGGTTCACCGTCGATATCCTCGCTCACCCGAGCGGACAGGCGGGCGGCCGGGTTGTGGTTCCGGCCGCGGACGGTATGCCGAACGCGATCCCGCGGCGGGTTCTCGCCGGACGGGCTCGCTCCGACGAGGGTTGCCGCGGGGTGACTCGCCCCGATGTGCGGTCGATCTGGGCGACATCGTGTCGGTCCGTGAACTGGAGACCCGCGTGCGAGCACGTCCGGGCTCGGCTGCTCTCGCTGCGCGCCCGTCCTTGCCCTGGCCCTTACGGGCCTCGATGCGTTTGCGATCCTGCGCCGCCAGCGTGGGGCGGGTGGACTTCGACCGCGCCATCGCGGCTCGCTTGGGCGAGAACACGGCGGGCAGCGGCAGCTTCAGAGCTCGCGCGATACGGCCCTCCTGCCCAGCGTGCAGGGCTGCGATCGCCTCCGGTTCGTGTCGGGCGGCGCTCGCGATGATGCCGAACATCAGCAGCGTGATCGCGGTCGAGGTACCACCGTAGGACACCAGCGGCAGCTGCAGGCCGGTCACAGGAAGCAGCCCGACGACGTAGCCGATGTTGATCATGGCCTGACCGAACACCCAGCACGTGGCACCTGCGGTCAGCAGACGCAGGAACGGATCCACCGAACGCATGGCGATGCGCAGGCCGGTGTAGACGAAGAGGCCGAACAAACCGATGACCGCCAGGCAGCCGATCATCCCGAGTTCCTCGCCGATGATGGCGAAGATGAAGTCGTTGTGCGCGTTGGGGAGGTAACTCCACTTCGCGCGGCTCTGTCCGAGCCCGCGACCGAACAGTCCGCCGTCGGCCAGCGAGTATTTCGCCTGGGTGGACTGATACGACAGGCCCTGGGTGTCCTCACCCGGATTCAGCCATGCCTTGACGCGATTGGAGCGGTAACCGGCGGTGAACGCGAGCACGGTTGCCAGCGCCAGACCGGTCATCAGCACCGCACCGAACAGCCGAGCGTTGAGGCCTGCGAACCACAGCAGAGCCACCAGGATGATGCCGAGGGCGATGGCGGTACTGAGGTTGGGCTGCAGCACGACGAGCAGACACATCAGCAGTCCGGCGGGCAGCAACGGCACCAACAGTGACTTGATGTTGCCGTGTTCGCTGCGGCGCGAGGCCAACAGGTGGGCACCCCACAGAACAAGTGCCACCTTGGCGAGCTCGGACGGCTGGAAGGACACGACGCCGAAGTCGAACCAGCGGCGTGCACCCTGGCGTTCGGCACCGATACCGGGAATGAGCACCAGCATCAGCATGGTGATCGAGACCAGGAACAGTGGAAACGACAGCTTTCTGAGGTACCGAACCGGCAGCCGGAGAGCGACGTAGAACGCGACGACTCCCAGCGCGACACCGATCAGCTGCTGGGTGAAGAGGGCGTACCCGGACTCGTCTGCTGCGAAGGATTCGGCGGACGACGCCGACAGGACCATGACCAGGCCCAGCACCGTGAGCAGCACTGCGATCGTGACGATGAGGTGGAAGGACGCGAGCGGCCTGCCGAACCACAGGCCGATTCGGGTACGTGGAGCGGCGGCGCGTCGAGCCGGACGAGGCGGTTGGCCTGCGGCGGTCACGATCGCGGCGATCCGATGTCGGTGGCTTCGAGGAGCTGGACCGACTCGGCGAAGCTACGGCCGCGGTGGCCGTAGTCGGCGAACATGTCCAGTGACGCGGCAGCCGGGGCCAGCAGGACCGTGTCCCCCGGAGCAGCGAGTTCGGCCGCGTGGGCCACGACCGCCCGCATTACCGCATCAGCATCTTCAGCACCATGAGTCACACCAGCATCGTCTCCCGAAGGGAGCCTGACGACCGGAACATCGGGCGCGTGTCGCGCCAAAGCATCTGCGATCTGCATCCCATCGCGTCCGAGAACGACCGCAGCCACGAGCCGATCGGCGATCTCGATCACCAGATCGTCGATCACCGCTCCCTTCAACAGCCCACCCGCGATCCACACGACGCGATCGTGCGCCGAGATGGAGGAGCGAGCGGCATGCGGGTTCGTCGCCTTCGAATCGTCGATGAACGTCACCCCACCCAGCTCGCGCACCACCGCTGCACGATGCGGTCCCACTCGATAGGTCTGCAGCCCCAGCCGAACAGCGCCTGCCTCAACCCCGATCGACCGTGCGAGCGCGCCTGCCGCGAGCGCATCGAGGACACCGGACGGACCGCTCGGCTCCACGTCGTCCGCAGCGAGAAGATCGACGTTCTCACCGAACGCGTTGTCGACGAGCACCCCGTCACGCACACCCAGCTCACCCGAGGCCGGCTCACCCAACCGGAAACCGACGACGGTCGACGCGGCAGACCCGGCCGACAGCCCCGCCGCCCGGGAGTCGTCCAGACCGACCACCGCGACGTCGCCGTTCAACGCACGAGCCTTGGCCTGAACGTAACCGTCCATACCGCCGTGCCAATCCAGATGATCCTCGGCGATGTTGAGCACCACCCCCGCAGCCGGACGCACCGAGGGAGCCCAGAACAGCTGGAACGACGACAACTCCACCGCGAGCACACTCGGATGCGGGGAACCGCGCAACGCGTCGGCGATGGGGAGTCCGATGTTGCCGCAGGCAACCGACTCGATGCCTGCGGCGTCGAGTATCGAGGCCAGCATCGAGGTGGTGGTCGTCTTTCCGTTGGTGCCGGTCACCACCAGCCACCGAGTTCGGGGTCCGTACAGCTCGACCCGGTCCACGTGCCAGGACAACTCGACATCGCCCCATACCGGAATGCCCAGCTTCGCGGCCGCTGCCAACACCGGAGAGTCGGGTCGAAACCCCGGGCTGGTGACGACGAGCGAGAACGCCGCGAGCGCCGCGGGATCGGCGAGCAGGTCGTCCTGCAGCACCACCGCAGCACCGGAGTTCGACGCCTCGTCCAGCGCGGCGCGATTCGAGTCGGTGACCGTGACGACGGCACCGAGATCGAGCAGTGGTCGCACGACGGCGAGTCCCGAGATGCGGGCTCCGGTCACCAGCACCGAACTGCCGCGCAACCAGGTCGGATCGGTCCGAGAGTCGGGCACAGATTCGTCCATGCCCTATCCGCCGACAGCAGCGAGATACTCGCTGTAGAACAGAGCGAGTCCGACGGCCGACGCGATGGCGGCCAACAACCAGAATCGGATGATCACCGTCGTCTCGGCCCATCCGGCCAACTCGAAGTGATGGTGGAACGGTGCCATGCGGAACACTCGTCGGCGACTGGATCGGAACACCGCGACCTGGATGACGACCGATGCGGCCTCGGCGACGAACAGTGCACCGATGACCACCATGACCAGCTCGGTCTTGGTCACCACCGACAGGCCTGCGATCAGACCGCCGAGGGCAAGGGATCCGGTGTCGCCCATGAAGATCTTGGCCGGCGCGGCGTTCCACCACAGGAAGCCGATGCAGGCACCGGCGGCCGAGGCGCAGACCAGGGCCAGGTCGAGGGGATCTCGAACGTCGTAACAGCCGGGGGCAGGCCCGGCGGGTCCTGCGCACGCCTGGCGGTACTGCCAGAACGTGATGACGGTGTAGGCGCCGAGTACCAACGTCATCGATCCGGCGGCGAGGCCATCGAGTCCGTCGGTGAGGTTGACCGAGTTGGACCACGCGATCACGAGCAGGCAGACGAAGAACACGAAGACCACCGCGGACATCGACCAGGTGGCGATGTCGCGCACGTACGACAGTTGAGTGCTGCCGGGAGTGAGCCCGCTCTCGCTCCGGAACTGCAACACCAGAATCGCGAACAGCACGGCCGCCGTTATCTGACCGACGTACTTGCCGGTGGCGTTCAGGCCCAGGTTGCGCTGTTTGCGGATCTTGATGAAGTCGTCGAGAAAGCCGACCAGACCGAGCACTGTGGTCAGGCCGAGAACGAGCAGGGCCGACGCCGACGGACCGTCCGCGTCGTAACCGATGCCGATCAGGTGCGAGCCCCAGTAGCCGGCCCAGATGCCGACCAGAATTGCGACGCCGCCCATTGTCGGTGTGCCCCGCTTGGACTGGTGACTCGCCGGGCCCTCCACTCGAATCTCCTGGCCGAAGCCCTGTTTCGAGAAGGTCTTGATCAGCACCGGGGTCAGCAGGATCGCGACCGCGAGTGCGATACCTCCGGCGAACAGGATCTGCCTCACTGCTCACCCTCCGCAGTGGTGCTCGGCGCGTCGGCCAGCAGGGCGTCCGCGACTGTCCACATCGCCCCGGACTGAGAGGCCTTCACCAGCACGATGTCGCCGGGACGCACCTCCTCGTGCAGTACGTCGATCGCCGTTTCACGGTCGGGCACCAACATCGATTCCTCGCCCCACGAACCCTCCATGACCGCACCCTGGTGCAATGCGCGAGTAGGACGGCCGGAATCGACGATGATCAGGCGATCGACGTCGAGGCGGACGGCGAGGCGGCCGATCGCGTCGTGCTCGACCACCGAGTCCGAACCCAGCTCGCCCATCTCCCCCAGCACCGCCCAGCTGCGGCGTTTGGGTCCGTCGTCGCGACGCGACATCGACACCAGTGCTTTGAGTGCCGCGCGCATCGAATCGGGGTTGGCGTTGTACGAATCGTTGACGACGGTGACGCCGTCGGCGCGGGTGCGGACGTCCATTCGCCTGATCGACGTCGGTGCGGCAGCCCCGAGCGCCTCGGCGACCTGCGTCAGCGTCGCGCCGCACTCGAGTGCGACAGCGGCGGCTGCGAGAGCGTTGCCGACCTGATGCTCGCCGTGCACCGCCAGGGTGATCGGTACCGAACCCGCTGCGCAGTCGAGCGTGAACGACGCTCTGGCGTCGGTATCGACCTGCACGTCGAGTGCTCTGATGTCCGCCTCCGCGTTGCGCCCCACTGTGACGACGGATGCCGTTGTGCGAGTTGCCATTTCGGCGACGAGCCGATCGTCGATGTTCAGGATCGCCACTCCCCCGTCGGCAGCACTCGGCAGAGCCTCGACCAGTTCGCCCTTCGCCAGTGCGATGGCCGCGCGCGACCCGAACTCGCCCAGGTGCGCGGTTCCGACGTTCAGGACCACCCCGATCCGGGGCGGTGCGAGCGTGGCCAGTTCGGCGATGTGGCCGATTCCTCGGGCGGACAACTCCAGACAGAGAAAGTCGGTCTCGGCATCGGCTCGCAGCGCCGTCCAGGGATGTCCCAGTTCGTTGTTGAACGATCCGGGCGGTGCCACCACCGAACCGAGGGGTTCGAGTACGGCAGAGATCAGATCCTTGGTCGAGGTCTTCCCCGAGGATCCCGTCACGCCGACGACGGTCAGGCCGTGCTCGGCCGTCAACTCGCGCACCGATGCGCGGGCCAGAGCGCCGAGAGCGGTCAACACTGCCGCACCGGAGCCGTCCGGGTCGTTCTCGAGTGCCATCGCGCGACTGTCGTGCGGAACGGGACGCACGACCACGGCCGGTACGCCCACCGGACGCGCAGCCAGCACCAGTGCCGCACCCGCGGCAACCGCGTCGGCGGCATGGTCGTGACCGTCCACCTTCGCTCCGGGAAGGGCGAGGAAGATACTGCCGGGAGTGACCTTGCGGGAGTCGAACTCCACCGGTCCCGACACCACGACCGTCGGATCCGGCACGTCGTGCACCGTGCCTCCGACGGTCTCGGCGATTCGGTCGATCGAGAGCGGGATCACCGTACGCCCGCGCTCGTGCCGACCCGGCGCGCATCGATGGCCGAGGCGAGTACGACTCGGTCGTCGAACGGATACTTCACGCCCGCTACTTCTTGGCCGGTTTCGTGCCCTTTACCTGCGATCAACACAACATCCCCTTCGCGTGCCCACGCCACGGCCTGTTCGATCGCCGCTGCGCGGCCTGCCACATTCCGTACTTCGCCGCGGGCCTCGTCCGGCACCGACAGCGCGCCGTCCTCGACGGCCGCCCTGATGGAGGCCGGATCCTCGCTGCGCGGGTTGTCGTCGGTCACCACCAACAGCTCGGCACCGCGCGCTCCGGCGGCACCCATCAGGGGACGCTTCGCGGTATCGCGGTCGCCGCCTGCTCCGAGAACAACCGCGATCCGTCCACGCGAGGATTCGCGCAACGTTGCCAGCACGGCCTCGACGGCCGCAGGTTTGTGTGCGTAGTCGACCACTGCCAGGAAGTTCTGCCCGCGATCGATCCGCTGCACGCGACCCGGCACGTCGACCGTCGCGACCCCGGTCACGGCGCTGCGCACATCGGCCCCGGCCACTGCGCAGGTCGCCAACGCCAGGACGGTGTTCGCGACGTTGTAGCGCCCCGGCAACCGGACCGAGACCGGCAGCGACGCACCCTGCGGATCGGCGACGGTGAACGACTGCGTTCCGTCGTCGTGCTTGGCCCAGTTCGAGACCGTCCACTGTGAATCGGCACCGGTCGACGCGGTCACCACGGTCGACCCGGCCGATCGAGCGATGTCTGCCATCCGCACGCCCCACGCGTCGTCGACACAGACGACGGCGGTCTCGGCACGAACCGCCGAGTCGGCCGCGAACAGGCGACTCTTGGCCGCGAAGTAGTCCTCGAGAGAATCGTGAAAATCGAGGTGATCCTGCGAAAGATTGGTGAACGCACCGATCGCGAAGCTAGTGCCGTCGACCCGGCCCAGGGACAACGCGTGCGAGGACACCTCCATCACCACCGTGTCGACGCCCTCCTCGACCATCACCGCGAACAGGGCATGCAGCTGCGGAGCCTCGGGCGTGGTGAGCGCGCTCGGCACGTGCCGGCCCAGCACACGTGTCTCGATGGTGCCGATCAGACCGCACCGACGACCGGCTGCGGTCAGGCCTGCTTCGAGCAGATAGGACGTCGTCGTCTTCCCCGACGTACCGGTGATACCGATGACGGTCATCTTCGACGACGGGTTGCCGTACACCAGAGCGGAGACCGTCCCCAACACCTGGCGCGGACGGTCGTGCACGAGCACCGGAACCTGTCGATCGGTACCTGCCAGAGCGCCCCGCACGATCTCGAGTCCGGCCGGGTCGGTGAACACCGCCACCGCACCACGCTCGACCGCGTCTGCGACGAACTCGGCACCGTGTCGCGACGATCCGGGCAGTGCCGCGAAGAGATCGCCGGGAACAACGGACTGTGCGCGCAGATCGATACCGGTCACGCTCACACCGGCGGGGTCGCCCTCGTCGATCGTTGCACCGACCGCAGACGCCACCTCCCGGACTTCGGTGTGCGGTGGATGCGCCGGACGTGAACCCGGAGCCGGTTGTGAATCCGATGACACAGTCACTCCTGCTCCCTTCCTCTCTACTGCCGGCCGCGCGCCTGCCGCGGCTCGATCACGCCGCGGCGGCAGCCGAACGAACACGCCCGAGCCGATGTGTCAGATTACCGGCGTCCGGGATCATGATGTCGCCGCCCCGACTCGCGGACCGGCGGGTTGGGATCTCAGTCCGCCTGCAGAACCAGCTTGGGTCCGGGGTCGGCGGACATCGGCACGCTGTCCCGCTGCAGCATCCAGCTGGCGATGTTGTGGAACAGCGGTGCTGCCGACTGGCCGCCGGAACCGTCGGCGCTGCGGGTCGGGGCGTCGAGCATGATCCCGATCACGTAGCGGGGATCGTCCGCGGGCGCGATGCCTGCGAACGTGATCCAGTAGTTCGAGTTCGAGTAGCACTTGCACTCGGGATCGACCTGCTGAGCCGTACCCGTCTTGCCACTGATCTGGTATCCCTCGACGCCCGCGGCAACTCCGGTACCGCGCTGGTTTCCGGTGTCGTCCTGGGTGACGGATCGGAACATGTTGCGGACGGTCTTCGCCGTATCGGGGCTGACCACGTACACACCGTCGGGCTGCTGGGTCTCTGTCCGCTGACCGTTCGCGTCCACCGTCGCCTCGACGATCCTCGGCGGGATGCGTACTCCGTCGTTGGCGATGGCCTGGTACATCCCCGTCATCTGCAGCAGCGTCATCGACAGTCCCTGGCCGATGGGGAGGTTGGCGAACGTGCCGCCCGACCACTGGTCACGGCTCGGAACGTTGCCCGCGCTCTCGCCCGGTAGCCCGACGTCGCTGCGCTGGCCCAGGCCGAACCTGGTCAACATGTCCGCGTAGCGGTCCTCGCCGACGCGTTGGGCAAGCATCAGCGTGCCGACGTTGGAGGACTTACCGAACACGCCGGTCGTCGTGTACGGCGCGACACCGTGGTCCCACGCATCCTTGACCGACACACCGGACATGAAAATGCTGCCCGGCACCTGCAGCACCTCGTCGGGCGTGGTGAGTCCGTACTCGATGGCCGCGGCCGCGGTGATGATCTTGTTCACCGAACCGGGCTCGAACGGCGTGGTGACGGGCAGGTTGCCCATTTCCTTGGTGCGCTCGTTGTTGCCGACTCCGATGCCGGGATTGAAGGTGTTGTCGTTGGACATGGCGAGCACCTCGCCGGTGTGCGAATCCTGCACGTACGCCGAGGCGTTCTTCGCTCCCGACAGGTCCTTGGCCAACTGCACCTGCTGCTGCACGTAGTACTGCAGATCTGCGTCGATGGTCAGTTCGACGGTCGAACCGTTGACGGCAGGCTGCTTGTCCCGCCAGCTGCCGGGGATGACGGCACCGTCGGATCCGCGGTCGTAGGTCTGCGAACCGTCGGTTCCGGCCAGGGTCGCGTCGAGCGCATCCTCTAGACCCAGCAGACCGTGTCCGTCCCAACCGGTGGCACCGACGATGTTCCCGGCCAGCGATCCGCCCGGGTACTCACGGATGTCCTGACGCTCTAGTCCGACCTGCTTGAAATCCTTGCTGATCTTCGACGCCACGGTGGCGTCCACTCCGCGTGCGAGGTAGGTGAATTCGTCGTTGCTCTTCAGCTTCGCGAGCAGATCCTTCTCGCTGATCACATCACCGAGGTCGCTGTGGATACGGGCGGCGATGTCCTCGAGGTACTGCTCGGTCTCCGGCTCGGTCGGGTCCTTCGCCCGGGCCTCGTCGAGTTCCTTGCGCACCCGAACCGGTTGGAACGTCAACGCTTTGGCTTCCATCGTGAAGGCGATCGGATTGCCGTTGCGGTCCAGGATGGATCCCCGTAGCGCCGGATCGACGAGAGTGGTGGTGCGTTGCGACGCCGACTCGGCCGACAACCTCGGCGCATCGAATCCCTGGATCCACAGCAACTGTGCCGCCGCAACGGCCAGCGCCAGATACATCAGAACGCGGCCGGTGCCGTGGCGAAACCGAAAGGTGGAGGAGTCGAGACGCTTTCGGCTCGGTGGCCGGCGGCGCGGAGCAGGCGAAGGCCTGGTCACTGCCCGTCACCCGATGCTTCGCCGGTGGGCTCGGGGGCCTCGACCGCAGGTGTTTCGAGCGAGGGGATGCTCATGGGAACCAATTGTTCAGCAAGCGCGGTGTTTCCAGCTCCATTGCTCGAATTCGGCGTGGCGGCGCGGGTGTCGATCGTGCCCGACGTCCGATTCGGCTGCGACGCGCTTCTCGGCGTCTGCGGCTGCGGCGACTGCGTGCTCGGATTCGCGACGGTGCCCTCGCCTGCGGCCGCCGGCGACACCGGATCCAGCGGTGCCACCGGTGCTCCGTCCGCCGGAGCCGGGGTACCGACGACCTGGACCCCGCCGTCCGGCGCGACGATCAGACGCGCGGAGTTCTTCGCCGGGACCATTCCGAGCTCGGCAGCCTTGCGCGCCAATTCCGGAGCCGACTCCGCCAACTCCACATCACGCTGCAGCGACGCCCGCTGCTGAGCCAGTTCGGCGTTGACGGCCTTGGCGGCGCTGAGATCGTAGGAGTCGCCGGCGGACCGAGTGGTCAGGAGCAACGTCAGACCGAGACCGATGGCGAGCAGGCCGATGATCAAGGCTACGAACGGAATTCGCGCGGCAATGGCGCTTCCGTTCAGCGAGGGCCGCGCACCGGCTCCGGAACCATGCGCAGAGTCCGAGGTGTGGATCGACGCGCGCTGCTGTCTGCGCTCGTATGCGCGCAGCGCAGCACCGGATCGTCCACCGCCCTTGCCCGTACGTTCAGGTCGCGAGAGTGGGGCCTGCGGAACGCCCCTGCGCCGCGGGGCCGGAACCCGATTGCGTTGTGTTCCAACGGTTGTGTCTGGAACCGTCATTCCGCTCTCCTTGCAATCCGTTCGGCGGCGCGCAATCTCACCGGAGCCGAACGTGGGTTGACGTCGATTTCTGCATCCGATGCACGCTCGGCACCTCTGGTCAGGAGCCGAAACTCCGGACCCATTCCGGGAAGCTCGACCGGCAGCCCTTCCGGACTGCGGGACTTGATCCGAGGTGCCAACTCCTGCTTGACAACTCGGTCTTCGAGCGACTGATACGACATGAAGACCACCCGGCCTCCGACAGCCAACGCGTCGAGCCCGGCAGGTACCGCCGCCTTCAACGACTCCAGTTCACCGTTGACCTCGATACGCAGGGCCTGGAAGGTGCGCTTGGCAGGGTGCCCTCCGGTGCGCCGCGTTGCGGCCGGAATTGCGGCATAGAGCAATTCGACCAACGGCCCGCTCGTGGTGAAGGGCGTGTGCTCTCGGTGACGCAGAACGGCGGAGGCGATCTTTCCGGCGAACCGCTCCTCGCCGTAGGTGCTCAGGACCCGTGCGATCTCGCCGTGCGAGTACGTGTTGAGGACGTCTGCGGCGGTGATACCCACGGTCGGATTCATTCGCATGTCCAATGGGGCGTCGACCGAGTAGGCGAATCCGCGATCGGATTCGTCCAACTGCATGGACGACACACCGAGATCGAACAGGATGGCGTGAACGGAGCCGACCGCAGGCAGGCCGGCCTCGTCGAGCGCTTCGGCGATGCCGTCGTAGGTCGTGTGCACCAACGTGATTCGATCGGCGAACGGAGCCAACCGGGCTCCGGCCAACTCGAGCGCATCGGGATCCCGGTCGAGCCCGATCAGGTGCAGGTGCGGATAGGTCCGCAAGAAGTGCTCGGAGTGACCGCCGAGTCCGAGAGTCGCGTCGATCATGACTCGGGTATCGCCGGTGGATTCGAGCGCGGGTCCGAGCAATTCGTCGGCTCGCTCGAGACGAACCGGAACGTGGACCGGGCCCGAGGATCGACGATGGGTTCGGTCGGCGGACGAGTCGCTCTCGTCCGGCCCGGTGCCCTCCGTCATGGTTCCTCCCGGTCGCGCGTACGTACTTCTCGCCCGGGTCCGGGCCGTGCAGGTCGCCCACCGAGGCCGATACGAATGCTTCGAGGTCCCTGTCCGATAGGGAACCTGGCGTTGGGGAAGAACGTCAGGGTCCTGATCTGCGAAACCTGGCGTTGGGGAAGAACGTCAGGGTTCTGATCGGGCAGAGGCCTCGCTGCACTCGCAGGCGACCTGGTCGGGCTACAAGATCCCTCCGAGGGACTCGTCGAAAGCGTCGGAGAAATCCTGCTCGTTCTCAGCGGAGTAGCGCGCCCACGCTTCGTCGTTCCAGATCTCGATGAAGTCCATCGAACCGATCACCACGCAGTTTCGTTCGAGCCCCGCATAGCGGCGATGCTCGGGACTGATGGTGATGCGTCCCTGTCCGTCCGGCCGCTGTTCGTCTGTTCCCGAGAAGAACTGGCGAACGTAGGCACGAGCTTTGGGGTTGGCACGAGAAGCCGCCGTCAACTTCCGAGAGCGCTCCGCGAAGTCGGCCGCGGTGTAGACAGCGAGGCTGAAATCCTGCCCCTTGCTCACCATGACCCCTCCTGCAAGCGCGTCCCGAAACTTGGCCGGCAACGTGAGTCGACCCTTGTCGTCGAGCTTCGGCGTGTAGGTACCGAGAAACACTCGCCACCTCCAGCCTCGACTCTCCGCTGCGGACCACTTTACCCCACTCTCCCCCACTTCGAACCATTCATGGCCGGAAAACTTTGGAGAAGTCACTGTCTGCGCTGGTCAAGACGTAGAAGATCGGCGCTGCCGTCAGCGATACCGCGGGCGATTCCGAGGGCTCGAACCGGACGCCATGGCGCACGAGTCCAGCATCGAAGCAGCCTGACCAGGCACGCAGCACCTACGGTGGTGGACGACGGTCGATCTCGGCCCCTCGGTGGGGCCTCGGTGGGGAAAAGTGGGGAGCGTGGGTGACAGTGGGGGACGTGTCCCACAACTCCCGCGCGCGAACACGCGAACCGGCCCTCGACGCGGAGCGGAGGGCTGCAGTCGATCGGGCGGCGTCCGTTCGAGGGCAGAAACGACAACAGCACCTCACCCGAGGGTGAGATGCTGTTCTACGTTGACGCGTGAAGTTGTGGAGACGAGCCGATAAGGGTCGGTTCGGCGAAACCCGGTCGACTCAGTCCTGCTCGAACCTCTTACGGAACCGATCTTCCATGCGAGAGGTGAAGCTGCCGCCCTTGCGACCACCCTTCGATTTCTGTCCGGTACCACGCCCGGACGTCTCGGCAGCATCGTTGGATGCGCTGCCCTCGTCCTGCGACGCTGCGGCTCCCTTGCTGGAACCGCCGAACAGGAACAGTGCCCCGGCACCGAACATGAACAAAAAGCCGATGAGACTGACGACGAGAAAAGCCAGGCTGTTCGTCGACAATGCAACACCGGCGACGAGCAACACGAGTCCCACTACGAACAGCGCGGCAGCCTGAAAGCGCCTCCTGCTCGACGCCGCACGTACGCGACCGCCCCTCACATGAGACGCGAATTTGGGATCCTCGGCGTAGAGAGCGCTCTCGATCTGGTCGAGCATGCGCTGCTCGTGCTCGGAGAGTGGCACGGTACCTCCCCCTGCACAGATATTGAAGGTCATTTCGGTTCCGAAACGACGGGAAGCTGACCTTGGCGGCTACCTGCTGTCGATGATACGAGCTGAATCGGCCGCTTACCACCTACTCGGTCGATGTGTTCCTGAGAAACACCGAAGTTTTCGAGACGCACGTCCCGAAAACCTTGGGCGAACAGCCGATGACGTGGCGATTGTCACCTGACGTCCAGCTCGGTGCGCTACGCAGACAGGGGCGCCGTCATGGGGTCGACGGACGCGAATCGAGCCTGCCCGCCGAGTCGGTCCTCGATCGAGTTCAGAAAACGACCGACGTGTCGATGGAAATCGTCGGCATCGAGATCGGCGATCGTGCTCGACGCGCCGGCCTCGACCGCCGCCCTGGTGGCGGAGAAAGACGCGAAATAGTCGGCCCAGACGGCGAGATCCGGTGCCGCCTTTGCCATCAACACCCACGCACTGCGCGAACGAGGACGCGCGCCGATCGAATTCGGCAACGACGCCAGCACAGCTGCCGCGCCTTTCAGTGCAGCGGCGTAGCTACCGAGAAATCGATCTCCGGCATCGCTCTCCCCGATGGACTCGGACAGCAAAGCATCGGCCCGGCCCAGCAGAATCTGAGCCTGACGCGACACCGGCGACCGCACTCCGGCATCGAATGCCTTCGTGATCGTCATACTCGAACACCTCCAGTTCGAATCTCCGGCGCGCACCTGGCGCGGCCGGAACCGTGGCGAAGCCTTACAGTCGAACTCCGGAAGAATCCGACTCGACATACGAGCCGAAGCCACCGGCGCACTCGGCCCCGATTGTCGAACACCCGTTCGACACATTCAATATAGCCGTGCCCACCGACAAGTTGCCGAAGAAAGGTTGAGAACAGTCGTCACCGATGCGCGGACAACGCCGTACCTGGTCGATCTGACGCCCCCGGAATTCCGCCAGCGGCTGTTCGAGGCACTGTCCATCTACGTCGAGGCCATGGGCTATCCGCGTGGAACCGAACAGAGCCGAGCCCCGATGTGGAGTGAACACCTGCACCGCCCGGGCTGGCGAGCCGTCGGCGCACTGCTCCCGAACGCCGATCCGACACAGCCCGATTCGCTGGTGGCCGTCGCGTACGGCTACCACGGTGCCGCGCACCAGTGGTGGCATCAACAGGTTCGCGACGGATTACGGCGCACGGGGCATTCCCCGCAGACCGTCGAAGCCACGCTCGCGGACTACTTCGAGCTGACCGAGTTGCACGTTCTCCCGAGCGCCCAGGGGCACGGTCTCGGTGGACGACTGTGCAGCCGACTGCTGCGCGGCGTCTCGGCGGCCAACGTGATGTTGTCCACACCCGAAGTAGCCGAGGAGGACAACCGAGCCTGGCGGCTCTACCGCAGGCTCGGCTTCGCGGACGTACTGCGCGACTTCACCTTCAGCGGGGACCGACGACCCTTCGCGGTCCTGGGCCGCCGGTTGCCCCTCGACGGGCCAGTAGCCTGAGGGTGTGATCGATGCTGTGGTGGTGGGCTCCGGCCACAATGCCCTGACCTCCGCCTGTTACCTGACCGATGCCGGCATGTCGGTCGAGGTTCTCGAGCGCGACTCCGTCGCCGGCGGCGCGGTCTCGACGGTGGAACGCTTTCCCGGCCACCGAGTGGACCGTGGTTCGTCGGCACACATCATGATTCGGCACACAGGCATCATCGAGGAGCTCGGCCTCGCCGAGTTCGGACTGCGCTACATCGACTGCGACCCCTGGGCGTTCGCGCCGGGAGCCGTCGGCACCGACGAACGCGGAATCGTCTTCCACCGAAGCCTGGAACGAACCTGCGAGTCCATCGCCGCCGCCTGCGGCGCAGCCGACGCGCGCGCCTACCGAACGTTCGTCTCCGTCTGGGGTCCCCGCAGCGAACGCACCATGCGTGCGTTCGGTGGGCCGCCCACCGGTCCGAAACTGCTCCGATCCTTCTGGGGCCTCGGTGCCCCCGACGGCGGAAGCATGCTCTCGCGTGAGTTCCTCGCCACCGGCGATTCCATGTTGGACGAGATGTTCTCGAGCGAACGACTCAAGGCTGCGCTCGCGTGGTTCGGCGCTCAGTCGGGTCCGCCGATGTCCGAGCCCGGTACCGCACCGATGGTCGGCTTCGCTGCCCTCATGCACACCCTTCCGCCGGGCCGCGCCGTCGGCGGCAGCGGAGCATTGACCGAGGCGATGATCGCTCGGCTGCAACGCGACGGTGCCGAACTGACACTCGGCGACGCGGTCACCTCGCTCGTACGCCGCCCGCACGGCTGGACCACCAGGACCGCGTCGGGACGGGAGATCGACAGCCGCATCGTCGTGGCCGGCTGCCACATCCTGACCACCCTCGACCTTCTCGAAGCCGGTGGACACGACTCGGCGCAGATCGCCCCGTGGCGCAGCACGATTCGGGTAGGACCGGGGATCGGTACTGCGGTCAGACTGGCCACCGACGCTCTTCCGACGTACCCGAGTGCCGACCGCATCGAGGACGGCACCCACGGTCTGGCGCTGCTGGTACGCGACCGCAGCCAGTTGCGGTTGGCGCACGGGCACGCCCTGGCCGGCGACCTGCCGCCCACCCCGGCCGTGCTGGGAATGTCCTTCAGCGCACTCGATCCCACCATCGCACCGCCGGGACAGCACCAGATCTCACTGTGGTCGCAGTGGCATCCCCATACCCTCGCCGACGGCAGGCAGTGGCGATCGGACGTTCCGGGCGAGCGCTCGTTGGCCGAGTTCGAGGCAGATCGAATCGTGGCCGAACTGGACCGGTACGCACCCGGTTTCGCCGAGTCCGTGTTGGATCGGTTCGTTCAATCGCCGCCGGACATCGAGCGTGAGCTCGGTCTGATCGGAGGCAACATCATGCACCTGGACATGTCGTTGGACCAGATGATGATGTGGCGGCCGCATCCTCGACTGGCCGGGCATCGGGTCCCCGGTGCCGACGGGCTCTATCTCACCGGCGCATCGACCCACCCCGGCGGAGGGGTCACCGCGGCCAGTGGTCGGTCGGCGGCCCGAATCGCGATCGCCGACGCCCGCGCAGCCCGCCGTCGCACGTTCTTCGGAAGGAAACGGGAATGAAGGTCGTTCCGATCGTCGTGGCGGCCGCTGCCGTGGGCTGCCAGATCCTCTACCCACTGGTGTCGGGATCGACCAGGGACGCAGTGACGGTGGCGGTGGTGGCCCTGCTCGCGCTCGCGTCGATCCTGCACGCGGCGCTGAACCGCGGTGTCGTGTGGGCTACCGTTCTCGTCGTCGTGACCGCAGGAACCGGGTTCGCGTCCGAACTCGTCGGCACGGCCACCGGGATCCCGTTCGGCGAATACTTCTACGCGCAGAATCGCTTGGGCCCGAGCCTGTTCGAGGTACCCGTCGTGGTCCCTCTGGCGTGGACGGCCGGGTTTTACCCGATCTGGTGTGCAGTGACCTTCGTCGTCGGCCGTCTCGACACGACGCAGGCGCGCGCCACCGCACTGCGAATCGTGGCCGTGGCGGTGGGGATGGTCGGCTGGGACCTCTATCTGGATCCACAGATGGTCACCGACGGACAGTGGACCTGGACCGCCGGTTCGGTCGGGCTGCCGGGTGTGCCGTCGATTCCGCTGACCAACTACATCGGCTGGCTGGTGGTGGCGACGCTGATGGCTGCGGTGATGGAATCGCTCGACCGCGCCGTCGGTCGCCCCCGGTCGTCCGACGACGCAGTGCCCATCGGATTGTTCCTGTGGACGTGGCTCGGGTCGGCGCTCGCGCACGCGGTGTTCCTCGACGGTCCGGAGCTTCGCTTCTCGGCGGTGTACGGATTCGTCGTCATGGGCGTCGTCGGCATACCACTGCTGTGGAATGCCCGTCTGCCCAGGAACACCCGACACGCCTCGCTGACAACCCCTGCCGACTGACATCACCTCGATGCCCTGGCACGATGTCGCTGTGCAGTCGACATCGCGAACACCTCATCGAACCCACCGCCGCCGCGTTCTCTCGGTGGTCGCACTGGCCCTGCTGGTCGCGCCGATGCTGGCCGGTTGCCTGCGCGTGCAGGTCACGATGGGCGTGTCGGCGAACGACCGTGTCGCAGGTCAGATCGTGGCGGCCAGCGTGCCGACATCGGACTCCGACACCGGCCCGGAACTGGTGGTTCCCTCCTCGATCGAGGACAAGGTTCGCGTCGAGCCGTACGACCAGGACGGATACGTCGGATCGCAGGCCATCTTCGACGATCTCTCGTTCGGCGACGTGCAGACCCTCGGCTCGATCTTCCAGAACGCGGCCGGATCGTTCCAGCTGACACTGCAGCGATCGGGTGACACCGTCACTCTTGCCGGCAACGCCGATCTGTCCTCCGTTCCGGTTCAGGGCACGGACGTACAGTTCACCATCGCGTTCCCGGCCCGCATCGGCACCACCAACGGCACCCGCGAGAGCGACAACTCGATCTCCTGGAAGTTGCCGGCAGGCGAGGTCACCTCGGTGCGCGCCGAGGTCAACTATCCCGATCCCAACACCAGAAGCTTCGCCGGCTGGGCCGGCATCGTGGGCGGGGTGACGGTCGGTGTCGCGGCCATCGTCGGAGCCATGGCCTGGGTGTCGCGCAATCCACCGCTGCGGGGCCGCGGCTCGCGCGGTACCGAGCCGGGAAGCTCGACCGAGAGAACATCTGTGTGAAAGACCGCGTGCTCGCGCGAACGACGGCGACCGCTGCCGTCCTCGCGGCTGCGTCGGCCGCGGTGTCGGAGTTCAACTCTCGGTTCATGCCGAGCCTGCACTCCCCGGAGCAGGACGTCACCGAAAGCGTCGTCGTCTGTGTACCCGCCCGCAACGAGGCCGCGACGCTTCCCGCGCTGATCGGCGATCTCGCGAAGCAACGATCGTGCACGGATCTGCGAGTGATCGTCCTCGACGACGACTCGACCGACGGAACGGCCTCCGCTGCCCGCGCGGCTGCAGGCGGTGATCCGAGGATTCACGTCGTGACCTCCGGTGTCGCTCCCCCGGCCGGCTGGACCGGTAAGGCCGCCGCGTGCGCCGAGCTCGCGAGACTGGCCGACGAGGACGACCCGACGACGTCGTTGATCGTGTTCGTCGATGCCGATGTGCGCCTGGAACCGGAGGCCGTGGCGGCAGCGGCCCGCATGCTGCGAAGGCGCGGTGCCTCCCTGCTGTGCCCGTGGCCGGAGCAACTGGCCGAGAGCACCGTCGAGCGACTGGTCCAGCCCCTGCTCGCATGGTCGTGGATGTCCACGCTTCCCGTCCCTCTCGGCAACGCGACGCTCGCACCGTCGATGACGGTCGCCTGCGGGCAGTTCATGGCTTTCGACGCCGCCGCCTACCGGGCCGTGGGGGGCCACGGCTGCGTCGCCGCGAGCGCAACCGAGGACCTGGATCTGGCACGCGCTCTGCGTCGGCGGGGGTTCTCGACCGCGGTGGCGTCGGGTGCGGGGTTCGTTCGATGCCGGATGTACCGATCGGCAGCGGAGTTGCGGTCCGGCTACAGCAGGTGGTTGTGGAACGAGTTCGGTGGACCGGCCGGTTCGGTAGCGGCGGCCCTGGCACTGACCGTCGTGTACGTGCTGCCCCCGATCACTGCGCTCACCTCCTCGGGTGTCGCGCGTCGCCTCGGCTGCGCCGGCTATCTCGCAGGCACGGTGTCACGGATGTCCGTGCGGCGGCGCGAGACGGGATCGCGGTTCGGGGTGGGCGACGTAGTCGACGCCGCGCTGCACCCGGTCTCGATTCTCGCCTTCGTCGGACTCGTCGCAGAGTCCCACGTGCGCAGGCGTCGCGGCTCGCTGTCGTGGAAGTCGCGCCCGATGCCTGCGCCGCACACCTGACCGTCTCACACTCTCGCGGCTGCAAGCCCCAGGTTGCTGAGCACCTCACGCGTCGCGCGCGCGAAGTTGAGAGTGATGAAGTGCAGTCCGGGTGCGCCCTCGGAGATCAGGCGCTCACCGATGTTCGTCGCGAGTTCGATGCCCACTTCTCGCACCGCGGCGCGGTCCTCCTCGGGGCCGGATCCCGCTGCGCGCGTGAACTTCTCGTCCAGGTGCGACGGAAGCGTCGTGCCCGAGAGCTCGAGCATCCGGCGAACCGACCGAAGCGAGGTGATGGGCATGATCTCGGGAATGATCGGCTTGGCACCCTGCTCGGCGTCGAACGCCGACACACGATCACGTAGACGCAGGTAGTCGTCCACATCGAAGAACATCTGAGTGATCGAGTACTCCGCTCCCGCCCGCAACTTCCCGACCAGGCATCGGGTGTCCTGTTCGAGATCGCCTGCGCGGTGGTGCCCTTCGGGGAACGACGCCACGCCGACGTGGAAGTCGCCGAGATCGCGAACCAGCCGGACGAGCTCCTCGGCGTACTCGACACCGTCCGGATGCTTCTCCCAGTCGCCGAGCGGATCTCCGGGGGGATCTCCGCGAAGTACGAGGATGTTGGTGATACCGCGGTCCGCGTACGACCCCACCATGGATCGCAGCTCGTCCACACTGTGCGAGACAGCAGTGAGATGCGCCACAGGCAGAAGGGTGGTCTCCTCGGCGATCTGCCCGGTGACACGCACCGTCCGATCACGGGTGGAGCCCCCCGCGCCGTAGGTCATCGACACGAATGCGGGCTGAAGTTGTTCGAACTCACGGACCGCCCGCCACAGCCTGGCCTCGGCGGCCGCGTCTCGCGGAGGCGAGAACTCCACCGAGAACGGGATCCTGGCCTCGGGTTCTGTCCGTAGTCGGTCGACGATGGACGGTGTTCTCGTCACGAATCCTCGACTCGACCGCCCCCTGACGGAATCTTCGCTCACCCGAAGATCATAGGTTGCGGCCCACCGAAGCCCGTCGGGCATCCCTGACGACAGATGTTCGCTGCAGGTCGGTCCAGGGTTTCCACGGCCATTACTGTGGAATGAGAATTCACGCAATCCACAGCAACCTTGGAGGATCGTCCTGTCCGGAGACTTTTCTTCACCCGTAGTCGACACTCCCGCCGCCGCGCACGACCCGAAGGCGATGCGCACGGCCGTCGACGCGACGCTCGCCGAGTTCTTCACCTCACGCCGAGATGTCGTCGACACCGTCGGTGGCGGCTATCCCGCTGCGGTGGCCGACCTCGAGGCCTTCGTACTTCGCGGTGGCAAGCGCATGCGCCCTGCATTCGCCTGGACCGCATGGCTCGGTGCAGGCGGTGAATCCACCGGTGCCCGAGCGAACGCAGTGCTGCGGGCGTGCTCGGCGCTCGAACTGATCCAGGCCTGCGCCCTCATCCACGACGACATCATCGATTCCTCCAGTACCCGACGCGGTTTCCCGACCGTGCACGTCGGGTTCGCCCAACGGCACCGAGACGCGGGGTGGTCCGGCGGCGCGGACCATTTCGGTGAATCGGCAGCGATCCTCGTCGGCGATCTCGCCCTGTGTTGGGCAGACGATCTCCTGCGCGAGTCCGGCATCGACGCCGATGCCGCACGACGGGTCCAACCGGTGTGGTCGGCGATGCGCACGGAGGTTCTCGGCGGCCAGTTGCTCGACATCGAAGCCGAGGCAGGCACCGACGAGAGTGTCGCGGCTGCCATGCGAGTCAACCGATACAAGACCGCTGCCTACACCGTCGAGCGGCCGCTGCATCTCGGCGCAGTGCTCGCCGATGCCGACGAGAACCTGATCTCGGCCTACCGCAACTTCGGTGCGGACATCGGAATCGCGTTCCAGCTGCGCGACGACCTCCTCGGGGTGTTCGGCGATCCCGAGGTCACCGGCAAACCGTCGGGCGACGACATCACCGAGGGCAAACGCACCGTGCTGATCGCGCTGGCGCTGGAGAAAGCCGACCGGACCCGGCCGGATCGTGCAGCCACGATCAGGGCCAGCCTCGGAACCGAACTCGACGCGAACGAAGTGGCCGACATCCGTTCCATCCTCGTCGAACTCGGCGCAGTGGACGCGGTCGAGAAACAGATCGACGAGCTCGGGACCCGGGCCGTTGCCGCCCTCGACAACAGTTCGATCGAACCGGTCGCTGCCGCGCACCTGCGCGCCATGGCAACCGCCGCCATCCAACGGCAGTACTGAAAGAGAGCGTCATGTCTTCGATCCGCACGGTCTCCGGCACCACCGACACCGTGGTCGTCGTGGGAGCCGGTTTGGCCGGCCTGGCCGCCGGTCTGCATCTGCTGGGAGCAGGCAGGAAAGTCACCATCGTCGAGCGCGAAGAGACCGTGGGCGGCCGCGTCGGGGTGTACCCGGTATCGGACGCCGACGGAACGCACCTGTACGACATCGACAACGGCGCGAGCGTGCTCACGATGCCGAACCTGGTGCTCGAGGCGCTCGCCGCCGTGGGTGCCGACTTCGAGTCGACCACGCCGCCGATTCGGCTGACCGCTCTGTCGCCGTCCTATCACACGCGTTATGCCGACGGCACGTCCATCGACGTCTACTCCGATCCCGAGGCCATGGCGGCCGAGGTCGAGCGAACCTGCGGCCCGGCCGAGGCGCAGGGATATCGAGAACTGCGACGCTGGCTCGCCGACATCTTCGACGCCGAGTTCGACCGCTTCATCGACTCGAACTTCGATTCACCGCTCGATCTCGTGGGATCGAAAGCTGCGATCTCCGACACCGCGACGCTGACCAGACTGGGCGGCTTCGGCCGGCTCGGGCCACGCGTCGACAAGTTCCTGAAGGACACTCGCCTGCGCCGCGTGTTCACGTTCCAGGCGCTCTACGCCGGCATGGCACCTCAGAAGGCGCTCGCGGTCTACGGAGCCATCGCACACATGGACACCTCGCTCGGGGTGTTCTTCCCCGAAGGCGGCATGGCGGCCATCGCACGGGCCATGGCCGACGCGTTCGTCACCGCGGGTGGCACGCTCGACCTCGGCACCGAGATCGTCGACATCACCGTCGACCGAGGTCGTGCGGACTCCGTGATCACCGCAGCCGGCGGTCGAATCGCGTGCGACGCACTCGTTCTCACCGCGGACCTGCCCGTCGTCGACCGACTGCTCGACCGGGCGTCGGTGTCGAAGAAGGGCCGCCGGAACGGATACGGCGTCGTCTCGCCGTCGGCGGTCGTCGCGCACGGAACCGTTCCCGCCGACGTGACGGCGACGTGGCCCGCCCGCGCACATCACACCATCGACTTCGGTGACGAGTGGGCCGAGACCTTCCGCCGGATCACCGCAAAGGCGGGCAAGGGGTCCTTGATGGCCGATCCGTCGCTGCTGATCACCCGACCGTCGGTCAGCGATACCCAACTCGAGATGGTGCGTGACGGTGTTCGATGCGAGCCGGTGTCGATCCTCGCACCGTGCCCCAATCTCGACAGCGCGCCCCTTCCCTGGAACGAATTGGCGCAGCCGTACCTTCGCGAGATCCTGACGACCATGGAAGGTCGGGGGTACAAGGGTCTACTCGACGGATTCACACTCGACCACATCGACACTCCCGAGACCTGGGCGCAGAAAGGCATGATCTCCGGTTCGCCGTTCTCGTCGGCGCACGTGTTTCGGCAGACCGGGCCGTTCCGACGCAAGAACATGGTCGCCGGGCTCGACAACGTGGTTCTCGCCGGCTCGGGCACGACGCCCGGAGTGGGCGTTCCCACGGTTCTGGTGTCGGGAAAGCTCGCCGCAGAGCGGGTGACGGGGCGCACGGGACGGTAGGTTCGTTCGATTGACTGCGTCGACCAACTAAGCTGAGCGCGATCGTTTGCCGGTCGCGCTCATTGCTGCGACCATGATCGTTCGGTGGTCGGCGTGAACCATCGGCCGGCGTACGGATCTCGACCCACAACTCGTTGCAGAGGAGGAGCAGGCGGCAATGTCTTCGATCTCGTCGCACTCCACCTCCGAGGATCGATCGTCGGGCGGCCCCCTTCCCTCGGATTCGCGACGACCGTCCAGACTGACCGCAACGGGCAACTTCCTTCGCAGTCCCGAGGGCAAGGCCGCGATACTCGGTGTGGTCGGCGCCGTGTGCATCGTGTTCGGCGGGTTCGGGGCCGGCAGTGTGCGCAGGCGCGATCCGTTGCTCGAGGAGATGCACCTGTCGTGGCTGCGATTCGGCCACGGATTCGTCCTGTCGACCATCATCGTCTGGGTCGGCGTACTGCTGATGATCACCGCCTGGGTTCGGCTCGGGCGTGCGACTCTGCACGGCCGCACCACGGTGGGTGAACTGCGCTGGATCGTCCCGGCATGGACCGCACCGCTACTGCTGTCGGTGCCGATGTTCAGCCGCGACGCGTACTCGTACCTGGCGCAGGGCGCTCTGCTCCGCGACGGATTCGATCCGTATGCCGTTGGCCCCGTTGCCAATCCGGGAGTTCTGCTCGACAACGTCAGCAATGTCTGGACCACCACCACTGCGCCGTACGGCCCGTTGTTCCTGCTGCTCGGCCGCGGAATCACCAGCCTGACCGGCGACAACGTGATCGCTGGAACCATGTTGCTGCGCCTGACGATGTTGCCGGGTCTGGCATTGATGATGTGGGCGGTTCCGCGGCTGGCGAAGCACCTCGGCGGCCGAGCGACCACCGCGGTGTGGCTCGCCGTCCTCAACCCTCTGGTCCTGATCCACCTGATCGGCGGGGTGCACAACGAGTTGCTCATGGTGGGCCTGATGACCGCGGGAATCGTGCTGACGCTCGAGCATCGACACGTGGGCGGCATCGCGCTGGTCGCCATCGCGGTGGCGATCAAGGCCACAGCAGGCCTCGCGCTGCCTTTCCTGGTGTGGATCTGGATGCTCCATCTGCGGGAGAAGGCACAGGCGGAGGGACGAAAGCCGATGTCGCCCGTCCTGGCGTTCGTCAAGACCGCCGGCATCGGAGCCTCCGTCTTCGTTGCCGTGTTCGCCGTGGCGTCGGTGATCGCCGGAGTCGGAATCGGTTGGCTGACCGCTCTTTCCGGATCGGCCAAGATCATCAACTGGCTCTCGCTGCCCACGATCCTGGCGCACCTGGTAACCGTCGGCACGTCGTGGTTCCTCGATCTCCGCCTCGGACCCGTTCTCGATGTGACTCGTCTGCTGTGCGCGATAGCGCTGGTGGTCGTTCTGGCGGTGGCCTGGTGGTTGGGCCGCAGATCCGAACGCGATGCGGTCAAGGGCATCCTGATCGCCCTGGTCGCCACCGTCGTGCTCTCCCCCGCAGCCCTGCCCTGGTACTACTCGTGGCCACTGGCGATCGCCGCAGGCTTCGCCCTCTCGCGCACGACCCTGATGATCCTGACGGGTCTGTCGACGTGGCTCATGCTCGTCTTCCAACCCGACGGATCGATCGGCCTGTACACCTTCGGACACGTCGCACTGGCGATCTTCGCCGCGGTCGTCGCAGCTCTGGCGCTGACACGCGTCGATCCGCTGCGTTTACGATCGGACCGATCCAGGGAACACCGTGCCGTGCCGAACGCGCCCAAGACCCCAGCAACGGAACCGACCGGAGACGAATCCACGTCATGAGGGCCGCATGATGAAAGAACTCGACGGTATCGATCCTGAACTGCACGCGGCGTACCGCATCTGCCGCGAACTCAACGCCCAACACGGCAAGACGTATTTCCTCGCCACTCGCCTGCTCCCCACCGACAAGCGCGCAGGCGTACACGCGCTGTACGGGTTCGCCCGGATGGTCGACGACATCGTCGACCTCGAAGGCACCGACATCGCCGTGGGATCGGACGAGCTCAACGCCCGTCGCATCGTCGAACTCGACGTGATCGAATCCAGGGTGCGCGACGCATTGGCGGGAAAACCCCTGTCCGACAGCGTGTCCGATCAGGTGTTGAGCGCGTTGTGCGACACCGTGGCGCGCTACGACATTCCGCACGACTACTTCTTCGCGTTCATGCACTCGATGCGTATGGACATTCCGGGGAGTCCGATGTTCGTCTCGCGCTACCGCACGATGGAGCAGTTGCGCGAGTACATGTACGGCTCCGCCGCCGTGATCGGACTGCAGATGTTGCCGATCCTGGGAACCGTCGTCGAGCGGTCCGTGGCCGAGCCCCCGGCCGCAGCCCTGGGCGAGGCGTTCCAGCTGACCAACTTCATCCGCGACATGGGTGAGGACCTCGATCGCGACCGCATCTACCTGCCCACCGACGAGCTCGCGGCGTTCGGCGTCGACGAAAAACTACTCCGGTGGTGCCGCACCACGGGCAGTGTCGACGCCAGGGTCACCCGCGCCCTCGCACACCTGATCGCCGTCACCCGCTCGATCTACCGCACGTCCGATGCAGGCATCGAGATGCTGGATCCGCGAGTGCGGCCGTCGATGCGCACGGCGTCGATTCTGTACGGCCGCATACTCGACGAGGTCGAGTCACAGGGCTACCGTGTGCTCTCCCAACGCGCGACGGTGCCGCAGTGGACCAGAGCGCGCATAGCGCTGCCGCAGTTCGCCGTCACCGGCTTCAAGCGCGCGACGGTTCGCTAGAAGGCCATGGCCTGTGCGCGCCTGATCACTTCGCGCATCAGGTCGCCGTGCAGAGCAGCGACGGGTGCACCCGGCAGGCTGTCGTCCTCGGTGAACAGCCACCGCAGGATTTCCTCGTCCTCGTAGCCGCCGTCGTGCAGCACGGCCAGGAGACCGGGCAGCCCCTTGACGATGGTGCCCTTGCTCGAATCGAGGAACTGTTCCGGCACGACGGGCACGCGTGAACGCTTCAGGGCGAGCAACTGGCGATCTCGGACGAGCTGTTCGACGCGGGTCTTGGGGACGTCGAGGATCTTCGCGACATCGGCGAACTGCAGCACGGACTCCGACGGATCGAGCACGTCGTCGGCATAGGGAATGGCACTCACGCAGGTAACGTTAACGGGTCCGGCATCGAGACTTCAAAAGCGTCACAGCCGGGTCGTTCCGCAGGCTCCACTCCTGTGCAGCCGACCCAGCCGGTCCGAGACACAAGCCACGATCGTCGGTCGGCATCCCCGGCACCGATACGATCGTCTTCAGTGTCCGGCGACCGAGCCGGAAGACGAGTGGACGACGAGGGGAGGTTCGGTGATACCGGGTTCGATGCTCGATCGTCGATACCGAATAGACGCACCGATCGCGCGCGGCGGTATGTCGACGGTCTACCGCGGACTCGACACCAGGCTCGACCGCCCAGTGGCGGTGAAGATCATGGACCCGAAGTTCGCCGAGGACCCCCAGTTCGTGCAGCGCTTCGAGTTCGAGGCACGGGCCGTGGCCAGGCTCAGCCACCCGGGCCTCGTTGCCGTCTACGACCATGGGCGCGACGGCGAACACGCCTTCCTCGTCATGGAACTCGTCGAGGGCGGAACTTTGCGTGAACTGCTGCGCGAGCGCGGTCCGATGCCCCCGCACGCTGCAGCGGCCGTCGTTCGCCCGGTCCTCGACGCACTCGCCGTCGCCCACCGAGCCGGCCTCGTGCACCGCGACATCAAACCCGAGAACATCCTGATCAGCGACGACGGCGACGTGAAGATCGCCGACTTCGGTCTCGTCCGGGCCATCGCTGCCTCCACCGTGACGTCGAGCAGTGTGATTCTGGGCACCGCCGCGTACCTGTCTCCCGAGCAGGTCACCACCGGCTCCGCGTCCGCGAGCAGCGACGTGTACGGCGTCGGTGTCGTGTTGTTCGAGCTTCTGACCGGACGCACACCGTTCACGGGCGACACCTCACTGTCCATCGCCTACCAGCGCATCGACAACGACGTACCGCGCCCCTCCACCCTCATCGCCGGCGTTCCCCCGCAGTTCGACGAGGTGGTCCAACGGGCCACCGTCCGCGACCCGGAGCACCGGTACCGCAATGCCGACGACATGGCCCGTGCCCTGCGCGCTGCCGCGTCGGCGCTCGCACTGCCCGAGTATCGCGTGCCCGCACCCAAACGCTCGGCCGAGCACCTGAGCTCGGCCGCGGCCGGAGCACCGACGACGGTGGCAGGCAACCGTCCGCCGTCGGCTCACACCCAGGTCGTGGACAATTCTCCGCCCCCGCCCCAGCAACACGGGGTGCAGCACACCCGGGTGGTCACCTCGCCCACGTCCCGAGGCGTCGATGACAGCCAGGAACCGTTCGACGGGCCGCCGCCAGGGCCACTCCCGACCGGCCGACGACACTACGAGTTCCCCGACTTCGACGCCGATCGCCAACGATCGCGCCGCGCGATCGTCATCTGGCTCCTCGTCGTCGCCCTGCTCGCCGTCTTGGTCGGCTTCGGCGGTTGGTGGATGGGCTCCGGGCGATACACAGCTGTCCCTATGGTGGACGGGCTCGACACCACCGGTGCGACCAGCGCCGTGGAGGCGGCCGGCCTCGAAGCCGCGGTGCGCGGAACCTACTCCGACTCGGTGGACACCGATCTTCTCATCGGCACCGACCCCACCGGCGGATCGCGAATTGCCAAGGGCGACACAGTGTTTCTCCTGGTGTCCTTGGGTAGCCCCACGGTTCCGTCCATCGACGCGGACGCATCCGTCGAAGACATGGAACAGCAATTGCGAGACCGGACCTTCACACCCGTCGACGGCGGCGAGGCCTTCAGTACCTCCGCACCGATCGGCGGAGTCGCGGCACTGGACCCACCTCCGGGCACGGTCCTGACCACCGGCAGCTCGGTCACGGTCCTACGCAGCAAAGGCGCGCCGCCGGTCGAGGTACCCGACGTACGTGGGCAGAGCGTGGACCAGGCCCGAACGACGCTGGAATCGGTCGGCATCACCGTCGGCGAGGTTCGAGAGGCCTTCGACGAGGACACCGACGGCGGAAAGGCGATCGGGACGACGCCGGAAGCCGGCGAGACGGTGAGATCCGGGTCGACCGCGGTACTCGAGGTGTCCAACGCGGTCACCGTGCCGTCGCTGCTCGGCCGGTCGGTGGGCTCGGCCCGGACCACCCTCGAAACGTTGGGCCTGCCCATCGACGTCCGTCAGGTGGTGGACACCGACGGATCTCTGGTCATCAGCCAGAGCCCCGGAGCCGGTTCTCGCGTGGAACCGGGCTCCGAGGTCAAGGTCGTCTCGCTGCCCTGATCAGTCGCGAAGCATCTCGGCGACGAGGAATGCCAGTTCGATGCTCTGCTGCGTGTTGAGCCTCGGGTCGCAGGCCGTCTCGTATCGACCGGCGAGGTCGAGATCCGAGATGTCCTGGGCACCGCCGAGGCACTCGGTGACGTTGTCGCCGGTCAGTTCGACGTGAATTCCGCCCGGATGCGTTCCGAGGCCGTTGTGGACCTCGAAGAACCCCTGCACCTCGTCGACGATGCGGTCGAAGTGCCGCGTCTTGTAGCCGGTCGACGCCTCGTGGGTGTTGCCGTGCATCGGGTCGCACTGCCAGATGACCTGGTGGCCGGTGGCCTGAACCTTCTCGATGATCGCGGGCAGGATGTCGCGCACCTTGCCGTTGCCCATGCGTGAGATCAGCGTCAGACGGCCCGGCTTGTTGGTGGGGTCGAGACGCTCGACGTACTCGACGGCCATCTCGGGCGTGGTCGTGGGCCCTATCTTGAGACCGATCGGGTTGGAGATCAGCTCGGCCAGCGCGATATGCGCCCCGTCGAGCTGGCGGGTGCGGTCGCCGATCCACAGGAAGTGCGCGGACAGGTCGTACAGCTTGGGGTGATCGTCGGTGTTGTCCAGGCGCAGCATCGCACGCTCGTAATCGAGAACGAGCGCTTCGTGGCTGGCGAAGATCTGCGCGGTGTGCAGATTGGGGTCCGAGACGCCGCAGGCATCCATGAACCGCAGTCCGCGGTCGATCTCCCCCGCGAGCGCCTCGTAGCGCGCACCGGCGGGCGACTGAGCGACGAACTCGCGGTTCCAGTCGTGCACCTTGTGCAGGTCGGCCATGCCGGCACCGGTGAGCGCACGGACCAGATTCATCGCCGCGCTCGCATTGGCGTACGCGCGCACCAGTCGCGACGGATCGTGGCCGCGGACGCTCTCGTCGGCGACGAGGGAGTTGATCATGTCGCCGCGGTAGGACTGCAGACCGAGAGCGTCGATGTTCGACGAACGCGGCTTGGCGTACTGCCCGGCGATACGGGCGACCTTGACCACCGGCATGCTCGCGCCGTAGGTGAGCACCACCGCCATCTGCAGCAGCGTGCGGATGTTGCCCTTGATGTGCGGCTCGGTGTTGTCGACGAACGTCTCGGCGCAGTCGCCTCCCTGGAGCAGGAACGCCTCACCGCGAGCGACGGCAGCGAGCTTGTCCGACAACGCCTCCACCTCACCGGCGACGGTGATCGGAGGAACGCTCTCGAGCACCTTGCGCATGTCGGCAGCATGCTCGGGATCCCACTGCGGCTGCTGCGCAGCCGGCTTGGCCAACGCATCGTCCAATCGAGAGCGCAGCGTCGGCGACAACGGCGGCAGGTCGGGCAAGCGATCGATGGGTACGTCGACAGTCCAGTTCACCGCTACAGGATATTCGCACCGCAGAAGCCGCAGGACAACGGGTGTTCACCCGCGGTAGGAGTGCTCCTCGATCGCCTGGAACTTCGCCAGATTGTGCCGCGCGTCGGCGAGGGCGTCATGAGCGTCGTCCGGCACCGACGGCAGCTCGGGACTGCCGCGATCCTCCCAGTGCTGGCGCAGCTCACGAGTGAACCGCGGCAGCGAACGCGGCAACTCGGTCATCGAGCCCCACAGCTGGCAGAGCGCCACATGGTCGTACGCCGCAACCCACGCCCACAGTTCGACCTCGGCACCGTAGTGCGGAACGAGAAATTCGAGCAGTTCGTCCCGGATTCGCGACCGGCTCATCCACAGCGGCGACGAGTACGGTGGCAACTTGGGAAGTACGTTGCGTCGAACCCAGCGGCCGGCGCGCTCGGGGTCGAACTCGGAGGACACCGCATAGAACTCGCGACCGTCCTCCGACACCACACCGATCGAGACCAACTCGATTGTGCGACCATCCTCGATGAACTCTGTGTCGTAGAAGTAGCGCACGCGGCTCACCCTAGCGCGTCCTGGACACGCCCCCCACGTACCGGTAGCCCCGATCCGAACAGCCCTGAAAGGGAACGTTGTGACCTCGCCCGACACCAACCGTCCGGTCGCCGAAGCACCGGAGCCCGCCGCGCCGACGCGACGCCGGTGGCCGAGTTGGGCGGTGGCGTCGAGCAGGGTCCTCGTGCTGATCGGTGCCGTCGTGGGCGTGCTGTTCCATCTCAACGGCTTCCCGGGTCTGCGTCCGATCGGTGAGCACTACCGACTGGATCTGGACGTGTATCGACTCGGCGGCCAGGTGTTCGCCGAGGGCGGGGATCTCTACGGTCAACTGCCTCCGATCGCGACCGGTACCACGTTGCCGTTCACCTATCCCCCGATCGCCGCGGCGATCTTCAGCCCGCTGTCGTCGGTGTCGCTGTACGCCGCCTCGATCGCGGTCACCGTGCTGTCCATGCTCTTGCTACTGGTGACGATCGTGGTCACTCTCACCTCGCTCGGGGTACGCCCTCGCGCACTGATGTGGTGGTCTGCCGGTGCCGCGTTCGCGGTGGCCGTGCTCGTACTGGAGCCGGTCACCTCGACGCTGAACTACGGGCAGATCAACATCGTGCTGATGGCGTTCGTTGCACTGGACTGCCTACCGAAGAAGACGCCGTGGCCCCGAGGTGTGCTGATCGGTCTCGTGGCCGCCGTCAAACTCACGCCCGCGGTGTTCGTACTGTTCTTCCTGTTGCGCAAGGACTTTCGAGCAGCGGTGGTGTCGGCACTGAGTTTTGCGGTCTTCACCGCGATCGGTTTCGCGCTCACGTGGTCCGACTCGGTGAGGTACTGGACCGAGACGATCGTCGATTCCGACCGAATCGGCGGCCCGGCCTACCCACCCAACCAGTCGATCACAGGAGTGCTCGCACGGCTCGGGTTGGACGAAGTTCCCCGATCGATCCTGTGGCTCGCGTTGTCGGTGGTGGTGCTCGCCATCGCGGCGGTGGCGATGCGGAAAGCTTTTGCCGCAGGCGAGACTGCGCTGGCGCTGACGATCAACGCCATGTTCGGTCTGCTGGTGTCGCCGGTCTCGTGGTCACATCACTGGGTGTGGGCCGTCCCGTTCACCGTTGTGCTCGCCGTTCTCGGTTATCGCCGCCGCAGTGCGCTGCTGGCGACCCTGGTGGCCGTCGGGGTGGCGTTGATGCTCTACCCGCCGCACTGGAAGCTCGGCGAGGGCCGATGGAGCGGCCTCGGCTGGCCGCTCGTGGATCAGTTCGCGGCCTCGGGCTACGTGTGGTGGGCTCTCGCGTCGATCGTCGCGCTTGCTGCGATCGGAAGGACCGACCGAACCGATACGAAGGCCGACACTCGTCCCGCGCTCTGACCGCGGAGCGAGCCGGCAGCTTCAGCTGGCCTTGGAATCCGGAATACGCTGCGCGGTCGGAGCCGACTCCGCCTCGGGTGCAGCCTTCTTCAGAGACGCGGCGTACACGTCCACGTACTCCTGACCGGAGAGCAACATCAGGTCGTACATCACCTCGTCGGTGACGGCACGCTCGACGAAACGGTTGCCGGCCATACCTTCGAAGCGAGAGAAGTCGATGGGCTTTCCGATTCGGATGGTGACCTTCGCCGGACGCCACACTCGCGAACCGATCGGGTTCATTTTCTCGGTACCGATCATCGCAACCGGGATCACCTGGACCCCGGTCTGCAGTGCCAGACGCGCCATCCCGGTCTTGCCCTTGTACAGCCGCGCGTCGGGCGACCGCGTGCCCTCGGGGTAGATACCCAGAACCTTGCCTGCTTCGATCACGCGCACACCTGCGTTGAGAGCGTCCTGTGCCGCGTCGGCTCCGGTGCGATCGATCGGCACCTGACCGACCGCGGTGAAGAACCACTTCTGGAACGCACCCTTGAGACCCGGTCCGGTGAAGTACTCGCTCTTGGCGAGGAAGGTGATGCGCCTGGGCGTCTTGAGTGGGAGATAGAAGGAATCGAGAACGGCCTTGTGGTTGCTGGCCAGAATGACCGGACCCTCCGTCGGGATGTTCTCCGCACCCTCGATCGTGGGCCGACCCAGGGCGATGAGAAGGGGGCCGACGAAAATGTACTTAACCAGCCAGTACCACATTGACATGCTCCCTGAAGATGGTCGGGAAATCGTTTGGTGCCGCCTCGCCCTGGAGCGAATCGACTGCGGCCGTGCATCCTCGAACCGTGCCGCGTAGTGAACTGTACCCACGGTTTATGACACCAGCCACATCATCTCCGAACCCGGGACAGAGGTCACAGGAAGCGGGCGAAGAACAGTCACCGAACCCCGGTGACGAACTGCGCACGGGCCAACTCCGCGGCCCCGATCATGCCCGCTGCCTCACCGAGTTGAGTACTGCAAATCCGCGCGAGAGGCCGATGCCCCGCACCGGTCACCAGCTCGGCGTACTTGTCGGTCGCGCGGGCCAGGAACTGACTCGACGACGTCGCCACTCCACCGGCCAACACGATCAGATCGGGGTCGTACACGTCGCTGACCATCGAGAGCCCGACGCCGAGCCATTGCGCGAAGTCTTCCATCGTGCGGCGGGCGATGGAGTCGCCCTCGTGCGCAGCGCCGGCGATGCGGCGGCCGGTCAGAGACCCCGGGTCGAGGAACACCTCGCGTGCCAGGGTTGTCGACGACGCCGGGTCCGCCGCCAGTAACTCGACTGCCGTGTCCACCAGAGCGGTGCCGCTGCAGTACCGCTCCCAGCAGCCGCGCTTGCCGCAGGGGCATGCCCGGCCGTCCGGCACGACCTGGATGTGACCGAGTTCCGGTGCCACCCCGTGGCTGCCCCGATAGATCCTGCCGTCGATCAGCAGCGCAGCACCGATGCCGGTACCGATGGCCACCATCACCACGTTGCGACCACCGGACGCGGCACCGAAGCGATACTCGGCCCAAGCCGCAGAATTGGCGTCGTGCTCGAGCAGGACCGGCAGACCGATGCGCATGCTCATCTCCGTCGCCACGGGGGTGTTCACCCACGGCAGATGCGGGGCGAAGAGAACCGTCGTGCGATCGGAGTCGATGAACCCGGCGACGGCGAGCCCAACGGCCGCGATGTCGTGTCGCCCGGCCAGTTCCTGCACGGCGCGGTCGAGACCGCGTTCGAGGGCGCGAGCAGTGTGCGGGGTAGGAGCGGCAGTCGAGTCGAGTACCTGACCGTCCTCGTCGACGACGGACGCGCGCAGGCTCGTCCCGCCCACGTCGATGCCGACCGTCAATCGCTGGTGGTGCCGCTTCATTCGTTCATGCCTTCCTCGGCCGTCCCCCACCCGGCCTGCACCCGAGTCGTACCGCTCACGGACGCTCCCGCTCGTCCGACTGCGAATTCTTCACTCGAACGGTAATGGGAACGAACGACGCGGGGCGGGCATCCTGCAGTTTCGTGTCGATCGACACGTCCGCGACCTCTGCCGGGTCCGAGGGGATGCCGGCACTGCCGGGTCCGGATTCGGCCGCGGCCTCGGGTGACGGCGACTCGGTGGGTGCCTGCGTCGCAGAATGTGGAGCCCCGGAGGTCGTGTGATCTGCGAGCAACCGACGCAACAGCGCGATCGCCACGGCGCTCTCGGAGGCCACGAGCTCGACCAGATCGTGGCGCTCACCGCGCACCAGGGCCGCGAGCGCGCAGACCGGGCACCAACTGCATCCCTGTTGGTCACGATCCTGCTGCGTCTCGGCGACCCGGCGCAGGATCGGCTCGAGTCGCGTCAGCACGGTGTCCGCCAGGGCCAGCAGGTCCGCCCCCAGCTCGGAATGGTCCGAGGTCATCGAATCACCCCGGCCGTCGGGGTCGTGGAGGTCGTCGAAGTCACAGTGGCCACACGTCGGGGTTCGGGCGAAAACGCACAACGAGGAACGGTCCTTCGAGTTCGGCGGAGTCGGCGATGCACCGACGCAGCACCGACGCCAATGTGATGCGCCGTCGCCTCCCGTCGGCACTGACTATCAAGTCGTCCTCCACTCGCCCCAAGCCCAAGGTCGTCGAATCCGCCACCGGCAGCAGCATTCTCATCGCGTACACGGATTCGAGTCCGGTACCCGACTCGAGCACCACCGAAGGCTGCTCACCCCAGCCCGGCGCGCGCCGTTCGAGGGAGTCCGGTTCGAGGCGATCGGCCACATCTTGCAAGGGCCCCAACCCTACCGGTTCACCGGGAGCGTGCTCCACCTCCACGATCGGTACCGTACCGACGCGTCGACGCAGCTCGGCGACCGCGTCGAGCTGCGTCGCCCGCCACCTCTCGAACCAGAACACCGCCGGGTGAGCGCCCACGAGACCGATCGACGACGCGGTGAGCTTCGGCAGGATTCTGTTGACCAGAACACGATCGATTCTGATGCCGAGCAGAGCAGCCGCCGACAGTGTTCTTTCCGCGTCGACGACCGACAGCTGTTCGGCGGTGACGACGACGGTCGCCCCGGTACGAGCGGAGTCGGTGATCAGGGACCGGACGGAGCCGACCTGAGCGAGGATTCGCTCGATCATCGCCACCACGAGGGTCAGACGTACATCGGAGCCGGTGCCCGAGACCATCCGAGCATGCAGGGGCCAGATCCGCTCGACGTACGCGGCGACGGTATCGGGCAGCTGCAGCGTCCGCAGGGCATCCGCGGATGCGGGAAGATCGACTATCACTGTGTCCCAGCGATTCTCGTCGGCGAGACGGACGATCTCGTGCATGCCGAGCAGCTCTTCGACTCCGGGAAGACCGAGCAGCTCCTCCGGTTCGATCGCCCCGAAACTCACCCCGTGCTCGTGTCCCGCGGACGCCACGGCCATCAGCGAGCCCAGCCCCCGGTACCGCGCTTCGAGCAACGCCAACGTATCGATCTCGACGATGTCGAGACCAGGAGCGATCGAACGAACACCGGACGAATCCTCGGCCTCTGCGTCCCCCGCGAATGCGTCGGCGAGCGAGTGCGCCTGGTCGACGGAGGCGATCAGCACCCGTTCACCGGCCTGAGCCAGTCGCAGACCCGACGCAGCCGCCAACGTCGTCTTACCCGCGCCACCTTTGCCGAGGAACAGCAACACCGTGGTGCGGGCTTCGGTGCGAGCGTCGGTCAGCCTTCGACCCGCTTCTTCAATTCCTTGAGCGCGGTGTCGGTGATGACCTTTTCTGCTTTGCGCTTGAACAGACCGATCATCGGAATGTTCAGATCGACGGTGAGCTCGTACGTCACGTCGGTGCCGCCGCCGGTCTCCTTCAACGTGTACGAGCCGTTCTGAGACTTCTGCATCTCACCGGACACGAGATTCCACGAGACCGAACTGCCGTCCGCCGCCCAGTCGTACTCGAGTTCGTAGGTGTCCTTGACCATTCCCGCATCGAGCACGAACTTGACGCGCTTACCACGGCCGTCCTCGTCGACCTCGAGGACCTCGACGGATTTCGCGGCCGACACCCACGTGGGGTACGCGTCGAAATCGGCGATGACGTCCATGACCCGACTCGGTGGGGCTTCGACGACGATCGACCTCTGGGTTTTCTCCGCCATGACTACTGGTCCGCTTCCTCTCGGGTACTTCGATCAGCTCGGGTACTTCGATCAGCTCGGTTCGCTTCGGTGCCGTCGAACTCGCGCAGGCCTATCTCACACGATCGATCCGCCGCCGCACAACGCGAACCGGCCGACCGTACCGCGCGGTTCATTCACGAGCCGAAGTCGACGCTACGTGGTGGGGTGCCTCACCTGCAGACCGACCGGCCTCGAGCTCTCGTTTGAGCTCGAACGTCATCGCGCGTCCGGCCACCCGACGGGCATGCTGGTGCGCCGCGACGTCGGTGCCTGCGGCAGGTTCGGCATGCAGGAAGTAATGCACGATCACACCGTCGAGCGCAGGCTCGAGCCACAGTTCCATCGTTCCGACCACACCACCACGCACCGCCCAGCGGATCCCCTTCTCGCCCCGGTCCTCGGTGATGGTCAGGTTCAGATCCGGCCACCATCGACGCCACCGAGCGGGCGATGCGAACGCATGCGCAACCCGCTCGCCCGAGGCGGCCACGAACGTCTGATCCGCAACTTGAATACTGCTCATCGACAGAGCTTCACACATCGGTTCCCCGGCCGTGCGCGTCCCCTCTTCCCTGGTCGTTCCTGCAGGCTCCACTCCCCTCTTTCCGGGTCGTTCCTGCGGGCTCCACTCCCCTGTTCTCGGGACGTTCCTGCAGGCTCCACTCCCCTGTTCCCGGGTCGTTCCTGCAGGCTCCACTCCGGGCGCATTTCGATGCCGCGAGCCCGGGTCTAGAGTATCTGTGAAGCCGAGCTATCGACTTTCGTTCTCCCCGTTCTATCCGGAGGTAATCCCGTGCGCGAGTTCACCGTCGCCGCAAAATACGACATCGCGGACACCGACTCGGCTGTCGACACCGTCTTCGTCCGCGCCCGTAACTCACCGGACGCGACAGTGTTCCGCCGCCAGGTCGATGGGCAGTGGCTCGACGTCACCGCCGCCGAGTTCGAACAACTGGTGGTCGGAGTGGCACAGGGCCTCATCGCCGCCGGCATCGAGCAGGGCGATCGCGTCGCCCTGATGTCGTCGACGCGATTCGAGTGGTCGGTTCTCGACTACGCGATCTGGGCCGCAGGCGGTGTCACGGTGCCGATCTACGAGACCTCCTCCGCCGGGCAGGTGGAATGGATCCTCGAAGACGCCGAGCCCGTCCTGCTGATACTCGAGAACGACGCACACGTGCGGGAAACGAAAACCGTTGTGGCAGCTGCGCCGTCGGTGCGGCAGACGTTCGTGATCGAGAACTCCGCCGGGTCCGACGCCGTGCAGGCCCTGACCGACGGCGGATCCGAGTTCACCGAAGATCAGGTACATCAACGTGTTTCGACTCTCGCCTCGTCCGACCCGGCCACATTGATCTACACCTCCGGAACCACCGGTCGTCCCAAGGGCGTCCAACTGACCCATGCCAATCTGCTCGCCGAATCACTCGGCATTCGCGAGACCTCGCTGAAATCACTGATGAGGCAGGGCCGCAGCACCCTGATGTTCCTGCCGCTCGCGCATGTCCTCGCCCGCGCAGTGAGCATCGCGTCGTTCGATGCCGGAGTCACGCTCGGCCACACCAACGACATCCCGAACCTCGTCGCGACGTTCGGCACGTTCCAACCGGACTTCATCCTCTCGGTGCCTCGAGTGTTCGAGAAGGTGTTCAACACCGCCAAACAGAAGGCGCACGCCGACGGCAAAGGCAAGATCTTCGACCTCGCCACCGAATGCGCAGTGGCGTGGAGTGAGGCGCAGGACACCGGTGGACCGGGAATCGTGTTGCGCGCCAAGCACACCGTGTTCGACAAGTTGGTCTACGGCAAACTGCGGGCAGCGCTCGGCGGTAAGTGCGAGCTCGCGATCTCCGGCGGAGCGCCTCTCGGTTCCCGTCTCGGCCACTTCTACCGGGGCATCGGCGTGACGATCTACGAGGGCTACGGCCTGACCGAAACCACCGCGGCGTTCGCGGTCAACACCATCGGCTTCCAACGCGTCGGCAGCGTCGGGCGTCCACTGCCCGGCAACACCGTGCGCATCGCCGAGGACGGCGAGATCCAACTCCGCGGACCGGTCGTGTTCGACGGCTACTGGCGCAACGAGGTCGCGACCGCCGACTCGCTGGACGACGGCTGGTTCCGCACCGGAGACCTCGGTTCGGTCGACGAAGACGGGTACATCACGATCTCGGGTCGCAAGAAGGAACTGATCGTCACCGCCGGAGGCAAGAACGTCTCACCGGCCGGACTGGAAGACCAATTGCGGGCGGGTGCGCTGATCAGCCAGGCCGTCGTCGTCGGCGATCAGAAGCCCTTCATCGGTGCGCTCATCACCCTCGATCCGGATGCGTTCGATCGCTGGAAGTCCTCCCACGGCAAGGCCGCCGACGCCACCGCAGCCGATCTGCAGACCGACCCCGAACTCGTCGCGGAGATCGACGCCGCCGTTGCCGACGCGAACAAGTCCGTCTCACATGCGGAGTCGATCAAGAAGTATCGACTCCTCCCCCACGACTTCTCGGAGGAGAGCGGTGAGCTGACTCCCACCATGAAGCTCAAGCGCAACGTCATCACCGCCGCCTACGCCGACGAGATCGAATCGATCTACGCCCGGTAGGTGCACCGCATCGCGATGACGCGCGTCAGATCAGTGACCGCAGCTTCTCGGTCAGCACGTCCCAGCGCCATTCCGCGTCCACCCACGCGCGGCCGGCATTGCCCATCTGCGTTGCCAGCGTGCGATCGGACAGGATTCGCACGATCGCGTCCGTGATCTCCGAGACCGACGTCCCGTCGACGACGACACCGGTCTTGTTGTGCTGCACCGCTTCCGGCGCACCCCCGGACATGCCCGCGACGACCGGTACGCCGCAGGACGACGCTTCGAGGTAGACGATGCCGAGACCTTCGACATCGAGACCGGCACCTCGGGTGCGGCTCGGCATCGCGAACACGTCGGCGATGGTGTGGTGGGCGGCGAGCTCCGCCGACGGCACGGTGCCGGTGAACACCACGTGTTGCTCCATTCCGGTGGATCGAACGAGCTCGCGCAGGGTCTTCTCGTAGGGTCCGCCGCCGACGATGACCAGGACCGCTCCGTCGACGGCCCGGCGGATCCCCGGAAGCGCACGGATCAGGAAATCCTGCCCTTTGCGCGGAACGAGCCGGGACAGGCACAGAACGGTGGGGCGATCACCGAGGCCGTAGCGCGCGCGAAGGTCCGTTCGCGCCGCGTCGTCGGGCACGAAGCGATCGGTGTCGACACCGGGCGGTAGGTGTTCGAGGGCGGCAGTCCGCCCGAACGCCGAGCTGAAGCGCCCCCGGGTGTACTTGCTGACGTAGGTCACCACGTCGGTGTTCTCGCCGATCGTGCGCAGGGTCGCACGCCCGCCCGGCACCATCGACCAACCGACCTCGTGACCGTGCGTACTGGCCACGATGCGATCGGCCCCGGCCTTGCGCAGGTACGACGACATCACCGCCAACGGAGCCGACGCACCGAACCACACGGAATCGCAGCCTCGGGACTTCAGGATTCGAGCTGCGCGACGCGCGACGAGCGGAGTCGGCAACATCAGGGTCGTCGGATGCCTGATCACCTCGAAAGGCTGCGCGGCATCGAACTTCTCGTGCGAGTCGCCCCGCCACCGCGGTGCGTACACCACCAGCTCGTCGGCCGGCAGTTGCGAGGCGAAGCTGTGGAGATAGGACTGAATACCACCCGGGCGAGGAGGAAAGTCGTTCGTCACGAGCAGAGTACGACGCATGGCGACAACCGTAGCGCCCCGTCTCAACCGGCCTGGCGAGCCACCCAGTCGCCCCACGAGGCGACGAACTGTGCGCGGCTCGTTCCCAACACCGACGCGAAGACAGAATCGGTGGAGCTGTCGGAGGCGAGCGACTCGTACAGGGTGCGCAGCCTCGACTCCCCGAATCTGTCGGCCACGAATGCGAACACCGACCACGCCGATTCGTAGGCCACACTCGATCTGGCCCCGCCTGCACCGAAGTCCTCGTTCTTCGGCAGCACCGTCGGCGGCCCGCCCGCCGCCACGATTGCCGCGAGAGTGGGGGCGACTTGCACGAACTCGGCACCGGAATTTCGATACCCGGAATAGTCGGCGAACCCTTCCGACACCCACAACTCGGTACCGTCGGACGTCTTCGCCCTCGCCGCCACGTGGGTCAACTCGTGGCGCAGAACCGAGCGCACGGTGAAGGGCGTCAACCGCGTCGCGGCGTCGGGACCGAACACCACCCGCTGACCCGTCGGACGGGAGCCGTCGCCCACCACCGCGTCGGACACCGTCACTGCGGCCACCTCGGTGGACGGCGCGGACCCCGTCAGTTCGGCGAACTCCTCCGCGGAGGACGCGACGAACACCAGCCCGTCGCGCGCCCAATCGTCCCCCCAGAAGTCGGTGACGGCCGCGGTTGCCGACGGAAGTTCGGCGGCCACGCTTTCGACGAACTGCTCGCGGTCCGGATGCCCCATGACCACCGATGTCCCGGCCGCGGTGGGCACCGAGCGCACCTTCAAGGGCCCGAAATCCCACGGCCCACGCCAGGTGTGGCGTCGGTATTCGGTCAGGTCCGCGTCGTCGACCAGCCGCCAGCGACCGTCCCGCTCGGCTACCACCAATGAGACCGGCCGACGCGTCGGCGACGCGTCCGGCCCGGCGACCGCGTACTTCAGATACACCGCCGGTGCCCAGACGTCGGTCGAATCCAGCGCCTCGGCGATCTGCGGCGGCACCGGAGTTTCGGGCTCGTCACCCAACTCGTAGTCGAACTCGGAGAAGGGCACGCCCGGCACCACTGCGGCCCGGCGCACCTGCGCCTCCACGAAGTCGGGGGCGGCCAGAGGATCCACCGACTCCCGCAGTGCATCGAGATCGCCGGAGCGAACCGCACGGGCCCACTGGTCCAGGAGAACGGTCACCTCGGCGCGACGCTGCTGATCGTAGGTCGGTGGGTTTCCCTCGACTGTCGAGTCGGCAGTACCTGCGCTGGACGTGCTGTCGAATCGGTGAACAAGACCGACCGAGACAGCCACCGCGGCCACGAGCACGACGGCGAGCAACCGCACTCGTAGCGATCGGGCGAGAACACGCAATCCGGAGCGCCGGTTCGAGCCACTCATGCAGGCGTTCGTCGATCGTCGAGGCGCACCTCAGTATCGACGCGCCCCGTAGTACGGGAACGATGCCATCGACTGAACCTTCACAGGAACACCGAAGGTGGAGGCATGCAGCACGTTGCCGTTCCCGGCATAGATCCCGACGTGAGAGATGTCCGGGTAGAACAGGACGACGTCACCCGGCTGCAGATCTTTCTGATCCACCGGCGTTCCGCCCGCTGCCTGCGCCTGACTCGACCGCGGCAATGTCTTGCCCACCTGCTTGTAGGCCCACACGACCAAACCGGAGCAGTCGAAGCCGTCCGGACCGGTGCCGCCCCAGACATACGGCTTGCCGATCTGCGTCAGGCCGGCCTGCAACGCACTGGCACCCGATCCCGGCGTCAGATTCTGCAGAATGGTGGTGGGATCGAATCCTTCGGGCAGGGCCGATCCGGCCAGAGCCAACTGCTCCGAGGACGAGAGCGCACTGTAGGCAGCCATGACCTCGGCTATCTGACCCTGCAGCTCACTCTGCTTGGCCTGAAGGTCGTCGCTGACGGCCTTGGCCTGTTCGGCCGCGACACGTGCCTGGTCGGCGGCCGTCGTTGCGGCCTGCTCGGCCGTCACGGCATCCGAGCTCGCCTGCTTGAATCGAGCGACCTGGTCGGCGGTATCGGCAGAGATCACGTCCAGTGCAGACATCTGGTCGAGCAACTGTTGCGGCGAATCGCTGACCATCACGGCGAACAGTCGATTGGTCCGCGCACCCTGGTAATTGACGTTGGCGACCTTGTCCATGGCCGGTTTGAGCTGCGCCAACTGCGCCTGCGCTGCGTCCAGAGCGGCACGACTCCGGTCGACGGCGACCTGTGCATCGAGTTGCTGCTGGTTCTTGGCGTCGAGATCGATCTGCGCGTTGTGCAGAGCTTCGTTGGTTTGCTCGGACTGGCGAGAGAGCTCGGCGAGTTCGGTCTGCGCGTCGGACGCCGAGTCGAATCCCGGCTGCGCGGTCGCCGTCGTCATCGGGACCACGACCATGCACGCGGTCAGTGCGACAGCAACCACCGAGTTGCGGGCCAGCCGCAACGCTCGGGTAGATCTCGATAGGGCCACGGAAAGCGACTCTCCGTCCTCACACGTGTTGCCTCGAGCGAGGCAACGGTTGGAAAAGTGGACCGAAACCGAACCATACCCATGCTCTTGCGGGCGCGGACGTGAACACGGCCCGAAATCGATGGGGATTCGAGGTGACAGGTCACAAAGTAAACATCGACCAGGTCTCGATCAGATTACGAACTAGGGGCTTCCCTGTCCACCGGACCGGCGTGTCGCGCGGCCGGTGTCCGGATACGACGACAGGGCCGAGCCGATGGACGGCTCGACCCTGTCGGTCGATCACAGCGGACGTCGCTCGCTCGAATCAGTAACGGCGAGCACCGTCGAACGGCATCGAGGCAAGCGGAGCAACCTTGACCGGCACGCCGGAGGTGGATGCATGCACGACATTGCCGTTGCCGACGTAGATACCCGAGTGCGAGCCGCCGTAGAACGACACGACGTCGCCGGGAACCAGGCTGTCGCGCGAGACCGGAGTGCCCGCGGCCGCCTGGTCGTAGCTGGTACGGGGCAGGCTGATGCCGGCCTGCTTGTACGCCCACTGGACGAGGCCCGAGCAGTCGAACGAATCCGGACCCGAAGCGCCGTACACGTACGGTGCTCCGATCTTGGACTCAGCGGCCTGAACGGCCTTTGCTGCCGGGGTGACCTGGGGTGCCAACGGCGCACCCGGTGCAGGCACACCCGGGATGTTGAGGGGAGGGAGGCCCGGGATGTCAGGAATCTCGAAGGTTCCGACGCCGGGAATGGTGAGGGGGGCCGCCATTGCGGGTGCAGCGGGAAGGATGACCACGCCTGCAGTGAGCGCTCCGGCTACGAGGACTCGCCGCAATGATCGGTTGGAAAGTTGTGACGCCACGAAAGATGGTGCTCCGTTTCTTCCTATCGTCCGCCGACCGAGTTAGCTGACGGGTTCGGGCTGGGAAGAGCAGCCCTACCCACCGGCCACCGTGTGGTGGCTCAGCGGGATTCACCCCAGTAGATATCGGGTTCCCGGTACGAACACTCTCGCGAGTGAACGATTAGGCGGTGACTTGCGACGCCACTCCGGTTTGGACTGGCGAGACTCCGCAAGGTCTCAGGAAGGTTACGAAATGGCATACCCCCGTGTCGACCCCAACTCGCCGAGGCGAGCGGATTCGGCTCGATTCTCACTAGCCGGCGCGCTGATCCCCCGGTGTATCACGAGTCGATAACAACGGAACCTCGGCGGTGTCGTCATCGTTCACAACGAGCTTGAGTGCGGGCACGAGGCCGACATCGGCGAGCACACCCATGGCACCGAGTTCTTCCTGCTCGAGAGTGATACGAGACGGCGGCCCGACCCACCGGCCGTCCGATCTCGACGGCATCCCCGGAGCCCCCAGAAGCACCGTCACGACGCAGTCCTCGCAGGCGATGTCACGGACCAGGCAGTCACTGCAGTCGATGATCATTGTGATCCTTGTCTCTTTGCGGTTTCCGGCGGCCGAATCGGCCGACGAAGCGAAAGATAGCGACGGGCACCGACAGGTTTCGTGACGCGGCGACGTTCGACGGCACCATGAACGTTCTTGTCGGGGGTCGGCCCTAACGTCGTCGCGGTGAGCCTGCCCATCCAGCTGACGTTCGACGAACTCGATACCCCGCTGCACGAGACCACGTTCGTCGTCGTCGACCTCGAGACCACCGGCGGGAGCGCGGACACCGAGGCCATCACCGAAATCGGCGCGGTCAAGGTAAGAGGCGGCGAAATTCTCGGCGAATTCGCCACCCTGATCGATCCGGGCAGATCCATCCCGCCGTACATCGTGGAACTGACCGGCATCACATCGGCGATGCTCATCGGCGCGCCGCGCATCGAACGGGTTCTTCCCGGTTTCCTCGAGTTCGCACGCGGTTCGGTGCTGGTGGCGCACAACGCCGGCTTCGACACGGGATTCCTCAGAGCCGCCGCCAGTCGTCTCGACATCGCATGGCCGCGGTTCCAGGTGCTGTGCACGGTCAAGCTGGCTCGACGAGTTCTGACGCGCGACGAGGCACCTTCGGTGAAGCTGTCGGCGCTCTCCACACTGTTCCGATCCGGTACCAGGCCCACCCACCGCGCGCTCGACGACGCCCGAGCGACCGTCGACGTTCTGCACGGACTCATCGAACGGGTGGGCAATCAGGGGGTTCACAGCTACGCCGAGTTGGTCGACTACCTACCCGCGGTGTCGGCCGGCCAGCGCGCCAAACGCGGGCTGGCTGCTCACCTTCCCGGTACGCCCGGCGTCTATCTGTTCCGCGGCCCGTCCGACGAGGTGCTGTACGTCGGTACGTCCAACAACCTCAAGCGGCGTGTGCGCAACTACTTCACCGGTTCGGAGACGAGAGGCCGGATGAAGGAGATGGTCGCACTGGCGACTCGCGTCGACCACGTCGAGTGTGCGCACGCGCTCGAAGCCGGGGTCCGCGAGTTACGTCTGCTCTCGGCGCACGTCCCGCCGTACAACCGCCGCTCGAAGTTCCCCAGGAAGGGGTGGTGGATCACCCTGACCGACGAGGCGTTCCCCCGCCTGTCGATCGTCCGCACACCGACACCGAACAGTCTCGGACCGTTCTCGGTTCGCGGCGACGCCGCAGAGGCCGCTGCGCTCGTCGCCGAGTTCTGCCGCCTGCGAACCTGCACTCGCCGACTCGCGCGCTCGGTTCGACACGGCGACCAGTGCCCGGCAACAGACGTCGGAGGCTGCCCTGCGGCACTGTGCGGCCCGTTGACGGCCGACGAGTACTCGGATGCCCCGAGGCAGTTTCTGGCGCTCGTGTGCGGTCAGGACGATGCCGTGCTGTACTCCATGCGCCGCCGCGTCGCCGAGCTCGCGGACAAGGAGCTGTTCGAGACGGCCGCTCGTCTGCGTGATCGAATCGCGATCACCGTCGATGCACTACGCAGGATGCACCGATCGGCGGCGGTGGCCGCCATTGCCGAACTCGTTGCGGCGAAACGAACGGCCGACGGCGGGTGGGAGTTGATCGTGGTGCGCTTCGGCCGTCTGGCCGGCGCTGCCGTCGCACCGCGCGGAGTGCATCCGATGCCTGTCGTCGATGCCATCACCGCGTCGGCCGAAACGGTCCTGCCCGATACGACGCCGCTTCGCGGTGCGCCGCCGGAAGAAGTGGGACTGATCGCGGCGTGGTTGCGCACGGACGGAGTCCGGATCGTGCGCACGAGCAGTGGGTACTGCAGCCCGGCACGGTCGGCGGGTTCGTGGGAGTCGTGGTGTCGGACGGCGAGAGAAGCATCGAGGGCAGGAGTGGAGCCTGCGGAACGACCGTTAGGGGCAGGAGTGGAGCCTGCGCAACGGCAAGTGTGGGCAGGAGTGGAGCCTGCGGAACCGCTCTCGGGATATGGCAGCCATTAGGGTTTGGGGGTAGCTCGCGTCGGACACCGAGCTCGAGATGCTGGAGGAGCACAGATGATCAATGCCATCGTCTTGATCGACGCCGAGGCCGATCTGATTCCGGAGGCGGCGCAGGCCGTCGCCGATGTCGACGGGGTGTCGGAGGTCTATTCGTGTGCTGGGGATGTCGATTTGATCGCCATCGTCAAGGTTCGCGATCATGCTTCGATCGCAGAGGTCATCACCAAGCACATCAATCGAGTGAGGGGTGTGCGCAGCACCACCACTCACATTGCGTTCCAGTCCTATTCGAGTGCCGATGTCGATGCGGGGTTCTCGATAGGCGAATAGGCGCGTTCGGTGTCAGTCGGCGAGTTCGGTGGTGCATCGACCCCAGTCGGCGAGCAGCTGTGCTGCCGCGCCTGAATCGACTGTCTTTGCGGCAGTGACCAATCCGGCTTCGATCCGGGCGTGGAGGTCGTCGGACACGCCGTGGTGCGCTGCCATTGCTGCGGCAGCGTTGAGCAGTACTGCGTCGCGGACGGGGCCGTGTTCACCGGCGAACACTCGGTGCGCCACGGCCGCGTTGAATTCTGCGTCTCCGCCTCTGAGTGCGTCGATGGGCGCTCGGGCGATTCCGTAGTCGACCGGGTCGATCGTCTCGACCGTGACGGCCCCGTCGGACACCACGTGCACGGTGGTCGTGGTGGACAGGGTGATCTCGTCGAGGCCGTCGTCACCGCGCACGACGAGCACCGAACTGCCGCGTTGGGCGAATACGCCCGCGACGACGGGGACAAGATTCTCGAAGGCGCAGCCGATGAGTCCGGCGCGGGGGCGGCCGGGGTTGGTCAGCGGGCCCAGCACATTGAACGCCGTCGGGATCCCGATCTCCTTGCGGGCGGGACCGGAGAAACGCAGCGCGGGGTGATGGATCGGGGCGAAGCAGAACCCGATACCGACCTGCTCGACGCTCGACGCGACTCCGGCAGCGCCCAGGTTCACGTGCACTCCCAGCGCTTCGAGCACATCGGTCGTTCCGCTCTTGGACGACGCTGCGCGGTTGCCGTGTTTGACCACTCGTACACCACTGGCGGCGACGACGATGGCGGCCATCGTGGAGATGTTCACGGTGTCGGCTCCGTCACCGCCGGTTCCGACGACGTCGACGGCGTCACGGTCGGTCTCGACGAGAAGGGCGTGCGAGAGCATCGACTCGGCGAGACCTTCCAGTTCCGCAGGTGTCGGGCCCTTCATCTTCAGCGCCACCCCGAAGGCGGCGATCTGCGCGGCTGTGGCGTTGTCGGACATGATCTCGTCCATCACCCAACCGGTGTCGGCGCTCGACAGGTCGGAGTACGTGGTCAACGCTCCGAGAATTCGACGCCACGTTCGCGGCTGCTCGTCACTGGTCGGTGCGGTCATGGTGGTTGTGCCGTGCCCTTCTGCCGTCGATGCCCGTACGGTGCGGTGGAAGCTTAGCCAGACGCTGCGCCGGGCTGCGCAGGCTGCAGTGCGTCCCACCCGAGTACCGCTCCCCCTCGTCGCTGGGCGAGCCCGGCCATGCGAGAACGCTCCTGTGAGCAGTGCAAGGCGTCGAGCACCTGAACACGTTGCAGTACCAGAGGCACGCCGTCGTCGACCCGAGGGCGGTAACCGGGGCTCTCAGGTAGATCGACGACGGGTCCCACCTCGTAGCCGTCCTGAGCCGCGACCGCCGCAGCGTCCTCGACTTGGTCCGAGGGCAACACCAGATGATGCCGGAGCACCACGTCCGCCGACTCCGTCCACACCGGCTGGGTCCTCGCTGCTTCGTCGAGCACGGCCGAACACGCCTGTGCATCGTCGAAGCAACTCGCCACTGTCACGAGGTCGTCACGGGTGGGGTCCAGAGGTTCTGCCGTCGATCGCGAGAACAGTCTCCGAAACCATCCACCCTCGGTGCGCTTTGCCATGAGGCCAGCCTTGCACGACTGGACCCTACCGGCCCGTACAGGGGCTCTCACCAGCACGGGAACAAGGACGGACCCGGATTCGTTCCGACACGACGCGCCAAGAGCGGACCCGGATATGCCTTCCGTACTACGACGGGTCATACTTCTCTTTGTGACGAGCGCTGTAGGGACTCAAGGATCGGCAATCACCCAACGCGTGCACTCGCTGAACCGTCCCAATATGGTCAGCGTCGGCACGATCGTGTGGCTGTCGAGTGAACTCATGTTCTTCGCCGGACTGTTTGCGATGTACTTCGTCGCACGCGCCCAGGCGAATGGAATCTGGCCGCCCGAGCCGACGGAGCTGAACCTCGCTCTCGCTGTGCCGGTGACCGCGGTGCTGATCGCATCGTCGTTCACCTGTCAGCTGGGTGTGTTCGCCGCCGAGCGAGGTGACGTCTTCGGACTCCGCCGCTGGTACATCATCACTCTGATGATGGGCACGTTCTTCGTGGCCGGCCAGGCGTACGAGTACTACCACCTGGTGCACGAGGGTACGACGATCTCGAGCAGCGTGTACGGCTCGGTCTTCTACATCACGACCGGCTTCCACGGACTGCACGTGATCGGCGGACTCATCGCCTTCGTCTTCCTGATCACCAGAACGTTGGTCAGCAAGTTCACGCCAGCACAGGCCACCGCCGCCATCGTCGTTTCGTACTACTGGCACTTCGTCGACATCGTCTGGATTGCCCTCTTCGCAACGATCTACTTCATCCGCTAGTGACAGTCAGCACGCCAAAGATAACGAGCGAACGGATTCAGCCCCCGACGTTCGGTCCGTCCCGACACGACAAGGGATAGAAGATGAGTTCATCTCCCCCAGCAGCATCCGACGACAACGCCGCCTCCAAGACGAGACGGCAGCGTAAGACGCGCCGACGCATCACCGGTGCGCTCGTTCTGATGATGGGCCTTCTGAGCGCAGGATTCCTCGCCTCGGCTCTGACGCCGGCTCCGCAGGTCGCGACCGCCGATACCGATTCGGCAGCGCTGATCCGCGAGGGCAAGCAGCTCTACGACACGTCCTGCGTCACGTGCCACGGAGCCAACCTGCAGGGTGTTCAGGATCGCGGACCGAGCCTCATCGGCGTCGGCGAAGCGGCTGTCTACTTCCAGGTGTCGAGCGGCCGCATGCCTGCCGTCCGCAACGAGGCGCAGGCGCTGCGCAAGCCGCCGAAGTTCAACGACAAGCAGATCGACGCGCTCGGTGCCTACATCCAGGCCAACGGTGGCGGACCGACGGTCATCCTCGACGAGAACGGCGAGATCGCTCAGGAGTCACTGCGCGGCGACGACATCGGACGCGGAAGCGAGTTGTTCCGACTCAACTGCGCCTCCTGCCACAACTTCACGGGCCTCGGCGGAGCTCTCTCCTCGGGTAAGTTCGCACCCCCGCTCGGACCCGCGAACGAGCAGGAGATCTACACCGCGATGGTCACGGGTCCTCAGAACATGCCGAAGTTCTCCGATCGCCAGCTGACGCTGGAAGAGAAGTCCGACATCATCGCCTACATCAAGTCGTCCACCGAGACGCTGCCTGCAGGCGGATGGAGCATCGGCGGCTTCGGTCCCGGTACCGAGATGATCGCTATCTGGACGGTCGGCATCATCGCCGTCGTCGGAGCAACTTTGTGGATCGGAGCTAGATCATGACCGACGGCGATTCCGGCCGTAAGGACGCGAACAACGACGAATCCGGACGCAAGGATGCGCCCGGTGCCGAAGGCGTGAACGCGGACAAGAAGTACACCGACGAGGAACTCGCCGCGCTCAGCCGCGACGACCTGGTCAAACTGGGCACCAACCTCGACGGTGTCGACGTCGCTTTCCGCCGCAACCGTTGGGCAGTGGAAGGTACCCGCGCCGAGAAGCGCGCCGAGCGCAGCGTCGCCATCTGGTTCTCGATCGCCGGTCTCGCTGCGGTCGCGTTCATCGGTATCTACCTGTTCTGGCCGTGGCAGTACGCCGGTATCGGCGAAGAGAACTACATTGCCTACTCGCTCTACACCCCGCTCATCGGCGCAACGATGGGTCTGGCGATCCTCGCGGTCGGTGTCGGCGCGGTGCAGTTCACCAAGAAGTTCATCCCCGAAGAGGTCTCCATCCAGGACCGTCACGACGGCGGTTCGTCGGAGACGGATCGCAAGACGCTCGTGGCGGAGCTGGGCGACTCCCTCGACACGTCGACCATCGGTCGTCGCAAGGTGATCAAGCGGTCGCTGGTCTTCGGTGGTGGCGCACTCGGTGTGATGGCGCTTCTCCCCCTGGGCGGCCTGATCAAGAACCCGTGGGCGAAGGGCGAAGATTCGCCGTTGTGGGTATCCGGCTGGACTCCTCGCTACGATGGAGAGACCATCTACCTCCGACGAGACACCGGGCGACCGGAAGATGTCGTTCTCGTTCGGCCCGAGGACTTGGACGCTGGTGCCATGGAGACCGTCTTCCCGTTCCGCGAAGCGGATCGCGAGAGCGAGCACGACCTGCTCGTATCCCTGCGTGGTGTTCGCAACTCGGTCATGCTCATCCGCCTTCGCCCGGACGCCGCCAGCAACGTCGTCAAGCGCAAGGGTCAAGAAAGCTTCAACTACGGCGATTACTTCGCCTACTCCAAGATCTGCACGCACCTGGGTTGCCCGACATCGTTGTACGAGCAGCAGACCAACCGAATTCTCTGCCCTTGCCACCAGTCGCAGTTCAACGCGCTCGAGTACGGCAAGCCGATCTTCGGACCGGCTGCGCGTGCGCTGCCCCAACTTCCCATCACTGTCAACGAAGAGGGATTCCTCGTCGCTTCGGGAGACTTCACCGAAGCACTGGGACCCGCCTTCTGGGAACGTCGTCCGGAGCGTGACTCATGAGTACATTGCAAAACCTCGCCGCCAAGCAGGCCGACGGCGTAGACAGTCGCTATCACCTGGCACCTGGGCTACGGCGCCAGATCAACAAGGTGTTCCCCACCCACTGGTCCTTCCTGCTCGGTGAGATCGCGCTGTACAGCTTCGTGATCTTGCTGATCTCGGGCGTGTTCCTCACCCTGTTCTTCGACCCCTCGCTCAGCGAGGTCGTGTACGACGGTGCGTACACCCCGCTCAACGGTGTGACGATGTCCAGGGCGTACGCAACGGCTCTCGACATCACGTTCGAGGTTCGCGGCGGTCTGTTCATGCGACAGATTCACCACTGGGCGGCTCTGATGTTCGCCGCCTCGATCATCGTGCACATGATGCGCATCTTCTTCACCGGCGCGTTCCGTCGCCCGCGTGAGGCCAACTGGGTCATCGGCTGCTTGTTGCTCATCCTCGCGATGTTCGAGGGCTTCTTCGGCTACTCGCTGCCCGACGATCTGCTCTCCGGCACCGGCCTCCGCGCCGCACTGGGTGGCATCACGATGAGCATCCCGATCATCGGTACGTGGATGCACTGGCTCATCTTCGACGGCGACTTCCCCGGCACGATCATCATCCCGCGCCTGTACGTCGCTCACGTTCTTCTGCTGCCGGCAATCATCCTGGCCCTGATCGCGGCCCACTTGGCTCTGGTCTGGTACCAGAAGCACACCCAGTTCCCCGGACCGGGCCGCACGGAACAGAACGTCGTCGGCGTTCGTATTCTCCCGGTCTTCGCAGTCAAGTCCGGTGCCTTCTTCGCCGTCACCTTCGGCATCCTGGCAGCAATGGGCGGACTGCTCCAGATCAACCCGATCTGGAATCTCGGACCGTACAACCCGTCGCAAGTGTCGGCCGGTGTGCAGCCCGACTTCTACCTGATGTGGACCGACGGCATGGCCCGACTGTGGCCTGCGTGGGAGATATACATCGCTGGGCGCTACACCATCCCGGCAGTGTTCTGGGTGGCAGTGATCATGGGTCTCGTCTTCACCGTGATGATCGCCTACCCCTGGATCGAGAAGCGTCTCACCGGAGACACTGCGCATCACAACCTGTTGCAGCGTCCCCGCGACGTTCCGGTGCGTACCGCGATCGGCGCGATGGCTCTCACCTTCTACGTGATCCTCACGCTCTCGTGCATCAACGACCTCATCGCGTACAAGTTCGACATCTCGCTCAACGCGATGACGTGGATCGGTCGTATCGGAATTCTGACCATGCCTCCGCTCGCCTACTTCATCGCGTACCGATTCTGCATCGGATTGCAGCGCAGTGACCGGGCAGTTCTCGAGCACGGCATCGAAACCGGAATCATCAAGCGCCTCCCGCACGGCCAGTACGTGGAAATCCACCAGCCGCTCGGACCGGTCGACGATCACGGACACCCGATCCCCCTCGACTACCAGGGCGCACCCGTACCGAAGAAGATGAACAAGCTCGGCTCGGCCGGAAAGCCTGGCTCGGGATCGCTGTTCAGTCCGGACCCGGTGGCACAGAGCAAGGCTCTCGAAGATGCCCTCCACAAGGGTGAACACGAGCAGCTCACGATGCTCCGCAACTACCAGGCGGGCATTCACGGCAACGGCCACTCGAACGGGAACGGTCACTCGAACGGCAACGGCCACTCGAACGGCCATGCCAATGGCAATGGCCACGCGAACGGCAACGGCAATGGACTCCATGCGGACGAGGACGCTGCTATTGCTTCGGGTCGAAGTGACAACGACAGAGAACACTGACATCTGACAGAGTCCGAAAGAGGGCGACACCGGCAACGGTGTCGCCCTCTTTTCTTGTCTGCCGACACCATCCGGACCCACAGCCGGGGCTCGCTGTCCTGAGCACGACGGCTGAGGATCCGCGAGAGTCCCGAGCGGCCCTCCCCTCCCCCACCGGCGGACGACCCACTCGCTGTATCGGCCGATCTCGGCTCGCGGGTTCTCGTCGAACCGGTATTACTATCGGTCTCATGGTCCGCATTCCCCTCACCCCCGGCGAACTCGCCCGCGGTGCCAGGCTCGGCTCTGCGCTCCGTCTTGCCCGTGGTGGCCGAACCATGACCGAGGTTGCCGACAAGGCCGGCATCTCGGTCGAAACTCTGAGGAAGATCGAGACCGGCCGGATTCCGACGCCGGCGTTCTTCACCGTCGCCGCATTGTGCGGTGCGCTGGACATCTCCCTCGACTCGCTTGCCGATTCGACGTCCTGTTCCGGTCGGACCCACTCGGAGGCCGACGTCTCCTGACTGTCCCCCGTGGTGCGCCTCCCGCTTACACCTCCCGAGTTCATAGCTCCGTCGACGTCACAGCCGCCGTGAGCCGAGCATCCGGACCGGCCTGTGCGTGTACAACAGACAAGGGCCCTGGTCGTTCGTGAGAACGACCAGGGCCCTGGTCGTTCGTGAGAACGACCAGGGCCCTTGTCGGGTGGAGCTGGTGGAGTCAGTGGCGCTCGGCACCTACGTGGTACTCGAAGACCAAACCTGCGGCCGCGGCGATGACACAGAAGACGCCCAGAGCGATGAGCCACGGCTGGAAGAAGGCGAAGCCGATGGCAGTGACGGCTGCAAAGGCTGCCAGCACGATCGGCCAGAAGCTGCCGGGGCTGAAGAAGCCCAGGTCGCCTGCACCGTCGCTCACCTCGGCGTCGTCGAAGTCTTCCGGGCGCGTATCGAGGCGTCGGGCGACGAACCTGAAGTAGGTACCGATGATCAGGGTCAGACCCACCGACAGGAAGATCGCGGTGACTCCGGCCCACTCCACTCCTGTGCGGCTCAGGCCCGTGAACAACGTGTACACGATTCCGACCAGGAGGAAGAAGACAGTGAGGATTTCGAAGATCTTGGCTTCGATTTTCATATCAGCATGCTTCCTTGGTCAGTTGCCTTCAGCGACAGCGGCTGTTCGGAGGGTGCGGTCGGTAGAGAACGGCGAGGTGCTCGTTGCGAGGGGGCTTTCGCCGATGGCTTCGAGTGCCTGCGCATTGGTCAGCGCATCTCCGCCCTCGGACAGGGGCTTGCGCAGCTCGATGTACTGCTCGAACCGCTCCGGAGACACTGCACGAACCTCGAAGTTCATCATCGAGTGGAAGGTGCCGCACATCTCGGTGCACCGTCCGACGAAGGAGCCTTCGCGTTCGATCTCGCTGATCTGGAAGACGTTGTCGGAGTGGTTCTCCTCGGGGTTCGGGAGGACGTCGCGCTTGAACAGGAATTCCGGAACCCAGAATCCGTGGATGACGTCCGAGGACGCGAGCACGAACTCGATGCGCTTGCCGGTCGGCAGAACCAGAACCGGGATCTCGTCGCTGGATCCGACCGTTTCGATCTTGTTGTAGTGCAGGTACGACAGATCCTGCGTGGAAGCTCCGTTGATCGGTCCCGGAACGAATTCGCCGTCCTCGCTGCCCTCGGCACCTTCGCCCGGGGTTGCCGCGGCCTCGGCTGCAGCCTGCTCTTCCTCGTCGGTGCCCTCGTACTTGGCGGCACCGTCCTTGAGGTCGATGGTCCGGTATCCGAACTTCCAGTTCCACTGGTACGCCGTGACATCCACCTGGACATCGGGATCTGCCTGCTTCTCGTCGACGTAGTTCTGCACCACGACCGTGAAGTAGAACAGCACCGCGATGATCACGAACGGAACCGCCGTGTAGAACAGCTCGAGCGGAACGTTGTACGCCGTCTGGCGAGGGAACTCCGGTGAGCTCTTCTTCTTACGGTGGAACAGCACCACCCAGAAGATGAGAACCCACACGATGATGCCCATGACCAGGGCTGCAATGACCGACCACGTCCACAGGTCGCCGATGCGTCGCCCCTGAGGGGTGACGCCCGAGGCGAAACCGAAATTGAGTACGTTGTCGCTGCTGATGGAACAGCCCGACAGCATCAACGCGGCTACACCGAGAAATGCTGTCAGCCCCGCTCGCCGAAGGATCCGACTCTGCGCCACGTTCACGCCTTCCTGATTGCCCACCACTGAAGAATAAGGGCTTCCACATGGAGATGCCCGAGTACTACGCAGCGTAGACCAAAGCCGGAGGAGAACCACCCTTGGGTCGTTACCTACGTCCGAGCGTGTCTGCGGCATACTCGGATCCTGATCTACAGTCCCGCTGACGACGCTCGCGGAGACCAGGACCCCTGCACTGTCCCCAACTGCGAGAAGAGGTAGCAGACGCCGTGTGTGGACTGCTCGGAGTACTCACGTCTCACGGAACGACCGCCGCCGGAGTCGAACTCGTCGCTTCGGCGACCCATTGCATGCGACACCGCGGCCCGGACGAGCCCGGTGGCACCTGGCACGACGACGACGTCGTCTACGGCTTCAATCGGTTGTCCTTCATCGACATCGAACACTCGCATCAGCCGATGCGTTGGGGTCCGCCGGAGTCGCCGAACCGGTATGCGCTCGTCTTCAACGGCGAGATCTACAACTATCTGGAACTGCGCGCAGAACTGGCACGCGACCACGGTGCCGAGTTCAGCACCGAGGGTGACAGCGAGTCCATCGTCGCAGCGTTTCACTACTGGGGTGCTGCCGCTGTGGAGCGGCTTCGGGGCATGTTCGCATTCGCCGTCTGGGACACCGAGACCCGTGAGATGTTCGTCGCTCGCGATCCCTTCGGCATCAAGCCGCTGTTCCTGGCCACCGGTCCGGGTGGCACCGCGTTCGGTAGTGAGAAGAAGAGCGTGCTCGAGCTGATGGAGTTGCTCGGTGTCGACACCGGTCTCGACCCGCGCGCCATCGAGCACTACACCGTTCTGCAGTACGTCCCCGAGCCCGAGACCCTGCACGCAGGCGTTCGGCGGCTCGAGTCCGGTTGCTACGCCACCCTGTCCCCCGGTACGACGCCGAAGATCACCCGCTACTTCACACCGAAGTTCCCGGTGCAGCCGTTCGCGCCGGGCACCGAGAAGGCGCGGTACCAGGAAATCGCCGAGGCACTCGAAGATTCGGTGGCCAAACACATGCGCGCCGACGTCACCGTCGGCTCGTTCCTCTCCGGCGGCATCGATTCGACGGCCATCGCAGCTCTGGCGATTCGCCACAATCCCGACCTGATCACGTTCACCACCGGATTCGAGCGCGAGGGCTACTCCGAGGTCGACGTGGCGGCGGAGTCCGCGGCCGCCATCGGAGCGAAGCACATCGTGAAGGTCGTGGGGCCCGAAGAATTCGCGGCATCCATTCCCGAGATCGTCTGGTATCTGGACGATCCTGTGGCCGACCCCGCCTTGGTGCCGCTGTACTTCGTCGCCAAGGAAGCACGCAAGCACGTGAAGGTCGTGCTGTCCGGTGAAGGTGCGGACGAATTGTTCGGCGGATACACCATCTACCGCGAACCGCTGTCGTTGAAGCCGTTCGAGTCGCTGCCCGCCTTCCTTCGACGAGCGGCCGGCTCGTTGAGCGAGCGAATCCCCGAGGGCACGCGCGGCAAGAGCCTGCTCAACCGCGGATCGATGACCCTCGAAGAGCGGTACTACGGTAACGCTCGCAGTTTCAACGACGCGCAGTTGCGCTCGGTGTTGCGCGAGTTCCGGTCCGAATGGACCCATCAGGACGTCACCGCCCCGATCTACGCGCAGTCGCAGGGATGGGATCCGGTGGCTCGCATGCAGCATCTGGATCTGTTCACCTGGTTGCGTGGCGACATTCTGGTCAAGGCCGACAAGATCACCATGGCGAACTCACTCGAGTTGCGAGTCCCGTTCCTGGACTCCGAGGTCTACAAGGTTGCCGAGAAGCTCCCACTCGAGCAGAAGATCACCAAGAGCACCACCAAGTACGCTCTGCGTCAGGCACTGGAGGGAATCGTTCCCGGTCATGTCCTGCACCGCGCCAAGCTGGGATTCCCGGTGCCACTGCGCCATTGGCTCCGCGGCACGGAACTCTTCGACTGGGCGCACCAGCAGATCGCCGATTCGCAGACCGATCACCTGCTGAACAAGGCAGCCGTCGTCGCAATGCTCGACGACCACCGCGCCGGCCGGTCCGATCACAGCCGTCGACTGTGGACCCTGCTGATCTTCATGGTGTGGCACGGAATCTTCGTGGAGAAACGCATCGTGCCGCAGATCGCCGAACCGGAGTACCCGGTCAACATCTGATCGAGGTCACCTCGCCGCCCCGATGGCTCGGGGCGGCGAGATCGGCATCAGACGGGGAGCAATGCCCCGATCTCCTCGCCCGCGTCGGCACCGTACGCCGCGGTCAGACGTTTGATCGCGTCGTCGCGATTGAGCTCCCACTCCTGAGTGCCGGTGGTCTCCAGCACCAGCACGGCCACGAGCGAACCGAGTTGCGCTGCGCGTTCGATACTGGCTCCGGCCATGTGTGCCGTGAGAAAACCTGCCCGGAAGCCATCGCCGACGCCGGTCGGGTCGACCTTGCTCGTCTCGGGCACGACGCCGATGTGGGTGTGTTCGCCGCCCTTGGCCACGATGTCGACGCCGCGCTTACCCAGGGTGGTGACACGTAGCTCCACCTTCGCAGCGATGTCCGCGTCGGACATGCCAGTCTTCTGCTTCAGCAGTGCCCATTCGTACTCGTTGGTGAACAGGTACGCGGCACCGTCGATCAAGTCGGTCGCCTGCGCTGCGTCGAGCCGGGCGAGCTGCTGCGACGGGTCGGCCGCGAACGGGATACCCGCAGCGCGGCACTGGGCCGTATGCGCTGTCATGGCGTCGGGGTCGTTCGCGCCGATCAGAACCAGGTCCATCTCGTGCTGCGCCGCGAGCGTCTCGATGGAAATATCACGGGCCTCGCTCATCGCTCCGGGGTAGAAGGACGCGATCTGCGCCATGTCCTCGTCCGTGGTGCAGACGAAGCGGGCGGTGTGCGCGGTAGCGGACACGCTCACACCACTGCAGTCGACGCCGTGCTCCTCCAGCCAGGTCCGGTATTCGGCGAAGTCCGGTCCCACGGCCCCGACGAGAAGAGGCGCACCGCCGAGAACTCCGAGTGCGTACGCGATGTTTCCGCCGACGCCTCCCTTGCGAATCACCAGATCGTCGACCAGGAAGCTCAGCGAGATGTTCGAGAGCTGGTCGGCGACTATCTGCTCGGCGAACCGTCCGGAGAATCGCATCAGATGGTCGGTCGCTATCGAGCCGGATACCGCGAGAGTCACGAAGGAGGGCCTTTCGGTTCTTGAGTGCTGGAGAGCTGCTGGGCAGACACGACTGTGACCGATACACGCACGCGTGTACCGGTCACAGTCGAGTACGAGTCAGCTCAGTTGAACGAGTCGCCGCACGCGCACGATCCCGTGGCGTTCGGGTTGTCGATCGTGAAGCCCTGCTTCTCGATCGTGTCCACGAAGTCGATGGATGCACCCTCCACGTACGGGGCGCTCATCCGGTCCACTGCGAGCGTGACGCCGTTGAAGTCGACCGCGAGGTCGCCGTCGAGGCTTCGGTCGTCGAAGAAGAGCTGGTAGCGCAGTCCTGCGCAACCACCTGGCTGCACCGCGATGCGCAGCGCGAGGTCGTCGCGGCCTTCTTGGTCCAGCAACGCCTTGGCCTTGGTCGACGCGGTCTCCGTCATGGTGACCTTGTGCGCTGTGGTTTCGGTCGTTGTGGCCTCGTTCGAGACGGTCATGGGCTCTCCCTATCAGTCGTACAAACCCGTGAACTACTCAACCGTACTCCCGGTGGCTCTATTCCTCACGCTCGCCGCCTCGGTTGTACGGCAGTGTCGTCCACGTCGGCCGCTACGCGCGCGGCCAGCTGTTCGAGCTGGTTCGCCGCGTCGGACATCGCCAGCTCCACCGATCCTGCGAACTCACTGATCGAGTGCGCAGCGGAGATACCCGCCGATTCCAGTTCGTCCTCGGACAATGTGACCTGTCCCGCGAGCACGATCGTGTCGATACCGGTCGCGCCGCCCGCGGCAGCCATTCTCGTCACCAGCTTGCCCCGCAGCGATTGCGAGTCGAATTTGCCCTCACCGGTGAGCACCAGGTCGACGGAGTCCAACAGTTCTTGCTGGCCGGTCCGCTCGGCCACGACAGCCGCCCCGGGCTGCTGCCTGCCGCCCAGTGCGAACAACGCCGCCCCGAGACCACCGGCGGCCCCGGCACCCGGCCGGCCCGCCACGTCGTGACCCGCGGCGGACAGGACCGCCGCCCAGTCGGCGTTCAGCTCCTCGAGCCGAGCAACGGTCTCTGCGTCGGCACCCTTCTGTGGACCGAAGACTCGGGCTGCACCGGCGTCGCCCAGCAGCGGATTCTCCACGTCCGACGCGGCGACGAGGTCGATGTCGGACAACCGGGCGACTGCCGATCCGAGTCCGCCCAGCGCACGAATCATCGCGCGGCCACCGTCGCTGCAGCTACTTCCGCCGAGTCCGACGAATATCGTTTCGGCTCCGCTGTCCAGTGCCGCGCCGAGCAACTGGCCGACGCCGTAGCTGCTCGCCTTCGATGCGGACAGTGGGGTGGGCGGCCCGTCGAGCAGATGCAGTCCGCAGGCCTGAGCCGATTCGATGTATGCCGCCGTGCCGTCGAGCAGCCATTCGGCTCGGACCGGGTTGCCGAGCGGCCCGTCCACATCCGCGAACTGCACGGTGCCGATGCGCGAAGCCAGTACTTCGACGAAGCCGGGGCCACCGTCGGATTGAGGGGCGAGTTCGAGCTCGTCGGTCTCCCGAACCGACGCCCATCCCCTGGCGATGGCGTCGGCCGCGGCCGCGGCAGTCAGGGTGTCTCCGAACGAATCCGGCGCAATCATCACTCGCATCGTCGGAAGTCTAGGGCTGCAGCGACGGAACGGCATCCGCTGTTTCGTCGCTGACCTGGCCGGTGTTCGAATCCGACGAGCCATCCCATACTCTGAGTGCGTGAAGCTGCTACGCCGTGGAAACTCTGACAATTCGGACGGAAACGACTCGAACGAATCCGAGTCGACGACGGCCGGGAGCGACGCGACCTCTTCGGTGTCTCTCGGTAAGGGCCGACCGACCCCCAAGCGTCGTGACGCCGAGGCGCGGCGTCGTGGACCGGTCGCTCCTGCTCCGCTGACGAGCAAAGAGGCACGCGAGCGCCGCAAGGCGAACAAGGGCAGCAAGGAAGACCGCAAGGCCGCCTCCAACGAGCGACGCGCCGCCGCAGCCGAGCGTCGCGCACGCATGCTCGCGGGCGACGACAAGTACCTGCTCCCCCGCGACAAGGGTCCGGTCCGCGCATACGTGCGAGACATCGTCGACGCGCGGCGCAACCTCGTCGGACTGTTCATGCCGCTCGCGTTGATCTTGATCTTCGCGTTGTTCCTGCAGCCTCAGGTGCAGCAGTACGTCACTCTCGGCATGTTCGTGATGATGCTCTTCATGGTCGGTGAGGGCATCTACCTCGGCAAGATGATCAACAACAAGATCCGGGTGCGGTTCCCCGAGACCACCGACGGTGGTTTCAAGATCGGGTGGTACGCATTCGTCCGCGCGTCCCAGATCCGCAAGATGCGCGCCCCCAAGCCGCGAGTCAGCGCCGGCGAGGCCGTCTGACGTCGGTGGGCGTACCGACTCGAACTCTCGTGCTCGGTGGGGCCAGATCCGGCAAGTCCGGGCACGCCGAATCGCTTGCCGTTCTCGAGCCGGTTCGCTATCTCGCCACCGGTAGGCGGGACACCACCGACGAGGACTGGCAACGCCGTATCGACCTTCATCGCGCGTCGAGACCCAATCACTGGTCCACCGTCGAAACCGTCACGTCACTGGCCGGTGTCATCTCGCAGCCGTGGGACGGCACCACCGTCGTCGACGACCTCGGAACGTGGCTGACGGGAATGCTCGACGACGCGCAGGCCTGGGAGCTCCCCCGCGGCACCGTCGCACCGGCAGTCGACGACCTGGTCGGGGCAGTCACGCGATGCACGTCGCCTCTCGTGCTCGTCAGCCCCGAGGTCGGCCTGTCCGTGGTGCCCGAATCCCGTTCCGGTCGCCTCTTCCGAGACGAGCTGGGCTCGCTCAATTCTCGGCTCGCGACAGTGTGTGACAGGGTTCTGCTGGTCGTTGCGGGACTCGCGCTGACCCTCAAGGAACCTCCGGCGGACTTCACAACCGCGAAAGGCACAGTGTGACAATTCTTTCGGAAGAGGATTCGGCGACGCCGTTTCGTCCGGTGACGGCTCCGTCGGACTCGGCCAGATCGGCTGCGGCGGACCGGCAACGGGAATTGACCAAGCCCGCCGGCAGCCTCGGTCGCCTCGAGACGCTCGGTGAGTGGATCGCGGCCTGCCAGGACGCCTGCCCGCCGCGGTCCCTCGAACGAGTGCGTGTCGTCGTCTTCGCCGGCGATCACGGCGTCGCTGCGCACGGGGTCTCCGCCTACCCTCCCGAGGTCACGGCCCAGATGGTCGCGAACATCCGCGCCGGCGGTGCCGCGGTCAACGTGCTCGCCGATATCGCCGGTGCGGCGGTTCGGGTCGTCGACATCGCAGTCGACGCCGATACCGATTCTTCCGTGTCCGCGTTCAAGATTCGACGGTCCAGCGGATCCATCGACCGCGAGGACGCACTGACCGAGGACGAGGTTCGGGCCGCCGTCGCTGCCGGAGCCGCCATCGCCGACGAGGAAGTCGACGCCGGCGCGGATCTTCTCATCGCAGGCGACATGGGCATCGGAAACACCACTCCTGCAACGGTATTGATCGCCACCCTGACCGATACAGAACCGGTTGCCGCTGTCGGCCGCGGCACCGGAATCGACGATGCGGGGTGGATCAGGAAGACTGCGGCGATCCGGGATGCGATGCGTAGGGCTCGTCCGGTCGCGAAGAACCCCACCGACCTGCTCCGGGTCGCGGGCGGTGCCGACATCGCGGCTCTCGCCGGGTTTCTCGCCCAGGCCGCACACCGGCGAACCCCGGTGATTCTGGACGGCCTCGTGGTGACCGCGGCCGCTCTGGTGGCCGAGGATGCAGCGGCCGGAGCGCGCAACTGGTGGGTGGCCGGACATCGTTCGGCCGAGCCTGCCCATTCACTTGCGTTGCGGCACTTGCGTCTCGAACCGCTCGTGGAGCTCGAGATGCGTCTCGGCGAGGGCTCGGGTGCGCTGGCGGCGTTGTCTCTGGTTCGTGCGGGTGTCGGCACTCTGAATTCGATGGCGACCTTCGCCGACGCCGGGGTCAGCACCGGCGACAGCGAAGCTCACAGCAGTACCGAAAATCCCTGACCGTGAGCAGGCGCGCCGATGGAGTGTTGCTCGCGTTCTCCTGGCTGACGGTACTGCCCGTGCGCGGCCCGGAGGACGTCGACAGACACTCCGCGGGACGCGCGATCGCGTTCGCGCCGCTCGTCGGCCTCGCCCTCGGTGGCATCTCCGCCGCGCTGCTGTGGGTGTCGATCGCGGCCGGACTGTCACCACTGCTCGGCGGACTGATCGCCGTCGGCGCCTCGGCATTGCTCACCCGGGGTATGCATCTCGACGGCTTGGCCGACACCGCAGACGGACTCGGCTGCTACGGGCCTCCCGAGCGCGCGCGAGAAGTCATGAAATCCGGCAGTGCAGGCCCGTTCGGTGTGGCAGCACTCGTTCTGGTGTTGGGGATACAGGCCGCAAGCCTGGGCCAGCTCGCGCAGTTGCACATGTGGTGGGCCATCGTGTGCGTCTCGGTGATCGCACGGGTGTCGGCAGTGGTCGCGTGCCGCCGAGGGATCGACGCGGCGACACCGAGCGGCTTCGGCGCGCTGGTGGCAGGCACTCAGTCGACCGCGGTGGTGGCGTTGTGGACAGGCGTGGCAACGGCCATGTTCACGTACATTTTGCCCGACCGACCGTGGCAGGGAGCGCTGGTGGTGATCGCCGCACTCGCCGTCGCGGTGATTCTCACTCGTCACTGCGTCCGACGCTTCGGCGGGCTCTCCGGCGACGTGCTCGGAGCCGGAATCGAGACCACCACCGCACTGGCCGCGGTCGGCCTGCTCCTGGGGAGCTAGCGGAGCGTGGTCATCCAGCCGTGAGTATCGGCGAACGTTCCGCGCTGAATGCCGGTGAGCGTGTCACGTAGTGCGAGAGTGATCTCGCCGGGCTCACCGCCTGCGATCTCGAACGTGCCCTCGGTGGACTTGACGCTGCCCACCGGTGTGATGACGGCTGCTGTGCCGCAGGCGAACACCTCGGTGATCTCGCCGGAGTCGGCACCCTTGCGCCACTCCTCGGTGGAGATCCGCCGCTCTTCGACGGGGATGCCTGCGTCGGTCGCCAGGGCCAGCAGCGAGTCGCGGGTGATGCCGGGCAGAAGCGATCCGGACAGCGACGGGGTCACCAGTCGTGCATCGGAGCCCGAGCCGAAGACGAAGAACAGGTTCATACCGCCCATTTCCTCGACGTAGCGGCGCTCGGTGGCGTCGAGCCAGACCACCTGATCGCATCCCTCGTCGCTGGCCTGTGCTTGCGCCAGAAGCGATGCGGCGTAGTTGCCGGCGAATTTCGCCGCACCGGTCCCGCCCGGTGCCGCCCGGACATATTCGGTGGACAGCCAGACGCTCACCGGTTTGACCCCTCGAGGGAAGTACGCGCCCGCGGGCGAGGCGATCAACATGTAGCGGTACGAGTCGGCGGGGCGCACGCCCAGCCCGGCCTCGGTGGAGAACATGTACGGCCGGACGTACAGCGCGTCTTCGCCGCCTGCTGCGGGGACCCACTCGTGGTCGAATTCGAGAAGCTTCTCGATCGATCCGATGAACAGATCGTCCGGCAACTCCGGCATCGCCAGGCGACGGGCGGACGAGCGGAAGCGCTCGGCGTTGGAGTGCACCCGGAAGGTCGAGAGGTCGCCGTTCGGCTGACGGTAGATCTTGAGTCCCTCGAAGATGGCCTGGCCGTAGTGCAGCACCATCGCGGCCGGGTCGAGCTCGATCGGTCCGTAGGGCGCGATCGTCGCATCGTGCCATCCGCCGTCACGGGTGTAGTCGATGTACACCATGTGGTCGGTGAAGTGCTTTCCGAAACCGGGTGCAGCGAGCACCGCGTCGCGCTCCACCGGAGTGGCGGGAGAAGGATGCTGCACGTACGCGAACTCGGAAACACCTGTCATGCCGGAGATACTATCGTCAAGGTCGCTGCGCTCTCGCGCGGTCACCTGGTCTTCGCTGCGACGAACGGCGGCGCGACCACTTCGCAGCGCAACGCTCGCCCACGAACGTCGACCTCGACCTCCGTGCCCACCTCCGGAGCGGCTTGCGCGTCGAGCAGGGCGAGGGCGATTCCGATCTTCAGCGACGGCGAGAACGTTCCGGAGGTCGTCGTCCCGATGTCCTGCCCCGACACACGCACGGTGAGACCGGGGCGCAGAACACCGCGGTCGAGGGCCTTCAGTCCGCGCAGTACGCGCGCCGGCCCGCTCGCCTTCTCGGCGGACAGTGCTTCCTTGCCCCAGAACGCATCCTTCTTCCACCCGATCGCCCAGCCGCAGCGCGCCTCGAGCGGCGAGATGTCCAGTGCCAGTTCGTGTCCGTGCAGCGGGTACCCCATCTCGGTGCGCAACGTATCGCGTGCGCCGAGCCCGCACACCTGCCCTCCGCGCGATCGCACTGCAGCAACGAGTGCCCGAAAGAGAGGTTCCACATCTCCGGCGGGGGGAACGAGCTCGTAGCCGTGTTCGCCGGTGTATCCGGTCCGGCAGACCCGCACCGCCACCGAATTCCAGGTGGCGTCCTCGAACGCCATGTAGTCCATGTCGGTCGGCAGGCCCAGCTGCTGCAGGACCTCGCTCGATTTCGGTCCCTGCACGGCCAGCACTCCGAAGTCTCGGTGCTGGTTCACCACCGACACGCCTTCGGGTGCCTGCTCGGCCATCGCCGCGACGACGGCCGCAGTGTTGGCTGCGTTCGGCACCAGAAAGACGTTCTCGTCCGAGACGTAGTACGCGATCAGGTCGTCGACGACACCGCCGGATTCGGTGCAGCACAACGTGTACTGCGCCTTGCCCGGTTCGATTCGGTCCAGATCGTTGGTGAGCACGGAGTTCACGAACGCGGCGGCTCCGGGCCCGGTCACCGACGCCTTGCCGAGATGCCCCACATCGAACAGGCCGACGGCTTCTCGCACCGCCGTGTGCTCGACGACGACTCCGGCGTACGACACCGGCATCGTCCAGCCGCCGAAAGGTGCGAACGTCGCGCCCAATTCGGTGTGCACGGCGTGAAGTGGTCCCTCGATCAGCTCGGTGTCGGTCATGGCGGTCACGCTAGCTCACATCGCGGCCGTAGCGGGCCCGGCAGACCGACTGCGTCCCTCGACGCGTCGTCACTAGGATCGAGGTACGTACACGTCAACCCCTACAGGAGCAGCCACGTGCCTTCACCCTCGACGCCTTCCCGCACTCTCGGACCCGACCTGGTCCTCGCGGGCAAGCTCGGCAAGAAAGTCGACGTTCTCGTAGTCGCGCTGAGCACCAGTGACGACGGCCTCGAACTCGCCATCACCGACGACATTTCCGACGACGCCGTCGCCGCTGCGCTACTCGACGCCTTCGAATCCGTCGGTGCCACCGGAAAGGCCGACGAGCTGGTGCGCATTCCGGCACCGTCCGGCCTGTCGGTGGACAGCGTGCTGGCGGTCGGCCTCGGCAGCGCCGCCGACATCGACAGCGAGCGGATTCGGCAGTCGGCCGGTACCGCGGCACGCTCGCTCAAGGGGGTCGACACTGCGGCGACCACGTTGTCGGCGCTCGATCTCGGTGCCGCCGCAGAAGGGTTCTTTCTCGGCGCATATCAGTTCACCGAGTTCAAATCGGCACTCTCGGCACCGAAGTCCGACGCGCTCCCACTCGCGCGCGTCGAGTTGCTCGTTCCCGACACCCGCTCCAAGGACGCCAAGAACGAGCTGGCACGATCGCTCGCCATCGCCGAATCCGTCGCCGTGGCACGCGATTTCGTCAACACCCCGCCGAGCCACCTCTACCCCGAGGAGTTCGCCGCACAGGCCAAGGCCCTCGGCACGGCAGCGGGCCTGAAGGTCGAGGTCATGGACGACAAGGCACTGGAGAAGGACGGCTACGGCGGCATTCACGGCGTCGGCAAGGGTTCTTCGCGCCTGCCGCGGCTGGTTCGCCTGACGCACTCGGGTGGGAAGCGGGGCGCGAAGAAGGTCGCCCTGGTGGGCAAGGGAATCACGTTCGACACCGGCGGCATCTCCATCAAACCCGCTGCGGGCATGGAGAACATGACCTCGGACATGGGCGGTGCCGCTGCGGTCATCGCGACGGTGATCCTGGCCGCGAAGGTCGATCTGCCACTGGACGTCATCGCGACGGTGCCGATGGCCGAGAACATGCCGTCGGGCACTGCGCAGCGTCCGGGCGATGTACTGACCCAGTACGGCGGCATCACCGTCGAGGTCATCAACACCGACGCCGAAGGCCGCCTGGTACTCGCCGACGCGATCGTGCGAGCCTGTGAGGACGATCCGGATTACCTCATCGACACCGCGACTCTGACCGGAGCTCAGGTGGTCGCGCTCGGCAATCGAACGCCGGGAGTCATGGGCACCGAGGACTTCCGCGACCGCGTCGCGGAGATCTCCCAAGCCATCGGCGAAAACGCGTGGGCGATGCCGTTGCCGAAGGAGATTCGACGCGAACTCGATTCCAAGGTGGCCGATTTGGCGAACGTCACCAACGGCCGGGCCGGTGGAATGCTCGCTGCCGCTCTGTTCTTGAAAGAATTCGTCGCCGACGGCGTCGAATGGGCTCACATCGACGTCGCGGGCCCGGCGTACAACACCGGTGGCCCCTTCGGGTACACCGGCAAGGGTGGCACCGGCGTTCCCGTACGGACGATGTTCGCGGTCCTGGAGGACATCGTCGAGAACGGCTGATCACGAGAGTCCGTGCGTGCGGATTCGGCGTCCGCACGCACGGGCCAGGTCAGAGATCGCGTTGCTGCTGTTCGCGCTTCCTGATGACCTTCTGGCGGGCGTCGTGATCGCGCATGCGCTGGGGGTAGCCGGTCTTGCGCACGTCGTACACCGGGATCTTCAGGTCGGATCCGATCTTTCGTACATATTTTTCATCGAGCGGCCGACGGGTCCATTCGCCGTCGTTCGCGACCAGTACGACGGTCAGCGGGGTCACGGTCGTCTTCGGCTCGACGTAGGCCTCGACACCGATTCGCGCGTCGGTCCAATCGGCCAGGTACTGGGCAACCGACCCTTCCGGAGCCCGTTTCGCGCCCCCACCGCTTCGCTTGAGTCGATCGAACAATCCCACGAGAACATCCTTTTCGTACGGCCGATGGGTCACCGGTTCTGGTACCGGAATTTTGTTACCCGCCAGTTTGCCAGGCGTGTTGCACGCCCTAGGGGAACGGCGAGGCGATAACAATGGAAGGATGACATTAGAGGGTTCAGCTCTCTTGATAGTGAACCAAGGCTCGTGAAGTGAGTAAGTGAATTGCCGAGAGGGAGTGTCTACGTGGGCGCTGTGTCGAGCCGAGCACGCTCGATCGGTGCCGTGTGCACCGGCGCCCCCGTCGAACCGAATCACGCAACTCTCGTCCATGAACCCTGTTCCGCCAGCACAATGGTCTGCGACCACGAGTCGTCGAACTACATCACCCGCACACAACTGTCGAGGAGTCAACAGACATGGCCTTCTCCGTCCAGATGCCAGCTCTTGGTGAGAGCGTCACCGAGGGAACTGTCACGAGGTGGCTCAAACAAGAAGGCGACACCGTCGAAGTCGACGAGCCATTGCTCGAAGTCTCCACGGACAAGGTCGATACCGAGATCCCGTCGCCTGCAGCCGGTGTTCTGACCAAGATCGTCGCTCAGGAAGACGACACCGTCGAGATCGGTGGCGAGCTCGCCCAGATCGGTGACGCAGGCGAGGCCCCCTCGTCCGACGCACCGGCCGAGGACTCCGCGCCCGCCGAGGAATCTGCGCCCGAGGAAGCTGCCGAGGAGCCCACTCCCGCTGCCGAACCCGAGCCGCAGGCCGAGGAGGAGGCACCCGCAGCGAGTGCATCGTCCGACTCGTCCGGATCCGGCACGCCGGTCACGATGCCCGAGCTGGGCGAGTCCGTCACCGAAGGCACCGTGACTCGATGGCTCAAGGCCGTCGGTGACGAGGTTGCTGTCGACGAGCCGCTGCTCGAGGTCTCCACCGACAAGGTCGACACCGAGATCCCGTCTCCGGTCGCCGGAACTCTGCTCGAGATCTCCGCAGAGGAGGACGACACGGTCGCCGTCGGTGGCCAGCTCGCCGTCATCGGTTCGGGATCGCCCGCCGAGAAGGCCCCCGAGCCCGAGGCCACCCCGGAGCCCGAGGCCCCGAAGGCCGAGGAGCCGAAGAAGGAAGAGCCGAAGAAGGAGGCTCCCAAGCAGGAAGCCCCGAAGGCCGAGCCGAAGCCGGAGCCCAAGCAGGAAGCGCCCAAGGCTGCTCCCGCCAAGGAGTCGGCACCGTCGGGTGATTCCAGCCCGTACGTCACTCCCCTGGTGCGCAAGCTGGCGTCGGACAACGACGTCGATCTGTCGACCGAGAAGGGCACCGGTGTCGGTGGCCGCATCCGCAAGCAGGACGTGCTCGCCGCAGCCGAGGCCAAGAAGGCTCCGGCAGCTCCGGCCGCCGCTGCTGCGCCCGCCGCCGAATCGAAGCCCGCTGCCCCGGCGACCGCTGGTGTTCGCCCCGAGCTCGCGCATCTTCGCGGAACCACGCAGAAGATCAACCGGATTCGTCAGATCACCGCGAAGAAGACGCGTGAGTCCCTGCAGACTTCCGCACAGCTGACGCAGACCTTCGAGGTCGACGTGACGAAGATCGCCGGTCTGCGTACCAAGGCGAAGGCGAAGTTCGCCGAGAACGAGGGCGTCAACCTGACTTACCTGCCGTTCTTCGCCAAGGCCGTCGTCGAGGCTCTCAAGGCACACCCCAACGTCAACGCGAGCATCAACGAGGACGCCAAGGAGATCACCTACCACGCCGACGTCCACCTCGGTATCGCCGTGGACACCGAGCAGGGTCTGCTCTCCCCCGTCATCCACAATGCGGGCGACCTGTCGCTCGCCGGACTGGCTCGGGCGATCAACGACATCGCCACTCGTGCACGCTCGGGTGGACTCAAGCCCGACGAGCTGTCCGGTGGAACGTTCACCATCACCAACATCGGCAGCCAGGGCGCGTTGTTCGACACCCCGATCCTGGTTCCGCCACAGGCGGCCATGCTGGGCACCGGAGCGATCGTCAAGCGTCCGGTCGTCGTCAAGGACGACTCGGGCAACGAGTCGATCGGTGTTCGCTCGATGTGCTACCTGCCGTTGACGTACGACCACCGTCTGGTGGACGGGGCCGATGCGGGTCGCTTCCTCACGACGATCAAGCAGCGTCTCGAAGTTGCGTCGTTCGAGGCCGATCTCGGCCTGTAGGCAACCGGCGAATCGCGCCGCTCACGTATTCTGGTGAGAGCGCGAAACATTCGCATCGGAGTCTCGAAAAGAGGGGCACGAACCGTGCATCCGGGGCATCATTCGTTCGCGAATGATGCCCCGTTTGCGTCAAGGAGGCTTTCGTTCACATGCGCGTAGTCATTGCAGGTTCATCAGGATTGATCGGCACCGCTCTCGTCGCAGCACTGCGGGGTCGTAGCCACGACGTCACCCGGCTCGTTCGACGCACGCCTGCCGGACCGGACGAGTCCCAGTGGGATCCGTCGCGCGGGAGCATCGACGCGGCCACGCTCGACGGTGCCGACGCCATCGTCAACCTCTGCGGCGTCGGTATCGGCGACAAGAGATGGTCCGGTGCATACAAGCAGTTGGTACGAGACAGTCGCATCGCCCCGACCGAGGTACTCGCTGCGGCTGCGGCCGACGCCGGGGTCCCCACCTTGATCAATGCCAGCGGCGTCAATTTCTACGGCGACACCGGCGACCGGGTGGTCGACGAGAGCGCACCGGTCGGTGAGGGATTTCTGGCCGAGGTCTGTCGCGACTGGGAGAACGCAACGTCGAAGGCGTCGGAGGCCGGTGTCCGAACCATCCTTCTGCGCAGCGGTGTGGTGCTGTCGCAGCGCGGCGGCATGCTGGGCAAGCTTCGACCGCTGTACCTGTTCGCCCTCGGCGGGCGGTTGGGCAGCGGCCGTCAGTATTTCCCGTGGATTTCGTTGGAGGACGAGATCGGGGCCATCGTGCACGGCATCGAAAACGACGCACTCCGGGGGCCGGTCAACATGGTCGGCCCCACTCCGGTGACCAACGCCCAGTTCAACAGTGCGATGTCGCGAGCGGTACATCGACCGGCCCCATGGGTTGTGCCCGGCTTCGCGTTGAAGGCCGTGATCGGAGAGTTCGCCGAGGAGGCGATCCTGACCGGGCCGAGGGCGATCCCGAAGGCATTGGAGGACGCCGGGTACGCCTTCGAGCACAACACGATCGGGGAGGCACTGCGGGTAGCTGTCGGTAAGTGACTCGGCGTACCGTTTCGATTCATGAGTGACGCGAACTCTCCCACGGTCCAGGTTCCGGTATCGGCGCGCGCGAGCACCGAGCCGGTCGTGGTGCGCGAGTTGGGCACCGTCGAGTACACCGAGGCCTGGGCACTGCAGCGCGAACTGGCCGGTGCCCGGGCGGACGACATCGGGTCCGACACCCTGTTGCTGCTCGAACATCCGTCGGTCTACACCGCGGGTCGACGCACGTCCGAGGAGGACATGCCGCGAGACGGTACGCCCGTCGTCGAGGTGGACCGTGGCGGCAAGATCACCTGGCACGGCCCCGGTCAATTGGTGGGCTATCCCATCGTCAAATTGGCGCAGCCCATCGACGTCGTCAGATACGTACGTCGCATCGAAGAGGCGCTGATCTCCGTGGTGTCTGCCTACGGTATTTCCTGCGGACGCGTGGACGGTAGATCCGGGGTATGGCTCGCCGCCGAGACCCGCGACGGAACGTGGCTGCCCGAACGCAAGATCGCTGCGATCGGGGTCCGCGTGCAACGCGGGGTCACCCTGCACGGCTTCTCACTGAACTGCAACGCGGCCATGACCGGTTTCGACGCGATCGTGCCGTGTGGCATCGCCGATGCCGGTGTGACGTCGCTGTCGCTGGAACTCGGCCGAGAGGTCGGCACAGGCGAGGTCATCGCTGCGGTCACCGAGGCCGTCCTTGCCGCGCTGGACGGATTGTTGTCCGTACAGGATCACGAGATCGAGCATCCGTCGCCGAACGGCGCGTCTGTCAACCCGCAGTTCACCACGGTTCGCTTCGGCGCGTAGCATCGTTTCTGTGACTGTGGCCCCAGAAGGACGCAAGCTGCTCCGCCTCGAGATCCGAAACGCGGAGACCCCCATCGAACGCAAACCCAATTGGATCAAGACCAAAGCCAAGATGGGCCCGGAATACACCGAGCTCAAAGGTCTTGTGAAGCGTGAAGGTCTGCACACGGTGTGCGAGGAAGCCGGCTGCCCCAATATCTACGAGTGCTGGGAGGATCGCGAAGCGACCTTCCTCATCGGCGGTGAGCAATGCACCCGCCGGTGCGATTTCTGTCAGATCGACACCGGCAAGCCGGAGGATCTCGATCGTGACGAGCCCCGCCGGGTCGCCGAGAGCGTGCAGGCCATGGGTCTGCGCTACTCCACGATCACCGGCGTGGCTCGGGACGATCTCGAGGACGGCGGCGCGTGGCTGTACGCCGAAACGGTTCGATACATCAAGAAGCTCAATCCGAACACCGGCGTCGAACTTCTGATCCCGGATTTCAACGCCAAGCCCGATCAGTTGGCCGAGGTGTTCTCGTCACGTCCCGAGGTGCTGGCCCACAACGTCGAGACGGTGCCGCGCATCTTCAAGCGCATCCGTCCCGCGTTCCGATACCAGCGGTCGATGGACGTCATCACCGCGGCCCGCGACGACGGTCTTGTCACCAAGTCCAACCTGATCCTCGGCATGGGTGAGACGCCCGAAGAGGTGCAGGAAGCCATTCGCGACCTGCACGAGGCCGGTTGCGACATCCTGACCATCACCCAGTACCTGCGCCCGTCGCCGCGCCACCATCCGGTCGAGCGTTGGGTCAAGCCGGAGGAGTTCGTCGAGCACTCCGATTACGCAACCGAAATCGGTTTCGCGGGTGTGCTGGCCGGGCCGTTGGTCCGCTCCTCCTACCGCGCCGGACGCCTCTACGCGCAGGCCATGGCTCATCACGGCCGTGAACTTCCCGAGAGCATGAGTCACCTGACCGACGGTGGCGAAGCCTCTCAGGAGGCCAGTTCGCTGATGGCGCGTCTGGCGGCTCGCTGATCCTTTCTGCCAACCCGGCGCGGTGCACGTGAGCGTCGGCACAGCACGTATCCTGTGAGGTATGGCGAACGGCAGTAAGGCTGGCAAAGCAGCAAAGCCCAGCAAGGAAGCAAAGGCGGCTGCGAAAGCGGCGCGCAAGCAGGCATCGAGGGAACGGCGCAAGCAGCTCTGGCAGGCGTTTCAGATGCAGCGCAAGGACGACAAGGCACTCCTTCCGCTGATGATCGGGTCGGTGGTCGGGCTCGGACTCCTCGGGTTCCTCATCGGCCTGGCCTTCGGTTTCCAGTGGTTCCTGCTCCCCATCGGACTGCTCCTGGGCGTCCTGGTTGCGTTCATCATCTTCGGTCGCCGTGTGCAGAAGTCGGTGTACAAGAAGGCAGACGGGCAGGCAGGCGCGGCTGCATGGGCGCTGGACAACCTGCAGGGGTCGTGGCGGGTGACCAATGCGATCGCCGGAACCACCCACCTCGACGCCGTGCATCGTGTCATCGGCAAGCCCGGTGTCATTCTCGTTGCCGAGGGTGCACCGCATCGCGTGAAGTCACTGTTGGCTCAGGAGAAGAAGAAAACCGCCCGCCTGGTGGGCGACACTCCGATCTACGACATCATCGTCGGAAACGAAGAGAACCAGATTCCGCTCTCGGGTCTGCAGAAGTACCTGTCGAAGTTGCCGAAGAACATCGACGGCAAGCGCATGGACACCATCGAGTCGCGACTCTCGGCTCTGGGCACCAAGGGTGGACCTGCCATGCCGAAGGGACCCATTCCCGGCGGAGCCAAGATGAAGGGCGTTCAGCGGACCATGAAGCGCCGCTGACAACTCACGACCGCTCGAACAGCCCTGGTGCGCAAACCCTCAGCGGGTTCGCAGCAGGGCTGTTCCCGTTGCACGATCATGCATTCCCCGGCCGTCCATGTCGGTGACGACGGCCGGCACCACGAACAGCAGGATGAGCTGCCGAACGAGCGCGCGCACGAAGCCGACCCGCGCGGGTGCGTCGATGCGTGCCACCTGGATACCGGCGATGAATTGCCCCGGGGTGAACGAGAACAGCGAGACGCTCACCAGTCCGACGCCGAACCACACGGCCAGCACGATCGTCGAGATCAGTCCGCTCGTGGTGTATCCACCGAGAACGAGCGATGCCACGCCGGTGGCCATCGTCCAATCGAGCACCAACGCGAGAACCCGGCGTCCGGTACCTGCCAACGCGCCGACACCCTGCTGCGGTAGGCCCAACTCCTCCCCGCGGAAGTTCTGGGGTTCACGTGGGTTCGCGGAGGCCGGTCCGGACAACCAGGACCCTGTCATTCGTGCCATGATTTCCAGGATAGGCGCGGTCGGGCACACGGGAAAACACCTGGACGTACTGTTGTCCGTGCCAGTCGTGAGCCAGGACGCGTAACACGGGCGAAACACGAGCTTGACGGGCGGGCAACACCAAGTCCATACCGTCAGGTTGACGGACTCAACAAAGGAGCAAAAGCGTGGCGTTTTCCACGGCCCAAGAGGTCATCAAGTTCATCGCAGATGAAGGAATCGAATACGTCGACATCCGGTTCACGGATTTGCCGGGTGCACAGCAGCACTTCTCGATCGCCGCCAAGGCGTTCACGGCAGACACGCTCGAGGACGGCCTCGCGTTCGACGGTTCGTCGGTCCGCGGCTTCCAGTCGATCCACGAGTCCGACATGATTCTGCTTCCGGACTACGCCACCGCTCAGGTCGATCCCTTCCGCAATGCCAAGACGCTGAACATCGACTTCTTCGTTCACGATCCGTTCACGCGTGAGGCCTACAGCCGCGACCCGCGCAACGTTGCCCGTAAGGCCGAGGAGTACCTGGCCAGCACCGGCATCGCAGACACCGCGTACTTCGGTGCCGAGGCAGAGTTCTACATCTTCGATTCCGTGCGCTTCGATTCGCAGGCGAACGGTGCGTTCTACGAGGTCGATTCGTCCTCGGGTTGGTGGAACACCGGAGCCGAGACCGAGGCCGACGGCAGCCCGAACCTCGGGTACAAGGTGCGTTTCAAGGGTGGCTACTTCCCCGTCGCTCCGTACGACCACTACGTCGACCTGCGCGACCAGATCTCCACCAACCTGCAGAACGCCGGCTTCGAGCTCGAGCGTGCGCACCACGAGGTGGGCACCGGCGGCCAGCAGGAGATCAACTACAAGTTCAACACGCTGCTTCGTGCGGCAGACGACCTGCAGCTGTTCAAGTACATCGTCAAGAACACCGCATGGCAGAACGGCAAGTCGGCAACGTTCATGCCGAAGCCGCTCTTCGGCGACAACGGCTCGGGTATGCACGTGCACCAGTCGCTGTGGAAGGACGGCAAGCCTCTCTTCCACGACGAGGCCGGATACGCCGGACTGTCGGATCTCGCGCGCCACTACATCGGCGGCATCCTGCACCACGCACCGTCACTGTTGGCGTTCACCAACCCGACGATCAACTCGTACCACCGTCTGGTGCCGGGCTACGAAGCCCCCATCAACTTGGTCTACAGCCAGCGCAACCGCTCCGCCGCGGTTCGTATCCCGATCACCGGCAACAACCCGAAGGCCAAGCGCCTCGAGTTCCGTGCGCCGGACTCCTCGGGTAACCCGTACCTGAACTTCGCCGCTCAGATGATGGCCGGTCTGGACGGAATCAAGAACAAGATCGAGCCGATGGCACCGGTCGACAAGGATCTCTACGAGTTGCCGCCCGAGGAAGCCAAGAACATTCCTCAGGCACCGACCTCGCTGAACGCGGTCATCGACCGTCTCGAGGCCGATCACGACTACCTCACCGAGGGTGGCGTGTTCACGACCGACCTGATCGAGACCTGGATCTCGCTCAAGCGTGAGCAGGAAATCGCTCCGGTGAACCTGCGTCCGCACCCGTACGAGTTCTCGCTGTACTACGACGTGTGATCGTCTGATTTCTCATCGACAACGCCCGGCCGAATCTTTTCGGCCGGGCGTTTCGCGTTCTTCGCCGCCGAATTCTCGTGCAGATCGGCAAAAAATCCGGACCGGTCGGCGTTTGATAGTTGGCACGGAGGGTAAAGGTATTTATCCGCTCACGGCGAACAGAGGACGACAACTGCATGGATGCACTGTGGGAATTCATCGTCGGACGGCGAAGACAGTTGGCGATCGACTCCTATCTGCATGTCTCGGCCGTCGTGCAGTGCGTCGTCATAGCGACGGTCATCGGCGTCGCGATAGGAGTTCTCGTCTACCGCAGCCCCGCTGGATCGGCGATCGCGACGGCTCTCGCGAGCACGATCCTGACCATCCCCTCGTTCGCGCTGCTGGGTGTCCTCATCCCCATCATGGGATTGGGCGTTCGACCCACGGTGACCGCGTTGGTCCTTTATTCCCTGCTGCCGATCATCCGCAACACCGTGGTGGGCCTGGCGGCCGTCGATCCCGCCGTCTCCGACGCCGCCCGCGGAATCGGCATGAGCCGCACCCTGGTGCTTCGGCGCATCGAGATCCCACTCGCCTGGCCGTCCATTCTCACCGGAATGCGCATCAGCACTCAGATGGCCATGGGCATTCTCGCCATCGCCGCATACGCCAAAGGACCGGGTCTGGGCAATCTGCTCTTCTCCGGTCTCGCTCGAGTCGGTAGCCCCACTGCGCTACCGCAGGCCCTCACCGGCACTGTCCTGATCGTCCTGCTGGCGTTGATCCTGGACGGGATCTACGTGTTGATCGGCAAACTGACCACCTCGAGGGGTATTCGTGAGTGACTCGACCCGTACATCGAACGTCTCCGGCGCGGAAATCGTGCTCGAGAACGTCACCAAGAGCTACCCGGGGCAGAAGCTCGCGGCCGTGGACAACGTGTCCATGACGATTCCGGCCGGCGAGGTCGTCGTGTTGGTCGGGCCCTCGGGCTGCGGCAAGACGACGACGATGCGCATGATCAACCGGCTCATCGAGCCGACATCGGGCCGCATCACCATCGGCGGCAAGGACGCGCTCTCGATCGACCCCAACGAGCTGCGCCGCACCATCGGCTACTCCATCCAGCAGGCGGGCCTGTTTCCCCACATGACGATCGCGCAGAACGTCGGCATGGTGCCCGGCCTGATCGGGTGGGACAAGAAACGCATCAACGATCGCACCGACGAGATGCTCGATCTCGTCGGGCTCGATCCGGCGGTCTACCGCGAGCGCTATCCGCGTCAGCTCTCGGGTGGCCAGCAGCAGCGTGTCGGCGTCGCCCGCGCACTTGCCGCCGATCCCCCGGTGCTGTTGATGGACGAGCCCTTCGGCGCGGTCGATCCGATCACCCGAGGACTGCTGCAGGACGAATTGATGCGCCTGCAAGCCGAGCTGGGTAAGACCATCGTCTTCGTGACCCACGACTTCGACGAGGCCGTCAAGCTCGGTGACCGAATCGCAGTACTCGGGAACCAGTCCACGATCCTCCAGTACGACACTCCCGAGGCCGTCCTCGCCAACCCCGCGGACGACACCGTGGCGGGATTCGTCGGGGCCGGAGCCGCGTTGAAGCAGCTGACGCTGATGCGAGTTCGCGACATCGAGTTGTCCGATGTGCCGGTGTTCGGCGAGGACGACTCGGTGGAGTCGATGAACTCGGCACTCGGCTCCGATCCCGAGGCGTGGGGAATCATCCTCGACTCGCGCAAGCGCCCGCTTCGGTGGACCGATCGACGCCACCTCGTCGGAGTCGGGAGCCTGCGCGACGTCGGTGTGCCGATGGGCGAGATGGTCTCGACGCAATCGACCCTCCAGGACGCACTCGAAGCTCTGCTCTCCGAGGGCAACGCGACGGCCACCGTCACCGGTAATCGCGGCGAATACGTCGGCACCGTGACAATCGACGTACTGATCGACACCATCAAATCTCTGCGATCGCAGCACGCCAACGATCACGACGAGGCGCGCACAGACGTCGGGACTCCGTCGTGACGACCCTCGCCGATACCGGCGACGAGACCAAGGACGTTGCGCGCGCAGCCAAACGCGCAGAGCGAATTCGTCTGCTCATCCAACCGGCCGTCGTGCTGCTCATCGTGGCAATTCTGTTGGTCTATGCGTTGACCCGAGATCTCACCGCGACACAGGCCGAGACGATCAACATCAACACGATCTCCACCCGGGTTCTCGAGCACGTACTGATCACCTTCGTGGTTACGACGCTGGTACTCGTCATCGCCGTACCGCTGGGAATTCTGTTGACTCGCAACGGGTATCGCAAGGCCGCGCCGCTGTTCATCGGTATCGCGAACATCGGGCAGGCCGCGCCCGCCGTCGGACTTCTGGTGTTGTTGTTCCTCTGGACGGGCGCAACGGGCTTCTGGACCGGCGTGCTCCCTATCGCGTTCTATTCGCTGCTCCCGGTTCTGCGCAATACGATGTTGGGCTTCCAGACCGTCGAACCGACCTACATCGATGCAGCTCGTGGTCAGGGCATGTCGAACATGGGCATTCTGCGCCGCATCGAGTTTCCGCTTGCGGTGCCGTTCATACTGGCAGGCCTGCGTACCTCTCTGGTTCTCGCCGTCGGCACGGCGACGCTGAGCTTCCTTGTCGGTGCGGGTGGCCTCGGCGTCCTGATCGACACCGGCTACAAGCTCAACCAGCCACTCATTCTCGTGGTGGGTGCCGTTCTCGCGGTCGCACTCGCGCTGCTGGTGGATTGGCTGGGCGCACTCGCCGAGGCTTACCTCGGACCGAAAGGACTCCGCTGATGCGACGCACCACTCGACGACTCGCTGCGCTGTGCGCCACCACTGCTCTCGCGCTGACGGGGTGCGGGTTGCAGTCCGGCGGCGCTATGCCGCTGTCGGTCGAGGCCGGCAGCATCACTCCGCTCCCCGGGCTGGAGGGTGCCGAGTTCACCGTCGGATCGAAGGACTTCACCGAGCAGATCATCCTCGGCTACATCCTCGAATTCGCTCTCAGTGCAGCCGGTGCCGACGTCCGGGACCTCACCAATATCGTCGGCTCGCAGAGCGTCCGGCTGGCCATGCAGAGCGGCCAGGTCGACCTTGCCTACGAGTACACCGGAACCGGGTGGATCAACTACCTGGGCAACGAGACTCCCATTCCCGATGCCACCGAACAGTTCGAAGCAGTGCGTGACGCCGACAAGGCCAACGGTATCGACTGGGTCAATCCTGCGCCGATGGACAACACGTACGCCCTGGCCATGAATCAGCAGGTAGCACAGGAGACCGGCGTACGCACGCTCTCGGATTACGCCGCTCTGGTGAACCGCGATCCAGCCGCTGCCGCTCTGTGCGTCGAAACCGAGTTCAACAGTCGCCAGGACGGGCTCCCCGGCCTCGCCGCCACCTACGGTTTCGACGCCAACGCCATCCCGGTGCAGATCCTGCAGACCGGCGTCATCTATCAGGCGACCGCGGACGGTTCGCAGTGCCGATTCGGCGAGGTGTTCACCACCGACGGCCGAATCAAGGGGCTGAATCTGACCGTGCTCGAAGACGACAAGTCGTTCTTCCCGCGCTACAACGCGACGGTCATCATCCGTCAGGAGGTCGCCGATCAGTACCCCGAGATCGCCGAGGTGACCGCACCGATCTCGGCGGCGCTGACCAACGAGGCCATTTCCGAGTTGAACAAGCAGGTGGACATCGACGGCCGCGAGCCCGCGGACGTCGCACGGGACTGGATGGTTCAGCAGGGGTTCGTCACCGTCGGCAGTGACTAGCGACTAGCTTCCGCCGAAGGTCCGCTCCACCACTGCCTTCGCTCGACGTGTCACGCGCAGGTAGTTGTCGAGGAACGCTCCGGCGTCGCCGTTCTCCCAGCCCGCCACCTGCGCGACTGCGGAGAGCACAGCTCCCGGTCGCGGCAGCTGATCGGTGGGCTTGCCGCGGACCAGCACCAGCGCGTTGCGTGCCTTCGTCGCCAGGATCCAGGCTTCCCTGAGCAGTTCGACGTCGGTTTCGCTCATGAGCTCGGCCGCACCGATGGCGTCGAGTGACTGCAGGGTCGAGGTGTTGTGCAACGTCAGGACCTTGTGCGCGTACCTGAGCTGAATCAGCTGAACGGTCCACTCGATGTCTGCCAGTCCCCCACGTCCGAGCTTGGTGTGGGTGGAGGGGTCGGCTCCCTTGGGCAGACGCTCGGAATCGATACGCGCCTTGATGCGTCGAATCTCGCGGACCGCATCGGCGGACACACCGCCCTCGGGGTAGCGCACCTTGTCGGCCATCAGCAGGAACCGGATGCCGAGATCCTGGTCGCCGGCCACCTGGTGTGCGCGCAGGAGAGCCTGCACCTCCCAGGCCTGAGCCCACTGCGAGTAGTACGCGGCATAGGACGCCAGGGTGCGCACCACCGGGCCGTTGCGGCCTTCCGGCCGCAGACCGGTGTCGACCTCGAGCGGCGGATCGGTGCTGGGCGCGCCGAGCAGTTTGCGGATGCGGTCGGCAATCGTGTTGGCCCACTTGACCGCAACGGTCTCGTCGACGCCGTCCACCGGTTCGCAGACGAACAGCACGTCTGCGTCGCTGCCGTAGCCGAGCTCACCGCCGCCCAGGCGTCCCATACCGATGACGGCGAGAGTTGCCGGTGCAGGTTCTCCGCGTTCCTTCTCGCTGGCTCGCACTGCAGCGGCGAGCGCTGCGTTGATCACTGCGGCCCAGACCGAGGACAGCGCGCGGCACACCTGAGGTACGTCGAGCATGCCGAGAATGTCTGCCGAGGCCACCCGGGCCAGTTCGTGGCGTCGTAAAGCCCTGGCGGCGTTGATCGCTCGAACCGGGTCCTCGTACCTGGCCGAGGACGACAGGATCGCGCGGTACGTCTCCTCCGGCTCGACGTCGAGCAGCCGAGGGCCGGTGGGTCCGTCCGCGAACAACCGAATGACCTCGGGGGCCTTGATCAGCAGGTCCGGCACGTACGCCGAGGATCCGAGCACGATCATGAGCCGCTGAGCCACTGCGCCTTCGTCGCGCAGCACCCGCAGGAACCACGTCTGCTCCCCCGCCGATTCCGACAGCCTGCGGTAGTTGAGCAGTCCGGCGTCGGGATCGGGTGTGTCGGCAAGCCACTCCAGCAGCGTCGGCAGCAACACGGCCTGAATCTGACCGCGGCGGGTACCCGAGCCGACGAGCGCACGAAGGTGGCCCAATGCGTTCTGGGGAGTCGCGTAGCCGAGCGCTGCGAGCTGACGCGTCGCGGCGTCCGGCGTCAACCGCACTGTCTCCGAGTCGAACTTGACCACCGAGTCCAACAGCGGCCGGTAGAAGAGCTTGGCGTGCAACCGTCTGATGCGTTGTGCGTTGCGCTTGATCTCGGCGTTCAGCACCCCGAGGGAGTCGCGGTTGCCGTCCGGTCGCATGTGCGCCGAACGAGCCAGCCACCGCAGGGCTTCCTCGTCGTCCTGTGGAGGCAGGGTGTGCGTGCGTCGCATTCGCTGCAGCTGCAGGCGGTGCTCGATCAGCCGAAGAAACTCGTAGGAGGCCGTCAGATTCGCGGCGTCGTCGCGGCCGACGTAGCCGCCCTCGGTGAGTGCGGTCAGTGCGTCGGTCGTGCCGAGTACGCGCAGCGACTCGTCGGTTCGACCGTGCACCAATTGCAGGAGCTGGACCGCGAATTCGACATCCCGCAGGCTTCCGCGGCCGAGTTTGATCTCGCGCTCGCGGAGCTCCGGCGGCACCATCTCCTCGACTCGACGCCGCATCGCGCGCACCTCGGGCACGAAGTCCTCGCGCTGGCTGGCCAACCACACCATCGGGTTGACCGCGTCGACGTAATCGTTGCCGAGCGCGATGTCGCCGGTCATCGGGCGTGCTTTGAGCAACGCCTGGAACTCCCAGGTCTTGGCCCAGCGCTTGTAGTAGGCCACGTGCGAGTCGAGGGTGCGGACCAACTCGCCGCGCTTGCCCTCGGGACGCAGCGCCGCGTCGACCTCGAAGAAGGCCGAGGATCCGATGCGCATCATCTCGCCGGCGATGCGACTCGCCTGCGAGTCGGCAGGCTCGGCGACGAACACGACATCGACGTCGGAGACGTAATTGAGTTCGCGCGCACCGCATTTGCCCATCGCGACGACGGCCAAGCGCGTGGGGCACGGGGCGTCGGGGCACACGGTGGCGACGGCGACGGCGAGTGCCGCAGTGAGCGCTGCATCGGCCATGTCGGACAGTTGCGATCCGACCACCGTGTACGGCAGGACGGGTTCGTTCTCGACGGTTGCGGCGAGGTCGTACGCCGCCAGGACCATGATCTGGTCGCGGTACTTCTTGCGCAGGGCGATCACGGCTGGCGGTCCGGTGATCGACGCCCGGTACAGGTCGGGCGCGGCATTGGGTCCGGTCTCGGGCTCTGCCCCGACCACCTGGAGGAGTTCCGCGACCAGTGTCGCCTTGCTGGGGAGTTCGATCTTCGCCGAGACCCCGGTGCCCTGACCTTCCTTGGTCAGCAGCAGACGCCACGTGCTGTCGTCGGCCACGAGGTGATCGGCGAGGGCACTCGATGCGCCGACGAGTCCGAGGATGCGCCCGCGGAATCCCTTGTCCGTGCGCAGCGCCGTGTCGAACTCCGACCAACCGGAACCGAGCAACTCGTACAACCGCACGAGGGTGCGGAGCGCGAGATCGGCATTGGGCGCTCGCGAGAGCGACCAGAGCAGCTCGAGACTGTCCTCGTCCGTCCAACCGAGAGTGCGCAGATCGGACGGCGCAGTTTCTTCGACCAGCCCGAGTCGACCCGGTCCGGGAACGACGGATCTGGAAGTAGGAGGACGCACCATCTAGAATCCACCTCGGCGTGCCACAGTTTTACCCCGTCGTCAGTAATGCGACGCGAGGGTGCCCGCGCCGGCATCGGAACTACCATTCACGATCGACTAGAACGTAGCCCATGACGACGCCGTGCTGTTAAAGACCCAGGTAGGCCTTCAACTCGTACGGCGTGACGTGACTGCGGTATTCCTCCCATTCGCGACGCTTGTTGCGGAGGAAGAAGTCGAAGACGTGCTCGCCCAGTGCCTCGGCGACCAGTTCGGAGCCTTCCATCGCGTTCAGTGCCTGATCGAGATTGCCCGGCAGTTCCTTGTATCCCATGGCGCGACGTTCCGCGGAGGTCAGTGCCCATACGTCTTCCTCGGCCTCGGGCGGCAGGGTGTAGCCCTTCTCGATTCCACGCAGACCGGCGGCCAGCAGAACCGCGAAGGCGAGGTACGGGTTGCAGGCCGAATCAGGGCTGCGGATCTCGACTCGGCGTGAGGATGCCTTGTTCGGGGTGTACATCGGCACGCGGATCAGTGCCGAGCGGTTCGCCGGTCCCCACGACGCCGCCGTCGGTGCCTCGCCGCCGCGCACGAGCCGCTTGTAGGAGTTGACCCACTGGTTGGTCACGGCGCTGATCTCGTTGGCGTGTTCGAGGATGCCTGCGATGAAGGACTTGCCGGTCTCCGAGAGCTGCATCGGGTCGTCCGGGTTGTGGAAGGCGTTGGCGTCGCCCTCGAACAGGCTCATGTGCGTGTGCATCGCCGAGCCGGCCTGATCGCTGAACGGCTTGGGCATGAACGTCGCGCGCACGCCTTCTTCGATCGCGACTTCCTTGACCACGTAGCGGAAGGTCATGATGTTGTCGGCCATCGACAGTGCGTCGGCGTAGCGGAGGTCGATCTCCTGCTGGCCCGGTGCGGCCTCGTGGTGGCTGAACTCGACCGAGATTCCCATCGACTCGAGCGCGTCGATGGCGTGCCTGCGGAAGTTCGGGGCCGAGTCGTGTACGGCCTGATCGAAGTAGCCGCCGTTGTCGGCCGGGGTCGGCGGTGAGCCGTCCTGCGGAGCGTCCTTGAGCAGGAAGAATTCGATCTCGGGGTGCACATAGCAGCTGAATCCCAGGTCCGCGGCCTTGCTGAGCTGGCGACGCAGCACGTGGCGTGAGTCGGCCCAGGACGGCGAGCCGTCGGGCATGGCGATGTCGCAGAACATCCGCGCCGAGTGCTGGTGCCCCTTGCTGGTGGACCACGGCAGAATCTGAAACGTCGACGGATCGGGCTTGGCCACGGTGTCGGCCTCGGACACGCGGGCGAATCCTTCGATGGCGCTACCGTCGAAACCGATCCCCTCGTCGAAAGCCCCTTCGAGCTCGGCGGGGGCGATGGCCACCGACTTGAGGTACCCGAGAACGTCGGTGAACCAGAGGCGGACGAAACGAATGTCGCGCTCTTCGAGGGTCCGGAGCACGAATTCCTTTTGACGATCCATGAACGCGAGAGTAAGCAAACGGAGTTAAATCTGTGTTACATCGTGAATTCGGTCTCACTTCGTGAAACTCTCTGCGCACTTCGCGGGACGTGAGCTAGCACGTCAACACCGCAGTCCGTCCTCCGGCGGCACCAGCTCGACGAGGTAGTTCACCAAAGGCTCGTCGATGCAGTCGACGCCGGAGAAGGCGACCGTGTGCTGCGTACCGTCGTACGTCACCAGATCCGCGCGCAGCTGCGCCGCCAGCTCGACACCTGCCTGGTAGGGCGTGGCCGGATCGTTGGTCGTCGAGACGACCACCAGCGTCGGCAGTCCCTCGACGTCGACGATGTGCGGATCACTCGTGTTCGGCACCGGCCAGAAGGCGCACAGGTCCAATGGCGCGCTGCCCGTCGCCCGACCGTCGTCCAGGTACGGCGCGGCGGCACGGAACCGGGCGTCCGCCTCGTCGGCCGCTGCGCGATCGGTGGTCGGTGGGCCGTCGACGCAACGCACCGCATTGAATGCGTCGTCGATGTTGGTGTAGCTACCGTCCTCGAGCCGGCCGGAGTAGGTGTCGGCGAGCCGGAGCAGCGTGTCGCCCCGACCATCGCGCAATTCGTTCAACCCGGCCCGGAGCAGACGCCACAGCTGCTGTGAATACAGCGCTTGCTGGGCTCCGGTGATCGCGTCGTCGTAGCTGAGGCCACGGGGATCGGTCGTGTCGGCGGGTCGGTCGATCAGTGGGTCCACCAGGGACCGGAACTGCGCGACGGCCCGCGCCGGGTCGGTTCCGAGCGGGCAGGTCTCGGTCTGTGCGCAGTCCGCGGCGAAAGCGTCGAACGCGGTCTGGAATGCCGCCCCCTGGGCAACGGCCTCGTCGACGGGTGACTGGTCGGGATCGAGAGCACCGTCGAGCACCATCGCGCGCACGTTCGACGGGAACTCCTCGGCGTACGCGGTCCCGATTCGCGTGCCGTAGGAGTACCCGATGTAGGTCATCTTCTCGTCGCCCAGAACTGCGCGGATGACGTCCATGTCCCGCACCACCTCGCGGGTGCCGACGTGCTCGAGCACGTCCGCCCCGGTCCGCTCCACACACTGCGCGGCGTAGTCCCGATGTTCGGCCTCGGTCGCTGCGATGCCTTCGGGGCTGACGTCCACATCGGGTTCGCGACGCTCCTGGTCGACCTCATCGGACGTCAGACAACGGACCTCCGGCTCGGATGCTCCGATCCCGCGTGGGTCGAAGCCGATGCGGTCGAAGCGATCGGCGACGGCGGTGCCTTCGGCCTGCCCGGCGAGGTAGAGGCCCGACGATCCGGGCCCGCCCGGGTTCATCAGTACCGATCCGATCTTCTCGCCCGTCGCCTTCGTCCGTGAGATGGCGACCTCGATCGTCCTGCCCTCGGGGTCGGCGTAGTCCAACGGCACGGTCACCATCGCGCATTCGACGGCACTTCCCAGTTCGCCGCCGTCGGTGTTGTACCGGTCGCAGCTTTCCCACTCCAGCGTTTGGGTGTAGAACGTTTCGAGCCCCGAGGGGATCGGGCCGACGGCGGATGCCGATGAGGAGCTGTCCGACGCACCGGAGTTCTCGGGAGTGGCTGTCGGCTCGGACGTGGAGCAGCCGACGGCCAACACGGCGACCGCGGACAGTGCCACGGCCGTGCTCCTGGTGCGCGTTCTCATGGCACGATCGTGCCAGGTCTTTCGGGCCCTCCGCTCCCGCTGCCCGGCGGGGACGTCGTGCGAGCACTAGCGTGGATGCCGTGCAGGCACTTCGACTCGCCCTCGCCCAGATCAACTCCGTGGTCGGCGATCTTGCAGCGAATTCCGCAGCGATCGTCGAGTGGACGGTCCGCGCAGCTCACGACGGTGCCAACGTGGTGGTGTTTCCCGAGATGGCGCTGACGGGATACCCCGTCGAGGATCTGGCTCTGCGACCGTCGTTCGCCGCCGCTTCGGCGCACTGCCTCACCGAGTTGGCGACAGCCCTCGACGCTGCCGGGTGTGGCGATCGCATCGTCGTGGTCGGCTACCTCGATCGCGACGCCGAGGGCTCGCGGAACAGCGCGGCAGTGATCACCGACGGACGGGTGACGACTCGGTACGACAAGCACTCGCTCCCCACCTACCGAGTGTTCGACGAGGCACGCTACTTCGCTCCGGGATCCGGCCTGAGCATCACGACGGTGAACGGCCTGCGGCTCGGCGTCGTTGTCTGCGAGGACATCTGGCAACCGGGCGGGTCCGTGCCCGCCTATGCCACGGCCGGGGTGGACATGCTGCTCTGCCTCAACGCCAGCCCCTTCGAGCAGGGAAAGGACGAGGTGCGTCGCTCCATCGCCCTGCGACGGGCCACCGAGATCGGCGCTCCGATCGCCTACGTCAACGTCGTCGGCGGCCAGGACGAGTTGGTGTTCGACGGGGCGAGTTTCGTCGTCGGTCCGGACGGCTCCACCTGGGGCCGCTCCCCGCAATTCGTCGAGCATCTGCTGATCGTCGACGTCGATGCTCCGACGGCACCACATCCGGATGCCGCCGAGGTACCCGGCTGGACCATCGATCGGGTCACGCTCCCCGACGTGGCGGTCACCGGCTGGCAGCGAGCCGAGCCGTTCCTCGCAGAGATCGTGAGCACCGAGGAACAGGTGTGGGGCGCACTGGTGACGGGTCTACGAGACTACGTGCACAAGAACGGTTTTCGTTCGGTGGCTCTCGGATTGTCCGGCGGTATCGATTCGGCGGTGGTCGCCGCGATCGCCGTCGACGCCCTGGGCCACGATGCGGTACACGCAGTGTCGATGCCCTCGACGTACTCGTCGACTCACTCTCGCACCGACGCAGAGGATTTCGCGTCGCGCACGGGTGTTCATTTCCGCGTCGAGCCGATTGCCGACATGGTCGCCCGCTACGTCGACCAGCTGCATCTGACCGGGCTCGCCGAGGAGAACATCCAGGCGCGATGCCGGGGCATGGTGCTGATGGCACTGTCGAACAGCTTCGGCCATCTGGTGTTGGCCACCGGCAACAAATCCGAACTGGCCGTTGGCTATTCGACGATCTACGGGGATGCCGTCGGCGGCTTCGCGCCGATCAAGGACGTGCCGAAGTCGCTCGTGTGGGATCTGGCGCGGTGGCGAAACAAGTCCGCGGCCGACCGTGGGGACATTCCTCCGATCCCCGAGTCGAGCATCGACAAGCCGCCGTCCGCAGAGCTCAGGCCGGGGCAACTCGACACCGACTCGTTGCCCGATTACGACGAGCTCGACGCCATCCTGTTCAGGTACGTCGACCACGACCAGGGCTTCGAGGACATCGTGGCGGCCGGATTCGAGGCCGCGGTGGTCGCGGACATCCTGCGCAAGGTCGACGCGTCGGAGTACAAGCGGCGTCAGTATCCGATCGGCACCAAGGTCACCTCTCGTGCGTTCGGACGTGACCGCCGCATGCCGATCACCAACGGCTGGCGGGACTACGCGGCGCGCGGCGGGGTGTGACCAATTGCACTGCCGGTAGCGGTCCGGCAGGTCGTGAGCAGTGGCAGACTTGCCCACGTCATCACACCCCATCCCGGGGACCCGCCGAGCGGGCCTCGAGGACCAGAAAGGGACAAAGATGTCCGAAACTGCTGTGTACGGCGGATCCGCTCAGGAAGCACCCTCCACCGCGCTGACCCGCAAGACCCGCACCCACCACCTTCTGCAGATGAAGGCCGACGGTGAGCGCTGGGGAATGCTCACCGCCTACGACTACTCCAGCGCCCGCATCTTCGAGGAAGCCGGAGTTCCGGTTCTCCTCGTCGGCGACTCGGCGGCAAACGTCGTCTACGGCTACGACACCACCGTGCCGATCACCGTCGACGAGCTCCTTCCGCTGGTCCGCGGGGTGGTCCGCGGCGCACCGCACGCCCTCGTCGTCGCAGATCTGCCCTTCGGCACCTACGAGGCCTCGCCGCAGCAGGCACTGGAAACCGCTGTCCGGTTCATGAAGGAGGGTCTCGCGGGCGCAGTCAAGCTCGAAGGCGGCGAGCGCGTGGCCGCTCAGATCGCCGCGATCACTGCCGCGGGCATCCCGGTGATGGCCCACGTCGGCTTCACCCCGCAGAGTGTCAACACCCTCGGTGGCTTCCGCGTTCAGGGTCGCGGAGACGCGTCCGAGCAGCTGGTGGCCGACGCCATCGCAGTCCAGGAAGCGGGAGCATTCGCCGTCGTCATGGAGATGGTTCCCGCCGACATTGCCGGCCAGGTCACCCGCAAGCTGACCATTCCCACGGTCGGCATCGGTGCGGGCAACGAATGCGACGCGCAGGTTCTGGTGTGGCAGGACATGGCCGGATACACCAACGGTAAGACCGCGAAGTTCGTGAAGAAGTTCGCCGACGTCGGCGATTCCTTGCGGACCGCGGCAACGACGTACCTGTCCGAGGTGCGGTCGGGTGTCTTCCCCGGGCCCGAACACAGCTACTGATCGTTACCGTCTCCGTCGGGTGCGGATGGCACACTCGGACCATGAAACTCAGACGAGGTTCGACCTTCGAGGCACGGAGAAGCGCAGTCGCAGTAGTCGGCGCGGCTGCGCTCCTCACGCTGATCGGTGCGTGCAGCACGGATACGACCAACACTGGTTCGTCGTCGTCGACGACGACTGTCGTGCCGACCACCACGGTCAGCGCACCGCCGGCGGAAGCAGTGATCACCGATGCCCAGAAGCAACAGCTGTGCACCGATCTCGAGGCGCAGCTGTCCAATTGGCGCGTCCAGGGGCCGACGCTCGGCCGGGGCGGGCTCAACATCCTGGTGCAGACCTGGGCGGCGCAGAGCGGCGTCATCAACCTGCAGGTGGTGCAGAACCGAGCGATCGTCGACGACATCACGACGGAGACGTGCTCGGACGTGCGGGACGAGGCCATCCGCTCGCTGGACATTCCGGACCTCGCATCCGGTCTGGTGGGCTTCTAGGATGCGTTCTCTGTACCCCGAGATCGATCCTGTCGACACCGGACACCTCGATGTCGGCGACGGACAACAGATCTACTGGGAAGTCTCCGGTAATCCCGACGGCGCTCCGGTGGTATTCGTACACGGCGGTCCCGGCGGGGCCACCAATCCGTTGCAACGGCGGTATTTCGACCCGCAGGCCTATCGAATCGTGTTGTTCGATCAGCGGGGCTGCGGGCAGTCGACCCCGCACATCGCCGACGGCGCCGATCTGTCGGTCAACAGCACCGACCGGCTGATCTCGGACATGGAGAAGCTGCGGGAACATCTGAGCATCGACACGTGGTTGGTGTTCGGCGGTTCCTGGGGCTCGACGCTGTCGCTGGCGTACGCACAGTCGCACCGGGATCGCGTGCGAGGACTGATTCTGCGGGGGATTTTCCTGGTGCGGCCGTCGGAGATCGACTGGTACTACGGCGGCGGGGCAGGCCACATCTTCCCCGATCTGTGGGAGAAGTTTCTCGAACCTGTTCCGGAGGACGAGCGCGGCGGCAATCTCGTCGAGGCATACCACCGGCAGTTGACGTCCGACGACCGCGAGGCCGCTACGAAAGCCGCGGTGGCGTGGTCCACCTGGGAGGCGGCGACGAGTTACCTGTTGCCCAAATCGGATGCAGTGCAAGACAACTCGGACTCGCGGTTCGCCCTGGCATTTGCCGGTATCGAGAACCACTACTTCCGTAACAACTGCTTTCTCGAAGAGAATCAACTGCTACGTGATGCCCACTTGCTCGACGGCATTCCAGGTGTCATCGTGCAGGGCCGCTACGACGTCGTGTGCCCGGCGACGAGCGCGTGGGCGCTGCACAAGGCCTGGCCCTCGGCAGATCTGGTGATCGTCGACGACGCCGGGCACTCTGCAGCCGAACCCGGCATCGTGCATCACCTCGTCGAGGCGACGGATCGTTTCAGGCAGTGACGGCCGGGTAGTCGAACCGGACTGTGCGCGAGTCGGTGTCGGCCCGGGTCAACCGGACCTTCACCGACTCTCCCGCGGGCGGTTCTCCGTCGCACTTGCCGAGAACGATCGGCTGCGACACCAACACCTCGGCGTCCCGCTTCCCCTCGGCACCGCGCAGCACGACGGCCGAGAAATGCTCGCCCACTCTGTCTTCCAGTACGTGCGCCTCGGTGAGGTCGATGCAGGCGCGGTCCACCTTCGACGCCGCGGAATCCGATCCGCGCATGATGGCGGGCAACTCCGGCAGCGCCTGCGCCGCCCAGTCCGGTACCGGCACTTCGGCCACGACGGCCAGGCACACCTCGGTGGCGAAGCGATCGGACAGCCGCCGCAGTGGTGCCGTCACGTGCGCGTACGGCGCGCCGATTCCCGAATGCTCGACCGATGTATCACTGTCCACAGGGTTCGTCGTGCGGTCGAACGCGAGGTAGTCCGCACCGCGCAGCAAACCGGTCGCCTGGGTCATCATCGCCAGTGTCGACGGCTCGTCGGTGGGCAGACCCGCCAGCACAGACCCGGCGGATGCGCCTGCGGGCCAGTCGATTCCGAGGGCTGCTGCCGTCTTCTTCAGTGTGTCCACGGATTCGGACGAGGCAGGCGGGAGGGTGCGCACGATACCGATTCCGGCGTCGAGCATGACTCTGGCGGCGCACATTCCCGTCAGCAGCGATATTTCGGCGTTCCACCCGTCCACTGCGGTGCGTGGTTGCAGCACGATGCGCCAGCCTCGCCCGTCCGGCACCACTTCCTGCTCGGGCAGGGTGATGTCGACGGCTCCGCGCCGTCTCGCTGCAGCTGCGCGCTGGGCCCCGAATTCGGCCAACGCTGCGATGGACGGATGCGGTGTCCCCGCGTCCACATCGGCCTGCACTGCGGCGTAATCGAGCCGGGCGGTCGATCGAACGAGCGCGCGGGTGACGGTCCACGCGGCCGCCTCGCCGACGTCGTCGAGTTCGATGGTCCACAGCGCGGCGCAACGCGTCTGTCCCTCGAGCAGGCTGCCCGAGCCCTCCGACAGCTCTCGTGGATGCAACGGCACGGATCCGTCGGGAAGGTAGAACGTCTGACCGCGTCGACGGGTTTCGGTGTCGAGCGCTCCCCCGGGCGTCACCAGTGCGCCCACGTCGGCGATTGCGTAGTGCACCACCAATCCGTTGGACGTCTTCTCGATGTGTACGGCTTGGTCGAGGTCCTTCGAGCCGGGCGGGTCGATGGTGACGAACGGGATGTCGGTGCGGTCGATTCTGCTGTCGGCGTGCAGGTCTCGGGCTTCGACCGCCTCGCGCATCACGTCTGCGTCGAACGCTTCGTTCAGTGCGAACTCGGATCTGATGGCCTCGAAGTCGAAGCCCGGGGCCCTCAGCCGGGTGAGCAGCACCGTCAGTTGTTCCAGTCGTCGTCGGAATCGGCGGCCTTGTTGCGCGCCGCGGCGATCTTCAGCGCCTGCTCCGCGGTGGCCTTGTCCGGATACGGGCCCATGCGGTCGAGGGCATTGGTCTGCTTGCCCTGTACGACCTGCTTGGTGCTGATGTCGTAGTACCAGGAGGTGTCGTCGTCGGTCATGACTTCCAGTGTGCCCCATGGAGCGACACCGCAGGAGAACTGCGGAAGAAATAGTGAGTGCGAACGAGTCGGCCTGTAAGCCGGATCCTGTCTGCCGTTCCTGCTTTCGCGGGTTCGACGTCGACGACCATCCATCTGGGCACACCGTTGCCGGGTACCTCGAGCAGTCCACCCGCAGGCTCGGGCGAGCAGCCCTCGAGCACCTGCGCAGCTGCACCACTTTCGGGGTGCAGCCTTCGACCTTGCTCCGGGCGGGGTTTACCTAGCCATCCCAGTCACCTGGGATGCTGGTGCGCTCTTACCGCACCGTTTCACCCTGACCTGCCGTTCGATTCCGAGGAACCGATCCGCAGGCGGTCTGTTTTCTGTGGCACTGTCCCGCGAGTCACCTCGGGTTGCCGTTAACAACCGCCCTGCTCTGTGGAGTCCGGACTTTCCTCGGCTCGAAGCGCGACGACACTCGTTCGCCCGTCCTTCGAGCCGCAGCCGTCCGGCCAACTCGTTCGCGGTTGCGTACTCTACTCGGCGCTCCGCGGTCGCCGGAAACCGAACTACAGTTCCCTTCATGAGTGAGTGGGTCGTGTTGCTGCGTGGCATCAATGTCGGTGGCATCAACATCAAGATGGCCGATCTTCGTGCGGCCCTGACGTCGGCCGGCTTCACCGATGTCCGCACTGTTCTCGCGACCGGCAATGTCCTGCTGAACTCCCCGCTGACTTCCGTCGTCGTGAAGGAACAGGTGGAGAACACGCTTGCCCAGGCGTTCGGCTATCAGGCCTGGGTTGTCGTCCTGGACGCGCCGACACTTCGGGCGATCGTGGAGTGCTACCCGTTCGACGCCGAACGGCAAGGGTGGCATCCTTACGTGGTGTTCGGAACCGACTCCACCCATCTGACCGAATTGTCCGCTCTCGCAGACGAACTCGATGTCGAGCTCGAACGTGTCGCTGCCGGACGCGATGTCGTGTACTGGGAGGTCCGCGCGGGGAGCACGACGACGAGTCGCTTCGGGAAAGCGACGGCCAAGGCGAAATTCAAGCCGACGACCACCACTCGAAATCTGCGCACTCTCGTGAAGATTCTCGCGTGACCGTTCTCGCCGCGGCACTGGTCGCAGCTGTGCTCGTTTTCGCGATCGTCCGACCCCGGGGTCTGCCCGAGATCGTGGCCGCGCTGCCGGCTGCCGCGATCGTCCTGGTCGTCGGCCTCGTCAGCCTCGACGCCGCACGCGAGCAGGTACTCGAACTCGCTCCGACCGTCGTGTTTCTGGCGTTCATCTTGATCCTGGCGCATCTGTCGGACGCGCTCGGAGTGTTCACCTGGATCGCGGCGAAGCTGCGAAGAGGTGCGAAGGGCAGCCCCCGCAGACTGTTGACACTCGTGTTCGCAGCAGCCGCATCGACCACGGCAGTACTGAGCCTCGACGCCACCGTGGTGCTGTTGACGCCGGCCATCATCGGTGCTGCTCGCGTCCTGAGAATGTCGCCGCGTCCACACAGTTACGCCACGGCGCACCTGTCCAATTCGGCGTCGACGCTGCTGCCGGTATCGAACCTGACCAACCTGCTCGCATTCGCCGCGACCGGACTCACCTTCCTGCACTTCACCGCTCTGATGGCATTGCCCTGGATATTCGCGGTGGCCATCGAGTTGGCGGTGTTCCTGATCTTCTTCCGCGAGGATCTGACTCGCACCGCCACACCGCCGAAGAGCTCGACCCTGCAGAGCACCGAGAACGTCCCTGCACCCCGGACCACGCTGGTCATCCTCGCCGCGACACTCGTCGGTTTCGCCGTGGCAGGGCTGTTCGACGTCGAACCGTTCTGGGTGGCCGCGGTGGGATCGGTGGCACTGGCCATCCCCGCACTTCGAGGACGCCACACCAGTGCTCGCGCCATTCTGCGCGGTGCCGATCTACCGTTCTGTGGCTTCGTCTTCTTGCTCGGCATCGTCGTTCTCGGTGTCACCACAGGCCCGATCGGCGACTGGCTGGCCCGAATTCTGCCGTCCGACACCAGCTTCGCCTCGCTGCTGGCCGCGGCCGCCATCGCGGCGGTGGCGTCGAACATCGTCAACAACCTGCCCGCGACGCTGCTGCTGCTGGCCGCATTCGGGGCCGACGCTCCCCCGGCACTGTTGTTGGCCATGGTGATCGGGGTGAACCTCGGCCCCAATCTCACCTACGTCGGATCGCTGGCGATCATGCTCTGGCGACGCGTCGCATCGGCCAACGACGAGCCGGCAGATCTGCGAACCTTCACCGTGTTGGGCGTCATCACGACACCGCTGACGATCGTCGGTGCGGTGGCAGGCCTGTGGCTTGCACTGCAGGTTTGAGCCTCGGTCAGATCGAGCGCCGTACGCGGAGTGTCGTGATCGCCAAGCCCACAGCGAAGACCACGCTACCGACCACCGCCCCCACCACCGGCAACAGCAGCCCGGCATGCACGGTGTCGAACAGCGGCGGTCCGCCGTAGATCTCCTGGCGTGCAGCGCCGGTCGGCCCGAGGTCATCGAAGTAGGGATCCGCGACCATCCTGATGCGGATCTCGGGAGGTCGACGTCGTGCCCACCATGCTGCCCCCGCGCCTACGAGGCCTCCCGCCACGAGTGGGGCCGACATGTGCAACGCCCGGCCGTGCGATCGGGCGCGCAGAATCCATCCGACCGTGATCGAGACGACGGTCCCGACCAGAAGTGCCGCGACCGGAGCGACCAACGTGATCGGCCACCACGGCGGTCCCGACACGTACTGCACGTAGTCGTACACGCGAAAGTACCCGGAGTCGCCCGGATTCACAGGTGGTGGGGCATCGGCATCGATCCACATCCGGGGCACGCAGTATCGCCAGGTGAAGGCAACTGCCAGCCCTGCGGCGGCCGATGCGGGCGATGCGATTGCCATCCAGCGCGCCGCCATGGGCTCGCGCTCGGCGTCAGTGAACACGCAACGCATCATCCCCCACTCGACCCGAGCGACATGCCGGTCCGACGCCTCGCCTGTCGGAAGGCGCACAGTGTCTTCTCGGTCGATGACTCACCAGCGAAGCAGACCCTGACTGTTTCCTACGGTGCCGGTCGGTCCGTCCTCGGCAATCGTGGCGAGTCGAACGATCTCGTCGGTGCCCTGCGTGACGTCGTGTGCTCCCTTGCCGCCGTTCAGATCGGTACGGGTGTAGCCGGGGTCGGCAGCGTTCACTCGCATCGTGGGGAGTGCGTGCGCGTACTTCACCGTGAGCATGTTGAGTGCCGTCTTGGACGACGCGTAGATCGGCGGCACCACCTGCCAGTCGAACCAGCCCTGCTCGATGGTGTCGTGGATGGATCCGACGCCCGAGGAGACGTTGACGATTCGTGCGTTCTTCGAGATCTGCAGCAGTGGCACGAATGCGTTGGTCACTCGAATGACGCCGAAGACGTTGGTGTCGAAGACATCTCGGGCGTCGTCCGCCGATCCTTGCTCGAGCGGCACGAAGGCCCCGGTGATGCCGGCGTTGTTGATCAGGACGTCGAGGCGTCCGTGGTCCACACGCACCTGGTGTGCGGCAGCGTCGACGCTGCCCTGATCGGTGACGTCGAGTTGGACGAAGGTGACGCCGAGGTCGGCGGCAGCAGCACGACCGAGCTCACGGTTGCGGGCACCGATGATCACGGTGTGGCCGGCACGCTGTAGGCGCCGTGCTGTCTCGTGGCCGATTCCCTTGTTGCCGCCGGTGATCATCGTGATTGTGCTCATGACGTCGACGCTAGGGCTCGGCGATCCAATCGAGAAGATGCCGATTGTCGGTAGGTCTGCCGGTACCACCCACGTCGTCGTCGAGGAGACGCACGTGGCCGAGGTGGCACAGTGGGGAGATGAGCGTAGAGCAGCAGGGACGCCGACCGGCGGGTTTCTCGTCGGTGCTCCGTGGCTGGCGTGACCGCAGCGCACCCGTTCCGTCCGACTCGACCGTCAGACCTCGGCGTTCGTCGGGACTGCGCCGCGAAGAACTCGCCACCCTCGCCGGGATCTCCGTGGACTATCTGGTTCAACTCGAGCAGGGCCGTGCGTCGAATCCGTCGGCGGCGGTGGTCGCTGCTCTGGTTCGGGCCTTGGGTCTCGACCTCGCCGATGCCGGGGTGTTGTATCGAGCTGCCGGACTCGCGGCACCGTCGTCGGCTGTCGATCGATCGGTACCGGACAGTGTCGATCGACTGCTGGCCCGAGCCGACCACTGGCCTACTGCGGTGTACGCGGCGGATTGGTGGCTGCTGAGATGGAACGCGGCGTTGTTCGCGCTGATGGGCGATCCGATGGACCTGTCCGGACATTCACGCAACCAGGTCTGGTTCGAGATGACCGAGGACACGTCGTCGATGTGGGTCGATCCCGCACAACGAGAGCAGTATCGGGACGCGCTGGTCGGGGACCTCCGTGTGGCACAGATATCGCATCCCGACGACGCCGAGCTCGACAGTCTGGTCCGTGACCTTCGGGCCCGCAGCAACGAATTCTCCGATCGTTGGCGCTCTGCACGTCCGACCGTCTACCGGGGAGCACGCAAGAGCATCGACCACCCCCTGGTTGGGTCGATGGTCCTCGATGGAGACGTGTTTCGGCCTGCCGGCTCCGACGTGCGGGTGATCGTCTACACCGCAGCACCCGGCTCGCGAGACGAGTCGAGACTGTTGTCGCTGTTGTCGCCCGGATCCCGTGGACGGAACCGAGCCTCGATTCAGGCCGGCGAGGCCAGGTGCGAGGTGTCGTTCACCAAGCGCACCGAGGCCCCGCCGTCGGGGTAGAACTCGGCGATGCTCAGGGACGCGAGATCCAGGTGCAGTCGGTACAGCAGCGACGGGCCGACGTCGAGTGCGAGTTGCAGCAGCATCTTGATCGGTGTCACGTGGGTGACCACCAGAACGGTCTTCCCGGCGTACTCGGCGAGCAATCGATCGCGGGTCGCTTCGATGCGCGTGCGTACTGCGTCGAAGCTCTCACCGTTCGGCGGTGCAACGGAGGTGTCGCCTCGCCACGCCTTGTGGACCTCGGGGTGACGTTCCATGGCCTCGGTGAAGGTGAGCCCTTCCCAGTCGCCGAAGTCGGTTTCGATGAGACCGTCGACCGTGGTGACAGGCAAACCGAGACGGTCGGCTGTCGCCGCAGCAGTCTGTTGGGCGCGCGCGAGCGGCGAGGCCACGATGGCGTCGATATCCGTCCGTGCACCGAGAACCGTTGCGGCAGAGCCTGCTTGGCGTCGACCCAGTTCGGTCAGGTCGGGATTGCCTCGGCCGGAGTATCGACGGTCGACCGACATGGGGGTCTGGCCGTGTCGCAACAGCAGCAGGCGGGTCGGCTCCCCCATCGCACCGGTCCATCCAGGCGACGCGGGCTTCGCTGCGACCGGCTCGGCGTCGGGCCGATCCGACAGGTCCACGCCCTCGGCCGCCGCGTCCATCGCCTCGTTGGCCAGCGCATCCGCGTGCGAGTTCTGTGCACGCGGAATCCACTCGTAGGTGACGGAATCGAAGCCGCGGGCGAGTTCGGCCGCTTGTCGCTGAAGCGGAATCATGTCCGGGTGCTTCACTTTCCAACGTCCGGACATCTGTTCGACGACGAGTTTGGAGTCCATGCGGACGGCAACCTCACGGGCACCGACATCGCGGGCCGCGGTCAGTGCGGCGATCAGTCCGTTGTACTCGGCCACGTTGTTGGTCGCCACGCCCAGCGACGCCCGACGCTCGGCGAGCACCTGCGAGCGATCTGCACTGAGCACCACCGCGCCGTATCCGGCGGGCCCAGGATTTCCACGCGATCCACCATCGGCCTCGGCAACGACCCTCGACACCTGACTCAAATTCCGGATTCCTTGGTGCGCACCAGGATTGCGTTGCACTCGGAGCAACGAATCAGAGCATCCGCGGGCTTGTTTGCGATGCTCGCGATCTCGTTGCGGTCGAGTTCGATCCGGCACGCTCCACATCGACGAGCCTGCAGCAGTGCCGCACCGCGGCCGGTGAGCGCTCGCTGCTTCTCGTAGAGCGCAAGCAGATCCGCGGGCAATCCCGAGGCCAACGATTCGCGGCGCTCGGCGCTGCGCTTCTCGGCGACATCGAGGTCTGCGACGGCGTCGTCACGGCGGCGGCCGGCGTCGACCAACTCGTCCTCGATCTGCGTCAGTTGCGCACCGGCGTGCTCGTAGTCACGTTCGCTGGCCTCACGCTGCTCCATGACCTCGAGCAGTTCCTCTTCGAGGATGCCCTGACGACGTTCGAGGCTGCCGAGCTCGTGCTGCAATTCGGTCATCTGCTTCGGTGCGATGGTGCCGCTCTCGAGCATCTTCTTGTCGCGGGCTTCGCGTTGCCGAACCGCGTCGACCTCGCCTTCGAGTTTGCGAATGTCCCGGTCGAGGTCGTCCATCGAGATCTGCACCGTCACCGCGGCATCCTTGCGCGTGGTGCGCTCGGTCTCGAGCTTGTCCACCTCCTGCTGTTCGGGGAGGCTCTTGCGGCGGTGGGCGATCTGCGAGAGTTCGGTATCCACACCGGCCAATTCGAGCAGCGAGGCCTGGACTTTGGGATCGACGTTCACGCTTGATGACTCCTGCGACTATGGAAGTTGATTCGGATTACCCTACCGGCTGCAGGAATATGAGTGAGCCGGATCCACTCGATGGCAGGTCGTGGGTTCGATGATCACAGTGTCCACGGGTCGGTACGCACCTCGGTGACCCAGCTGTTCCATCCCTCGGTGTCACCGAACGCGGCGTCGACGATGTCTCGCGCCTGTGCGCACCACGGGAACTCAGAGGCCCAGTGTGCGGTGTCGATCACCGCGGGGCCGCCGGCGCGCAGGTGCTCGTCGACCGGGTGGTGCCGCAGATCGGAGGTGACGTACACATCGGCGTCGGTGCGCGCCACCGCGGAGAGGAACGAGTCACCCGCTCCCCCGCACATCGCAACCACCGAAACCATGGCGGCGGGGTTTCCCGCTGCGCGTACTCCCCACGTCGTGGCGGGCAACGCCTCGCGGACGACCTCGGTGAACTCGGCCACTGTCATCGGATTCGGTAGTTTTCCGATGCGGCCCAGGCCGGTGCACGACGGTAGAGCCGCGGATTCGAAGACGTCGAACGCGGGCTCCTCGTACGGGTGTGCCCGACGCATCGCCGAAAGTACCTGAGCACGTAGCCCTTTGGGGGCCACGACCTCGATGCGATCCTCCGCCTCGGTGTGCACCTCGCCGAGAACGCCGAGCGTCGGGTGTGCGTTCGGGCCCGGACGGAATCGGCCGAGACCCGCACTCTGCCAGCTCGCTTCGCTGTACTCGCCGATCTGCCCGGCTCCGGCGTCGAACAGGGCCTGTCGCACCGCCGCCGAGTCGGCGGTGGGCACGAAGACCACCCACTTGTCGTGTGCGGGAGACGGAATGGGATCGAGTGGCCGGGTGTCGATCACCCCGAGCGCGAATGCGAGTGCGTCGGAGACTCCGGGATCTGCGGAGTCGGCGTTGGTGTGGGCGGTGAACAGCGCGCAGTCGGCCTTGATCAGACGGTGGATCACCGATCCTTTCGCGGTGTCGGCCGCGACGGTGTCGACGCCTTTGAGCAGCAACGGATGGTGGGCGACGATGAGATCGGCACCGCGGGCGATGGCGTCGTCGACCACGGCGTCGGTGACGTCGACCGTGTACACGACCTGCTGCACAACAGCTTTCGGATCTCCGCACACCAGGCCCACCGAGTCCCAGCTCTCCGCAAGACGGGGTGGGTACGCGTCGTCGAGCACCTCGATGACGTCGGCCAGTGTCACTGCCATGTTCGCTGCTCTCCTCACAGAACGGTCTTCAACGCGTCCACCAGTATGTCGACCCGCTGCGAGTCCCGTACCGCGACGCGCAGGTGGTGCCGGTCGAGCCCCGGGAACGTGTCCGCGCGCCGCACCGCGATACCCATCGTGCGCAGACGTTCTCGAACGACGTCGGCTCCGTCGACGCGCAGCAGCAGAAACGGCGCACGGGCCGGGCCGGTGATGTCCAGGCCCAAGGCCTCGAGGCGCTGGGTCATCGCGGTGCGTTCGCGGTGGATGCGCTCCGATTCGACGCGTGCCCGATCGACGGCGAACGGTTCGGTGCAGGCGCGTATCGCTTCGATCTGCAGACTCCCCAGGGGCCAGTGCGCACGGCCGTACTGCAGTCGCGCGAGGACGTCGGGGTGCCCCAGTGCGTATCCACACCGCAATCCCGCCAACGCCCACGTCTTGGTCAGACTGCGCAGAACCAGCACATCGTCCAGGCTCTGTGACGCCACCGATTCCCCCTCCCCGAGCACTGCGTCGGCGAAGGCCTCGTCGATCACCAGCATGCGTCCGGATCCACGCAGACTCAGGACCGCCTCACGGGGGTGCAGAACCGATGTGGGGTTGGTCGGGTTGCCGAGGATCACCATGTCGGCGGTGTCGGGTACGAGCGTCGGGTCGAGCTCGAAGGGTGGCGGCAGGATCACTCGGTGCACCGCAATGCCTGCCTGCTCCAGCACCCAGTCGGGCTCGGTGAACGACGGGTGGATCGTCGCCACGAGCTGGGGCCGAAGCCGCGGCAGCATCGAGAAACCCTCGGCCCCGCCGCTGAGCAGCAGTACCTCGTCCGGTGAGCGGCCGTGGTGTTCGGCCACCTGTTCTCGCGCGGCCGTCTCGGCGGCCGCGCTCGGGTACGAACCCAACGAACTCAGTGCCGCGCCGAGCCGATCGCGAAGCCATGCCGGCGGTCCGTCGCCGCGTACGTTGACGGCGAAGTCGACGAATCCGGAATCGACCTCGACGTCTCCGTGGTGACGGAGGAGCGCATCGGGATCGGCAGCTGTGTCGGACATCGCGACGAGCGTAGCCGCGCCGTCACCGAACAGCCCGCACCGATAGGCTCCGACCATGTCTGTCGATGCTCCCGCGTCCGTTGTCCTGTTCGATCTCGATGGGACGTTGACCGATTCCGCACCGGGAATTCACGCCGGTTTTCGCCACGCACTGGCGTCGGTGGATGCACCCGAACCGACCGAGGAACAGCTGTCGATGGTCGTCGGACCACCCCTGATCGACACGTTGCGCGGCCTCGGCCTGGACGAGGATGCGGCGCAGCGTGCCCTGGCGGCGTACTTCCAGCGTTACGACGAGCGGGGCTGGGCCGAGAACACCGCGTTCGACGGCATCGAGTCGGTGTTGACGCGATTGCAGGATCGCGGCGTCCGGCTCGGTGTGGCGACGTCGAAGTCGGAGCGATTCGCGGTCCGGATTCTGGACCACTTCGGTCTGTCGCGGTACTTCGAGTTCATCGGCGGTGCCAGCAACGACGGCACCCGACGGGCGAAGTCCGACGTGATCGCGCATTCGCTGACCAACCTCGGCATCGACCCGGTGGAGTCCGCGGACGGCGGCACCGCCGGGGTGATCATGATCGGTGATCGTGATCACGACGTGCACGGTGCCGCTCGATTCGGCATTCCCACGGTGTACGTCGAGTGGGGCTACGGCGTCGACGGCGAGAGCGACGACGCCGCGTTCACCGCGTCGAGCATGGACGAGCTGGCCGCCGTGCTCGAGCAGAACACGGCGGCCGTGCGATGACCGAGCCACTGCACGTGACGTTCGTGTGCACCGGCAACATCTGCCGATCGCCGATGGCCGAGAAGGTCTTCGCTGGTCATTTGCGCGACGCCGGCCTGAGCGAGGCGGTGCGCGTCTCGAGCGCAGGGACCGGCGGTTGGCATGTGGGCGACGGCGCGGATCCTCGAACCGTCGCCGAGCTCGATGCCCACGGATACGACAGCGAGCACGCGGCGGCGCAGGTCGGGCCGGATCATCTGGCAGCGGATCTGATCGTCGCACTCGATACCGGCCATGCTCGCGCCCTGCTGCAGCTCGGTGCTCCGGCCGATCGTGTCGCCTTGCTGCGGTCGTTCGACCCCGATGCCGACGACTCGTCGGTGGCCGATCCGTACTACTCATCCGATTCGGCATTCACCGAGGTGCGCGAGCAGATCGAAGGTGCCGTGCCCGGCTTGCTGGACTGGGCACGGTCTCGGCTCCCTCGCTGACCCGGCTACCGTGGTGGCGTGGACAAGTTAGCGTTCTTGCTGCGACCCAAGTGGTTGGTGCTGGCTGCGGTGGTGCTGGCCTTCGCGTTCCTGTGCTTCAGCGTGCTCGCTCCGTGGCAGTTGGGAAAGAACACCTCGACGTCCGAGCGCAACGATCTGATCACCCGATCCGTCGACGCGGATCCGGTACCGATCTCGGACGTTCTCACGGCCGACGGGTTTCCGGCCGAGGACGAGTGGCGTCGGGTCATCGCCCCCGGGTCCTACGTCGCAGATTCCGACGTGCTGGTGCGGCTGCGCAGCATCCGTGATCAGCCCGCATACGAGGTCATCACCCCGTTCGTGATCGACGGCGGGCCCACCGTGCTCGTCAACCGCGGATACGTACTGCCGGTGGAAGGAACCAGAGCGCCCGAGTTCGAGGCGGCCCCCACCGGTGACGTGACACTGAACGCACGGGTACGACAAGCCGAGGGCACCTCGCGCGAGCCCGTCGAGGACGACGGTCGACTGCAGGTCTACAACATCAACCCGGAACAGATCGGCGCGGCGGTAGGAGTCGACGCCATCGACGGATACCTCCAGCTCGACGACGGTCAGCCGGGCGGTCTCGGCTTGATCGAACTGCCGCAGACCGACGCAGGCCCCTATCTGTCCTACGGTCTGCAGTGGCTGGCGTTCGGCATCATGGCACCGTTGGGTCTGGCGTATTTCGCTCGCGCGGAGATACGGGAACGCCGCAATGCGCGTGCACAACTCGCGGACGCGATCCCCGGCGAGCCGGATACCGAGCCCGAGGGCGAGAACGAGGCCGGTCCGGATCAGGCCGGTCCGGACGAGGAAGAGTTCACCTTGCCCACGCGTCGCGAGAAGCGAGCCAGGGCGCGAGCGGCGTCACGCCAGACGACGCCGTCGGATCCTCGCCTGGCCGATCGCTACGGAAAGAATCGCTGAAGCGACCGCAGACAGTTCTTGCACTCGGCTCGACAGTGCGACCGATCGGCGAAGATCGCGTGCGGTCGGCGCGTGTCCGTCACCGAGTGTCGGCCTGATCTCGACGCCGTGTCGGTACTGCGTTCTGCCACCCAGTTGCAGCCCCAGTGCCCCGGCAGCCGACGCCTCCGCGACACCTGCGTTGGGGCTGGGGTGCTGCGCGGCGTCGCGTCGCCACATCTTCAGGGCTCGGGTGGGCGAACCCTGCACCGAAAGAGCTGCGACGACCGTCGCCAGGCCGGTGACGCGGGCCGGCAGCAGGTTCAGGACGTCGTCGATTCGTGCTGCGGCCCAACCGAAGCGCAGATACTTCGGCGAGCGGTAGCCGACCATCGCGTCGAGCGTGTTGCTCGCTCGGTAGGCCAGAATTCCCGGCACCCCGGCCAGCGCTCCCCACACCAACACGCCGACCGTCGCATCGGAGGTGTTCTCTGCGATGGACTCGAGGGCGGCGCGTGCAAGACCGTCGGAGTCGAGTGGTTCCGGATCTCGACCGCACAGTGACGGCAGGAGTGCGCGTGCGCCCTCGAGGTCGTCGTTGTCGAGATGGTCGGCCATCTGCCGGCCCACCTTCGACAGTGACGTGCCTCCGAGCGCGGCCCAGGTAGCCGCCGCGACCAGAGCAACTTCAGCAGGTGCACCCACACGGGCGGCCACGCGACTCGACGCGACGCCGAGTGCGGTCATCGAGCCGATCAGCGCGGTCGCATGGACGACGCCCGAGGCTCGACTGTCGCGGTAGAGGGCGCGTTCGACGCGCAGTGCCGTGGTCCCGAATCCTGCGACCGGGTGCCAGCGTCTCGGGTCTGCGAACACTCGATCGAGGCCGTAGCCGACCAGTAAGCCGATCGCTCGGGGGTGTGTCCACATCCCACGAATCTTGCCAACTGCACACCGGGCTCAGGACACCGGACTGTCAGGCCCAGCGGTGACGGTACGCACCTGCCAGTTGACGGTTGCGGAAGTCGATGTCGCTTCCGTCGTTGAGCAAGGCGATTGCCATTCCTACGAAGCCGACTGCTGCCATTACGAACATTGTCATGATTCCCCCAGAATCTCGTGTGGATCCGCCGAGCGGATGTGGGCGTAACAGATTGTTACCCGCGAGTAAGGCGATTCCCACGCCTTTGAGGTCGGCGTCACGTGTGTCCGTGGTCACGAGACGTCGGTCTCATCGGATCGTCCAAATATCAACGGCCACTGACACTCGCGGGATGTGCGTTTGTCCCGTCGTTACTGCGGCACAGGAAACAGATGCTGTTCGTCGGTCACGACCGACCGGAGAAATTCGTCGACGGCTTTCACCCGCGCGAGTCCGGTCAGCTCTCGCGGTACCACCGTCCAATACGTGCGCTCGACGGAGACGACACCGGGCAGCACCGACACGAGGGCCCCGTCCGGCTCACCGATATAGCTGGGCAGGGGCGCAATCCCCACACCGGATCTCGCCGCGATCCACTGCCCGGTGATGTTGTTGGTCTGAATCTGCGCGCGGCCCTCCGGCAGGATCGCATCCAGGATGCGCAGCGGTGCCACATCGAGCAGCGCGTCCACGTACGAGATCAGTGTGTGTTCACGCAGATCGTCGACGGTCCTGATCGGTGCCATCGCGGCGAGATACTCGGCGGACGCATAGAGCTCGAGGGAGTACGTCGCCAACCTGCGGGTAGTGACGAACCTCGGTGACGGCCGCTCCAACGTGATTGCGATGTCGAACTCCCTGGTGGCCAGCGAGTTGTGCTCGGTGGCGGTGACCAGTTCGATGTCGAGATCGGGGTGCTTGTCTCGGAGTACTCCCAATTTCGGTGTCAGCACGAACGCTCCGAAACCGTCCGGGGCCGCGATCCGCACGGTTCCTCGCAGGGAGCCGGTGTCCGAGGTCTGATCCTCGAACGCCGCGATGAGCGTCGACTCGACGGTCTCGGCGTATGCGACGAGGCGTCGACCCGCCTCGGTCAGTCGCCAACCCGACGGCGTTCTGTCGAACAGGCGCTGCCCGGCCGACTTCTCGAGAGCCGTGATGCGCCGACCGACGGTGGTGTGGTCGACACCGAGAGTGTGCGAGGCGTCGGTCAAACGCCCGGTCCTCGACACTTCGAGGAAATAGCGAAGATGGTCTGCGTTGAACACCCACCGAGACTATCGCCGTTGTGCATTTCTGCACAGCGATCTGCGGTTTTGGCCTTTGACATGTGCATCTGTACAAGTGAGACTCGAGACACACCGATGGAAGGATCGAACGTGACCGACGTCATCACGCACTGGCTCGATGGAAAGACCTATTCCGGCGTCTCCGACCGGACCGCCCCCGTCACCAACCCCGCCACCGGCGAGGTCACCGGAACGCTCACCCTGGCCGACACAGACGATGCCCGTGCGGTCATCGACGCCGCAGCAGCCGCATTCCCGGCGTGGCGCGACACCTCGCTGGCCAAGCGCACCTCCATCCTGTTCTCCTTCCGAGAGCTGTTGAACGCCAAGAAGAACGAGCTCGCCGCGATCATCACCGCCGAACACGGCAAGGTTCTCTCCGACGCCCTGGGTGAGATCGGCCGCGGCCAGGAGGTCGTCGAATTCGCCTGCGGCATGGCACATCTGCTCAAGGGCGGATACACCGAGAACGCGTCGACCGGCGTCGACGTCTATTCCATCCGTCAACCGCTCGGACCGGTCGGCATCATCTCGCCCTTCAACTTCCCCGCCATGGTCCCGATGTGGTTCTTCCCCATCGCCATCGCGGCTGGCAACACCGTCGTCCTCAAACCGTCCGAAAAGGACCCGAGCGCCAGTATCTGGCTCGCCGAGCTCTGGGCCGAGGCGGGCCTACCCGGCGGCGTCTTCAACGTCCTGCAGGGCGACAAGGTGGCCGTCGACGAGCTCCTCGAGAACAAGAAGGTCAAGTCGATCTCCTTCGTCGGCTCCACCCCCATCGCCCAGTACGTCTACGCCACCGGCACCGCCCACGGAAAACGCGTCCAGGCCCTGGGCGGTGCCAAGAATCACGCCGTCGTCCTCCCCGATGCAGATCTCGATCTCGCCGCCGACGCCATGGTCAACGCGGGCTTCGGCTCCGCAGGCGAACGCTGCATGGCCATCTCGGCCCTCGTCGCCGTCGGCAGCATCGCCGACGAACTCGTCGCCAAGATCGCCGAGCGGACAACACCGTTGGTCACCGGCGACGGCACCCGAGGGGCGGACATGGGTCCGCTGGTCACCAAGGCACACCGTGACAAGGTCGCCTCGTACGTCGATGCAGGCGAAGCGGCAGGCGCCACCCTCGTCGTCGACGGCCGCACCGTCCAGCCCGACGGTGGCACCGACGGATTCTGGCTCGGCCCCACCCTGATCGACAACGTGACTCCCGACATGAGCATCTACACCGACGAGATCTTCGGACCCGTCCTGTCGGTCGTTCGCGTCGACACCTACGACGACGCACTGCAGCTGATCAACGACAATCCCTACGGCAACGGCACCGCCATCTTCACCAACGACGGCGGCGCGGCTCGACGCTTCCAGAACGAGGTCGAGGTCGGCATGATCGGCATCAACGTCCCCATCCCGGTTCCGATGTCCTACTACAGCTTCGGCGGTTGGAAGAACTCGCTCTTCGGCGACAGCCACGCCCACGGCACCGAGGGAGTGCACTTCTTCACCCGAGGAAAGGCCGTCACCAGCCGCTGGCTCGACCCGAGCCACGGCGGCATCAACCTCGGCTTCCCTGAGAACAGCTGAGCCCCGAAAACAGCCAGCCCATGTGCGCGGAACTTCGTAGCAGGTTACGAAGTTCCGCGCACATGGTCACCTCGCGAAGGAGAACACCATGGTTTCCAACATCTCGTTTCCTCGGTTCCTCAAGCTGGGCGGCGGTGCCGTCGAAGAGCTGGGGACGGTGCTGACCGATCTCGACGTGTCACGGCCGTTGCTCGTCACCGATGCGTTCATGGCCGGTAACGGCTCGGCGGATCGTTTGATGAAGATCATGACCGAGGCCGGGAAGACGCCGGCTCTGTTCTCGGGCACCGTTCCGGATCCGACGACCGATTCGTTGGTTGCGGGCCTCGACGCGGTGCAGCAGCATTCGGCCGATTCGATCATCGGGTTCGGCGGCGGCAGTCCGATGGACACGGCCAAGGCGCTGGCCATTCTCGCCGTGCAGGGCGGCACGATGCGGGACTTCAAGGCTCCCGTGCTGTCGACCGGCCCGGCCCTACCGATCATCGCCATCCCCACCACGGCCGGAAGTGGTTCGGAGGCAACTCAGTTCACCATCATCACCGACGTCGCCTCGGACGAGAAGATGTTGTGCCCCGGGCTGTCGTTTCTCCCGATCGCATCGATCATCGACTTCGAGCTGACCATGTCGATGCCTGCGCGTCTGACGGCCGATACCGGTGTCGATGCACTGACCCACGCCATCGAGGCGTACGTCAGTAAGAAGGCCAACCCCATCTCCGACGGTCTGGCGCTCAGTGCGATTCGCACGATCGGGACGTCGTTGCTGCGTGCGTATCGCGACGACGACGACCGGCAGGCGCGCGAGGCGATGATGCATGCCTCGACGCAGGCCGGCATGGCGTTCTCCAATGCAAGTGTCTGTCTGGTCCACGGCATGAGTCGACCGATCGGCGCGCACTTCCATGTTGCACACGGGCTGTCCAACGCGATGCTGTTGCCTGCCGTCACGGCATTCTCGATCGACGGGGCACCGGCGCGTTACGCCGACTGCGCACGCGCACTGGGCGCGGCGTCGGAAAGCGATTCGGATCAGGTTGCCGGTGGCAAGCTGCAGGATGCGATCGTCACACTGTGTCGTGAGGTGGAGGTTCCGACTCCGGAGACCTTCGGTATCGACAAGGCCAAGTGGGACGAGCTGTTGCCGCTCATGGCCGAGCAGGCACTCGCGTCGGGCAGCCCGGGAAACAATCCGATCGTGCCGACCGCCGAACAGATCGTCGATCTGTACCGGCAGGTGTACGCGGGGGTCTAGTTGCACTCACTCCGATGCGCGGGCGGCGACAGTGTCGCGCCGCGTATTTCGGCGTTGCACCACTATTCCGCCGATCACGGTCACTGCGGCGAGGACGGCCGAGAGCAGAATCGACGACCGCTGCTCCGGCCGCACCACCATCATCACCAGGACGAACACGATGAACCCGATGGCCAGGTAGGTCAACCACGGGTACAGCCACATCCGAACGGCAGGGCGTTCGTCGTCGCGGTCGAGTTGACGCCGCAGCACCAGCTGGCTGCTGGCGATGGCGAGGTAGACGAAGAGCGCGACGGCGCCGGTGGTCGCCAGCAGGTAGGTGAAGAGCTTCTCGGGCAGGATGTAGTTTCCGACCACCGCGAGGAACCCGAGCACCATCGAGGCGATCACCGCAACCCACGGCACCCCGTTCGTGGTGATCTTCTTGACCGCCCTGGGTGCGTCACCTCGATCGCCGAGCGAATACAGCATGCGCGACGCGGTGTAGAGCGCCGAATTCAGGCACGACGCGACCGCGGTCAGAATGACGATGTCCATGATGGTCTCGGCGTGCGGGATCCCCATCTTGGACAGGACGAATTGGTACGAGCCCGTGTTGGGATCCAGTTCGTTCCAGGGCACCAATGCGACGATGACGAAGATGGAACCGAAGTAGAAGATCGAGATTCGCCAGATCACCGAGTTGGTGGCGCGGGTGATTCCCTTGGCCGGATCCTTGGATTCGGCAGCGGCGATGGTGACGATCTCCGAGCCCATGAACGAGAACATCGTCGTCAGCATGGCCGCGATCACCGCGCCGAAGCCCAGCGGCATGAAACCACCCGAGGCCCAGAGTTGGTCGACACCACTGACTTCCGAGTCGGGTAGCAACCCGAAGATCGCCGCGATCCCGAGGCCGATGAACGCGATGATGGCCACGACCTTCACCAGGGCGAACCAGAACTCGAACTCGCCGTAGTTGCCGACGCTGATCAGGTTGGTCGCGGTGAGGGCAACGACGATGAGCAATGCCCACATCCATTGCGCGCCGCCGAGCCAGTTCGTGAGAATGGATGCAGCCGCGGTGGCTTCGACCGGGATCACCAACACCCAGAACCACCAGTACAGCCATCCGACCGAGAATCCGGCCCAATGCCCCAGGGCGCGAGTGGCATAGGTGGAGAACGAGCCGGTGTCTGGATTGGCCGTCGCCATCTCCCCCAGCATGCGCATCACCAGGATCACGAGTGTTCCCGCGAACAGGTACGCCAGTAGCACCGCTGGGCCTGCCGTCGCGATGGCGTTGGCCGAACCCACGAACAGACCTGCACCGATGACTCCGGCTATCGAGATCATCGTCACGTGCCGTGGCTTGAGGCTGGTGCCGAGTCCGTTCTCGCCGGTATCCGGCTTCTCCGTAATGGCCATCCCTGTAGTCGAACACAAAGTGAACGCAGACGCAGCGGGTGACCGATATGTCCAGACAGCCGGTGGTACAGAGATATTCGGACGAATCCCGGCATACTGGACGGATGAACTCCGAAGCGGGCATCATCTCCGATCCGGTTACCATCATCGGTGCCGGCATAGCAGGCGCGGCCTGCGCGCGGGTTCTCCGCGACGCGGACGTACCGTTTCGCATCGTCGACCGAGGCCGCGCTCCGGGTGGGCGGATGTCCTCGCCCGAGTTGCACGGCCGTCGCGTCGATCTGGGAGCGGGCTACTTCACCGTCCGAGATCAAGAATTTGCGACGGTCGTGGCCGACTGGGAGTCGGGTGGATTGGCGCGTCAGTGGGCCAACACGTTCGGCATTCTCAAACCCGAAACGGCTCCGTGCACGACGACCGGCCCGGTTCGCTGGGCGACCCCGAACGGGCTTCGATCCTTGGTGCGAAACATGCTCGACGGCTTCGACATCGAACATTCCATGGAGCTGACCGACCTTCCCGACGGCCACGTCGTGGTGGCGATGCCGGATCCGCAGGCGACGCGACTGACCGCCGTTCCCGATGCCGTCGACTACGACCCGGTCATCGCGGTGGCGTGTGGATTCGACGGACTCGACATTCCCTTTCGAGACGCAGCGTTCGTCAACGATCATCCCGATATCGACTTCGTCGTCGACGACGGTGCCCGGCGCGGCGACGGCGCTCCGGTTCTCGTGGTGCACACGACGTCGGGGCGCGCGCAGCAGCATCTGGACAACCCCGACGGGGCGATCGCCCCGGTTCTCGACGCGCTACGCGAATTGTCCGTCGTCTCGGCGGACCCCGCGTGGACCCACGCCCACAGGTGGACATTCGCCAAGCCTGCGGCGCAACACGATTCCAACTTCCAGCTCCAGCACCAGGATGGACGACTCGTCGGACTGGCCGGCGATCAGTGGTGCGAATCCGGAGTGCCCCGGGTCGAGAGCGCCTGGCGTTCGGGCACGGACGTGGGCAGAGAACTCGTGCGACGTCTTTCGCACTGACGTTTGCCCGGCGTCGGACCACGAGCCGGATTAGGATCGCCCGCGTGCTGTCCGTGAAGTCGTACTCCCGCGAATACATCGACGCCTGCCGTGCGCGCCTCGATTCTCAGCTCGCCGCATACCGTGCGGTCGCGTCGAATCGAACGACGACGACTGCCGTGGACGAGGCATTCGACGTCGCCTTCTTCAACAATCTCGTCCTGACGCTCGAGGTCTATTTTCTCCACCGCATGCGCGGCCAGGAGAAGAAGAACGGCAATCCACTCAACGAGGTCCGAGTCCTGGCGGCGTCGATGACGACTGCCGACGACATCATGACCAGCGATCCGACCATAAATCTCGATCCTGCGAAAAGCATTCTCGGATACGCCGTCGGCGATCGAATCGCGCTCGACGAGAAGCAGTTCGTCGCATTGTCCGATGCGTTCTTCGCCGAGATCGAGACGAAGTTCGGCCCGCAGCTCGCTCCCTAGCTGCTGACGAATGTCACCGTCTCGTCCAGAGGCGCTCGGCTGGTACGGAATCCGTTGATCGGATGTGTGTCGTCGGGGTAACCGAAGGAGATGCCGGCCACCACTTTTCGGGTGTCCGGGATGTCGAACCATTCGTGCAGAAACGGTGAGTACGCCGCCAATGCTGCCTGCGCGATGGCCCCGAGACCGAGACTCTGCGCGGCAAGCAGAAAGGTTTGGAGGTACAACCCGCAGTCGACGGCCCCGTACACGCCCAGATCGGCGTCGGTGGTGATGATGGCCGCGTGCGGTGCGTCGAACAGCTCGTAGTTGCGGATGAACTGACGCGTCGTTGCCTCGGTGTCGGACTTGACCACCCCGATGCTCTCGTAGAGTGCGCCACCGCATTCGCGTCGTCTGGCTCGGTGCAGAGCGTTGTAGTTCGCCGGGAACGGGAAGTCCGGTTGCGGTGCCCCGGACGCCACGTGCTCGACCAAGGCCTCGGAGAACTTTCGGGTGGCATCGCCCTCGGTGACGATGATCTGCCACGACTGGGTGTTGGACCAGGAGGGAGTTCGCTGGGCGGCCGTGAGTAGCTGCTCGAGGACCTCGTGAGGGACCGGCTTCGGCAGGAACTGCCGGCACGAGTACCGCTCGTCGAGTAGTTCTGTCAGCGCGTCGTACCGGGTCACGTCGTCCGCCTCGTGTCAGTGCTGTCGGGTGCGGGTCGAAGGTAACACCACGGCTGCGCCCGACGGTCATGTGCTGGACCGTCGGGCGCAGCCCGGTCTACTGGAGAGGAAGCAGGATGTCCTTCACGCGCGGGTCGGTCGCCAGGAATTCCTGCACCGCCGGGTCCTTGAATGCGGCGACGAGATTCTTGATGTTGTCCGTATCTGCCCACCGGCTACCGATGGTCAGCTGGCCTGCGAACTCGTCCGGTGCCGGCGGGGCGAAGATCTGCTTTTCGACGGGAATGCCTGCGGCGAGGTAGTACTCGGTGTAGCCCACCGCCGCATCGAGATCCGGCAGTGCCCTCGATTGCGCAGCGAAGTCCAGCAGCGTGAACTTCAGATTCTTCGGGTTTCCGACGATGTCCTTCTGCGTGGCCGTCGACTTGTCGACAGCGGGATCGAGCGTGATCAGGCCGGCTCGCTCGAGTACCCACAGGCCTTGGGCCTCGTTGGCCGGGTCGGAGTACAGCGAAACCGTTGCGCCGTCCGGCAATTGAGCTGGGTCCGAGTACTTGTCGGACCACAGGCCGAATCCCCACCGGAACACCGGCGTTGCGGCCTCCTCCTGGAAGTCGGGGTTCGCTTCGAGGACCTGACCGAGCCACAGCTTGTGTTGGTAGACGGTTGCGGCCACCTCACCTTCGCTGACGGCGCGGTTGATGGTGTTGCTGTCTGCGAGTCCGCGGAATGCGACCGTGATGCCGTATTTGGGGGCAACCTGGTCTGCGACGAATTCGACGAGCGCCTGTTCGGACGCATTGCCCTCTGCTGTGGCGACGACGAGTGTTGCTCCCTCGGTGTCGTTGGCCGATGCGGTGTCGCCGAAGAACGCGATGCGGACGATCACGGTGAGGACGATCAGCACTACGACGGCAGCGATGATCCAGGGCGCTTTCCGGCGGTTCTTCAGCTCGAAGCCGTGCGCTTCGGTGGACGTTGTCATGGTGGATGGAACCTTTCGGGTGTGGTTCAGGCAGTGCGCACAGCGCGCTGATGAGGTGTGGTGAAGCGAACGAGTGCATCGCCGACGAGCTGTACGACGGCGACGGTGAGAATCAGGATGACGATCGTGGCGATCATGACGGTGTGATCGAATCGTTGGTATCCGTATGTGACTGCGACATAACCGATTCCGCCTGCGCCGATGGTGCCGGCGATGGCCGAGTATTCGATCATGGCAATGACGTTGATGGTCAGCCCGCCGATGATCGACGGAACCGCCTCGGACAGCTGCGTGGTGGTGACCTGCAGTGTGGAACCACCGGATGCCCGAGCGACGTCGACCACCGACGTCGGAACCGAGCGCAGAGAGTTCTCCACGATGCGGGTGAAGAAGGCGATGCCTGCCAACGACATCGGTACCACTGCCGCTGCGATGCCGATGTTGGTTCCGGTGATCCATCGGGTCACCGGAACCAGCGCGGCCATCAGGATCAGGAACGGCAACGATCGTCCGATGCTGACGATCCAGCTGACCGGCGTGTGCAGCACCGGGTTCTCGAACAGTCCGCCGGGACCGAGGTTGAACAGCACCGCTCCGAGTGGAACACCGACGATCACCACGATGGACATCACGATCCCGACCATCGTGAGGGTGTCGCCCAACGCGGGCAACAGTAGAGCCGGCAGTTCGTCGACCGGAACCTTGTTTCCTGCCGCGAGTACCGCGATCACGACGCGACTTCCAATACCGGATGATTCCCGTCGACGGAGCCGGACAACCCCAGCGCCGTGAGTGCATCAGGGACGCGTGCACTCAGGTGGCCACCGACGCCGATCGACGCGCTGCCGACCGTCACTCCGGCCACAACCTGCACGGACGCGCCCAACAACGCGACCTGCACGCCCAGATCCTGACCCAGCCTCCCGATCCAGTCCTGCGGAACATCGGGCGAATCGTAGGTGACCTTCCAGTGCACGTCGCCGGCTGCAGCCTGTGCGTCGTCACGCCGAGGGCGCAGCTCGTTGCCGAGCCGCGAGCGGTGGTCGGTCAACAGATCGACCAGCTTCCCCGATTCGACGATACGACCGTGATCGAGCCTGGCCACCGAATCCGCAGCTCGCAGAACGGTATCCATTTCGTGGGTGATGAACACGATGGCGAGGTCGAGATCACGACGCAGTTCACGCAGCAACTCGACCACCGATTCGGTGGTCTGCGGATCCAAGCCGGATGTCGCCTCGTCGGACAGCAACACCGACGGCCGAAGCGCCAGTGCGCGCGCGATTCCCACTCTTTGGCGTTGCCCGCCCGAGAGTTGAAACGGATAGCGAGCGGCTTTGTCGGACAGCCCTACTCGGTCGAGAAGCTCACCCACCCTTCGGGCCGTCTCGGCTTTCGTGGCCCCCAGGAAGTCGAGGGGCAATGCGACGTTCTCGGCCACGGTTCGGCGCGAGAGCAGACTCGACGACTGAAACACGGTGCCGATGCGCCGGCGCGCAACCCGAAGCTGCCTGACGTTCAACTGCGCGAGATCGTCCCCGTTGACGATCACCGAGCCCGAGGTGGGCCGCGTCAAGAGGTTGATACATTGGGCCAGCGTGCTTTTGCCGGCACCACTGGGGCCGACGACGGCCAGGATCTCGCCGGACTGCACCGTGAAATCCAGCCGGTCGAGGACGACGGTCGTGTTCTCCCCCGTCCCGTACGTCTTGGTCAATTGCGCTATTTCGATCATGCTCCGACGCTCTTTTCGCTGATGTGACGGCGCAACGATGAGCTACCGGCGACTCGATGACCAGCTATCGACTCATCACGATCCGAACTGTTCCCACCGGCCTAGGTCGTCGGTAGCGTCGCACCGCTGTCGATATCGAAGACAGATCGTCCCGCCGAAGGAGTTCCCCCGTGTCACGCGAGATCCGTTTCAATGCCTTCGACATGAACTGCGTCGCGCATCAGTCCCCCGGTCTCTGGCGTCATCCGCTGGATCAATCGTGGCGATACAAGGAACTCGGCTACTGGACCGATCTGGCGAAGCTGTTGGAGCGCGGCCTGTTCGACGGTCTGTTCGTCGCCGACGTCCTCGGCACGTACGACGTGTACGGCGGAAATCACGACGCTGCCATCCGGCACGGTGCGCAGATTCCCGTATCGGACCCCCTCTTGCTCGTCAGCGCGCAGGCCGCGGTCACCGAGCATCTGGGCTTCGGGATCACTGCGGGTACCGGATTCGAGCATCCGTATCCGTTCGCGCGACGGCTCTCCACGCTCGATCACCTCACCAACGGCCGGATCGGGTGGAACGTGGTCACCGGGTATCTGCCGTCGGCGGCGCAGAACATGGGCCACGACGATCAGCTGAAGCACGACGATCGCTACGACCACGCCGACGAATATCTCGAGGTGCTCTACAAGCTGTTGGAAGCATCGTGGGACGACGACGCGGTGATCCGCGATCGCGAGACCGGTGTGTTCACTGATCCCACCAAGGTGCATCGAATCGATCACCGCGGCAAGCATTTCACTGTCCCGGGCATCCACCTCGCCGAGCCCTCGCCGCAGCGGACACCGGTGATCTTCCAGGCCGGAGCGTCGCCGCGTGGCGTACGGTTCGCGGCGCAGAATGCCGAAGCGATCTTCGTCGGTGCACCGACGAAGGAGATTCTGGCGCAGACGGTTTCGAATATCCGTCGAGCCCTGCGCGATGCCGGCCGCGATCCGTACTCGGCACGGATCTATCAGCTACTCACCATCGTCACCGATGAGACATCCGAACTCGCCCATGCCAAGCACGACGAGTATCGGTCGTATGCCAGTCCCGAAGGTGCGTTGGTGTTCATGTCGGGCTGGATGGGCGTCGACCTGTCGCGGTACGCACTCGACGAGCCGCTGGGAAATGTCGAGAGCAACGCAATTCAGTCCTTCGCCGCGTCGTTCCAGTCGATCGGGGCCGACGGCAAGGAATGGACGGTGCGCGACATAGCCGACTGGGGTGGCATCGGTGGTGCTGGTCCGCGCATCGTCGGCTCCCCCGGCGAGGTCGCGGATCAACTGCAGGAGTGGGTGGACGAGACCGACGTCGACGGCTTCAATCTCGCCTACGCCATCACACCGGGGACATTCGAGGACGTGGTGCACTACATAGTCCCGGAATTGCAGCAGCGGGGTGTCTATCGCACCGAATACACACCGGGCACGTTGCGTCACAAGCTCTTCGGTAAAGGTGATCGACTGCCCGAGGAACATCGGGCGCGGCAGATCGTGCGGGAGGTCAGGAGTCGTCGCGCACAGGCGTGACCCACGACCGGACGCGTCGGGATGTGTGCGCATCCGTACCAGAACATCTGCACGCTCGTTCGATGCTGTTCGCCGATCTCGCGCTTGGATGAATTCTGTCACCCAACTCGGACGAGAACGACTCTCGCTCGTGGGGGTACCTCGCGAGGTCACTGTCGCCCTCCGAGTCTCAGTGCCGCCGCGCATCGGCGGCTCAGCCATTTCGACAGGAGCGCCATGACCGTTTCATCGGTAGAAGACGTGCACGCCATCCAAGAACTGAACGCTCGGTACAACTTTGCGGTGGACGAAACCGACGGTCCTGCATGGGCAGACTGTTTCACCGCCACGGGCGTGTTCAACGCCCTCCTTCCGGGCCAGACCCCCACTGGCACGGAGGAATTGCTCGGTTTCATGCCGATCGTCACCGAGGCATTCGGACGAATGCACCACCTCACGACCAACGAGATCATCACGGTGAACGGCAACGAAGCCACTCAGAAGTGCTATCTCCTCTTCTTCTCGGCGAAAGACGGACGCACCGAAGGGACGATCTGCGAGTACAACGACGCACTGGAAAAGACGGACAGCGGGTGGAAGTACTCGCGCAGAGACGTCACCGCGCACACCAAGATCGCTGACTTCACCGCCGTCACAGAAAACGTCTGACCACTCGCGAAACGAAGAAGGACAATCATGGATTTCGAAGACAAGGTCGTTCTGATCACCGGTGCAGCCGGCGGCATCGGCCATGCTGCGACAAAGGCGTTCGCCGAACAGGGCGCGACGCTGGTGTTGGTGGATCTGTCACTGTCGGCGCTGGAGAAGATCGCCGCCGATCTGGGCCTCCCCGAGAACCGATTGCTACTCGTGGCAGCCGATGTCAGGAGCGAAAAAGAGGTCGAAGGATACGTCGCCAGTGCCATGACGCGGTTCGGCAGGATCGACGTCTTTTTCAACAATGCGGGCGTGGAAGGTAAGACCGGAGCCTTGGTCGATACCGACGCCGAGACCGTGGACACGATCCTCGATGTGAACGTGAAGGGATCGTTCTTCGGCATCAAACACGTCCTGTCGACGATGATCACACAGAAGTCGGGCGCCATCGTCAATACGTCCTCGATGGCAGGGTTGATCGGCTTTCCCGCCCTCGGCGTCTACACCGCCTCGAAGCACGCTGTCATCGGCCTGACGCGCGTGGCCGCGTTGGAAGCGGCAGACAGCGGTGTCCGAGTGAACGCAGTGTGTCCCGGTCCGGTGAACACTCGGATGATGCGGGGAATCGAAAACGGCATGTCGGCCGGCAACCCCGCGGCAGCGAAGTCTCAGTTCGCCGACAGCACCGCGATCAAGCGGTACGCCGAGCCCGAGGAGATCGCACATGTCGTGCTCTTCCTGGCCTCGAACAAGGCGTCGTATGTCACCGGCAGCATCTTCACTGCGGATGGCGGCATGACCGGGATGTAGCCGACGGACACTCACCGCCCTGCAGGGCATGCTGTACCGGGCGGTGAGCACGTCCGCCGACGTCAGGACGACGCAGACGTGATCCTTCGACCGAGGTATTCCGAAGGCAAGCAACCTTTCTGCGTTCTGAAGACGCGATTGAGATGCGACAGGTCTGCGAAGCCCCACCGAGCTGCAAGGGTGGACATCGACGTCGGCCGGGTGGCCGAGTCGAGATCTGCTGCGCACGCCTCGACTCGCGACTTCATGACGGTTCGGGCGTACGAGAGTTCGGTCTCCTCGTACAGCTGGTGGAGCTTGCGTACGGAGATGGAAAAACGCCGCGCAGTTTTTTCGGCAGGCACCGACCCACATCGAATCTGTTCTGCCACATAGGCGTTGATCGCGGCTCTCATCTCGGCCCGGAGGCTTCGGCTGTCGCAGGTCCGTTCGTTCTCGCTCGGTCCGGCCGCTGATGCGATCAGTGTGAGCAAGGCCGAATTGGTGGCGAGGACATCCGCGCGCTCCATTCGATCGGCCCGTTGCCACACTGCACTCATCGCGGCACTGGCAACATGCGCGGACGCATTGGTCGGCGAGAACGATACTGCGGTTCTCCCATCCGAATCCGTGATCAGTGGCGTCAACATGCCGTTGGGGACCTTCATCGACAGCACTCGCCACGTGCTCCGGTAATCGAGTCCGAACGGTCGAGTCGCATCGAACAACGCGAAGTCGCCCGCGTTCACGACACACGTCCGGCCTGCCTGCCGCCCGACGCAGGTGCCTTCGAGGACCAAGTTCACGAACGTCACGTCCTCCGTGGTTCTTGCCACCTCCGATCGGCCGTGAAGATGGAGCTGGGGCTCCGACGCGATTTCCGCGAGCCGGATGGAACCCACCGGTGCAGCGCGAACCCATCCGGTCATCCCGCCCGGTGACGACGACGCCGTGGCGTGTGCGGCGGGGCGGCGGGGAAACAACGGCGTGAACGCGTCGCAGATCGCGTCGCGCCAGTAGCCGAATTGATCCGGCACCGGCAGATCTTCGGTCGTCCAATGCTCCATGGTCAAGCCCCGCCGGTATCGAAGTTCGCGCTGGTCCCACCGATGATGCTGCGCAGTCGTTTCCGGACCGTTGCACGTGAGGCGTCGACGCGTAACCGTCACCTCACGGCGATGACGAACAGGCTGTGAACCATCGCGAGAGTGGACGGGCAACCCAGAAGAGCGCATGCCGAACACGGACGAAATTCACCGTTACCGATGATGACCGGCCGGCCGAATCACGGCACCGAGACACCTGTGGCAGTTGAATCGAGGGTGGGCGCAGAGGGGTTCGAACCCCCGACCGCTGGTGTGTAAAACCAGAGCTCTACCGCTGAGCTATACGCCCGAGTACCGGTGGCCTGGGTACAACCCCGGGCCACCGGAACGCTTGGAGAAATTTATCGTGTCTGATCTCTAACTACAATTCCGCAGGTCAGCTCACTTGTGCGAGAGCCTCGGCCCACGACGAACTGTCGCGAGCCTCACCGGGTCCGTTCATTTCGGCGAACCGGATGATTCCGGATTTGTCGACCACGAACGTTCCACGATTGGCGAAGCCGGCGCTGTCGTTGAACACGCCGTACGCCTGAGCAACCTCGCCGTGCGGCCAGAAGTCCGACAGCAGCGGAAAGGTGTAACCCTGTTCTGCAGCCCAGATCTTGTGGGTCGGAGGCGGACCCACCGAGATTGCCAAGATCGCAGTCTCGTCGTTCTCGAATGTCGGCAACTCGTCGCGTACTTTGCACAGCTCGCCCTGGCACGTGCCGGTGAAGGCCAGTGGATAGAACACGAGCAGAACGTTTTTCACGTTCCTGTACGACGACAACGTGACCAGTTGGTTGTTCTGATCCTTCAGAGTGAAGTCGGGCGCAACCGCGCCAACCTCGATCGGCATCTAGAACCGTCTTCCTGTATCGAGCATCGACCTACCGCTTGGTGGCAGGGGTCTTGGGCTGAACCAGACGACTTCCGATCCAGTCACCGAGGTTTGCCGCAGAGGTCTGCGTCAATCCTGCGGTCGGGGCGGACTCGGCGATCTCGCTGGGTTCGACGTGACCGGACAGGCCGGTCTTGGGGCTGAGGACCCACACGATTCCATCGTCCGAGAGTGGCCCGATGGCATCCATGAGTGCGTCGACCAGGTCACCGTCTCCGTCGCGCCACCACAGCAGTACGACATCGATCACCTCGTCGGAATCCTCGTCGAGGGTCTCGCCACCGATCGCATCTTCTACGTCGGCGCGCAGATCATCGTCGGTGTCCTCGTCCCAGCCCAGCTCCTGTACGACCATGTCGCGAGTGATGCCAAGTTTCTGAGCGTAGTTCTGAGCGTCCGCCGCGGCGACCACGGTGGTGACCTCCTTGAATTGTGGGTGCAGTAGACAAAGCGAACAGGGTCGGAGCCGTTCGCGCAAGCTGACCGCGCCGAAATTGCGTACATAAATTTCTACTGGTGGGTATCGGACCTCTGTACTACCAGAACCGAGAAGATGTAGCAGGATTGGGAGGAATCACGAGAACGAGGAAAGTAGAGCGCCGTCACAGGGGCGCGCTACCGGACCGGACGCCACACCGAGCGTCCGCCACATTGAGGAGTGCACACGTTGTCCGAAGTGAACAGCGGCGAACGGCAGAACACATCGTCTGCAGGCAAGAAGGGCTCTGACGGCCGGGTCCGCGTCATCCGCGAGGGTGTCGCGTCGTACCTGCCCGATATCGACAACGACGAGACCAACGAATGGATCGAGTCGTTCGACGGCTTGTTGGAGAGGTCCGGCCCCAACCGCGCTCGCTACCTGATGCTCAGGTTGCTCGAGCGCGCCGGTGAGCGCCGCGTCGCGCTGCCGTCGCTGACGTCGACGGATTACGTCAACACCATTCCCACCGAGAACGAGCCGTGGTTCCCCGGCGACGAGTCGATGGAACGCCGCTACCGCGCCTGGATCCGCTGGAACGCAGCCATCATGGTGCACCGCGCGCAGCGCCCCGGCGTCGGCGTCGGTGGCCACATCTCCACGTACGCCTCGTCGGCTGCGCTGTACGAGGTCGGCTTCAACCACTTCTTCCGCGGCAAGGACCACCCGGGCGGCGGCGACCACATCTTCATCCAGGGTCACGCCTCCCCCGGCATCTACGCCCGCGCCTTCCTCGAGGGCCGCATCCCGGCCGAGCGCATGGACGGCTTCCGTCAGGAGGCCAGTCACGTGAACGAGGGCGGAGGACTGCCGTCGTACCCGCACCCCCGCCTGATGCAGGACTTCTGGGAGTTCCCGACGGTGTCGATGGGTCTCGGCCCGATGAACGCCATCTACCAGGCCCGCTTCAACCACTACCTCAACGACCGCGGCGTCAAGGACACCTCCGATCAGCACGTCTGGGCATTCCTGGGCGACGGCGAGATGGACGAGCCGGAGTCGCGCGGACTCGCGCACGTGGCCGCCACCGAGGGTCTGGACAACCTGACGTTCGTCGTCAACTGCAACCTGCAGCGCCTCGACGGCCCTGTCCGCGGCAACGGCAAGATCATTCAGGAGCTGGAGTCGTTCTTCCGCGGCGCGGGCTGGAACGTCATCAAGGTCGTCTGGGGCCGCGAGTGGGATTCACTGCTGCACGCAGACCGCGACGGCGCGCTCGTGAACCTGATGAACACCACTCCCGACGGTGACTTCCAGACGTACAAGGCCAACGACGGCGGGTACGTCCGCGATCACTTCTTCGGTCGCGATCCGCGCACCAAGGAACTGGTCAAGGATCTGTCCGACGACGAGATCTGGAACCTCAAGCGCGGCGGCCACGACTACCGCAAGGTGCACGCTGCCTACGCGGCGGCGATGTCGCACAAGGGCCAGCCGACGGTCATCCTGGCGCACACCATCAAGGGCTACACCCTCGGCAAGCACTTCGAGGGCCGCAATGCCACGCACCAGATGAAGAAGCTCACGCTCGACGATCTCAAGACGTTCCGCGATCTCCAGCACATCCCGATCTCGGACGAAGAGCTCGAGAAGGATCCGTACATGCCGCCGTACTACCACCCCGGCCCGGATGCTCCCGAGATCCAGTACATGCTCGATCGCCGCAACAAGCTCGGCGGATTCGTCCCCGAGCGGCGGGTCGACGTCAAGCCGCTCCCGCAGCCCGGCGACGACACGTACAAGACGCTCCGCAAGGGCTCCGGCAAGCAGGAAGTCGCCACCACCATGGCGCTCGTGCGCGTCATGAAGGAGCTGTTGCGAGACAAGGAGATCGGCCACCGAATCGTGCCGATCATCCCCGACGAGGCCCGCACGTTCGGTATGGACTCGTGGTTCCCGTCGCTGAAGATCTACAACCGCAACGGCCAGCTGTACACCTCGGTGGACTCGGAGCTGATGCTCGCCTACAAGGAGAGCTCGGTCGGCCAGATCCTGCACGAGGGCATCAACGAGGCCGGTTCGACGTCGTCGTTCACCGCGGTCGGTACCTCGTACGCCACGCACGGCGAGGTCATGATCCCGCTGTACATCTTCTACTCGATGTTCGGCTTCCAGCGCACCGGCGACGGTCTCTGGGCGGCAGCAGACCAGATGGCTCGCGGATTCGTGCTCGGTGCCACCGCAGGTCGCACCACGCTCACCGGTGAGGGTCTGCAGCACGCCGACGGTCATTCACTGCTGTTGGCCTCGACCAACCCGGCGGCCGTGGCCTACGACCCGGCGTTCTCGTACGAGATCGCGCACATCGTCAAGGACGGTCTGCGACGGATGTACGGCGGAACCGAAGGTGTCGAGGGCTTCGGCGGCGAGAACATCTTCTACTACATCACCCTCTACAACGAGCCGTACGTACAGCCGGCCGAGCCGGAGAACCTCGACGTCGAGGGTCTGCTCAAGGGCATCTACCGGTTCGCCCAGCCGCAGGAGGGCGACGGACCCGAGGCGCAGCTGCTGGCGTCCGGCGTCGGCATCGTGTCGGCCCGTAAGGCCCGCGAATTGCTGTTCGAGGAGTGGGGCGTTCGTTCGGCCGTCTGGTCGGTGACCTCGTGGGGCGAACTGCGCCGCGACGGTGTCGAGGCCGAGCAGGAGTCCCTGCGCAACCCCGGTGCCGACAAGCGCGTTCCGTTCGTCACCTCGGCCCTGGCCGACACCAACGGCCCGGTCATCGCGTCCTCGGATTGGATGCGTGCCGTTCCGGACCAGATCCGTCAGTGGGTTCCGGGCGATTACGTCACTCTCGGTACCGACGGATTCGGATTCTCCGATACCCGTCCGGCCGCGCGCCGGGTGTTCAACGTCGACGCCGAGTCGATCGTCGTCGCCACGTTGTCGGCTCTGGCGGCATCCGGTGAGGTCGACCGCTCCAAGGCCGTCGAGGCCGCGGAGAAGTACAAGATCGACGACGTCACCGCCGCTCCCACGTCGTACGCCGATACCGGTTCGGCGTAGGTTCGACCCCTGATCGCCCGACCCCCGTTCCACCTCGCGCGGCACGTCCAGCGCGAGGTGGGCGGGGGTCGGGCGTAGGTTCTCCTTATGTCCGATGCGAAGCCCGGTTCCCCGGACAGTGCGTCCACACGCGAAGTGTCCCGACGCGACGCCTATCGTGAGGCGTTGCGTGAGTCGTTGACCTCGGACAACGAAGTGCATCTTCCGGTCGCCTCACTGGCTCCCTCACGCCAGAAGCGCGATCCCCTGCCCGATGCCCTGCTGCGGCGGGTCAAACAGTTCTCCGGCCGACTCTCGACAGAAGCCGTCACCACGATGCAGGGCCAGTTGCCGTTCTTCGGCGATCTCGACGCGGCCCAACGCGCAAGCGTGCAGTTGTTGATTCAGACAGCCGTCGACAACTTTCTCGAATGGCTCAAGAACCCCAACAGCGATATCCGCTTCAGCCTCGACGCATTCCAGGTCATCCCCCAAGACCTGGCCCGCCGCCTCACTCTGCGCCAGACCGTCGACATGGTCCGAGTGGCGATGGAGTTCTTCGAGCAGTGGCTTCCGGCGCTGGCTCGCAACGATCAGCAGCTGGTGGCCCTGACCGAGGCCGTCCTACGGTACGGCCGCGAGCTCGGCTTCGCGGCCGCGTCGGTCTACGCCAGTGCGGCCGAATCTCGCGGTGCCTGGGACACCCGCCTCGAAGCTCTCGTCGTCGATGCCGTCGTGCGTGGGGACACCGGCTCGGACATGCTCTCGCGTGCCGCAACGCTGAACTGGGACGCCACGGCCCCCGCGACGGTGTTGGTCGGTACTCCCCCGGACGATCGGGGCGTCTCGGTGGTCGGAACAGTGCACGCCGTGGCGCAGAAGCACGGCCGCGCGGCACTCGCCGTGGTGCAAGGCACTCGGCTGGTGATGGTGGTCAGCGGCCAGATCGAGGACACGCCGGCCCACCACGCGTTCATCGAGGACATGTTGCAGAACTTCTCCGACGGTCCCGTGGTCATCGGCCCGACCACTCGCACCCTGGGCGCGGCGCACTCGAGCGCGGTGGAAGCCTTCGCCGGCATGCAGGCCGTCGCCGGCTGGCGTGGTGCACCGCGTCCGGTGCACGCAGGCGAGTTGTTGCCCGAACGCGCACTGCTCAACGACAGTGCGGCGATATCGGCGTTGAACGATCACGTGGTCGTTCCATTGGCGGCGGCGGGTTCTGGACTGGCCGACACCCTCGATGCGTATCTCGACTGTGGCGGAGCCGTCGAAACCTGCGCACGGCAGCTGTTTGTTCATCCAAATACCGTTCGGTATCGGCTCAAGCGCATCGCAGAGGTCACCGGTCGCGACCCCACTCACCCGCGCGACGCGTACGTGCTCAGGGTCGCGGCAACGGTAGGTAGGTTGGCTCGAACGCATCACGAACCGGCACATCCAGCCCCATATGTCACACAGGTCACATTCGGAGAAGTGGTTACGTAACGCTCCACCACCCTCCGGCGATAGCGAGTCCCCACGAGGCGATTTGTAGGGTTCCCACAAATTGCCTGTCGAGAGTTCATCGAGCGCGACATCACTCATTCGGCACCCGACAGTGTTCTCTTAACCCTGTGATTGCGTTGCTTGCGCCCGGTCAGGGCTCTCAGACTCCCGGCATGCTGTTGCCTTGGCTCGAATTGCCAGGTGCGGCAGACCGGCTCGCACTGTGGTCGAAGGCCTCGGGTCTCGACCTCGTCCGCCTCGGCACCACAGCAACCGCCGAGGAGATCACCGACACCGCGGTGACCCAGCCCCTGGTCGTGGCGTCGGCCCTGCTCGCCTTCGAGGAGATCGCATCGCGCGGCCTGTTCCCCGAGGACGCCATCGTCGCCGGGCACTCCGTGGGCGAACTCGCCGCCGCTGCCATCGCCGGCGTCATCTCCTCCGACGACGCCGTATCACTCGCCGCCGTCCGTGGCGCAGCAATGGCCAAGGCGTGTGCACTCGAACCGACCGGCATGTCCGCCGTGCTCGGCGGAGACGAAGCTGCCGTCCTGGCCCGCCTCGAAGAACTCGACCTCGCGCCGGCCAACGTCAACGCTGCAGGTCAGATCGTCGCAGCCGGCCTGCTCACCAAACTTGCCGAGCTGGCCGAGAGCGCGCCCGAGAAGGCTCGGGTTCGCGCGCTGCCGGTAGCAGGCGCGTTCCACACCAGATACATGGCGTCTGCCGGCGACACCGTTGCCGCAGCCGCTGCCGCGATCACTCCGTCGGAGCCGACGCGGACGCTGCTGTCCAACTCGGACGGTCAGCCGGTCGCCTCGGGTGCCGACGCACTGAACAAGCTTGCTGCTCAGGTCACTCGCCCCGTGCGATGGGATCTGTGCACTGCCTACCTGCGCACCGCGCAGGTCACCGGACTTGTGGAACTGCCCCCGGCAGGCGCACTGGTCGGCATCGCCAAACGCGAACTGCGTGGCGTTGCCAACCTCGGCCTGAAGACACCGGCGGACATCTCCACAATGGCCGAGCTCGGTTAGCTCGCCCCACACACTCCGCCGTCACACACTGCGGATCGCACTTCCACTCCCCGAGTGGCAGAAATGCACAATCGCGTCTCGAAGCACATGACTTCGGCGTTCTACACAGAAGAGAAGGGAGCCACAACAGTGGCCAGCCAGGAAGACCTCATCGCCGGACTTGCAGAGATCATCGAGGAGGTCACGGGCATCGAACCGTCCGAGGTGACCATCGAGAAGTCCTTCGTGGACGACCTCGACATCGACTCGCTCTCCATGGTCGAGATCGCAGTGCAGACCGAGGACAAGTACGGCGTGAAGATCCCCGACGAGGACCTCGCAGGTCTGCGCACCGTCGGTGACGCCGTCAACTACATCCAGAAGCTCGAAGCGGAGAACCCCGAGGCCGCAGAAGCTATCAAGGCCAAGCTCGACGACTCCGCGAGCGAGTGACAGGGCCCATGACCAACCCATCCACCGCCAACGGACGCTTCCCCAGTGTCGTCGTCACCAGCCTCGCTGCGACCACGTCACTTGCGGGTGACGTCGATGCCACGTGGAAGGGTCTGCTGAACGGCGACAGCGGAATCGCGAAGCTCGAAGACGATTTCGTCGCCGAGTACGACCTGCCTGTGCGGATCGGCGGACACCTCGCGGTGAACCCGCAGAGCCTGCTCTCGCGGGTCGAGATTCGTCGCCTGAGCTATGTCGAGCAACTGTCGACGGTCCTCGGCCGCGAGGTCTGGAAGAACGCCGGAACCCCCGACGTCGATCCCCTTCGCCTCGGTGTGTCGATCGGTACCGGCCTCGGTGGCGGAGATTCGCTGATCGACGCCAACGACAAGATGAAGGCAGGCGGCTACCGCAAGGTGTCTCCGCTCGCCGTTCAGATGGTCATGCCGAACGGCCCCGCAGCGGTCGTCGGACTCGAGCTCAAAGCACAGGCCGGTGTCATCACTCCCGTCTCCGCCTGCTCCTCGGGATCGGAAGCCATCGCACACGCGTGGCGGATGATCGTGATGGGCGACGCGGACATGGTCGTCACCGGCGGCGTCGAGGGCTATATCGACGCGGTTCCGATCGCCAGCTTCTCCATGATGCGGGCGATGAGCACCAACAACGACAACCCGAAGGGTGCGTCACGTCCGTTCGACAAGGACCGTGACGGCTTCGTCTTCGGTGAAGCGGGTGCGCTCATGGTCATCGAGACCGAAGAGCACGCCAAGGCTCGCGGCGCAACGATTCACGCCCGCCTGCTCGGTGCCGGAATCACCTCCGACGGGTTCCACCTGGTGGCTCCCGATCCGGAGGGCAAGGGTGCCGCGCGTGCGATGCAGCGCGCCATCGAGACCGCAGGCCTGCAGAAGTCCGACATCACCCACGTGAACGCCCACGCAACGGCAACTCCCATCGGAGACACCGCCGAGGCGCTGGCGATCAACAAGGCCGTCGGAAATCACGCAGCGGTGTACGCACCGAAATCCGCTCTGGGCCACTCGATCGGTGCCGTCGGCGCTCTCGAGTCGGTACTGACGGTGCTGGCAGTGCGTGAGGGAATCATCCCTCCCACACTGAATTTGGAGAACCAGGATCCCGAGATCGATCTCGACGTCGTCAAGGGCGAGCCCCGCGTCGGACAGATCGATTACGCGATCAACAACTCGTTCGGATTCGGTGGGCACAACGTAGCGCTCGCCTTCGGAAAGGCGTGATGCACTGAGTCGTTTCTTCGACTCGGTCGATCTCGCTCTCGCAGTGCATGATCCGGACCGGGGCCGTTCTCAGGGAACGGTTCCGGTTCGGGCCTCGCCCCCTCAGGGGCCCTGAAGAAGGACAAGCGATGACTATTCTGGCCCCTGTCACACGATCCGGTACCTCGACCGATCCCCGCGATCCACTCGCCCGCCTCGAGAATCTGTTCGACGCCGGAACCACTGTCCCGCTGCACGATCGGGACAAATCCGGCATCCTCGCAGCGTCCGGCGAGATCGACGGCGTCCACACCATCGCGTACTGCTCCGACGCCACCGTCATGGGCGGCGCCATGGGGGTCGACGGCTGCAAGCACATCGTCGCCGCCATCGACACGGCCATCGAGCAGCGCGCTCCGATCGTCGGCGTCTGGCACTCCGGAGGCGCTCGCCTCGCCGAGGGCGTCGAAGCTCTCCACGCCGTCGGACTGGTCTTCGAGGCCATGGTTCGAGCGTCCGGCCTCGTCCCCCAAGTTTCCGTCGTCCTCGGCTTCGCAGCCGGCGGCGCCGCCTACGGTCCTGCGTTGACCGACGTCGTCATCATGGCTCCCGAGGGACGTGTCTTCGTCACCGGTCCCGACGTCGTCCGCAGCGTCACCGGCGAGCAGGTCGACATGGCCTCGCTCGGCGGCCCCGACACCCACCACAAGAAGTCCGGCGTGTGCCACATCGTCGCCGACAGCGAGATGGACGCGTTCACCCGCGCCCGCCGTCTGGTGTCCATGTTCTGCGAGCAGGGCGACTTCGATATCGCCGCTGCCGAACACGGTGACACCGACCTCCGGGCACTGATGCCCGAATCGAACCGTCGCGCATACGACGTCCACCCGATCGTGCACGAGTTGCTCGACAACGTCGAAGGCGAGTCGACCTTCGAGGAATTCCAGGGCGGCTGGGCTCGCAGCATCGTGATCGGCCTCGGCCGTATCAGTGGCCGCACCGTCGGGGTCATCGCCAACAACCCCATCCGACTCGGCGGCTGCCTCAACTCCGAAAGTGCAGAGAAGGCAGCACGTTTCGTTCGGTTGTGCGATTCGTTCGGCATCCCGCTCGTCGTGGTGGTCGACGTTCCCGGATACCTCCCCGGCGTCAGCATGGAGTGGGAAGGCGTCGTCCGTCGCGGCGCAAAGCTGTTGCACGCCTTCGCCGAAGCCACCGTTCCCCGCGTCACCCTTGTCACTCGCAAGATCTACGGCGGTGCGTACATCGCAATGAACGCTCGCGCACTCGGTGCCACGGCCGTCTACGCCTGGCCCGGCTCCGAGGTCGCCGTGATGGGCGCGAAGGCAGCCGTCGGCATCCTGCACAAGAAGGCTCTCGCGGCCGCTCCCGAGGAGGAGCGCGAAGCACTGCACGATCGGCTCACCGTCGAGCACGAAAGCATCGCAGGTGGCGTCGAGCGTGCTGTGGCCATCGGTGTCGTCGACGAGGTCATCGAACCGAGCAAGACCCGCAGCACCGTCGCCAAGGCTCTCGCGGCCGCGCCCGCGGCACGCGGCAACCACAAGAACATTCCGCTCTGATCAACCGCCCTCGCTTGCGGCCCTGACTCAGCCCCCGCGCCCTCCCCCCGGCCGCGTGAATGGACCCTTGCAGCGCCCAGACGTATGCAATGGTCGATTCACGGTGTGGATCAATGCGACTCCGAGGCGCTCCGAGTGCAACGAAGCCACATTCATCCGTAACCGAACGGGCTGCAGGGCGGGATGAAGGGGCTACGCGTCGGTCAGTTCTCGATCCACTTGTGGTCGTGAGCCACTCGCAGCATCGCTGATCGGATGTCGAGGATCTGCGCTGCCGTCACGGTTCCGTTGGACGTGAGCAGTGCCTCGGTCACCTCGGCAGTGAAGTCCGCCTCGGACAGGACGTCGCAGATGACGTCTTCGAGGTTCTGATGGTCGGTCACCGGCACGGTGTGGTGGTACGGCACGTCGGGCTTGTGTCGGGTCACCAGCGCGGTCGATGCGGGACCGTCGATTATCTGTACCTGGGTGGCCTTGAGCCCTCGGTCACCGTCGACGGCGACGTACTCGACGCGAACACCCGGTGCCAACAGCCTCTTGTCGAAATCCAGATCGTTGACGTGGATGAACACGTCCTCGCCGCCCTCGTCCGGCGCTACGAATCCGTACCCCTTGAATTCGTCGAATCGAATCACTTTTCCGGTCGACAACATCGAACTCACCACTCCACGGTCGTTCCCACATGCCTACCCCAGGCACGCCCGCGAAACTACCGCGACACCGAACCCCCAGCAACTCTCACCATTAGCCCACGTTGCGGCTCAACCACGTCACTTCGGCTCCGGCTCCCCCGGTGCGGTACGGCTCGAGGGCGGCGTCCCAGTCCGACCCGAGAGCGTGCTCCACGGCCGCGGTGAGGTTGCCCTGGTTGTTCTCCATGAGGGCGCGCAAACGCATCTCGCCAAGGACCACGTCACCGTTCGCGCTCGTCGATCCACGCCACAGCCCCAGACCGGGTACGTGCGAGAATCGTTCGCCGTCGACGCCTTCGCTGGGGTCTTCGGTCACCTCGAAGCGCAGCATCTGCCACGAGCGCAGGATGCCGGCGAGGGTCGCCCCGGTGCCGACCGGGCCTACCCAGTCGGTGGTGGCGCGCAGCTGCCCGTCGGAGGCCGGCTGCGCAGACCACTTCAAATTCGCATGGCAATCGAGGGCGTCGGACAACGCCCATTCGACATGCGGGCACAACGCAGCGGGCGACGAGTGGATGTACAGGACACCCGACGTCGCTTCTGCGAACTGATTCGATCCACGCATTGCACTACCTCCAGCTTCGACGAGGGACGTCTTCCCCAACGACCTCGACATGCTTCGGCTGGCTGCAGTCAATCAACACGTATGTGTACTAGTGTGCCCCGAGTTACCCCTGTTGCGCCAGTGCAATCTGTGAACGATCGGCATTCACCCTGCAAGAACGGCATCGGAGAGTTCCGGCCACAGCGGTTTCGCCCAGTCTCCGAAGGCCCGGTCGGTCAACACCACGCATGCCGTCCGCACGGACGGGTCCACCCACAGGAACGTTCCGGCCTGACCGAAGTGACCGAACGTGGCCGACGAGTTGCCGCTTCCGGTCCAGTGCGGGCTCTTCTCACCCCGCAGCTCGAACCCGAGTCCCCAGTCGCACGGCCTGTGCGATCCGTACCCGGGCACGATGCCGTTGAGGCCGGGGAACTGCACGGCCGTCGCCGACGAGAGGGTCTGCGACGCGAGGAGCGTGGGTTCCAACAACTCCGCCGCGAACTTCTTCAGGTCCGCCAGGGTGGAGCTGGCACCGTGGCCTGCCGATCCCGGTAGCGCGGTGTTCGTCATCTGCAGTGGCCGGCACACGGCCTCGTCGAGGTAGTCCGGGAAGGCGATGCCTGCTTCGGTCTCGATCAGTTCGGCCAGTACCTCGAACCCGGAGCTCGAATAGATCCGCTTGGTGCCGGCCGGTGCCTGGACCGTGCGGTCGCCGAACGCCAGGCCCGACGCGTGTGCCAGCAGGTGACGCACCGTCGACCCTTCCGGCCCTGCGGTTTGATCGAGCTCCACCGCACCTTCCTCGACGGCGACGAGAACGGCGTACGCACTGAGCAGTTTGGTGACCGAGGCCAGCTCGTAGACGCGATCGGTGTCGCCGACCTCCTCACGAACTCCGGAGTCGGTGACGACTGCTGCACTGACGTGGTCGACGGGCCAGGAGGACGTGAGATCGAGGGTGGTCACGATTCACGAGCCTAATTGTCTGTCGATGACGGTGCCCCGGTCCCCCGCCGGGCTACGCTCGCAGCACATGAGTGGGAGGAATGCGATGTCGGTTGTGTATGGCTCGTGCAATCTGTGCGAAGCGATCTGTGGGCTCGAGTTCACGGTGGAGAACGATGCGGTCACGTCCGTCCGCGGTGACGAGAAGGACCCGCTCTCGCGCGGTCACATCTGCCCGAAGGCTCTGTCGCTGATCGACCTGCACGCCGATACCGATCGACTCACCACACCGGTCAAACGCGTGGGTGAGAAGTGGGAGAAGATCGGCTGGGACGAGGCATACGACCTCGTGATCGACGGCCTGATCTCGACGCGCAAGAAGTACGGGCGCAATGCGGTCGGTCTCTATCAGGGCAACCCCAACGTGCATTCGATGGGTGCGATGACCCACGGCATTCCCTTCACCTCGCTCCTGCGAACGCGTAATCGATACTCCGCCACCTCGCTGGATCAGCTCCCGCATCAGCTCGTCGATCACCTGCTGTACGGGCATCAACTGCTGCTGCCTATCCCCGACATCGACCGCACCGACTTCTTCCTCGTACTCGGCGGCAACCCGATGGCGTCGAACGGCTCCATGATGACCGTCCCCGATTTCGCCAAGAGAGCGCGGGCACTGCGTAAACGCGGCGGACGCCTGGTCGTGGTCGATCCACGCAAGACCGAGACCGCCGACATCGCCGACACGCACTTCTTCGTGCGCCCCGGCACCGATGCATTGCTCCTACTCGCGATGATCCACGTCATCGTCGCCGACGGCACCGTGCGCGTGGCCGACTACATCGACGGTGCCGATCGCATCGCCGACCTCGTCGCCGAATTCACCCCCGAATCCGTTGCTCCGGTCGTGGGGATCGCCGCGGAGGACATCTCGGCCCTGGCACGTGATTTCGCGTCGGCGAAGTCCGCGGTGGCATACGGCCGAATGGGGGTCTCGACCCAGCAGTTCGGCACCGTGTGCCAGTGGGCGATTCAGGTACTGAACATCATCACCGGCAATCTCGACCGCCCCGGCGGTGCCATGGTGACCGATCCTGCGATCGATTTGATCAAGCAGGGCATCGTCGGCCGCGGACATTTCGACAAGTGGCGCAGCCGCGTTCGCGACCTGCCCGAGTTCGCAGGCGAATACCCCTGCTCGACGCTCGTCGACGAGATCACCACCGAGGGCAAGGACCAGATCCGCGCGATGGCGGTTCTGTCCGGCAACCCGGTGCTGTCGATGCCCGGCGGTACCACCCTGAACGACGCGTTCGCGGGTCTCGATTTCATGGTGTCGTTCGACTTCTACATCAACGAGACCTCGCGTCATGCACACGTGATTCTGCCGCCGACGATGTCTCTCGAACGCGACCACTACGATCTGATCTTCAATTCCTTCGCGGTACACAACACTGCCAAGTACATGCCGGCGGTCCTGCCCAAGAAGGCCGACGCAAAGCATGATTGGGAGATATTCCGAGACCTGTCACTCCGCTACAAGAGCGCGATGACCGGTTCGACGATCGGTCGAGTGAAGTCGCGATTGACTCCGAAGAGCGTGATCAGCGAGGCGCGCCTGCGCCTGTCGCCCGCGCGCACCCTGGACATCCTGCTCCGCAGCCAACGAAAAGGATTGTCGCTCAAGAAGCTTCGAGCCAACCCCCACGGTGTCGATCTCGGACCCCTGCGGCCCGGCTTCCCGCAGAAGCTGAAGACGCGGGACAAGCGGGTGCAGCTGATTCAGGACATCGTTGTTGCCGAACTTCCCGCGTTGGTGGACCTGATGCACTCGAGCGCCGTTGCGACCGGGGACGAGTTGTTGCTGATCGGTCGGCGACACCTGCGCAGCAACAACTCCTGGATGCACAACACCGCCCGGCTCACCAAAGGCAAAGCGCGACATCAGCTTCTGGCCCACCCGGACGACCTGGAACACCGCGGCATCGAGGACGGGGCGATGGTGTCGGTGACCTCCGCCGCCGGAACCGTCGACATCGAGGTGGCGGCCTCGGACAAGATGATGCCGGGTGTGGTGAGCATGCCGCACGGCTTCGGGCATCAGCGCCCCGGCGTGGAGCTGTCCGTTGCCACGACGGTGACCGGCCCCAGTGTCAACGACATCACCGACCCGGGCCGAGTCGACGCCGTCTCGGCCAATGCGATCCTGAACGGGGTCCCGGTGCAGGTGAGGGCGAAATAGCGCCCCGATGAACCGTCGAGGCGACGGGATTCTGTACGATTCTGCAGGCTCGTACCTGGTACGGGCATGGGGCGGTAGCTCAGTCGGTTAGAGCCGTGGACTCATAATCCATTGGTCGCGGGTTCGAGCCCCGCCCGCCCCACCACGAGGTGAACATCGAAGCCCGGCGCTAGGGATCTGCACCCGACAATGGGACAGCAGATTTCCTCGACTGCGAGCACACTGAAACAATGTGGAACCGTGGCGAGGTGGCACCGGCAGCAGTCGATTGCGCGAGCACGTGACGACACCGGAGCCGCCGACGGCATCCGACCACCCGCCGACGTGGAAGTTCGAGTACCCGATTTTTCACGCCGAGACTCGGACACAGTGGCGTACTTGGCTCGAGCTCCATCATGCATCCACCCGTGGCGTGTGGCTGTGTTCGTGGCGCAACACCACCACCCGGCCACGGTGCCCGTACCCGGACGCCGTCGAGGAAGCCATCTGCTTCGGTTGGATCGATTCCACCGGCAGCAACTTCGACGACGAGCGCAGCCTGCAGATGTTCACACCACGCAGGCCCAAGAGTCCGTGGACCCGGCTCAACCGACAACGCGCAGCCGATATGGAAGACAGCGGCCTCATGACCGAAGCAGGCCGACGTGCCATCGCTGCCGCGAAGGCCAACGGCTGGTGGACGATTGCCGATCAGGTCGAAGACCTCGAGGAACCACTCGAACTCGCAACTGCCCTGAACCGAGACCCGAACGCCCGGAGCACCTGGGACGGTTTTCCGCCCAGTGCCCGCAAACAGATGCTGTGGTGGGTCGTCAGCGCTGCGCGAGACGCCACTCGCTCAGCTCGAATCGCGCACATCGTCGCCGAGGCCGCGGCCGGTCGGCGAGCCCGCGGCTGAGTGCCGTCGAAGCATCGCCGCCCTTCGATACAGCCGCGACCAAAGGACCAGCAACGCAGCGGTATTTGCCCCGAACCACAGCCACGTCACGAACGCGGCCACGACACCGGTGACGAAGAATCCCAGTAGCAGTGGCACAACCCAGCCGAGGACGTAGGCCAGGATCGTGACGACCGCCGCGACTGCGCACCGCCCCGGAGACCACCGGACCATGTGCAACGCAGCGCGAAACGGATTTCGGTTGCCGTCGACCGCGGCCGGAAGTATCAGCAGCGCAACCAGAATCACGATGGCCGGGAGCAGAGGGAAAAGAATTGCCAGCGCAACGGCCACAAGAGTGAGCACTACACACCACACCAGGACGCGCGGCCGTCGCCATGCCCGACCCAGTGCACCGGACGCTTTGCCGTCCACCACGTCGAGTGCCGTCGATGCGGTGATCCACAGTGCGATCACCAGTGCCGCGGCGGAGGCCGCAACCAGCCCCGCGAAACCGAGGGACGACGTCGGAACCGGATCCCCCAGCACGGTCAGCGCCTGAACCAGTGCCGACACGACCACCACGGCAGCGAGAACCACACTCCCCCTCACGGTGCACCGACCGTCGAATTGCGATCGAGCACGTCCTGCACCGACCCCGAGTAGAGGACCTCCGTACCGACCTTGACTTCGACGGTGCTCGCGTCGTCCGAGGTGGCCGAACCTGTGATCGCCTCGTTGTCGGTTGTCTCCCCGGCACATTCGATATCGGCTCCGGTACCCGAGCACACCGGTGCGACCAGGATCTCGATCCCCTTCTCGAACAGGACGTCGTTCACTGCGTAGCGGAGGTCACCGAGCTCGGCACCACCGACCGGGGCGAGTGCGGCGGTCTGCGAGCACCCCGCGCACGCCACCAGCACGGACAACAGCAGGATCGTCCTGCGAACACTGTTCATCGGCCCTGCCTCGTCTCGTAGGCGATCAGTCTGGCGTGCTCGTCCAGGTGTTGCTGCTCGAGGGCGGCGTCGGTGATGCTGCTCAGATCGAACGGTGCAGGCAGGAGCAGCTCGGTGTTGCGATCGAGGCGCGAACCCCTCCGCATCAGCGGATTCTCGGCCCAGTCGTTGGCCGCCAACTCACGGCTACGGGACGCCAGATCCAGGTAGCTGCCACTGTTTCCGGGCGTGACCGGAGATGCGTGATCGAGAACGGTGGTGAACAGCGACAGTGTCCCGTCTCGGTTGTCGACGATCTCGACCACCTGCTGCTGCTGCGGGAAATCGATGCACGACGCGGTGGTGATCTCCCAGAATCCTCGTCCGTCTCGCGAGTGCGCCAGAATTTGGTTCTGGTGGGTGTGGCCGTTGAGCCAACCGATCACCACCGGATACTTCAGCAGCAGATCGACGAATTCGTCTGCGCCGTAGAGCTTCACCGATTGCCCTGGCCGCTGTGCTCGGTTCTCCAGTGTCAGGCTGTTGTGGTGCGTGTAGATCAGTACGAGCTTGTTCTCGGCCTGCGCCCGCTCCAATTGCTGGGTGAGCCATTCGAACTGGTTCTCCGGAACCGCACCGTCGGGACCGGCGACGGCATTGCACGTGTCCAGCCCGAACGTGCGAATGTTCGGGGTGGGGTCTGCGGTCCACCAGGTCTCGCCGGAGTCGAGGTTGTGTTGGGTGAAGCCGTGACCGATCGGACCCGGCGTCGGGGTGGTCTCGAAGTGCTCCGCCATGAACTCGCGTTGCTCGAACAGATATCGAGCCGGATCGGCGGACACCGCGCGAAACCCCGGTCGCGCACCGGATCCCACGCCGAGCGCATCGACCATTCGTTGCAGCGGACTGGCCGTCGAGGCGTAGCCGGCCAGTGCCGAGGTGGCTGTCGCCTCGAGCGTGTACGCCTTGCGACCACCGACAGCGAGCGCGTGCAGTTGCGAGGACAGATCGAAGGTGCCGAGCAACAGGGTGTCGTGGTTGCCGTACACCGAGTACCACGGCACGGGTAGACCCACCGATTCGACGGTGCCCGATATCGCCTGGTCGAGAAGGTCGGGAAGCGTCGGGAATCCGTATTCGCCGAACGATCCTCCCGACGGGTCACCGGGCCGATAGGCCCACTGCGCCTCCGGCCAGGCCTGAACACCCTCGAAGACGTTCGCGGCCCCGCTCGCCGGCCGAACCGGGACTCCGTCGAGAACGTCTATGTACCAGCGTAGTTCGAGATGAGAATGCATGTCGGCACTGTCCCCGGTGACCACGGCCGCTCCCATCGGTGCGCCGGTGACCGGGCTGATCCGCGCATCCGCGAACGCCTTCACCATCGCCGCGGTGACGTGCACGGTCAGCGGATCCTGCGGATGGAACGCCGAGCCCCAGGCGGCATGGTCGGAGACGATCATCGGCTCGATCCGTCCGGGCGACTGCGCGTCGATGACGTGCATGTCCGAGAGGTGTCCGAGGTAGAGCAACGACCGTCGGGACTGCACCCTCGACGGACTCGGCGCTCGTCCGAGGACGTCCAGTCGAGCAACGTAGGGCTCCCCCGGTCCAATACCGAGTACGCGGTACTTGCCCGGCCCGGTCGAGGTTCGCAGGATCGTCTGCGCCAGTGTTCCGGTCCCGTCCGCCTCCACAGGTTGGGCGTGCGCAACGAGAGCCTGACCCAGCACGTGGGGTGCAATTCCCCAGGCCGCCGCGAGCGCGCCCACCCGAGCGATGAATTGTCGACGCGACAGCCCAGCCATGGAACTCCTCGGATCCTCGAGAACGGCACCACGTCTGCCTCGCATCCGACGAGGTGACTGCCTATTTTTACAGGGCCGACGGCAGACAGGCTCGTTTTCGGATCGTTCAGGGCACCACAGTCACCGGCCAGCGGCCCGCCTTGACCAACCGCACCGCCACCGAACCTGCGATTCGGTGGCCCGCAGTCTCGGACGCCCCCACTACGACCGCGTCGGTGCGCAGTTGCTCTGCCACGGCGATCAGCCCGTTGTACGGGTCGCCCTGCGCGGTCCGGAACTCCCACCGCACGTGTTCCCGATCCCCGAATCGTGCAGCGGAGGCACGGACGTACTCGAGCAACTCGTCGGCGATCTGCTGGCCGGTTTCGACGAGAGAGATGCCGGCCTGGCCCCACGACGCCGTCGCAATGGGTTGCACGTACACCAGCACCAGCAGAGACCGCTGCCTACGAGCGAGCCCTGCCGCATAGGCGGCGGCGCGCCAGGAGGAATCGGAACCGTCGACACCCACCACGATCGACTTCGGACCGTCGTGGCCGTACTCGAAACCGGTGGATCCTTGTGCGTCGCTCACCAGTCGAGGCTACTGCTGAGACCCGTCCTATCGGCCACCCGATCCGGTGACGGTACGGTTGATGCACTCCGAGTCCCGGTCACTCGATGCTCACACACTGGACGGAAGTAACCAATGAACGACGAATCGCAGCCGAGCGGACCTCCAGCCGTTCCTGCAGGCTCCACCGACGGCCCGGTGACCGACCCGGCCACCGTGTTCGCCGCACTGGCCGACATCGTGTACCGAGGCAGCAGCGCGGAAGAGATCTACACCGCGATCTGCAATGCCGCCGTGCTGATCGTTCCCCACTGTGATCACGCCAGCCTGATGCTGATGCGTCACGGAAAGCCCGTCACCGTCGCGGCCTCCGACGACGTCGCTCGTGTCATCGACGACATCGAGCGCGCCACCGGCGAAGGCCCGTGTCTGGACGCGATCACCAGCGAGGCGGCGCAGCTCGAGGCCGACTTCCGGACACCGACGCAGTGGCCCGCGATGGCTCGCGGTGTGTTGAACCGCACGCCGGTGCGAGGGGCCATGGGATTTCGCCTGAAGGTGGACGATCAGAAGGTGGGCGCGCTCAACCTGTTCACCGACGAGCCGGGTGTGTTCGACGCCGACAGCGCGAGCAAGGCGATCATTCTGACGGCGTTCACGGCCGTCGCCGTTGCTGCGGTCATGAACGGTCAGGAGGCGTCGACTCTGCGTGACGGACTCGAGAGCAACCGTGAGATCGGCAAGGCGATCGGCCTGATCATGGCTCTGCACGATGTGTCCGGCGACGAGGCGTTCGCCCTGTTGCGTAAGTCCTCTCAGGACCTGAACGTCAAGATCGCCGACCTCGCAGCAACCGTGGTCGATCGGCACAGCAAGGGCTTGAAGTCCTGAGCTGTGCGCTCAGTGCCCACTCTGGACCTTCTTGGGGAGCGCGAACACCAACGCCAGTGCCACAAGACTGAACGCGGCACTCACGGCCATCGCCATGGCCGCGCCGTGCAGAAAGCCGGAGCCGACGGTATCGGGGCCGGTGATGGTCAGAGATCCGAACAGCACACTACCGATGACGGCGATGCCGATCGCGGAGCCGACGCGCTGCATGGTGGAGATGACCCCGCTCGCGGCTCCCGCGTCGTCGCGATCGACGGTCGCGACGATGAACTGCGCGTTGGGTGCGATGAACGCGCCGTTGCCCAGACCTGCGATGAACAGTGGAACCAACAGCGTCCAGTGCGAGATCGTGTCGGCGGAGCTGGTCGCAAGGATGATCCACAGCCAGATCAGCCCGATCGAGACGAGCGAGGCCCCGAGTACGAGAACGGTACGACCGAGCCGGATCGTCAGCCTGTTGCTCTGCGAGGCGGCAATGATGCTGCCGATGGCGAACGGTATGGACACCAGTCCCGATGCCAGTGCCGTGTTGCCCAGCCCGGTCTGCCACAGCAGCGAGATGGTGAAGAAGATGCTCGTGAAGGCGGCGAAGTAGACGAGCGCGAGGATCACACCTCCGGTGAACGCGGGACGGGTGAACAATCGAGGCGGCACCAACGGATTCTGTCCGCGGCCGCTCCGGATCACTTCCCACCGGCCGAACAGCGCGATGAGGCCGAGGCCTGCGGCGATCGTCAGGTAGGTCCACATCGGCCAGCCCGATTCCTGGCCCTCGATCAGCGGAACGAGCAGTGCGATGAGTCCTGCCGAGATGAGCAACAGTCCGAGCCAGTCGATTCCGGGGCGGGCCGTCGGTTCGGTGTCGGTCTTGCTCGGGAGCAGCACTGCAGCCGCGACGAGACCGACGATTCCGATCGGTAGGTTGACCCAGAAGACCAGCCGCCAGCCGTTCTCGTCGCCGAAAGCCTGGATGATGAGGCCGCCCGCGATCGGTCCGAGCGCCGTCGAGACGCCGATGACCGCGCCCATGATGGCGAATGCCTTGCCTCGCACCGGACCTGGAAACAGCAGTTGAATGAACGCCGTGACCGCGGGGACGAACATACCGCCGGCCAGACCCTGCACGACTCGAGCGACGACCAGCTGCAGATCGTCCTGAGCCAGCCCACACGCGAAACTCGCGAGGGTGAAGAGGGCGAGCCCGGTGAAGAAGACCCACTTGTGGCCGATCCGGTCGCCCACCTTGCCTGCCGGGATGAGAGCCAGGCCGAAGGCGAGTGCATACCCCGAGATGATCCACGACAGAACCGATTCCGACGCTTCCAACGTGGTGCTGATCGTCGGGAGCGCCACGTTGACGATCGTGGTGTCGAGCAACGCCATGAACATTCCGAGCAGAAGGACCACGAGCGCCTGCCAGGCGCGTTTGGGAACCTCTGTTGCCGGTGGGGTTGCAGAGGCGATGCCGTCGGTCACTGTGTTGTCCTTCGTCGTTGTCGCCGGGCGGTATCGGCCGACCGATCCTCGGTCACTGGCCGATCATTGCCGTTGCGACGAAGACCCACGACAGTCCGCCGGCCAGAACCACGAACGCCGATGCGACGATTCGGCCACCCCACTGAGTCTCCACGAGGGATGTCTCCACGACCGATGTATCCACGACCGAAGTCTCGGCACGAGTTCCCTCCGAGACGGTTTTCGCGCCCGCCGTATCCATCGTCGTCATGATTCGATTCCCACCCTGCATCCGCGACCCTCGTCATTTCCGGCCGGTGGATACCCTGGGAACCCGCGCCGAAACTATCGTGCCGCGACAACTGCCTCCAGCGCGTCCAGAAATGGGTGCTGCGAGGCGAGCAACTTCGCTCTCGCCTGAGCCAGTGGAAACCACTCGACGCGGTCGACCTCGGGAAACGATGTCATGATGCCGGATTTCGGAGGCCATTCGATCTCGAATGTGTTGCTCACCGCATTCGACACATCCAGATCGCACTCGACGCCGAACGCGGTGACGATCTTCCCGCCGCGCTGCGTGACCGTGCCGAGTTCGATGTGATCTCCCGCCGGAACGTCGATCCCGACTTCCTCGCGAAATTCTCGCTGCGCCGCCGTCCACGGGTTTTCGCCGTCGGTGATCAGACCTTTGACGATCGACCAGGCTCCGTCGTCCTTGCGAGCCCAGAACGGTCCGCCGGGGTGAGCGATCAGCACATCCGGACCGTCGACTCCGACGCGGTACAACAGAATTCCTGCGCTCGTATCGACCATGGTCTCAGCCTGCCATCAATCCGGAGGAGAATGTCTTGCTGCACGCCGTGCCGCGAACCCGGGTAACAGTTATTGTCGACCGATGCAGGAGCGTGCAGCGTCCACCAGGCAGGCCGTACTCGAAGGTGCTGCCGCCAGTTTCGAGAAGTTCGGTTACGGCACAGCAAGTTTGAGCACCATCATCGCCCATGCCGGGGTCAGCAAAGGCGCGATGTATTTCCATTTCTCGTCCAAGGAAGATCTGGCGCAGGCCGTGATCGACGCGCAACTGGCCATGGCGGCGAGTGCGAGCGCCATCGTCATCGAGCGGACGCCGAAAGCGTTGGACGCCTTGATCCTGGTGAGCAAGGAGTTGGGACGCCAACTGCAGACCGAATCGATCGCCCGCGGGGGTATGCGGTTGACTTTGGAGTCGGCCATCGTGGGCAGTCCCAATGCGCAAGCGTTCGAGGACTGGGTCGGCAAGATGGGCGATCTGGCCGCACGCGCTCAGGCCGAGGGCGACATCGTCGACGGTATGGACGCACTCACGCTCGGCCGCTACATCGTCGCGTCGTTCACCGGCGTGCAGACGGTCTCGGAGATGCTGACCGGACGTGCCGATCTACAGCAGCGGCTGACCGAGATGTGGCAGATGTTGCTGCCCGCTGTGGTGCCGCGCCGACGCCTCCCGCGGGCGATGTCAGTTGCCGAGGACGCCCTTATCGACTGGAGCGATCGGTAGGAGCCAACCACGGTTCGGACGTCGCCGTGACGGACATCGCCGACAGCACCGCGCCGTCGTGCTCGAACTGAATACGGAAGACGCCGTCGGTGGAGTCCGTGTCGACGATCACCGAGCACGGGTTGGTCCACTCGGCGAATCCCATGAACCTCACCTCGCAGGAGGTGAAATCCAGTGCCGGTGTTCCGGTGGCCAAGCGTAGAGCCTGACGGGCTGCCTCGAGCATCGTGACGCCCGGCAGGTACTCGACCGAATGGTCGAACATCGCCAGGTTGCGCGGATCCGGCGCGACGGCGATGGTTCCGTCGGATGTGTGCCGCGCCAGCACCACGTCGGACGGATCGAGGCGTCCGACGGAGGACGGCGGGACCACCTCGGTTCCGGCCGGCAGGAAACGGAAGTGGGGGTCGGCAACGGTCGACTTCCGAACCTGCGAATACACCTCGGGTCCGATGGTCCGGACCGACGCCGTCCCCGACGCGACGAGGTGGGTGCCGTTCAGGAGTCGGGCCGAGAGCTTCATGTTGTCCAGCGACTCGTTCTCGAACGTCACGTCGGTCGTGATCGACTCTGCGACAAGCGAGTCTTCGATGTCGTCGACCGACAGCGGGTCCAGGATCTCGAAGCGAGAGTGCTCGATGAACACCACGTGATCGAGTGGCACGCCGTGGTTGACGTGGGAGAAGAGGCTGATTGCCTGGCGTAGAGCCTCGGCCACCATCAACGAGTCGTGGGTTCGGCGAACCGGCGCGAACATGCGATGCGACGTGGGGAACTGGACCGCCGCCCGATGGGTGCCGTCGACGGTCTCGTAATCGGTCAACAGAACGTCGGCCGGAGACCGCCGATGCACGAGGTGTCGTGGAACGGTTGCTGCGTAACTCAAACTCATGAAGCCCCTTAAAACCGACCGACCCGGTTTTTAATAGCACTGTCGAGCCACCGGGATCGCTCGTTCAGTATGTCGCGGACGACCGACAAAACTGACATCGGTCGACGGGATTCATTCATTCGATATACAGAAATAACCGTCACGATCTGTTATCTAGCTCGAACTCGCGGTACCACATGTCCGGTACGTTCCTGCGCCGCGCCTGGGCTCCGGTGGCCTACCCCCGACAGCAAAAATCCCCACCCGGCGAACCGGACGGGGACTGCGCTCCCCCACCTGGACTCGAACCAGGAACCCTTCGATTAACAGTCGAATGCTCTGCCAATTGAGCTATGGGGGATTACCTCGCGGCGTCACACTCTCGTGCGAGCCGTTGGAAACAATAGCGCACACCCCCTTGCTACTACCAAATCGGGTTCTGCCGAGTACCAAATCGCCCTGCTCGAGGTTCGTCGGGCAAGATGGAAGAACAGCCGCACGCCCTATGGGAGGACCTACTGATGATTCGTTTGGTACTGGCGGCCGGAGCTGCTTACGTACTCGGTGCCAAGGCGGGACGTGGCCGGTACGAGCAGATTCGCAAGACGGCGAGCGCCGTCGCGTCGAGCCCGGCCACCAAGAAGGCGATCGAGGTCGGCCGTCAGAAGCTGTCCGATTCCCTGAACACCCAGCCACGACTGGAACCGATGAAGCCGATCGACGACGAGACCCAGGTCTTCGTTCCCCGCGATCAGCTGCGGCGCTAACCGACCTCGGCCACACTCCCGACGGCGAGCTCGAGCAGACTGCGGCGGTACTGCTCGAGGGCGATGAGGTCGCCGAACAGCGCGTTGTAGTCGTCGGGCTTCTCCACCGGCGACATGCGCTGCAGTTTCGATTTGAGTTCCGCCACCTGTTGGCCGACCCATACCTCCTGGAGTCGCGCGAGCACGCCCGAGATGTAGCGGGTGAGGGCGTCGTCGGCCACGCGCATCGGATCGACGGCGAGCTCGGTGACCAACGACACGACAACGGCGTCCTTGGCCTGTTTGGCCACGGCGTCGACCCACTCCCCTCCGCCCAGCCCGGCAGCGGTGCCGCCGGCAGCGGCCACTGCGTCGCGCACGGCCGCGTACGCCGGGTGATGGAAGCTTTCCGGCGGGAGCGAATCGAATACCGTTCCTGCCATCGCGGGCATCTGCAGTACCGCCTTGAGCGCTTCCCGTTGCGGCCACAGGGACGGATCGGTGGGATTGGGGCGCGGCGGCCCGGCGGGGGCTTCGGCGGGCGCTGCCTGACGCTTCTCGAACGCCACGCGTTTTCCACTCGAGTCGCCTCGGGCACCCTTCTTCGCCTCGTCGCGCACGCGGGCGAGCACCATCGCGGTGTCGTCCCACCCGGTCCAGCCGGCGAGCTGCCGCGCGTACTCGTCCCGCAGCGACGCATCCTTGATGCGGGCGACCACGGGGACGGTTCGCTTCAATGCTTCGACTCGCCCCTCGGGCGTATCGAGATCATGTTCTCGCAGCAGCGATTTGACGACGAAAGCGAACATCGGGGTGCGCCTGGCCACGAGATCGCGAACGGCGTTGTCGCCGGATTTCAGGCGTAGATCGCACGGGTCCATTCCGTCCGGCGCGACGGCGACGAACGTCTGACCGGCGATCTTCTGATCACCCTCGAATGCCTTCATCGCGGCGGCCTGGCCGGCCTCGTCGCCGTCGAAGGTGTAGATCACTTCGCCGCGAAAGTAGCTGTCGTCCATCATCAATCGACGCAGCATCGCCAGGTGATCCTCGCCGAATGCGGTTCCGCAGGACGCCACCGCAGTCTTGACGCCTGCCAGGTGCATCGCCATCACGTCGGTGTAGCCCTCGACGATGACGGCCTGATGCGATTTCGCGATCTCCTTGCGCGCCAGATCGAGGCCGAACAACACCTGAGACTTCTTGTACAGCATCGTTTCCGGGGTGTTGATGTACTTACCCGGCATCGTGTCGTCGTCGAACAGCTTGCGCGCGCCGAAGCCGATGACGTCGCCGCTCTGACTGCGAATGGGCCACACCAGCCGACGCCGGAAGCGATCGATCGGCGTCCCCCGCTTACCGGGTGTCGCCAGCCCCGCGTCGACTATTTCCTTGGCCTCGAAGCCCTTGCCCAGCAGGTGTTTGGTGAGGGTGTCCCAGCCGTCGGGCGCGTATCCGCAGCCGTAGGCCAGGGCGGCGTGGCCGTCGAAGTTGCGCTCGGTGAGGTAGTCCCGCGCAGCCTGGGCGTCGGGACCTCCGAGCCTGCCCGCGTAGAACTCCTGCGCGGCCGCGTTCGCGGCGATCAGGCGCGCTCGGGTGCCGCGATCGCGTTGAACCGACGGCCCTCCGCCCTCGTAGGAGATCGAGTAGTTCAACCGATCGGCCAATTGCTCGACGGCCTCGACGAAGGAGATGTGCTCGATCTTCTGAAGGAAGGAGTAGGCGTCACCGCCCTCGCCGCAGCCGAAGCAGTGATAGTGACCGTGATTGGGACGGACGTGGAACGACGGAGACTTCTCGTCGTGGAAGGGGCACAACCCCTTCATGGAGTCGCCGCCCGCGCGCTTGAGAGAGACGTAGTCGCCGACTATGTCTTCGATCCGTGTGCGTTCGCGAATGGCGGCGATGTCGCGTTCAGGAATTCGGCCGGCCACGAAGGGCAGTCTAGTCCCGATCCCGACGCACCCACATTCGGTCGCGAGCGGTCAGCCCCAGCTGGCCTGAGCTCCGAGGGAACGCTTGTCGATCAGTTCGAGTCGGCTCTCGGTGTACGACGCGATCTGGTCGACGACCACTCGGGTGCGTTCGGCATCGCTGTCGGCCCGCTGCCAGGCGGGCACCAGGATGGGGTCCAGCTCGCCCGGAGCCGAGCGCATCAACCACTCGGCGACGCGGTGGATGCGATCGCGCTGACGCTCCTGGCGGATCTTGTGTCCGGCGTCGGACATCACGTACCGCAGGGCCATGGTCTTGAGCAGCGCAACCTCTGAGCCGACGATCGACGGCACCACGAGATCGGCGTCGTAGCGACTCAACGGCGCGGTGCCGTACTTCTCGTGCGTGCCCTCGATGGCGGCGGTGGCGAAGCGGCCGACGAGTTCACTGGTCATGTGCTTGAGCGCCACCGATGCGGCGAGAGTTCCGTCGTAGCGTCCGACCGCGACCACGACGGGCATCCTCGACAGGCGATCCGCGGCCTCGATCAGTTCGTCGACATCGAGTCCGCGAAATTCGGAGACGCCGAGTTCTGCGAGGGCGCGTCGCTCGATCGGATCGGACAGCGCCCGCAGGTCGATTCGAGCGTCGATCACACCGTCCTCGACGTCGTGCACCGAGTACGCCACGTCGTCGGACCAGTCCATGCTCTGCGCTTCGAGGCACTTGTGTTTGTCCGGGGCACCGTCACGCACCCAACCCAGAATGGCGGAGTCGTCGTCGTAGGCACCGAATTTCGCGCCCGGGGCTGGTCGGATCCAGGGGTACTTGGTGGCGGCATCGAGCGAGGCTCGGGTCAGGTTGAGCCCGACGCTGCGACCGTCGGCATCGAGGATCTTCGGCTCGAGTCCGGTGAGAATGCGCAGGTTCTGCGCGTTGCCCTCGAACCCACCGCAATCCTGGGCCACTTCGTCGAGGGCGCGTTCGCCGTTGTGCCCGTACGGCGGGTGGCCGATGTCGTGCGCCAGCCCGGCCAGGTCCACCAGATCGGGATCGCTGCCGAGTCCTTCGGCGATGCTGCGGCCGATCTGGGCAACTTCGAGCGAGTGCGTCAACCGCGTGCGTGGGGTGTCTCCGTCTCGCGGTCCGGTGACCTGGGTCTTGTCGGCGAGCCTGCGCAGTGCGGCGCAGTGCAACACGCGCGCTCGATCGCGCGCGAAGGCGCTTCGGTGCGAGGCGTTGTCTGCCCCGGCCCGCAGTCCCGCGGTCTTGGGCGGTTCGGGGACGAATCGTTCGACGTCGTGGGCCGAGTACGTGCCGGTCATCTACTGGCCTGCCGTGTAGGAGAAGTCCGCGGTGAAGTGGGTCAGCTGATACCACAGCAGAGCGCCTGTCTCCCTGGCGATTCCGTGCGCCTGGGATTCTCTGGTGTAGACAGCCGGACCGGTGCGCGTCGGCGAGGTCCAGGCGTCCAGGCCCGCGTCGCGCGCCATGGTTCGGGTGCGAAGTGAATGCCACGGATCGCTGACCAACACCACCGACGACTTGCCCTGCTCGCGCAGGGTGTTGCTCACGGCCTCGATGCTCTCCAGTGTGTCCGAGCCGGTCTCGACGGCAACGATGGCGTCGGCGGGAACGCCCTGATCGATCAGATAGTTGCGGCCCGATGCGGCCTCGGTGAACAGGTCCCCCTCCTGCTTGCCACCGACGGTGACGATCTCGGGGGCTATACCCTGCTCGTACAGCGACGCGGCCTGGGACAGTCGTGCCTCGAACACCGTCGAGGGGGTGCCGCTGTACTGCGCGGCACCGAGCACCACGATGGCGTCCGCCTTGGAATAGTCGTCGATGCGCGCCACCTGCCACACCCGCACTGCTGTTCCCGCGACCAGCACCAGCGACATCAGCACCACTCCCGCGACGAGCCGACCGGTCCAGCGTCCGAGCGTTCCGAAGAAGCCCAGGCGCTCGGGACCGGGGTCCGGGGCATACCGATCGTCGTACGGATCTCCGTACGAATCTCGGTCGAGAGTTGAATTCACCCCTCGAGTTTGCCAGGCCTGCTCGTCGGCGTGGTCACGGCGCGCCCCGAACGACCTACAGCCACCCTCTGTCCTCGGCCACCCGTACCGCCTCGGCCCGGGTAGTGGTGCCGGTCTTACCGATGGCCGACGACAGATGATTGCGTACCGTGCCCTCCGAGAGGTGGACCTGAGCAGCGATGGATCCCGCCGTCCCGCCCTTGGCGGCCGCCCGGAGAACCTCCTGCTCTCGGGCCGTCAGTGGAGAGACGCCGTCGGTGAGGGTTTCGGTCGCCAGCGCCGGATCGACCACGCGAAGCCCCATGTGCACGCGCCGAACGGCGTCGGCCAACTGCTTGGCTGGGGTGTCCTTGACCACGAAACCCGACGCACCCGCATCGATCGCGCGCCGCAGGTAGCCGGGTCGCCCGAATGTGGTGACGATCAGCACTCTCGACTCCGGTGCGATCAGGGCCAGTTCGGCGGTGACCTCGATACCGTTCTTGCCGGGCATCTCCACGTCGAGCAGGACGACGTCGGGTCGATGTTCGAGAACGGCAGCGGCGACCTCGTCCCCGCGTCCCACCTCGGCGACGACGTCGAGATCCTGTTCGAGCCCCAGCAGAGCTGCCAGCGCTCCCCGCACCAGGGCTTGGTCGTCCGCCAGCAGGAGTGTGATGGTCATTGCGCCTGCGTCCTATTCACCGTGTACCTCCACCCTGAAACCACCGGTCGGCACCCGGGCGATCGTCAGTGCACCACCCGCGGTGGCCACTCGTTCTCCCAGACCCCGCAGACCGTTGCCGCCGGAATCCTTGTCTGCCGGTCCCACTCCGTCGTCGACGATGGAGATGGTCGACGCCGTCAGCGTCACTCGGCAATGTCGTGCGCTCGAGTGGCGGACCACATTGGTCACCGCCTCCCGGATCACCCAACCGAACAGTTCTCGATGTCGCAGTGGCACCACGTCGGCGTCATCGGGAAGTTCGGCATCGATTCCCGCAGCGGTCAATGCGGTTCGTGCACTGGCCAACTCGGATCCGATGTCGACCTGTCGCATGCCCCCGACGGTGCTGCGCACATCGGCAAGTGCTTGCCGGGCAAGGGTTTCCAGTTCGGCGATCTCGACGGCCGCTCGGGCGGGGTCGATCTCGATGAGCCTGCCGGCCAGTTCGCTCTTGACGGTGATGACTGTCAGGGAATGACCGAGGATGTCGTGCACATCCCGGCTCATGCGCTCGCGTTCGGCCACGATGGCCAGGTCTGCCAATTGTTGCCTGGCGACGGCCAATTCGTGATTGCGCTGGAAGACCTGAGTGATTCCCCATGCCGCGGCCGCGCTGATGAGCAGCTGGAAGGCGAAGAAGTTGTCGCGCTCCCAGGAATCGACGAAGCGTGGAGCCGCTTCGACGATCACCACCATCGCCGCCACCAACGCCCAGGCCTGCCGGACCGGCAGGGTCATCATCGCCAGCACCGCTATGTAGACGGTCGCGCCGAAACCGGTGGTACCGACCAAGGCACTCATCGCGAAAGTCAGGGCCACCATCACCCCGAGCGCGATCCATGCCTGCGACGTCGGCAGTGGATGTCCTCGGCGGTGTCCGTTGCGGAAACGCCAGAAGGTGGATGTGAACACGACACCGAAGCCGAGAATCACGACGATCCCGAAGACCCGGGCCGGCACGGATTCCAGAGACAGAATCTCGTTCAACGGATAGATCAGATAGATGAGCCAGATGGCTCCGAACATCCAGCCGTACCGCCAGACCCGGCCCTCGGGGAGATCGGCGGTGAACGTGGTCATGTCGCCCACGGTATCCCTGTGGGCGACACGATCAGTGGTTTCGGTCTCAGGCACGCTTGGTGTCTCTCCGGAACAGCATCGCCGCGCCTGTGACGAAGATCGTCGCCCAGACCACCAGATTGATCACGGCGATCAGCAACGTTCCGGTTTCGGTCCCGGCGAACGCGGCCCGGGACACGGTGGCCAAGCCGTAGAGCGGGGTGAACTGGGCCAACATCGGGAACCATCCGCTGTCACCGAGGGGAACGAAGAGTCCGCCTGCCAGCGCCAGGAACGCGAGCACGGGTCCGAGGATCTGCATCACGTTCTCCGAGGGCAGCAGGTAGCCCATGAACAGTCCGAACGCGGCGAACACCGCCGAGCCGATCCAGCCGATCAGGCCGCTGGCGATCCACACCCAGATCGGCATGTCCGCCCCGAGGAACTTCGCGACGACGAACACCACCACGATCGAGGCCGCGCCCATCGTCATGGCCACGAGCACCTTGGTGACGATGTAGGCGACGGGCCTGAGCGGCGTCAGGCGAAGCTGTCGGCTCCACCCCTGTGCCCGCTCGACCGATACCATCGCTCCCCCGCTGGTCGTTGCCAGCATCGCTCCGTAGACGGCCATGCTGATGGCGATGTAACCGGTGACGTTGCCGTGCGCAAAGGGATAGTCGGTGCGGTAGTCCGACTGCGTGCCGAAGATGACGAAGAACACCGGCGGCATGACCAACGTGAAGATCAGCGTGCGCTTGTTTCGGAACAGTCTGCGGATTTCGAGTCCGAGGAACGTGGTCGAGAATCCGCCCCAGGCAACGGCTCTGCCAGATGTGCGGGTGGTTGTGGACTGCGTGGTCGTGGTCATCGGATGCTCCCGGCGAGGTTGTTTTCGGAGTCGGTGGTCAGGGCGAGGAATGCGTCCTCGAGGTTGCGCGAGACGATTTCGAGATCGGTCGCGTGTGCGTCGTTGAGCAGGTACCGGGCCACCGCGTCGGAGTCGCGTCCGTGGACGATCACCTTGTCGCCACGCGTGTCGACGCGGTCCACTCCCGGCAGAGCCAGCAGCACCGACTGGTCGACGCCGGGCAGCGTGGCGGTGACGGTGCGCCCTGCCGCCAGGTTCTTCACCTCGGCGGCGCTGCCGTCGGCGACGATCTTGCCGTGCCGCACCAGCACGATGCGGTCCGCGTACGCGTCGGCCTCGTCGAGGTAGTGCGTTGCGAACAGCACCGTTCGGCCGGTGCTGGCGTCCTGGCGAATGGCGTTCCAGAAGTCGCGACGTCCTTCGACGTCCATTCCGGTGGTCGGCTCGTCGAGCACCAGCAGGTCCGGATCGGGTAGCAGTGCCAGCGCGAATCGCAGTCGCTGCTGCTGTCCGCCGGAGCATTTGGCCACTCGGCGATCTCCGATGTCGGCGATGCCGGCCCGGGTGAGGACTTCCTTCACCGACCGTGTGCGGGCGAACAGTGCCGACGTCAATTCGACGGTTTCTCGGACGGTCAGGTCGCGAAGCAGACCGCCGGTCTGCATGACGGCCGAGATGCGGCCCTGGGCGATCGCGTCCGCGGGTGTTCCCCCGAACACCGACACCGACCCGGTGGTGGGTGTCGCCAGGCCGAGCATCATGTCGATGGTGGTCGTCTTTCCCGCTCCGTTCGGTCCGAGAAATGCGACGACCTCGCCCGGTTCGATGGACAGGCTGAGCCCGTCGACCGCCCGGACCGAGCCGTAGGTCTTGGTGACGTTTCGCAGTTCGACTGCCTTCGTTGTGGTCATGGGAATCACTCTGCTGCGATCGAGCAGCGTCGACCTCGTTCGAGCGTCACGATTGCGAGGTGACAACTGTCATGCATCCACATCGACCTGCTCGATCTCCTCGCCGCCCAGCCGGTAGATTTCAGCGCATGGCAGTCCAGCACCGGCGGCACAGCAGCGCCACAGTCGTTCGAAAGTCAGCCGCCCGAAGCTCGGTCCATCGATTTCGTCGTCTCGCCGCCGTGGGTGCCCTGACCCTGTTCGCGGCCATCCTGCTCGCGCCGGGGGTCGCCTCAGCAGAGGCTCCGTCGCGCCTGCCCACGCAGATCACCGACAACGTCCAGGCACTCGACCCCGACTCGATGGCCGAGGTACAGACCTCCGTCGACGACCTCTACGGCAGCAGCCAGCTTCGGTTGTGGGTCACGTACGTCGCGGACTTCGACAACATGTCGGCGGCGAGCTGGGCCGAGCAGACTGCATCGAGGAGCGATCTCGGGCAGCGCGACGTTCTGCTCGCGGTGGCGACCGTGGACCGTTCGTACTACCTCGGTGTGAACACCGGACTGTCGCAGATCACCTCGTCCGAGCAGGAAGATATTCGGGTCAATGACGTCGAACCCGCACTGCGCGAAGAAGATTGGTCCGGTGCGGCCATCGCAGCAGCGGGTGCGCTCGGCGACGCGTATGCCTCGAGCGGCAGCGGCGGCTCGTCCGCACCCCTGCTGATCGGCGTCGGCGTACTGGCCGTGGCCGGTGGCGGAGCCGTCGTCTACTCGTCGCGGCGCAAGAAGGCCCGCGTCGCCGCCGAGGTCGAGGCCGTGGCGAAGATCGACCCGAGCGATCCGGCCGCACTGGCCGCCTTCCCCATCGACGTACTCGACACCCGTGCCAAGGAAATCCTGGTCGAGACCGACAATGCAGTACGCGCCAGCGAAGAGGAATTGAACCTCGCTCGTGGAGAGTTCGGAGATTCTGCGGCCGCACCCTTCATCGCCGCCCACGACAACGCCAAACGGGCCCTCGCGTCCGCCTTCGAGATCCGCCAACGCCTCGACGACGCCATTCCGGAAACTCCCGATCAGCGTCGCGCGATGCTCGTCGAGATCATCTCCTCCTGTGGCCAGGCCGATCGCGAACTCGATTCGCGGGTGGAGGAATTCGACGGGTTCCGCGATCTCGTGATGAACGCAGACGCCTACCTCGACGAGCTGACCCAGGCGGTCGTCGGCTTGACGGTGAGAATTCCGCAATCCGAGTCGGTTCTCGCGCAGCTGCATTCGGAATTCGCCGCCTCCGCCCTGGCCTCGATCGCAGACAACGTCACGATGGCCAAGGACCGAATGGCACTGGCCGAGGACAACATCGAGGCCGGCCGCAAGGCGGCAGCACTCCCGCCCGGTAAGCAGGGACCTGCTGTGACCGCCATTCGAACGGCCGAACGAGCCGTCGATCAGGCCAAGACCCTGCTCGACGGCGTCGACCATGCGCGAGACGACATCCGGCATGCCATCGCCACCCTGCCCGACGCCATCGCGGACGTTCGCCGCGACATCGAGCAGGCGCGTGGTTTGGCCGAACACGGTGGGGCCGAACTGCAATCGGCCATGACGGCGGCGCAGGCGGCTCTGAAGAACGCCGAGACGGCGCAGTCCTCGGACCCTCTCGGCAGTTACACCGCGCTCGCGGCGGCCGACGCCGAACTCGAGAAGATCGTCGACGAGGCCTCGGCGGACAAGGCTGCCGAGGACCAACTGCGGGCCCGTCTGGATCGCGATATCGCGGCCGCTCAGGCGCAGATCACCGCGGCCGCGGACTACATCTCGACCCGCCGTGGCGGTGTGGGGGCCGACGCCAGAACGCGCCTGTCCGAGGCCGAACGCCACCTCGGCGCGGCTCGGCAGCTGGGCCAGGACAACCCCGACGAAGCCCTCAAGCATGCTCACGCTGCCAGCCAATTGGCCTCGCGCGCATCGCAGATCGCCCAGTCCGATGTCCAGAACTGGGAGAATCGTCACGGTCCTCGCGGCGGCGGCAGCGGCGGCGGCAACATCGCCGGCGCAGTGCTCGGCGGCATTCTGATCAACAGTGTGCTTCGCGGCGGCGGGGGTGGCGGAGGCTTCGGTGGCGGATTCGGCGGCGGCGGGGGCTTCGGCGGAGGCGGCGGAGGCGGCGGTGGCGGCGGATTCGGTGGTGGTGGCGGCCGCTTCTGACCCACCCCTCGACAGCCGACAGGGCCCGATCTCATCGCGAGATCGGGCCCTGTCGGGTGAGTGAGGTCCTTTACGCGCCGATCAAACGGGAGGCGATGTAGCCCTCGACCTGATCGAGTGCCACGCGTTCCTGCGCCATCGTGTCGCGCTCGCGGATGGTGACTGCGTGGTCGTCGAGGGTGTCGAAGTCGACGGTGATGCAGAACGGGGTGCCGATCTCGTCCTGTCGACGGTAACGGCGACCGATGGCTCCGGCATCGTCGAATTCGACGTTCCAGTACTGACGCAGTTGCTGCGCAAGGTCTTTCGCCTTGGGCGTCAGGTCTGCGTTACGCGAGAGCGGAAGCACCGCGACCTTCACCGGTGCCAGGCGACGATCGAGCTTGAGCACGACGCGCTTGTCGACGCCGCCCTTGGCGTTGGGGGCCTCGTCCTCGGTGTACGCGTCGACGAGGAACGCCATCAGCGAACGCGTCAGACCGGCCGCAGGCTCGATGACGTACGGGGTGTAGCGGGTGTCGGTGGCCTGCTCGTAGTAACTCAGGTCCTGGCCCGACGCCTTGGAGTGCACCGAGAGGTCGTAGTCGGTGCGGTTCGCCACGCCCTCCAACTCGCCCCACGCACTGCCCTGGAAGCCGAACTTGTACTCGATGTCGACGGTGCGCTTGGAGTAGTGCGACAACTTTTCCTTGGCGTGCTCGTAGAGCCGCAGGTTCTCCGGATCGATACCGAGATCGGTGTACCACTTCATGCGGTAGTCGATCCAGTACTGATGCCACTCGTCGTCCTCGCCGGGCTTGACGAAGAATTCCATCTCCATCTGCTCGAACTCACGGGTGCGGAAGATGAAGTTTCCCGGAGTGATCTCGTTGCGGAAGCTCTTACCGATCTGGCCGATGCCGAACGGTGGCTTCTTGCGCGAGGTGGTCAGCACGTTGGCGAAGTTGACGAAGATGCCCTGTGCGGTCTCGGGACGCAGGTAATGCAGGCCCTCTTCGTTGTCGACCGGGCCGAGGAAGGTCTTGAGCAGACCCGAGAATGCACGCGGTTCGGTCCAGGAGCCGGGTTCACCGGTTTCCGGGTCGCGGATGTCGGCGAGGCCGTTCTCCGGCGGGTGGCCGTGCTTCTCCTCGTAGGCCTCGATGAGGTGATCGGCGCGGTACCGCTTGTGCGTGTGCAGCGACTCCACCAGCGGGTCGGAGAACGTCTCGACGTGGCCCGACGCCTCCCACACCTGCCGGGGCAGGATCACCGAGGAGTCCAGCCCGACGGTGTCGTCGCGGCTGGTGATCATGTTGCGCCACCACTGCTTCTTGATGTTCTCCTTGAGCTCGACGCCCAGCGGGCCGTAGTCCCAGGCCGACTTGGTACCGCCGTAGATCTCGCCGCACGGGTAGACGAGGCCTCTGCGCTTGGCGAGGTTGGCGACGGTTTCGACTTTGGACTTGGGTGCCACTGGCGGAGCTCTCCATCTTCGGTTACATCGTGTAAGAGGTGACGGGCGGTTTTCGCCCTGATCAGACTATCTGGCTCGGCGGGCTAAACCGAACAGCGGTCGGGTGCGGAAGTTGACATGCGCACCTGTGCATATCACAATGAATACGATTTGCAATAACAACTACTGCACTAACCTGGTGTCATGACGTCGCTCGTGCAGGGAGAGTCCGCCGACAACGAACCGGCGACCGAAGGAGCCGCAACCGTGTCCACGGATTCGACAGTGGAAGCAAGTTCGACCCACCGGCAGGACCCGGAGCACCCGTTGCACTCCGGCGATCCGTTCGCCGCCGCTCCCCCGGCTCACATCCCGCCGAAGGAGACTCTGACCGCGGCGGGCGACATCCTCCGGGCACTCGCGGCCCCGGTGCGCATCGCCATCGTGCTGCAGCTGCGTGAGTCCGAGCGGTGCGTACACGAACTCGTCGTCGCCCTCGGCGTCACGCAACCGTTGATCAGCCAGCACCTTCGAGTGCTCAAGGCAGCGGGTGTGGTGCGCGGAGAACGCAACGGACGCGAGGTCCTGTACCGATTGGTCGACGATCACCTCTCCCATATCGTCGTCGACGCCGTGGCCCACGCCGAGGAAGGCCGGAACCTGTGACCGACAAGTCCACCGACACCGCGACATCGCGACGACCCGTCGTCGTCGGAGTGCGGGCCACCAAGCAGCGCAGTGCCATCTCCGATCTGCTCGACACCATCGAGGAGTTCAAGTCCGCACAGGATCTGCACGACGAATTGCGCAAGCGCGGTGAGGGTATCGGGCTCACCACGGTGTATCGGACACTGCAGACCTTGGCCGACGCCGGGACGGTCGACGTTCTGCGCACCGACAACGGCGAGTCGGTCTACCGGCGCTGCTCCTCCGGACATCACCATCACCTGGTGTGTCGCTCGTGCGGTTTCACCGTAGAGGTGGAAGGCCCCACCGTCGAGAAGTGGTCGCAGAGCGTCGCCGAATCCAACGGCTTCAGCGACGTGAGCCACACGATCGAGATCTTCGGCACCTGCAGTCAGTGCACCGCAGCCCCCCAGTGATTCCGCTCAGGCGACGACCTCTGCGATGCGAGGTACCAACGCGTCGATGGCGAACGGAATCGACAGCACCGAGTTGTACGTGATCGCTCCACGCTGATCGGTGGACAACGGCACGATCGCATCGCGCCGAGCAGCATCGAGAGTTCCGAAGATCGGGTTCTCCGCCACCACGTCGATGTCGGCACCGGTACCGAGATAGAGCACCAGGTCCGCATCGAGCATCGAAATGTTCTCGGACGAGACCGGAACGAAGAAGTTGGTGCCGTCGTCCTGGGCGCGGATCGATTCCGGGACCTCGAAGCCCAGTGAGGTGACGAATGTGCCGCGGGCATCACCGGGCAGATATGCGCCGAACTGGCCGTCGTACGGAAGCACCACTGCTGCAGTCTTGCCCGCGAACTCCGGATGTTCGTTTCGAACCTGCTCGAGCGCGGCGTCGGTCTGCGCGTTCAACTGCTCACCGCGGTCGCGTTCACCCATCGCGCGAGCGATGGTGTCGGTGGCAACCTCACGATCGACGGCATAGGCAGCAGATCCTGCAGGTCGGGCGACCGTCGGCGCGATGCCGCTGAGCCTGTCGTACGTCGCCTCGTCGAAACCCGCGTTGAGTCCGGTGATGAGATCCGGCGCCAGCGAGGCGATCAGCTCGAAGTTAGGCTCGGACTCCGAGCCCAGCAGCGTCAACGGCGCGTCACCGACCAACTCGTCGGTCCAGGGACCGAGTCCGGTCTCGTAGAACGTGTACCCGGTGTTCCCGACGGGAACGGTGCCGAGCGCGATGACGGCATCGGCGTCGGACACCCCGAGGGTGACGATGCGCGTGGGCTTCTCGGCGATGGTCGTGCTGCCGTAGATGTGGTCGATGACAACCGGGAACGCACCGTCCGCCGACTGCGTCGCCGTGTCGACGTCGTCGGTGGTCGAACAGGCCGTCACGGCCGCACCGAGGGTGATCACCGCCACCACTACCGTGAGCATTCGGGTCCACCGCACAGTCATCGCATCCACCTCTACTAGAAACTAAGTACAGGCAAACCTTAGCTGACGAGTCAGGGAAGTAGGCCCTCACGCGCCTTCTCGACTCCGGCGAGCACCAGAATGAGCATCGTCAACATCGCCTCGTCGTCCAGACCGTTCGCGGGAAAGGTGTAGCGCAACAACACATCCGCGAGCTTGCCGTGGGTGTTGACCGAGATCGCGCCGAATTGCGAGTCCGCATTGCGGTCGGCAACTTTCTTGTGCAGAGCCGGCTTCAGCGGCCGGTCCCAAGCCAAGACCGCGGTGAGCGAGAGCACCTCGAGTTCGGGCGAGAGTCGAACGGCACGCAGCGAGCACAGAGCGCCCGCGTAGTCGAAACCGAGAGATCCCTCGTCGCCGAGTGTCACCGTCGCGAACTGCGAGAGCGCCAACTGGGCGCGGGCCTGCAACGAAAGCCCCTCGTCCGGCGTCCCGTTCGCGTCCTCACTCATACTTGACTCCACCGAATCGTCGGTCCCGCGAGGCGTATTCGATACACGCCTCCCACAGATCCCGACGGTCGAAATCCGGGAAGAGCTTCTTCTGGAACACGAACTCCGCGTACGCCGACTGCCACAGCAGGAAGTTCGACGTCCGCTGCTCCCCCGACGGACGCAGGAACAGATCCACGTCCGGCATGTCCGCCTCGTCGAGGTACTTGGCGACGGTGGCCTCGGTGATCTTCTCCGGGTTCAGCTTGCCCGCGGCCACCTGTCGAGCGATTTCCCTTGTGGCATCGGCAATCTCGGCTCGGCCGCCGTAGTTGACGCACATCGTCAAGGTCATCACGGTGTTACGTTTCGTCAACTCCTCGGCAACCTCGAGTTCCTTGATGACACTGCCCCACAACCTCGGGCGACGGCCGGCCCAGCGAACCCGGACGCCCATCTCGTTCATCTCGTCGCGTCGACGACGAATGACGTCCCGGTTGAAGCCCATCAGGAACTTGACCTCGTCGGGACTGCGCTTCCAGTTCTCCGTCGAGAATGCGTACGCGGACAACCACTGCACACCGATCTCGATGCAGCCACAGACGGCGTCCATCAGTACCGCTTCGCCCTGCTCGTGCCCTGCGGTTCGCGGCAATCCACGATCCTGTGCCCACCGACCGTTGCCGTCCATGACCAGAGCAACGTGACGAGGAATCAGTTCCGGCTGCAGGATCGGTGGCCGCGCACCCGAGGGGTGCGGGTCCGGCGGGCGCACCGCCGGCCGTTCGTCAGGCCGGGGTTGCGGCTCGCGTCGTCGAATCACGGTCCCCATCCTGCCCGACGGTGTCGGCGAACACGGAGTCAGGTTGGGCCAGCGGCACCTGGTGCGGGTGCGAGCGTTCGATGAGCGGAAGGGTGCGCAACTGTCGTTCGAGATGCCACTGCAGATGAGCCGCCACCAGGCCACTGGCCTGCTTGCGGACGGCATCGGAGGTGGTGACGGTGTAGTCCCACTCGCCTCGCTCGAGCGCCACCATCAGGTCGAGTACCCCGGTCGACGGCGTCGCCGAGCCCGGCGGTCGGCAATGCACGCACACCGCACCACCGGCAGCGACGTGGAACGCACGGTGCGGCCCCACCGCGGCGCACCGCGCGCAATCGGTCAGTGCGGGTGCCCATCCGGCGAAGCCCATCGCGCGCAGCAGGTATGCGTCGAGCACCAACTCGGGCGGCCGCACGTGTTGGGCAAGAGCACGCAGTGCGCCCACGGTCAGCTGATGCAGGCGCTGCGCGGGAGCGTGTTCCTCACCGGCCAGACGCTCGGCAGTTTCGAGAACCGCACAGCCGGTGGTGTAGCGGCCGTAGTCGGCCACGATGTCTCCACCGAACGCGTCGACCGTGTGCACCTGGGTGACGATGTCGAGGTTGCGTCCCGGATAGAGCAGCACGTCGATGTGCGCAAACGGCTCCAGCCGTGCACCGAACTTGGATTTGGTGCGGCGAACCCCTTTGGCGACCGCCCGCACGATGCCGTTCTCCCTGGTCAACAGCGTGACAATGCGATCGGCCTCGCCCAGCTTGTGCTGGCGCAGGACGACTGCGTTGTCACGGTATGGCCTCACGTCGTCCAGTGTCCCACGCGCGCAGCGGCGGCGACCGTTCCCGCGCTGACGAGAAGTCGATACTGTGCAGGCGTGGATTTCCATCGGTCGACTCTCGTTGCCCAGGCCGCCGCTCTCGCGTCGGGTCGCATCACCTCGGTACAGGCGGTCACCGAATCGCTCGATCGGATCGACCAGAGCCAACCCACACTCAACGCGTTCCGCCTGGTGCGCCGCGACGCCGCCCTCGCCGAGGCCGCCGAAGCGGACCGGCTGCGCGCCGCCGGCACCACCGCTCCCCTGCTCGGCGTTCCCGTTGCCGTCAAGGACGACGTCGACGTCACCGGGGAGCCGACCGCCTTCGGCTGCGCGGGCAACTTTCCACCGGCCACCACGGATTCGGAGGTGGTGCGCAGACTGCGTGCGGCCGGGGCCGTCATCGTCGGAAAGACCAACAGCCCCGAACTCGGCCAATGGCCCTTCACCGGCGGCACCTTCGGGCACACCCGCAATCCATGGGACCGCGAGCGCACCCCCGGCGGCTCCTCGGGTGGGAGCTCTGCCGCAGTGGCTGCCGAATTGGTCTCTGCCGCTCTCGGTTCCGACGGTGCCGGCTCGGTGCGAATTCCGGCCTCCTGGACCAATCTCGTGGGGATCAAGCCGCAACGCGGACGCATCTCGTCGTGGCCGGAGCCCGAGGCGTTCAACGGCATCACCGTCATCGGCCCGCTCGCACGTACCGTGGCCGACGCGGCACTGCTCCTCGACGTGGTCTCGGGTAGTCACGACGGAGATCTCCATCGTCCGAAACCACTGACCGTCTCCGATGCCGTCGGACGCAACCCCGGCTCGCTGCGCATCGCGCTCAGCCTGCGTAAGCCCTTCATCCCGACGCCCGCACCCCTGGACCCCGAGATCGCGGCTGCCGCGTACGAGATGGCCGCGGTGCTGCGACTGCTCGGACATCGAGTGGTCGTCGACGACCCCGCCTACGGAATGCTGTTGGGGCTCAACTTCTTACCCCGCTCGCTGGCCGGTGTGGCGGCCTGGGTGGACCGTCTGCCGGATCCGTCTCTCGCCGACCCGAGGACCCGAGCCAATGCCAGGAGCGGCCGAGCTCTCGCCGGAGCGCCGCTCCGTGCAGCCCGCGCCGCCGAGCCGCGCATCGGGCGTCGTATCGGCCGATTCTTCGACGAGTACGACATCGTGCTCGCCCCGACGACGGCCACCCCACCGCCGCGGATCGAGGCCATCGACGGCATCTCCAATGCCGACACCGATCGGGTGATCACCGAGCACTGTCCCTACACCTGGCCGTGGAACGTGCTTGGCTGGCCGAGCGTCAACGTGCCGGCAGGGTTCACCACCGCCGGCCTTCCGATCGGTCTGCAACTGATGGGCCACGAATCCTCGGAGCCGCTACTGGTGTCGGTGGCCGCTCAGCTCGAGAACGTGTTGCAGTGGCACCGCAAGCGCCCCGATCCCTGGTGGACCAGGTGAGCGAAACTTCGTAGTCTGCTACGAATTGTCGTGCACGTGCGGCGAAGCCGCTCCGGTCAGAAGCCGAGCTTGCCCATCTGCTTCGGGTCGGTCTGCCAGTCCTTCGCGATTTTGACGTGCAGGTCCAGGTAGATTCTGGTGCCGAGTAGCTTCTCGATCTGCAGTCGCGACGCCGTGCCGACCTCTTTGAGTCGCGAACCACCCTTGCCGATGATGATCGCCTTCTGGCTCGATCGCTCCACGTACATGATGGCGTGCACGTCGAGCATGTTGTCGTGACCCTCGCGGGGGGTGACCTCGTCGATGACGACGGCAAGCGAGTGTGGCAGCTCGTCGCGGACGCCTTCGAGCGCGGCCTCACGGATGAGTTCGGCCATGAGGATTTCCTCGGGCTCGTCGGTCAACTCTCCGTCGGGGTAGAACGCCGGGCCCGGGGGGAGCTCGGAGGCCAACAGGTCGACCAGCTTCTCGATCTGTTCGCCCGATTCGGCCGACACCGGAATGACGTGCGAATTCTCACCGAGCATCTTCGACAGCGACATCAGCTGCTGTACGACGCGTTCCTTCTTGACCTTGTCGATCTTGGTCACGATGCCGATGAGCGTCGTCTTGGGCGCGATGTGCCGCACCTGTTCGAGAATCCACCGGTCGCCGGGCCCGATCTTCTCGTCCGCGGGGATGCAGAGTCCGATGACGTCGACCTCGGAGTAGGTGTCCTGCACCAGGTCGTTGAGGCGTTGACCCAGTAGCGTTCTCGGTCGGTGCAGGCCCGGGGTGTCGACCAGGATCAGCTGGGCGTGCTCTCGGTGCACGATGCCGCGGATGGTGTGCCGCGTCGTTTGGGGACGTGAGGACGTGATGGCGATCTTCGATCCCACCAACGCATTGGTCAGTGTGGATTTGCCGGTGTTGGGTCGACCTACGAAACAGACGAATCCGGATCGGAACTCACCGTTGTTCTGCTCTGACACAAGAGCACCTCCAGATTTCAGTGTTGGCGAGTGACGTCCGACGAGTCGTCGTCCTCGGTGGTTTCTTCGTCCGGTTCGAGCTTCTCGACCAGGACCGTGGCAATACGGACGCGCCCCTTCGGGTCGGCTCCACCTTCTCCGCGCAGCAGGAGTCCGTGGGTGATCACCTGCGAACCGGGCAACGGTACTCGGCCGAGTTCGTAGCCGAGGAGTCCACCGACGGTGTCGACTTCCTCGGATTCGATGTCGATACCGAAGATCTCGCCGAGGTCCTCGAGCGGCAACCGCGAGGACAGCCGATAACGTCCGTCGTCCAGTTCCTCGATGGGCGCAACCTCGTCCGAGTCGTATTCGTCGGCTATCTCGCCGACGATTTCCTCGATCACGTCCTCGATGGTCACCAGTCCGGCGATGCCTCCGTACTCGTCGACGAGCAGGGCCATGTGGTTGCGATCGCGCTGCATCTCGGCGAGCAGACTGTCGAGCGCCTTGGAGTCGGGAACGAAGACGGCCGGACGCATCACCTCGGACACCTGCACTCCGCGGCCACCGTCTGTGGAGTGATACGTCTGCTGCACAAGGTCTTTGAGGTAGACGACCCCCACCACGTCGTCCACGTTCTCGCCGATCACCGGGATGCGGGAGTGGCCGCTGCGCACGGCCAACGAAGTGGCCTGTCCTGCTGATTTGTCGGACTCGATCCACACCATCTCGGGGCGCGGAACCATGACCTCACGGGCGGAGGTGTCTCCGAGCTCGAACACCGACTGGATCATCCGCCGTTCGTCGTCGGCCACGACACCGCGCTCGCGGGCCATGTCCACCAGTTCACGCAGTTCGATCTCGGAAGCGAACGGGCCGTTGCGAAATCCCTTACCGGGGGTGATCGCGTTACCGATGAGAATGAGCAGGCGGCTGATCGGCCCGAGGAGCCACCCGAGTGCACGCAGCGGCAGTGCTGCCGCCAACGCGATCGAGTACGCGTTCTGCCGACCGAGGGTTCGCGGACCGACACCGATCACGACGTAACTGACCAACACCATCGCCACCGCGCTGATCACCAGTGCCGTGGTGGAGTCGATCAACTGCGTCAGGCCACCCGCGAGCAACACCGTGCCGCCGATTTCGCACAGAATGCGCAGCAGCACCATCAGGTTGACGTACCGCGGGCGGTCGCCGACCACCACGACGAGGCCGGCGGCACCGGGGCGCTCGTCCTTGACCATGTCGTCGATTCGCGCCCGCGACACCGTGTTCAGCGCGGAATCGACGGCAGCGAACAGGCCTCCGAGAGGCACCAGAAGGACAGCGAACACGATGAGCGCAGCAGCACTGCTCACGCGCTACGACCCCACACTTCCACCTGTTCGACGACGCAGCTCATCGATCGAGTCCATCGACGAAACCGGCCTTGCCGAGGAGCCGGGCATCGCGGGCGGCCTGTTCGGCAGCCTGTTCCGCTCGCCTTGCGTCCTCGTACCATTCGGCCAGCAGTCGGTTCTGCAGCTCGAACATTTCCTTCTCTTCGTCCGGCTCGGCGTGGTCGTAACCGAGCAGGTGCAACACACCGTGCACGGTCAGCAACGCCAACTCGTGCTCGAGCGAATGTCCCGCAGCTGCAGCCTGATCCGCGGCGAACGACGGGCACAGCACGATGTCGCCGAGCATCGCCGGTCCTGGCTCGGGCGCATCGGGACGACCGCCCGGCTCGAGCTCGTCCATCGGAAACGACATCACGTCGGTGGGGCCGGGCAGATCCATCCACCGCATGTGCAGATCGGCCATCGTGGCCGAATCCACCAGCACCATCGACAGTTCCGCGGCGGGATGCACGTCCATGCCGGCGATCGCGAACCGTGCGACCGAGACCAGCTCGGGTTCGGAGATGTCCATCCCCGACTCGTTGGACACTTCGATACTCATCTAGCCACTACCCACGCTCTCGTTGCCTGCATCTGTCGTTCCGTACGCCTGAATCATCTTCTCGCCGAACGCGGTCCACCGGTCCGCCGTTGCGCCCGATTGGGAATGACGCCTTCCGACGTCGACTCGAACCGCTCGTACGCGTCGACGATCTCCGAAACCAATCGGTGCCGCACCACGTCGCTGCTGGTCAGCTGCGCGAAGTGGATGTCGTCGACGTCGGTGAGGATCTCGGACGCCGCGCGCAGCCCGGATCGCGCGCCACCGGGAAGGTCCACCTGGGTCACGTCGCCGGTGACGACGATCTTCGACCCGAATCCGAGTCGCGTCAGGAACATCTTCATCTGCTCGGCGGTGGTGTTCTGTGCCTCGTCGAGAATGATGAATGCGTCGTTGAGCGTGCGGCCGCGCATGTAGGCGAGCGGGGCGACTTCGATGACCCCCGCCTGCATCAGCTTGGGGATCGCTTCGTCGTCCATCATGTCGTGCAACGCATCGTGCAGCGGGCGCAGGTACGGGTCGATCTTCTCGTGCAGCGTTCCGGGCAGGAAGCCGAGGCGCTCCCCCGCCTCCACTGCAGGACGCGTCAGGATGATGCGGCTGACCTGCTTGGTCTGCAATGCCTGCACGGCCTTCGCCATCGCCAGGTACGTTTTGCCGGTACCGGCCGGGCCGATGCCGAACACGATGGTGTTGGCGTCGATCGCATCGACGTACCGCTTCTGGTTCAGCGTCTTGGGCCGGATCGTCTTGCCGCGGCGCGAGAGGATGTCGAGGCTGAGCACCTCGGCCGGTGAATCCGACACGCCCTCGGTGAGCATGGCGATCGATCGGCGCACCGCATCGGGAGTCAGTGGCTGAGCACGCTTGGCCAGCGCGGCCAACTCGGAAATCACCCGTTCGGCCAGCGCCACATCCGCCACTTTTCCGGTGAGCGTCACGGCGTTTCCTCGTACGTGGATGTCTGCGGTCAGCATCTGCTCGAGCGCCCGCAGATTCTCGTCGGACTGTCCCAGCAGTGGCATCACCGCTTCGGGGGCGAGTTCCAAGGTGGACCGAACGTCACGCTCGGCGGGAAATTCGCTGTGTTCACTCACGTGGTGGCTATGGCCTGCTCTCTGGTGTCGGCTGCTCGGATGTGCACTTGCTATGGATGGAGTTTAACGCCGCAGCAACGATGCGCATTCCCATTAACCGGCGGTGGCACCGAGCACGGCGTCGAGCGAGAGCGCCCAACACCGCGAATCGGGGTTCAGGAAAGCGAAGTGGTCTTCCCCAGGCACGATCGTCAGTCGGGCGTCGTCTCCGGCGGCTCGCGCCAGCGCGACGTACCGCTCGCTCTGCGCGGCGGGCACCTGGACGTCCTCGGCCCCGTGCAGGCAGATCGTCGGGATACCGATGGGTGCACGGGCAGCAGGCGAGGCGGATCGGTACGGCGCGGGGTCGTCCTGGTACCGGGCCTGCAACAGCGCCTCGACCGCCGGGTTGGTGCGTCCCGACGCACCTCGCGGTTCGAGATCGAGAACGCCGGCCTGCGAGACGATGCGTGACGGGCGGACCTTCGTGCCGGTCTCTCCGCCGAGCCACACGGCCAGGTGCCCGCCTGCGGAGTGCCCGATCACGCGCACGTCGTCGATCCCGACCGGGGCGTGGTGCTGCAGTTCCCCCGCGACCACGTCGAGTGCTGCGGTCACGTCGGACTGCATCTCCGGCCAGTGTCCGCCTGCGCCGACGCGTCGGTACTCGATGTTCCACGCCACCGCTCCGGCTCCGGCCACGGCGCGGGCGAACTGGGTACCCAGATTGGATCCGTACTGTCCGCTCCAGAACCCGCCGTGCACCACCACGACCACCGGGGTCGTGTCGTCGACGGGTTCGGCCGGCAGGTAGAGGTGGCCGAACTGCTCCGGGTGGTCGCCGTAGGCGATCTTGATCCGTGCGCTCATGCGTTCTGGAAGTCGGGCGGCAACTGTGCCCACCGCGAGGTCAGAACCCCGAGCGCGCCGAGGGCCACCGCTCCTGCCGTCGAGGTCCGCAGCACCGTAGGGCCGAGCACGACCGGGGTTGCACCCGCCTCGGTCAGGGCGGTCACCTCTCGGTCGTCGAGGCCACCCTCGGGTCCCACGACGATCGCGACCTCGGGCACCGAGTCGAACGGCAGGTCTCGGAACGCCGAGGTGGCCGCCTCGTGCAGGACCGCCACGATTCCACCGCGCTCCACGACGCCGCGCACGAAGGCGTCGACCGCACGCGAATCGTGCAGCTCGGAGACTTCGGGGATGAATGCCCGACGCGACTGCTTGGCGGCCTCGGCCGCGGTACTCCGCCATTTCGCGACGCCCTTGGATGCCTTCGGGCCCTCCCACCGGGCGACGCATCGCGCGGACTGCCAGGGAACCACGGCGTCGACGCCTGCCTCGGTGGCCAGCTCGACGGCCAGTTCCGATCGGTCCGCCTTCGGCAATGCCTGCACCAGCGTCACCACCGGAGTGGGACGCGGCATCTCGCTACGTGCTTGGACTGTCAGCTCCAGTCGGTTCTTCTCCGCTGCGGCCACGACCGTGTCGGCCAGACCGCCCGCTCCGTCACCGAGCAGCACCCGCTCGCCGACGCGGATGCGTCGCACCGTCGCGGCGTGATGACCTTCTTTGCCGTCGAGCACCGCGACCTCGCCGACGTTCGGCAGCGGGGAGAGGTAGAAGACCGTGGGGGCCATCGATCAGCGACCGCTGAAAGCTTCCCGCAACCGCGAGAACAGGCCACCGCTGTGCGCCGAGCCGGTGGTGACCACCTCCGCCGAGTCGCGGTCGCGCATCGACCTGAGCTGTTCGAGCAGATGGGTCTGCTTGCTGTCGAGCTTGGTCGGCACGATCACCTCGAGGTGCGCGTGCAGATCGCCGCGAATGCCCGACCGCAGCTTGGGCATACCGTGACCGCGTAGCACCGTGGTCGAATTCGGTTGTGTGCCTTGCTCGATCGAGATCTCGGTGGGTCCGTCGATGATCGCGTCGACGGTGACCGAGGTGCCGAGTGCCGCGTCGACCATCGGGACGCGGACGGTGCAGTGCAGGTCGTCACCGTCGCGCACGAACACCTCGTGCTGCTGTTCGACGATCTCCACGTACAGGTCACCCGCGGGTCCGCCGCCCGGACCGACCTCGCCCTGCGAGGCCAGTCGGATCCGCATACCGTTGCTCACGCCGACCGGCACCTTGACCGAGATGTCGCGACGCGACCGGACGCGACCGTCGCCGCCGCACTTGCGGCAGGGGTCGGGGATGGTCTCGCCCGCGCCGCGGCAGGTGGGGCACGGACGGCTGGTCATGACCTGGCCGAGGAACGAGCGCTGTACCGACTGCACTTCACCGGCACCTCCGCAGGTTTCGCAGCGGACCGGCTTGGAGTCGCCGTTGGTGCCCGAGCCCGTGCACAGGTCGCACAGGATCGCCGTGTCGACGGTGATGTGCTTGGTCACGCCGGTGGCGCACTCGTCGAGGGTGAGCTTGGTACGCAGCAGCGAGTCCGCGCCCGGCTGCACACGGCCCTTGGGCCCGCGCTGGGAGCCGCCCGCGCCGCCACCGAAGAACGCTTCGAACACGTCCCCGAGGCCGCCGCCGAATCCGGCTCCACCGAAGCCACCACCGCCGCCTCCGCCGCCCTGCTGGAGCGGGTCGCCGCCGAGGTCGACGATGCGACGCTTCTCCGGATCCGAGAGCACCTCGTATGCGGTGGAGATGTCCTTGAACCGTGCCTGCGCGGCCTCGTCCGGGTTGACGTCCGGGTGCAGTTCCCGCGCCAGTTTGCGGTAGGCGCGCTTGATCTCCTGGTCCGTCGCCTGCTGGCCGACGCCCAAAGTCCCGTAATAATCCCGTGCCACGTCGTCTCTTTCGTCCTAGAAGATGAATCTCGTTCGATAGTGCTGTGTGCGGCCGCCCGCGCCCCCGCGGCCGTCGTTCGATCGGTTCTCGCTCGTCGTCAGCGTTCGGCCAGGACCTCGCCGATGTACCTGGCAACCGCGGCGACCGACGCGATTGTTCCTGGGTAGTCCATTCGGGTCGGCCCGAGAACACCCATTCCTCCGAGGACCATGCCAGCCGACCCGTACCCGGTGGAAATCACCGACGTTCCGCGCATCTCCTCGACCTGCGTTTCCTCGCCGATCCGCACCGTCACCGTTCGGGTGTCCTGTGTCACGGCGAGCAGCTTGAGCACCACCACTTGCTCTTCCAGTGCCTCGAGTACCGCTCTGAGCGACCCGGGAAACCCCGCGTCGCCCGCGAAGTCCGCGGCGTTGCGCGTCAGGTTCGCCGTGCCGCCGAGTACCAGGCGTTCCTCGGGGTGCTCGACGAGTGATTCCACCAGCACCGTTGCCGATCGAATCATCGCGTCGCGCAGCGCGGGCGGGGCGTTCTCGGCGAGTTCGGCCACCGCAGCCGACGCCGCCGCCAGCCGCTTGCCTTCCAGCGCACCACCGAGGAGACGCCGCAGCTGAGCCAAGTTCTCGTCGTCGATCACGTCACCGAGTTCGACGATGCGCTGATCGACTCGACCGGAGTCGGTGATGAGCACCAGCAGCAGCCGGGCCGGGGTGAGCGCCACCACTTCCAGGTGGCGCACCGAGGACGCCGACAGCGTGGGGTACTGCACCACGGCCACCTGGCGGGTCAACTGGGCCAGTAATCGAACGCCGCGTCGCAACACGTCGTCCAGGTCGACGCCGTTCTCGAGAAACTCCAGGATGGCGCGACGTTCGGCAGCAGACAGTGGCTTGACGTCGGCTATCCGGTCGACGAACTGCCGATAGCCCTTGTCGGTCGGCACCCGACCGGAGCTGGTGTGCGGCTGGGCGATGTAGCCCTCGGCCTCGAGCACAGCCATGTCGTTGCGCACCGTTGCACTGGACACTCCCAGGTTGTGGCGCTCGACCAGCGCACGCGAACCGACGGGTTCCTGGGTGGACACGTAGTCCGCCACGATCGCTCGTAGAACCTCGAACCGCCTGTCGTCGGTGCTCGACATCGGTGCCCACCTCCGTTCTCGTTTCCAATCGTCGCTCGAGTCTAGTAGCCGGCGAACACATGCTCGTGCAAGGCCTTACTGTGGTCCGAGTGGAAACGTTCTTTCGATTCGGTCCAGCGGCTCGAGGCTCGCGATGATCTTCAAGGGTGTTCGTGACGGAAAGCCGTACCCCGAGCACGGCCTGTCCATCCGAGACTGGTCGAGAATCCCGCCGCGCCAGCTCCGCCTGGACGAGATCGTCACCACCACCAAGGTGCTCGAGCTGGACAGATTGCTGTCCGAGGACTCCACCTTCTACGGCGATCTGTTTCCCCACGCGGTGCAGTTCCGCGGCGTCATCTATCTCGAGGACGGCTTGCACCGCGCTGTGCGTGCGGCACTGAGAAATCGAACTGTGTTGCACGCCAGGGTGTTCGACTACGACGCCCTCGGAGCCTGAGCCAGGTTTTTCAGGCGGCTGCGATGGTGCGCACCACCGCGTCGGCCAGCAATCTGCCCCGGTCGGTCAGCACGAGATGGTCACCCCGGGCCACCATCAACCCGTCCGCGACGGTCTGCTCGGCAGCGACGCGCTCTGCCGGCCCCAGCAGAGTTCTCGGCACTCCCGAGCGGAGCCGCACGGTCAACATCAGCTCCTCGAGGTGTCGATCCTCGGCGCTGAGCAGTTCGCTGCCCAGCACCGGTAGGTGACCTGCGGCGAGGCGATCGGAGTATGCGGCCGGGTGCTTGACGTTCCAGAACCGGGTGCCGCCGATGTGACTGTGTGCACCGGGTCCCGCGCCCCACCAGTCGCCGCCGTCCCAGTAGCCGATGTTGTGGCGGCACTGCGCTGCGGCGTCGGTGGCCCAGTTCGACACCTCGTACCAGGACAGGCCTGCGGCGCTCAACGCCGTGTCGATGCGCTCGTATCGGCTCGCCAGTACGTCGTCGTCGGGGGCAGGCAGCTCACCTCGACGAACCTTGCGGGCCATGGCGGTGCCGTCCTCGACGATCAGCGCGTAGGCCGAGACGTGGTCGACACCGGCGTCGAGAACCGCGGCGAGAGACTGGTCCAGGTCACTGTCACGCTCGCCCGGGGTGCCGTAGATGAGGTCGAGATTGACGTGCTCGAATCCCGCCGCACGTGCTTCCTTGGCTGCGGCGACCGCGCGACCGGGCGTGTGCGTGCGATCGAGCACGGCGAGCACGTGTGGCGCAGCGGACTGCATTCCGAGCGAGATACGAGTGAAGCCCGCATCACGGAGCCGGACGAAGAATCGAGGCGACGTCGATTCGGGGTTGGATTCCGTGGTCACCTCGCCGCCGTCGGTCAGGCCGAAGCTGGACCGCACCGCCCCCAGGACGTCGGCCAACCCGTCGCCCCCGAGCAATGACGGCGTGCCACCGCCGACGAAGACGGTGTCTGCCGTCGGAACGCGGCCCGTACCGGCCCGGATCAGCCCGGCAGCGATGTCCAACTCACGTCGCAGGCCCTCCAACCAGGACTGCGGTGACGCCGACGTTCCCAGTTCACCGGCCGTGTAGGTGTTGAAGTCGCAGTACCCACATCGAGTGGCGCAGAACGGGACGTGCACGTAGATCCCGAATGCGCGGTCCCCCACCCCGTCGAATGCCTCGGTCGGCAGCTCGAAGGTGGACGGGACGGGTAGGACGGTATTCACGCCCTCCAGTGTCCCAGAGTCCAGGCCCACCCGATCCCACTCGCCCTGCCAGCCTATTTACCCCGAAATCGGGGTAAATAGCTGCCGCCGTCGTCCGTCGCCGCGATGACGTGGCACAATGGCTCCCGTGACCGACTCAGGAATTCGACTCGTGGCGCGCCGCCACGTCGATCTCGGCCGTGTCTGCAGCGCGTCGTGTCGACACACGACCGGCTGCTGACCAGCCCTCCTTCGAGCACGTCCATTCGATCCACCGGTTTCCCGCTGTCGTCGAAAGCGCAGATGTCCGCGGTTTCGTCCCGGTTACCGGCCAGCACAAAGATGCAGGAGCAATGCATGTCGTCGACCAGCGACGCGACCACCGACGCTGTCCCCGCCACACCACGGGAGCGCACGCCGCGGCCGACCAAGCGTCGGGCCGAGGGTCAGTGGGCACTGGGTTACCGGGAGCCACTGAACGCCAACGAGCAGTCCAAGAAGGACGACAACCCGCTCAACGTGCGCGCCCGCATCGAGAACATCTACTCCAAGCAGGGTTTCGACAGCATCGACAAGGGCGATCTTCGCGGCCGTTTCCGGTGGTGGGGCCTCTACACCCAGCGCGAACAGGGCTACGACGGCACGTTCACCGGTGACGACAACATCGATCTGCTCGAGGCCAAGTACTTCATGATGCGCATTCGCTGCGACGCGGGCGCGCTGAATCTCGAGCAGCTTCGCACACTGGCGCAGATCTCCCAGGACTTCGGCCGCGACACCGCCGACCTCTCCGATCGGGAGAACGTGCAGTTCCACTGGATCGAGGTGGAGAACGTCCCCGAGATCTGGCGTCGAATCGAAGCGGTCGGCCTGAAGACCACCGAAGCGTGCGGCGACTGCCCCCGTGTCGTTCTCGGCTCCCCGCTCGCAGGCGAGGCCGTCGACGAGATCCTCGACCCCACCTCCGCCATCGACGAGATCGTCGAGCGCTACATCGGCAAGCCCGAGTACTCCAATCTGCCGCGCAAGTTCAAGACGGCGATCTCCGGCCTGCAGGACGTGGTGCACGAGATCAACGACTGCGCCTTCGTCGGCGTGGTGCATCCCGAGCACGGACCGGGTCTGGACCTGTGGGTCGGCGGCGGACTGTCCACCAACCCCATGCTCGCGCAGCGCGTCGGCGTCTGGGTCCCGCTCGAGGACGTTCCCGATGTGTGGGAGGGCGTCGTCTCGATCTTCCGCGACTACGGATACCGCCGGCTTCGCACCAAGGCGCGCCTGAAGTTCCTCATCAAGGACTGGGGCATCGAGAAGTTCCGCCAGGTCCTCGAAGACGAGTACCTGCACCGCAAGCTCATCGACGGCCCGGCTCCCGAGAAGCCCGCTCGGCCCCGCGACCACGTCGGCATCCAGAAGCTCAAGAACGGCCTCAACGCCGTCGGCGTGGCACCCATCGCGGGGCGTGTCTCGGGCACTGTCCTCGCCGCCGTCGCCGACGCTGCCGAGAAGGCCGGATCGGATCGCGTGCGATTCACGCCGTACCAGAAGCTGATCGTGCTCGACGTTCCCGACGAGACGCTCGAACAGCTGATCTCCGATCTCGATGCGCTGGGCCTTCCTGCCCGGCCGTCGCACTGGCGCAAGAACCTGATGGCCTGCAGCGGCATCGAGTTCTGCAAGCTCTCGTTCGCCGAAACCCGCAAGCGTTCACAGGTTCTGGTGCCGGAGCTCGAAGAGCGCCTGTCCGACATCAACAGTCGACTCGATGTTCCGATCACGATCAACATCAACGGCTGCCCCAACTCGTGCGCGCGGTCGCAGATCGCGGACATCGGCTTCAAGGGGCAGTTGGTCGACGACGGAGCCGGGAATCAGATCGAGGGTTTCCAGGTTCATCTCGGAGGCAGCCTCGGTCTGGACAGTGCGTTCGGCCGAAAGTTGCGCCAGCACAAGGTGAACAGCTCCGAGCTGGGAGATTACATCGACAGAGTGGTGCGCAATTTCGACAAGCACCGCGAGGACGGCGAACGGTTCGCTCAGTGGGCCGTGCGAGCAGACGAGGCGGATTTGCGATGAGTACCAGGCTGAATTTGACGGTGGAGGAACTGAAGGACATCGCCGAGCGCGGTGCCCGCGAACTCGACGGGGCGAGCCCACTGGAACTGCTGCAGTGGACCGAGGACACCTTCGGTAACGACTTCATCGTTGCCTCCAACATGCAGGATGGGGTTCTCGTTCACCTCGCTGCACAGGTTCACCCGGGTGTGGACGTGCTGTTCCTCGACACCGGCTACCACTTCGCCGAGACCATCGGAACGCGTGACGCCGTCGAGGCCGTCTACGGCGTCAACGTCGTCAATGCCCGCGCCGAGAAGACTGTCGCCGAACAGGATTCGATCGAGGGCAAGGACCTGTTCGCCCGCGAGCCCAACCGGTGCTGCGCGATGCGCAAGGTCGCACCCTTGAAGAAGGAACTGGCGAACTACAGCGCCTGGGTCACCGGTATCCGGCGAGTGGAGGCCCCCACCCGTGCCAACGCTCCGCTGATCTCGTTCGACGACGCCTTCGGCCTGGTCAAGATCAACCCGATCGCACCATGGTCGGACGAGCAGACGCAGGCCTACATCGACGAGCATTCGATTCTGGTCAATCCCCTCGTCGACGAGGGCTATCCGTCCATCGGGTGCGCACCGTGCACCGTCAAACCTGCCCCCGGAGCCGACCCGCGCAGCGGTCGTTGGGCCGGCAAGGCCAAGACCGAATGTGGGTTGCACGCCTCATGACACTCGACCTCACCTCGGCAACCGTCGGTCGAACCCATCTCGATGCAGATCGGTTCGACACCCTCGACGCACTCGAATCCGAGGCCATCCACATCTTCCGCGAGGTGGCGGGCGAGTTCGAGCGCCCCGTCATCCTGTTCTCCGGCGGCAAGGACTCGACCGTTCTGCTGCACCTGGCGATCAAGGCGTTCTGGCCCGCTCCCCTGCCGTTCGCGCTGCTCCACGTCGACACCGGCCACAACCTGCAGGAGGTGCTGGACTTCCGCGATCACGTGGTCGCCAAGTACAACCTGCGCCTGCACGTGGCCAGCGTCGAGGAGTACCTCGCCGACGGACGCCTCACCGAGCGTCCCGACGGCATCCGCAACCCGCTGCAGACCGTGCCTCTTCTCGACGCGATCTCCGAGAACCGGTTCGATGCCGTGTTCGGTGGTGCTCGACGCGACGAGGAACGCGCCCGCGCCAAGGAACGAATCTTCTCGCTGCGCAACGCATTCGGCCAATGGGAGCCCAAGAAGCAGCGCCCCGAACTGTGGAACCTGTACAACGGCAAGCACTCTCCCGGCGAGCAGGTGCGTGTGTTCCCGCTCAGCAACTTCACCGAACTCGATATCTGGCGCTACATCGCCCGTGACGATGTGGAGTTGGCCAGCATCTACTACGCCCACCAGCGCCCGGTGTATCAGCGCGACGGCATGTGGATGACGCCCGGCGTCTGGGGCGGACCGGCCGAGGGCGAAGAGCTGCAGACCCTGTCGGTGCGCTACCGCACCGTCGGCGACGGATCCACCACCGGTGCCGTGCTGTCCGAGGCCGCCGACAACCAGGCAATCCTCGCCGAAGTAGCGGCGTCACGACTGACCGAACGCGGAGCCACCCGCGGAGACGACCGCGTCTCCGAGGCTGCCATGGAAGATCGCAAACGAGAAGGATACTTCTGATGAGCAGCACGGGAACGCAACTTCTTCGCCTCGCCACCGCAGGTAGCGTCGACGACGGTAAGTCGACCCTCGTCGGACGGCTGTTGTACGACACCAAATCCGTTCTGGCAGACCAGATCGATGCCGTCACACGGGCCTCGGTGGACAAGGGACTGGCGACACCGGACCTGTCGCTGCTCGTCGACGGCCTACGCGCCGAGCGCGAACAGGGCATCACCATCGACGTCGCCTACCGCTACTTCGCGACGCCGCACCGCTCCTTCGTGCTCGCCGATACCCCCGGCCACGTGCAGTACACCCGCAACACCGTCTCCGGCGCGTCGACGGCTCAGCTGGTCATCCTTCTGGTCGATGCCCGAAAGGGTGTCATCACCCAGACTCGTAGGCACGCAGCGGTTCTCGCCCTGCTCGGCGTTCCGCGCCTGGTGCTCGCGGTCAACAAGATCGATCTGGTCGAGGACCCAGCAACCGTGTTCGCCGAGATCTCGGCCGAGTTCAACTCGCTGACCTCCTCGCTCGGGTGGTCCAGCGAGGACGTCATCGAGATCCCGGTGTCCGCACTGCACGGCGACAACGTCGCGGTGAAGTCCGACAAGACCCCGTACTACGACGGTCCGACCCTCATCGAGCACCTCGAGTCGGTTCCGGTCGATGCCGAACCGCACCGGGTCGGTCTACGTTTCCCCGTGCAATACGTGATCCGGCCCCGCACCGCGGAATTCCCGGATTATCGCGGATACGCAGGGCAGGTCGCAGCGGGCTCCGTCGACGTCGGCGACGAGGTCGTCATCCTGCCCTCCGGCACCCGAACCACAGTCGAGCGCATCGACACCGCCGACGGCGAGTTGCGTACCGCTCATGCCGGACGCAGCGTCACCCTCGTCCTGGCCGACGACGTCGACGTCTCCCGCGGCGACACCATCGCCTCACCACAGGATGCGCCCGAGCCGATCGGCGACTTCGAGGCCACTGTGTGCTGGCTCGCCGAGAAGCCGCTTCGCCCGGGTGCTCGTCTGTTGCTCAAGCACGGCACTCGCACCACCCAGGCCATCGTCGGAACACTGGTCGAACGGTTCGACGAGCAGGAGCTCATCGCGCACGAAGGACCGGAGTCGTTGGAGCTCAACGAGATCGGCCGCATCTCCGTGCGCGTCGCCGAGCCGATCGTGGCGGACGACTACGCCGTCAACAGGCACACGGGCAGCTTCCTGCTGATCGATCCGGCCGGTGGCAACACGTTGGCTGCCGGACTCGTGGGTAACGCTCTGGCTGCCGTCGAGCTGGGGTCGGCAGTTCCGGCGTGAGCGCACTGATCGCGGTTGCCCACGGCAGCCGTGACCCGCGTTCGAGCGCAGCGGTCCACCGCGCCGTCGACGTCCTGCGTCGGCGGCGACCGGACCTGGACGTGCGTGTCGCGTTTCTCGATCTTTCCGAGCCCCGCGTCGATCAAGTGGTCGACGACCTGGCCGCTGCCGGTCACAGCCGCATCGTCGCCGTTCCGATGTTGCTGGGCAAGGCTTTCCACGCGAAAGTCGATCTGCCCGAGCTGTTGGACGCAGCGAGGACGCGACACCCTCTCGTGTCGATCAGGCAGGCCGAGGTTCTGGGAGACGACCGACTCCTCATCGAGGCGGTCCGTGATCGGATCGCCGATACCGGTGTCGGAGTCTCCGATTCGACGGTCGGCATCGCCCTGGCCGCCGTCGGCTCCTCGGTGGCGCCGGCGAATCAGCGCACCCGTGTGATCGCACAGAAGCTGGTCGCCGGAACGCACTGGGCCGGAGCCGTGACCTGCTTCGCCACGTCGGTCTCCCCGTCCCCCACCGACGCGATCACACAGCTGCGCGCACTGGGAGCCGACCGCATCGTCGTGGCACCCTGGTTCCTGGCCCCGGGACTGCTCACCGACCGGATCGAAGCGTCGGTGGCAGGCCTACCGAACGTGGTGCACGCCGAGGTCATCGGCGCGCACCCGGCCGTGGCCGAACTGGCGTCGCGCCGCTACGACTCCACCGTCGCACGCGAGTCGGTGGCGTCGGCGATCGTGGGCACACGGGTGGCTCGTACGTAGACGGTCTCGCCCTCGCGAAGGCCGAGAGCCTCGCTGTCTCCGCGGGTGATCTGGGCCGCGAACAGTTCACCGGTGGCCGCGTTCTTCAATTCGACCTTCACCTCGAAGCCGAGGTGCACCACCCGCTCGACGACGGCACGCGTCACACCGGCCGATTCGGCCGTCCCGCTCGCCTGAGCCTGCGCCAACGACGGGTCGCGTCCGACGCGAATGTCGTGCGGCCGCACCAGAAGTCCGTTGAGCCTGGCCACCTGACCGAGGAACGACATCACGAAGTTGTTGGCCGGGCGATCGTAGAGATCCTCCGGGGTGCCGACCTGTTCGATTCTGCCCTTGTTCAGCACCGCGATCCGATCGGCGACGTCGAGCGCCTCCTCCTGATCGTGGGTCACCAGCACGGTGGTGACGTGGACCTCGTCGTGCAGCCGACGCAGCCACGTCCGCAGATCGGCACGCACCTTCGCGTCGAGCGCGCCGAAGGGCTCGTCGAGCAGCAGCACCTGCGGGTCGACGGCGAGAGCGCGAGCCAGTGCCATGCGCTGGCGTTGTCCACCGGACAGCTGCGCCGGGTAGCGGGTCTGGAAACCGGCCAGCCCGACGATCTCGAGCAACTCGTCGACCTTCTTGGCGATCTCGGCCTTGGGCCGCTTGCGAATCTGAAGGCCGAACGCGACGTTGTCACGCACCGTCAGGTGTTTGAACGCCGCGTAGTGCTGGAAGACGAATCCGATCTCGCGGCGCTGCGGACTCACCCACGTCACGTCCTGGCCTGCGAGCACCACTCGACCGGAGTCGAGCTGCTCGAGTCCGGCGATGGAGCGGAGCAGAGTGGACTTGCCCGAACCACTGGGTCCGAGCAGCGCCGTCAGCGATCCCTTGGGAATGTCGATGCTGACGTTGTCGAGCGCGGCGAAATCGCCGTAGTGCTTGTTGCCGCCAACGACGGAGATCTCGATCTCGGGGGATGCCTCGGTCATTGTTTCGTCCTCTTCTTGTCGAGGGCAGTCATCAACAGCAGCACGATGACGGCGATCGCCATGAGCAGTGTGGACGCGGCGTACGCGCCCTGTTGGTTGAAGTCCTCGTATCGTGAATTGACCAGCAGCGTCAGTGTTTGAGAGATGCCGGGCAGGTTGGTCGAGACCATGATGACGGCACCGAACTCGCCGAGCGAACGCGCGACGGTGAGTACGACACCGTAGGTCAGGCCCCACCGGATCGCCGGAAGAGTGATGCGCCAGAACGTCTGCCACGACGACGCACCCAGCGTCGAGGCGGCCTCTTCCTGCTCCTCACCGATCTCGTAGAGCACGGGTTCGACCTCGCGCACGACGAACGGAAGCGTGACGAAGATCGTCGCGATGACCATGCCGGGAAGTGCGAAGATGACCTTGAAGCCGAGGCTCTCGACGCCACCGAACCATCCGTTGGCTCCCCACAACAGGATCAGCGCAACGCCCGTGATGATCGGCGACACCGCGAACGGAAGATCGACGACGGCTTCGAGTACGCCCTTGCCGCGGAACCGTCCTCGCACGAGCGCCAATGCAGTGATCACGCCGAACACGATGTTGATCGGAACCACTATCGCGACGATGAGCAGAGACAACTGCAGGGCGGATTGAGCTGCAGGCGTGGTGATCTGCTCGAAGAACGTCACCACGCCGTTCTCGAAGGTGCGATAGAGAATTGCCCCGAGGGGGAACAGCACCAGAACGGCGAGGTAGAGCAGAGCCACGGTGCGCAGCGTCAACTTGATCGGCAGGCCGATTTTCACGAGATCTGCTCCTCACGTCGGGCCAGGCGATTGCCCACCACGCGAAGTACGAACAACACTGCGAACGCGATCGCCAACAGCACCACCGAGATCGCGGCGGCATCGGTGGGCCGGTCGTATTCGATGAGTTCGCGGATGTACTGCGACGCCACCTGCGTGTCGTTCGGGATGTTGCCTCCGATGAGCACCACCGATCCGAATTCGCCGATCGCTCGGGCGAACGCGAGACCTCCTCCCGACAGCACGGCGGGCAACAGCACCGGCAGCACGATGCGTCGGAAGATGGTCCAGTTGTTCGCACCCAGTGAGGCGGCCGCCTCCTCGACGTCCTTGTCCAGCTCGATCAGCACCGGTTGCACCGCACGCACCACGAACGGCAACGTCACGAACAGCAGCGCGACGATCACCGCGGGCTTGGTTGCGTTGAACACCAATCCGATCGGACTCGCCGGTCCGTAGAGAGACAGCAACACCAGGCTGGCCACGATGGTCGGCAGCGCGAACGGCAGATCGATCAGGGCGTTGACGAATCGCTTACCCGGGAATTCGTCCCGCACCAGGACCCACGCGATGAGGGTTCCCAGGAACAGATTGATCACCGCCGCTGCGACGGACACCAGGAGGGTGACCTTGAACGTGGCCAGTGCACGCGGCACGGTGACCGCATCCCAGAAGCCGGCCAGACCGCCGTCGAACGACTGAACCGTCAATGCTGCCAACGGAAGCAGCACGATCACGCTGAGCCACAACACGGCGACTCCGAGGCCGAACGGCCCCACCGATCCCGGACCCCTGAACTTTCGGCCTTCCCGCCCGGCACGAAACCGTGGTCTCGTGCCGGGCGAGACGGTCGAACCCGCAGCTGCGGCTTCGGTGGTCGAAGATGACATCGATCGCTACCGAGTACTTTCCTGATAGATCGTCGTGATCGCACCGCTGTCACCGAACAGATCGGCATCCACCTGGGTCCAACCACCGAGATCATCGATGGTGTACAGCTGTTCGGGGGTGAAGAACTTGTCGGAGTACTCCGACGCGATGTCGGGGTTCGTCGGTCGGAAGCCCGACTCCGCCCAGATCTTCTGCCCCTCGTCGGTGTAGATGAAATCGTTCAGCGCATTGGCGCGGTCGAGGTTGGCACTGCTGTTGATCACGGCCACTGGATTGTCGATGCGGAACGTGACGGGAACGTCCACGTGCTCGACGTTCTGTCCCTGCTCCTCGATGAGCAGCGCCTCGTTTTCGTAGCTGAGCAACGCATCACCCTGGCCCTGCAGGAAGGCTTCGGTTGCGGCGCGGCCGGATTCGGGCTGAACCGGGAAGTGATCGGCGACGAGGGTGCGAACGAAATCGAGACCGGCCTGCCTGTCCTGGCCGCCGTTGCTCTTCGCCGCGTACGGGGCGAGCAGGTTCCACTTGGCCGAGCCCGAGCTGAGCGGGCTGGGGCTGATCACCTGAACGTCCGGCTTGATCAGATCGTCCCAGGTACGAATGTTCTTGGGGTTGCCCTCGCGCACGACGATGGTCACCACGGAGCCGAACGGCACTCCGCCGTAGGCATTCTGGTTCCAGTCCTCGTCGACCTTGCCCGCCTGCACCAGACGGGTGATGTCAGGTTCGACCGAGAAATTGACGATATCGGCGGGTGCGCCGTCGGCCACCTTGCGAGACTGATTGCCCGATGCGCCGTAGTCGGCGTTGATCGCCGTGCCCTCGCCGTCCTCGGTGGCTGCGAACGCCGGACCGATTGCGTCCCAACCGTTCTTGGGTACGGCGTACCCTACGAGAGTCAATGCGGGACCGCTGGCGGTGTCCGGCTCACCGCCGACGACGTCACTCGATCCACCCCCGCATGCAGTGAGGAGAAGGGTTCCCACGGCCGCGAAGGTGGTCAGTAGGTAGCGAGAGTTGTGCCTCATCGAGAGAGGACCTTTCGTGATGATGTGCAGTGAATGCGAGCTGGGCAGAAGTCGACATGGCCGAAGTCGAACCGGAGCACCACCGTGTCCGCGTGCCATCGCGAGATCACCGTGAACCACAGAGGATTCGCCACGAACCCGACCGCGAGATGCAGGCACGCGGGCAACGGATCGACGGAACCGATTCGACGAAGGAAGAAATCAACAACAGTCGATATCGGCGACTGCCAGGATGCCGACAGCAATCAACGCCAACTGATGGCGGACGCGGTACTCGGCGGCAGAAGACACGGTCAGGAATCTAGCAGAGGATCCGGACCGACTCTAATCGGCTAGCGAGTCAGCAACCAGGCGATGACAACCAGCACCAGGAGCGCGATGAGCGCCAACGTGACCCGAGACCGAGGCATTACTGTCCATCCTTCGTCGTAGTGGTGGTCGCACCCGTCAGCTCCGCGTCGCGAGCAGCCCGTGCATCACGCCCGAGCAGGTGCAGAACCACCGCGAGCACGCGATCGAAGACACGTGCCAGCAGGAACGCGGTAGGCACGATGACCAGCAGCACGACTATCGACTGTGGCACGAACGGCAAACCCGTCACCCACAGTTCGACGCCGTCCCACCAGCGTGCGATCGATTCCACCCTCGCAGCTTAAACCAGCTCGTTCCGCTCTCACGCCACGCCGACCGACGACCAGCAGTGGACGCATGCCGTGGATCGGTCGATGATTACGCCATGACGGCATACGAAGATGTTTCGCCAGTGCCCCCGGTGGCCGACGAGCCCGCCATGGGGTCGGGGCATCCAGGTCTGGGCGGGGTCGAAGTTCAGGGAGCGTTGGGCAGCACCGACGCACCGGTGTCCACCCTGACGTCCTATCGCAGTGCCTTTCCGCCGATCGACGACTACGCGTTCCTCTCGGACTGCGAGACGACCTGTCTGATCGCTCGCAACGGATCGGTCGAGTGGATGTGCGTGCCTCGCCCTGACTCCCCCAGTATCTTCGGCGCGGTCCTCGATCGCAGTGCGGGACACTTCCGGGTCGGGCCGTACGGTCAATCGGTGCCCGCAGCGCGGCGATACCTGCCCGGTGGCCTGATCGTCGAGACGACGTGGCAGACCGAAACCGGCTGGCTCGTGGTGCGCGATGCACTCGTCATGGGACCGTGGCACAACACCGACCAGCGCTCTCGTACTCACAAGCGCGCACCGAGCGACTGGGACGCCGAGCACATCCTGCTGCGCACCATCAAGTGCGTCAGCGGAACGGTCGAACTCGAGATGAGCTGCGAGCCGGCCTTCGACTACCACCGCGCGCCCGCGAAGTGGGAGTACACCGGCAAGGTGTACGAGGAAACCACCGCCACCTGCGAGGCCAGCGCGGGCGGTGATCAGCCCACGTTGAAGCTGACCACCAACCTCCGCATCGGCATCGAAGGGCGCGAAGCCCGCGCCCGCACCCGAATGACGGAGGGCGACAACGTCTTCGTTGCTCTCTCGTGGTCGGATCTGCCTGCGCCGCAGACGTTCGACGAAGCCGCGGACAAGATGTGGCGCACCTCCGAATGCTGGCGGCAGTGGATCACGATCGGCCGATTCCCCGATCACCCGTGGCGGGGCTACCTGCAGCGCAGCGCCCTGACACTCAAGGGTCTGACCTACGCCCCCACCGGTGCCCTGCTGGCTGCGTCGACCACGTCGCTTCCGGAAACCCCTGGTGGAGAACGTAACTGGGACTATCGCTACACATGGGTGCGTGATTCGACGTTCGCGCTGTGGGGCCTGTACACACTCGGACTCGACCGCGAGGCCAACGACTTCTTCGCGTTCATGTCCGACGTGGCGACAACGGCGAACGGCGAGGTCAATCCCCTCCAGGTCATGTACGGCATCGGCGGCGAGAAGACGCTCGACGAGAGTGAACTGCCGCACCTGTCCGGATACGACGGCGCACGTCCGGTACGTATCGGCAACGGAGCCTACGACCAGGAGCAGCACGACATCTGGGGCACGATGCTCGATTCGGTGTACCTGCATGTCAAGTCGCGCGAGCACGTCCCCGAATTCCTGTGGCCCCTGCTCAGGCGGCAGGTGGAGGAGGCGATCGCCAACTGGCGCAAGCCCGATCGCGGCATCTGGGAGGTGCGCGGTGAACCGCAGCACTTCACCTCGTCGAAGCTCATGTGCTGGGTTGCGCTCGACCGAGGTGCCAAGCTCGCCGACATCCACGGCGAGACGGAGTATTCGGCCAAGTGGAACGAGATCGCCGACGAGATCAAGGCGGACATTCTCGAGAACGGCACCGACTCTCGGGGTGTTCTCACTCAGCGCTACGGTGACCCGTCGCTGGATGCGTCACTGCTGCTGGCTCCGCTGCTTCGGTTCCTGCCTGCCGAGGACGAACGCATTCGTGCGACTGTGCTGGCCATCGCCGACGAGTTGACCGAGGACGGCCTGGTCCTGCGCTACCGAACCGACACCACCGACGACGGTCTGGCGGGCGAGGAAGGGACGTTCACGATCTGCTCCTTCTGGCTCGTGTCGGCGCTGGTCGAGATCGGCGAACTTCCTCGCGCCAAGCACCTCTGCGAGCGTCTGCTCGGGTATGCGAGCCCACTCAAGCTCTACGCCGAGGAGATCGACCATCGCACCGGCCGTCATCTCGGCAACTTCCCGCAGGCGTTCACCCATCTCGCGTTGATCAACGCGGTGGTGCACGTCATCCGCGCCGAGGAAGCTCAGGTGGCAGGGCACTTCCAGCCCGCCCACTCCAACCCCTGAGCGGGAGGGCTCAGCGGCCGAGTTGCCTCGCCCATTCGGCGATCAGCTCGGCCGCGGGCTTCGCCTGTGCCCGGCGAAAACCGGTGCCGGCCCACATCGAGAGTCCGGACGGATCACCCGCAGCCGCGGCCTTCGCCCGCATCGGCGCGGTCAGGTAGTGCAGATCGGGATACGCCAGTGGTGCGGCCTCGGAGTTCTCGCGCATGAACTCGTTCACCAACCCCCGCGCAGGTCGGCCGGAGAACGCCCTGGTCACTGCAGTGTCGGAAGCGACCGTCAGTTGCTGTCGATGCACCGGCTTGGTGCCGGCCTCGGGTGTGTTCAGAAACGCGGTTCCGAGCTGCGCGGCATGTGCGGCACCCGAATCGAGCAGTGGCGCAATGTCGTTGCCGTCCATCAGTCCGCCGGCGGCGATTCGCGGTAGATCGGATATCTCACGCACCGCGGTCAGCAGTTCGGTCAGCGGCTCGTCGGGGGCCGAGCCGTCGAAGGTGCCGCGATGCCCGCCCGCTTCGGGTCCCTGCACCACGAGAGCATCCACACCGTTGGCGGTGGCCACCGACGCGTCCGACGCGGTGGCGACGGTGGCCCACACCTCTGTTCCTACGGCGTGCAGTTGCGCGACTTCGTCCGCGTCGAACGTCGCGAACGTGCTCGACACCAGCGGTACCGGGTGCGCGAGCAACCAGGCGAACTTCTCGGCGTAGAAGTCGTCGCGTCGGACCAGCTGTCCCGGCTCCGCGTCGAAACGCTCGAACCAGGACGCGAGGTGCTCGGCATAGGACTTCACGTCCGCACCCGATGGTTCCTCGGGCAGGAAGAGATTGACTCCGAACAGCAGATCGCGGACCGAATCGATCTGCGCCGCAAAGGCGTCGGGGGTCAGCAACGCACCGGCGATCATGCCGAGCCCACCCGCCTCCGAGACTGCACGGGCGAGTTCGGGAGTACTCGGGCCGCCTGCCATCGGCGCACCGACGACGGGAACACGTAACTGCTTCAGAATCGGGGTCGTCACAGTATCGAAATGTACTCGCGCGCCGTTCGTGACCGGATTCGGTGGGGACCGCGCGCCCCTGCTGACAACTGCGCGCCCCTGCTCCGAGGTGAGCGGGGGCGCGCAGTCGGCAGAAAGGGTGTGAGGTCGCTGCCGGCGACCAGGAGCTGCTCTACTTCTTCGGCTTGTCCGACGAGGATTCCGAGGACAGAGCGGCGACGAAGGCTTCCTGCGGCACCTCGACGCGACCGATCGTCTTCATCCGCTTCTTGCCTTCCTTCTGCTTCTCGAGCAGCTTGCGCTTACGGCTGATGTCACCGCCGTAGCACTTGGCCAGCACGTCCTTGCGGATCGCGCGGATGTTCTCGCGGGCGATGATGCGAGAGCCGATGGCGGCCTGGATCGGTACCTCGAACTGCTGACGCGGAATGAGTTCCTTGAGCTTGGTGGTCATCTTGTTGCCGTAGGCGGCAGCAGCGTCCTTGTGCACGATTGCCGAGAACGCATCGACGGCTTCACCCTGCAGCAGGATGTCGACTTTCACCAGCGCGCCGCTCTGCTCGCCGATCTCCTCGTAGTCGAGGCTGGCGTATCCACGCGTCCGGGACTTCAGGATGTCGAAGAAGTCGAAGATGATCTCCGCCATGGGGATGGTGTAGCGCAGCTCCACTCGGGTCTCGGACAGGTAGTCCATACCGCCGAGTTCTCCGCGTCGTCCCTGGCAGAGTTCCATGATGGAGCCGATGAACTCGCTCGGCGAGATGATGGTGCACTTGACCATCGGCTCGAACACTTCCCGCGCCTTGCCCTCGGGCCAGTACGACGGGTTGGTGACGATGTGTTCGGCACCGTCTTCCATTTCGACGCGGTAGACCACGTTCGGCGAGGTCGAGATCAGGTCCAGGTTGAACTCCCGCTCGAGCCGCTCGCGGGTGATCTCCATGTGCAGCAGACCGAGGAAGCCGCAGCGGAAGCCGAATCCCAGCGCGACGGAGGTCTCCGGCTCGTAGGTCAGGGCCGCGTCGTTGAGTTGCAGCTTCTCGAGTGCGTCGCGCAGGTCGGGGTAATCCGAGCCGTCGAGCGGGTAGAGGCCCGAGTACACCATCGGACGGGGTTCGCGGTAGCCGGTCAGCGGCTCGGTCGCGCCCTTGCGGAAGGTGGTGACGGTATCGCCGACCTTGGACTGGCGGACGTCCTTCACACCGGTGATGAGGTAGCCCACTTCGCCGACGCCGAGGCCCTTGGTGGCCTTCGGATCGGGAGAGACGATCCCGACCTCGAGCAGCTCGTGCGTCGAGCCGGTCGACATCATCGTGACCTTCTCGCGCGGGTTCAGCGCACCGTCGACGACGCGGACGTAGGTGACGACGCCGCGGTAGGTGTCGTAGACCGAGTCGAAGATCATCGCGCGGGCCGGGCCGTCGGGATTGCCGACCGGGGCCGGAACCAGCTTGACGACCTCGTTCAGCAGTTCCTCCACGCCCACACCGGTCTTGCCGGACACGCGCAGCACATCGTCGGCCTCGCAGCCGATGATGTGGGCGATCTCGGCGGCGTAGCGATCCGGGTCGGCAGCGGGCAGGTCGATCTTGTTGAGCACCGGAATGATGGTGAGCTCTTTGTCCAGGGCCAGGTACAGGTTCGCGAGCGTCTGCGCCTCGATGCCCTGCGCGGCGTCGACGAGCAACACCGCACCCTCGCAGGCCTCGAGTGCGCGCGACACCTCGTAGGTGAAGTCGACGTGGCCTGGCGTGTCGATGAGGTGCAGCACGAACTCCTCACCGTCGACGACCCATGGGAGCCGGACGTTCTGCGCCTTGATGGTGATGCCGCGCTCGCGCTCGATATCCATCCGGTCGAGGTACTGAGCGCGCATCGACCGGTCGTCGACGACGCCCGTGAGCTGCAACATCCGGTCGGCCAGCGTCGACTTGCCGTGGTCGATGTGGGCGATGATGCAGAAGTTCCTGATCCTGGACGGATCGGTGAACGTCGTGTCGGCGAAGCTGGGCACTCGTATCCTTCGGCTGGCGTGTTCGAAATGAGCGAACGGGTTTCCCTATCGTCCCACGCCGAGAACGGTGCGCCGTCCCCGGCTGTCCGAGTCGGGTGTTCACGTTGCCGCGGTTCGGGCGATGAGCAGCAGCGTCTGCATCGCTACACTCGCCGCATGGCTGGCAACTGGAGCAGATTCGGCAAGGAACTGGGCAAGATCGCGATGCGCGAGGGACCTCGGCTGCTGCGTCAACTGCAGAAGTCCGGAGCCCTGCAGAAGGGCAAGGACGCGATCAGCGGAACGGCCGCGCGCACGTCCGCTCCGGCACCTCGTCCGGGGCGTCCGGTGGCATCGCAGACCAGACCTACAGCGCAGCGCGCCCGCACCATCGAGTACTCCCCCGACCTGGACGGCAAGGCCGACCCCGGTGAGATCGTCTGGACCTGGGTCACCTACGAGGAAGATGCCAGCCAGGGCAAGGACCGCCCGGTGCTGGTCATCGGACGCGAGGGCAACGACCTGCTCGGCCTGATGTTGTCGAGCCAGAGCAGCCGCGACGGAGACCGTGACTGGCAGTCGATCGGGTCCGGGTCCTGGGACGCCGAGGGCCGACCGAGCTGGATTCGACTGGATCGAGTGCTCGATGTGCCCGAGGACGGCATCCGCCGCGAGGGTGCGATTCTGAGCAAGCCCCAATTCGATTCCGTCGCAAACAGATTGCGTCGCGACTTCGGCTGGAACTGATGCGCGCGCGTTGTGCGTCCCGCGAAGGACGCACAACGCGCATCGGGCTCACGCCAACCGGGTGATTTCCACGACCACGTCGAGAGCCGTCGAACCGCCGCCGGAGAAGATGCCCTTCAGCGGTGGCACGTCGGCATAGTCACGGCCGAGTCCGACCGACACGTGCTGCTCGTTGACGGCGATCGCGTTGGTCGGGTCGTAACCCCACCAGGCGCCGGTCCACGCCTCGATCCAGGCGTGGCTCTGGCCCTCGACGGTCGCACCGATCGCGGCCTGCTTCTTCGGGTGCAGGTAGCCCGAGACGTACCGGCTGGGGATGCCGATGCTGCGCAGCATCAACAACGTCAAGTGGGCGTAGTCCTGGCAGACGCCCTTCTTCTCCGACCACGCCTCGACGGCCGAGGTGTGCACGCCGGTGGTCCCCGGCACGTAGGACATCTCCTGGTTGACCCAGTTGGCGATCTCCACCACCGATTCCTGCGGCGGTAGGCCCTTGGACAGCTTCTTCGCCACCGACGCCAGTTGCCTGTTCTTCGGCACGTACTCGGTGTTGTCGAGGACCTCGTTGAAGCGATCGATCACCTGCTCGCTCGCGAGCTCCTCCCAGGAGGCGTTCTCGTCCGGGTAGACGAAGGGGTCGGTCTCGACCACCGACGATCCGGTGACCTCGAGCTCGGTGTGCGGTGCGTGCAGGTCGAACGCCGTCACCGCTGTGCCCCAGTAGTCGGTGTAGCGGTAGGAACGCGTCACCGGGTCGGTCTCGACTCGGTTCAGAATCACGTTCTGCCGGTTGTCACTTCGCGGCGTCAACCGAGCCTCGTTGTACGACGACGTCACCGGTGCGTCGTACTGATAGCCCGTGGTGTGCACGACACGCATACGCCAGCTCACAGTTCACCTTCCAGTTGATCTTCGAATGTTCCCGAGCCGGCGTCCGTCCACGCAACCCACGGAGCTGCATGGAAATACTGCTTGGAGATCGCGTCACCGAGTTCACGGCAGGTTTCCTGCAGGGAGAGCAGGCGCTCCTGCAGATCGTCGAGAATTTCACCGGGACGAAGGAATTCGAGTTCGCTACGAGCGCGGCCGAGTAGGCGCTGCGCTTCGGCGCGTGCACCGACTCGACTGTTGGGCTGATGGTCGAGCTGATCGAGCGAACGTTCCGCCTCGTTGAGTGCGTAGAACACCGAGCGCGGAAAGAGCCTGTCCAGCAACATGAATTCGAGAACTCGCTGGGCGTCGAGCGCGCCGCGGTAGGTGCGCAAGTAGGTGTCGTGAGCACCGGCGGAGCGCAGCACCGTGACCCAAGCCGGCGACGACGGCCGGTCACCGGCTCGCGAGAGCAACAACCGAACGATCATGTCGATGCGCTCGACCGAGCGACCGAGCAGGAGGAAGCGATAGCCGTCGTCGTGACTGAGGGTGGAGTCCGCGAGACCGGCGAACATCGCGGCGCGCTCCTCGATGTAGCTGAAGAACTCGGCCGGGCCGGTGCGCTTGGACGCCCTGATGCGCTCGTTCAAACCGTTGTACGTGGTGTTCAAGCACTCCCACATCTCACTGGACGTGACTTCTCGTGCACCACGGGCGTTCTCACGTGCGCTGGACAGTGAGTCCACGATCGAACCCAACCCGTCCCGGCTGAAGGCGACGACCTCGGTGAGCGACCACACGTCGAGCGAGACGTCCGGCTCGTGCTTGAAGCCGAGCACTCGCAACAACACTCGCGACGTGTGGTCCGGATCGACCGTGGCGTCCTCGAGAAGCTGGTGGACGGTGACGTCGAGAATGCGGGCGGTGTCGTCCGCTCTCTCGACGTACCGTCCGATCCAGTAGAGCGACTCTGCGTTGCGCGCGAGCATTTACTGTCCACCGCCGTTCGAGTCCGAGTTCGTTGCCTGCTGTTGCTGCTGCTGTTGCTGCTGCTGTTGTTGCTGTTGCTGATTCATCTGCTGGTCCATCGTCAGCTCCGGGCCCTGTTCGGCCATCGGCGACTCCGGTGGAACGCTGACGATCTCCTCGCCGGCGAGCTCCTGCTCCTCCAGAGAGGTTCGGGTGGCGAGTACCCAGGTGTCCTTGCTGCCGCCGCCCTGGCTCGAGTTGACCACCAGGGATCCCTCCGGCAACGCAACCCGGGTCAAGCCGCCGGGCAACACCCAGACGTCGTCGCCGTCGTTGACGGCGAACGGCCGCAGGTCGACGTGGCGCGGTACCAATCGATCGCCGATCTTGGTCGGCACCGTCGAGAGCTGCACGACGGGCTGGGCGATCCAACCGCGCGGATCCGCGCGAACCTTCTTGCTGATCGTGGCGAGTTCCTTCGGCGAGGCGTCGGGCCCGAAGACGATGCCGTAGCCGCCCGAGCCTTCCACCGGCTTGATGACCAGTTCGTCGATGCGGTCGAGAACTTCCTCGCACTCGTCGTCGAGCCAGCACCGGAACGTGTCGACGTTGGCCAACAGCGGCTTCTCGCCCATGTAGTAATCGATGATGGTCGGCACGTAGGTGTAGACGAGCTTGTCGTCGCCGACGCCGTTCCCGACAGCGCTCGAGATGACGACGTTGCCTGCCCGAGCGGCATTGACCAGACCTGCAACTCCCAGCACCGAGTCGGGACGGAACTGCATGGGGTCGAGGTAGTCGTCGTCGATGCGTCGGTAGATGACGTCGACCTGACGCTCGCCCTCGGTGGTGCGCATGTAGACGATGTTGTCTCGGCAGAACAGGTCGCGTCCTTCGACGAGCTCGACGCCCATCAGTCGCGCGAGCAGCGAGTGCTCGAAGTACGCCGAGTTGGCGACGCCAGGAGTGAGAACCACCACGGTCGGGTCGGCCTCGTTGAGGGCGGCCGACGCGCGCAGTGCCCGCAGCAGATGCGAGGCGTAGTCACCGACGGCGCGGACGCGGTGGCTGGCGAACAGATCGGGGAACACCCGGGCCATGGTGCGACGGTTCTCCATGACGTAGGACACGCCCGACGGTGACCGGAGGTTGTCCTCGAGGACACGAAACGTGCCCTGCGCGTCGCGAATGAGGTCGATGCCCGCGACGTGGATACGCACACCGTTGGGCGGCGTGATGCCGACCGCCTCTCGGTGGAAGTGCTCGCAGGAGGTCACCAGCCGCTTGGGTACCACTCCGTCGCGCAGGATCTCCTGGTCGCCGTAGATGTCGGCGAGGAACATCTCGAGAGCTTTGACGCGCTGCTTGATGCCGCGCTCGAGACGTGACCACTCGCCCGCCGCGATGACACGGGGTACCTGGTCGAGCGGGAAGGGGCGTTCCTGGCCGGACAGAGAGAAGGTGATGCCCTGGTCGATGAAGGCTCGTCCCAGCGCGTCGGATCTCGCATCCAGGTCCACCGCGTTCGCCGGGGCGAGTGCGGTGTGGATGCCCTTGTACGGAGTTCGGGTGCGCCCGTCGGCGTCGAACATCTCGTCGAAGGCGAGACTGTACTTTCCGACGTCGGAATACCCGCCGAACACTCCGTCGGCTTCGGGTTCGTCACGATCCGCTGACTTGGTTTTGGTCGCTTTGGCCTTGGTGGTGGCATGCGTTGCCGATCGCGGACTCATTCTGGCCATGTTGCTACAGAGACAGGAGTTAGGCGCGGTAGAAGCGTTAATTTCTTGAAACGCATCGTCACCCCGGTCCGGATTGGGTTCTGGCCGATCGTGCTGGTATTCTCGATCTTCGGCGCAGGGCTCCAACGCTCAGCAGCAGACTTCGGGCATTCCAGCATGGATCGCCCTGACCGGAATACCGACGAAGACGACAAGGATTTTACGCGTGGCCAATATCAAGTCCCAGAAGAAGCGGATTCTCACCAACGAGCGTGCACGCCTGCGCAACCAGTCGGTGAAGTCCTCCCTTCGCACCGTCATCCGCTCGTTCCGCGAGGCACAGGCTGCGGGCGACAAGGACAAGGCTTCCGAGATTCTTCTCGATGCAGGCCGCAAGCTCGACAAGGCCGCCAGCAAGGGCGTCATCCACAAGAACCAGGCAGCCAACAAGAAGTCGGCACTGGCTCTCGCAGTCAACAAGCTCTGATACCTCTCTGAGCTCGATCGAGCCCGCCGCATCCGAGAAGGACGCGGCGGGCTTTCTCGTGCGCCGAACTTCCAGTGCGCAGGGCTTGTCCTGCGCTGTGCCTGTCCTGCGCTCTGCGGTCGGTCGACGCTACCTGCCCAGTGATGCGACCTCGGCCACCGCTTTCTCCACTGCATAGTCCGCGTCCGCTGCCTGACCCTTGACGTCGGCGTTCAACTGCGCCACCACACGCAGCGCCTGGGCGATGGATCGACCGTTCCACCCGCGCGCCTGACCCTGCGCCTTCTTGATCTTCCACGGCGGCATGCCCAACTCCCCTGCCATGCGGAAGGGGTCGCCGCGGCCCGCCGAACCCACCAGCGCGATCGTGCGGACGGCGTCGGCCAACGCATCGGCGAGCAACACGTGCGCCACGCCCCGGTGCATGGCCCACCGCAGAGCCTCCAGCGCGCCGGCTCGGTCTCCGATCACCGCCTTGTCTGCGACGTCGAACCCGGACACCTCGGCCTTGCCGGAGTAGTACCGACGCACCGCGGCGAGATCGACCTTGCCCCCGGTATCGGAGACCAACTGCGAACAGGCCGACGCCAATTCACGAAGTTCGTTGCCCACCGACTCGACGACCGCCTCGATCACGTCGCCGCTCACCCGGACGTCGGCGGTACGGAACTCTCCGCGTACGAAGTCGATACGTTCGGCGGGCTTGGTGAGCTTGGCGCACTCGTGCACCTGAGCACCGCATTTCTGCAGCGCACCGACCATCGCCTTGGCCCGGCCGCCGCCGGAGTGCATGACCACGACCACTGCACCCTCGGGCGGATCGGTAGCGGCGTCGAGTACCAGAGCAGCAGCGTCCTTGCCTGCCTCGGCCGCGGCCTCGAGCACCACGACACGATCCTCGGCGAACAGCGAGGGACTGAGCAGTTCGGCGAGTTCCGGGGCACTGGCATCACCGGTGCGCAACCGCGTGACCGGCAGGTCCTCCCCCGGAATCGCAGCATTCGTACGCACCTGAGCCACGATCGCGGCTACCGCGCGATCCATCAGAAGTTCCTCGTCGCCGAGGACCAGATGCAGAGGAGCCACACTCGAAGTCACGACCATGATCGTGCCATGTGCGACCGACACTGCGAGCATCCGCTCGAAGACCGAGCGGTCACCAGAGAACGTGCGCCGTCCACATCGCGAGTGTCGCCATCGCCACGGCCGCGGCCGTCCATCGAAACACCCTGAAACGCAACGCCGTCAGCAGCGCGGTCGTCGAGAACGCTGCCAGTGCTGCGCCCCCGACGCCATCGGGGACCACGACGCCCGCGCCCGGCACCGACGCGGCCCTCTCTGCCACCGTGATCAGCCACCACAGCGGTGCCGACACCAACTGCGCGATCAGCTCCGCGAGCGAGGTGCTGGCGGTGGCGGTCACGGCCGTCAGAAAGCCCACCACGGTGATCGGAGCGACGACCGGTGCCACCAGCACGTTCGCGGCCACTCCCACTACGCTGAACGTTCCTGACACGGCCGCGACCATCGGCGCCGTCACCGCGTGCGCTGCCGCGGCGACCGCCACCACTTCCGCTGCGGCTCTCGGCCAGCCACGGGCCCGAAGCCAGTCGACCCAGATCGGAGCGACGAGTACGAGCCCGGCGGTGGCGAACACCGACAGCACGAACCCGACGTCCACCGCGAGCCTCGGCCACCACGCGAGCAGCCCCAACACCGCACCGCACAGTGCCGGTACCGCTTGCCTGCGCCTGCCGGTGACCAACGCCACCAAGCCGATCGACCCCATCACTGCCGCCCGCAGCACACTCGGCGACGGCCGGGCCACGATCACGAACGCCACGAGTACGACGAACGCCACCGCGACCGTGGTGCGGGGTCCGACCCCGACACCTCGCAACACCAACAGAATCGCACCGATCAGGATCGAGAAGTTCGCTCCGGACACAGCCGTCAAATGTGTGAGGCCTGCCGCCCGAAAATTGTCCGATACCGTCTCGTCCAGCCGCGACACGTCGCCGACCACAAGACCGGGCAGCAGACCCGCACGATCGGGTGGCATCGAATTCTGCGCCACCGCAGCCAAATTCGATCGGAAAGTGCCGGCCGCAGCAGAGATCGTTCCAGGCTCGTCCACGGTCACCGGCGGACCCGAAGTGCGGATCACGGCCACGGTCATGTCCGACCGAATCGGCTCGCCGAGCCTGCCCCGCACGGTGACCACCTGGCCCGGCAGCAATGCCGACCAACTGGACTCCGGTGCGATGATCGCCACCATTCCACCGACGTTCCACGCCTCGCCGCCCACGTCGACGCGCGTCATCGCGGCCTTCACCATCACGGTCGCGGGCCCGGGAGCCGTCAGACGGCGCGGGTCCTCCGCCGGCCGCACCGTCGCGGTGATCCAGGCTCGGTTCTCTGCCGCCGCCGCCACGGGATGCTCTGCCAGCGAGCGCATCTGAAGCCAGATCGCTCCCCCGAAGCACAGCGCCAGCACGATCACCGCCGCCGCACCGGACCGACTCGGACCCGGCCAGGCACGCCGAGCAGACAACCCGTGCAGTGCCACCGCGAGGAGCAGCACCACTGCAACCGCCGAGGCGGTAGCAGCCAGGGCAGCAGCGGGTCCTCCGAGAATCCCGACCGCGGTGATCGACCAGCACACCGCAGCGGCCGGAACCAGTCGCACGTCGAACGGCAGAAGATCCTCGGTCTGTGGCGCAGGGGCGGACTCGGCACCGGTGGTCATCCGACGTGCACCAGGTCGCGGATCTTCGCCAGTCTGCCGGGCCCGATGCCGTCCACCTCGGACAACTGATCCACGGTTGTGAAGCGGCCGTTGATCTCTCGCCACTTCACGATCGAAGTCGCGGTGACCGGCCCTACCCCGGGCAACGCGTCCAGTTCTGCCACGGTCGCGGCGTTGAGGTCCACCGTCCCACCGGGCGCGGAACCTCCGACCCCGGCCGGTACGCCGCTACCGTCTGTCGATGCCTCGATCTCGGATGTCGTACTGCTGACCGGTGGAGCTGCCTCGGGCGGCACGACGCCGACGACGACCTGATCACCGTCGGCGACTCGCGCGGCCATGTTGAGCGCCAGCAGGTCGGCACCCTCGACAGCGCCGCCTGCCGCGGCCAGCGCGTCGGCAACTCGCGAACCCGGTTGCAGCCGAACCAATCCGGGACGCGTCACGAGCCCGACGACGCTCACCACGAGTTCGGCCTCGGCGGTCGGCACAGAATCCACCGTGCCATCGGTATCCACCGTGCCATCGCTGTCCGAGCTGTCGGTCGCGACCACAGCGAGGGGTGGTGCCGGTGCGGGACTCGGTGCGTCCCTGGCCACCGCGAATCCCGCGACCAGCACGACGAAGACTCCGGCCGCCGCCATCGCCAGCGCCCCCTGTTTCCCCGGGTTCACGCGGGCGGATCGCCACCGCGCCGGCAGCAGGGCCGACCACGGGGCACCTTCTCGTTGTGCTTCCGGCAGCAGCCAATCCGGATCCGTGGACTCGGCGTCGGGTCGCACGCCCTCGGGCACGGCACGATTGCGGGAGGAATCGTGTTGTCTGCGCACGGAGTTCAATCGCGCCACCGTGTGCGCCCGATCGTCGTTGCCGCCCATGCTCGAAGACGCTAGTGCGCACGATCGGTTCGTTCACCGAGGACTGCAGGTCGCAGACTGCCCTGTGTACGAACCCGGAGGCTGTGGATGAACGCGGGACGCGACGCGCCTATCGACGTCCGGACGCCACGACGACACCGACCGCGCCCGGGCCTACGTGAGCACCCAGAACGGCACCGAAAGGATAGACGTCGATGCTGGTCGAATGCGGTATCCGGGAGGTCAGCATCGCGGCTACGTCCTCGGCCCGCTCGGGGCACTGCATGTGGTGCACCGCGAGCGCAACCCCCGATTCGTCACCGACCTCCTCCGCCGCAGCGACGGCTGCATCGACCAGCTTGGTCAGCGCCTTGGACGAGGTCCGCGTCTTCTCCCGCAACACGAGTTTGCCGTCGGTGATGTGCAGGACCGGCTTCATCGCCAGCGCCGTGCCGAGCAAGGCGGCAGCGGCACCGATTCGGCCGCCGCGTCGCAGGTGGTCGAGTCGATCGACGACGATGAAGCATCGCGACGTCGTCGACGCGGCGACGGCGTCGCGGTACACCGCGTCCAGTTCTGCTCCCCCGGCGGCGGTGGCTGCCGCAGCCAGCACTGCGAAGCCCAGTCCCATTCCGGCCGAGGCGGAATCGACGACTCGGACGGCCGAGCCCACGTGATCTGCGGCCTGGCGCGCAGCTTCCCAGGTGCTCGACAGTCCCCGAGAGATGTGCAGTGCCACCACACCGGCACCTCGACTGCGTTCGAGAGCCGCGGCGTAGACCTCGGTGAGCTCACCCGGAGAGGCCCCCGCAGTGGTCACCTGCTTGCCCGAAGAGGACTGATCGGGAATCTCGTCGATACCCTCACGGTGGTCGATTCCGTCGACCAGCACGTGCAGTGGCACCAGCGTGATGCCTCGCTCTGCGGCGAGTGAGGCCGGCAGGCAGGAGGAGGAGTCGGTGACGACGGCGACGGTCACGGCGTTTCGGTCATCGATCGGGCGGCGGCGACGGGTCGCAGCACCTCGAGCATCGCATCGGCGACTGCGATGTGGGCGTCCCATCCCCAGTGGATGCCGTCGGGGTTCGCGTCCTCGGACTCGATGTTCGGTCGTACGGCGTCGGCGAGGTCGACCATGGGGACGTTCCTGTCCGAGCTCCACGCACGCAGTGCGCGTACGGCGGGTTCGCGACCGGAGTGCACCTTGCCGTACGCATCGCAGCGGTGCACCGATGGATAGGTTCCGATGACGGGAAGTTCGGGACGCACGTACGCCAGTGCCGCACGGGTCTGTTCCAGATACTCGACGCTGAGCCGCGGCGGCAGCGCGACGGGCCAACCGAGATGCGACAGAACGGGTTGCACCGCTTGGTATCCCGCGCGAACCACGCGCCGCAGGGCAGGCGGTCGGACGTATCTGATCTGCTCCCGGAGCGCAGTCGGCAGCGGTGACGGGAGCGAATCCATGCCGCCGATTCCGAGCACGACGGCACCGGCACGGGGAATGGCTGCCCACACTCGCGGATCCTGGGTCAGGGCCCACCACGCGTCACGACTCGTCCAGCCGATGCGCGCAACCAACTCGACCGTCCAATCCAGTTCCGCTGCAACGAGATTGGGCCACAGTCTCGGGTCGTCGACGGGCAGTCCGCCCTCGGGTCCGTAGTAGCTCAACGAGTCCGCGAGGACGAGCAGCGCGGGCCGCGCCGTCTCAGAGGACGTCACTGGCCACCCGCGCGGAGGCGTTCCACACGTCCAGTCGCCAGGACGGGTTCTCGCCGGGGCCGTGCGCGCCGAGCTGAACCCAGCTGGTGTTCGCGAGGCCTCCGAGTACCGGCCAGCGATCGGTCGGTAGATCGAGCAGCGCGGCGGTGAGCGCCGCGATCAGACCTCCGTGCGCGACGAGGACGAGCGGTCGCTCGCTGCCGCCTGCACCCCACTCGGGGACGCCTGCCGTGAGTTCACGAACCAGCGGCACGCTGCGTCGGGCAACGTCGATGCGGCTCTCCCCACCGGGTGGGGCAATGGTGGCGTCCGCGCGCCAGGCCGGTCGTGCCCCGGGAGCGATGTCGTCGACCTCGGTGTGGGTCAGCCCCTGCCACTGACCGAGATGGGTCTCGCGCAGACGCTCGTCCGTCGACACCGCCACACCGGCTGCGTCTCCGAGCGCGGTCGCAGTGTCCAGAGCTCGCCGCAGATCCGAGGAGACGATCCTGATCGGATCACGCGTCGCCAGCTCGGCGGCGGCCGTCTTCGCCTGGCTGCGGCCGAGCTCGGACAGATCGGTGTCGAGCTGACCCTGCATGCGGTCGGTGGCGTTGTACTCCGTCTGACCGTGCCGAAGCAGGATGAGCCGTCTGATCATTGCTCCGATTCCGGAGCCGGATGCTGTCCGAGACCGGGAACCTCGATGGTCGGGCAGTCCTTCCACAACCGCTCGAGCGCATAGAAGTTCCGCTCCTCGTTGTGCTGGACGTGCACGACGATGTCGGAGTAGTCCAGCAGCGCCCAACGGCCTTCTCTGGTGCCCTCGCGGCGGACCGGCTTGTGTCCGGCCTCACGCAGCTGGTCCTCGATGTTCTCCACGATCGCGTTGACCTGACGCTCGTTGGGCGCGGAGGCGATGACGAAGCAATCGGTGATGTAGAGCTGATCGGAGACGTCCAGAATCACCACGTCGCCGGCCAGTTTGTCGTCGGCTGCGAGCGCGGCGATCCGCGCCATCTCGGCGGCTTCGGCTGTTGCAGTCACTTCGGTGTACTCCCACTCGTATGGCTCGGGTTCTCGGTCATTGCGCTGGTGACCGACCCTGCCGGTTGCTTCTTCTGGGGCGCTGGTTCCGACATGGTGACGGATCCGTCGAGACGCTGAGCGCCTCGTGGTCTGTAGAGATTCCTCTTCGAGATGTATTGCACGACGCCGTCCGGTACGAGGTACCAGACCGGCCGATTCTCACCGGCTCGAAGTCGACAGTCCGTCGACGATATCGCGAGTGCAGGGATTTCCATCAATGTGAGAGTGTCGGCGGGTAGCGATCGAAGGTGGTTGGCCAGATGTTCGACGCCGAGCTCGAACCCGGGACGCGAGACGCCGACGAACTTGGCGAGCTCGAACAACTCCTCCCAGTTCTGCCACGTGAGGATCGACTCGAGCGCGTCCGCGCCGGTGATGAAGAACAGCTCGGCATTGGGATGCTGCGATCGCAGATCGCGCAGGGTGTCGACGGTGTAGGTGGACTTCTCCCGGTCGACGTCCACCCGGCTGACCGAGAATCTCGGATTGGACGCCGTCGCGATGACGGTCATCAGGTAGCGATCCTCTGCCGGGCTGACCGACTTGCCTTCCTTCTGCCACGGGTTTCCGGTGGGGACGAAGATCACCTCGTCCAGAGCGAACTTGTTCGCCACTTCGCTGGCGGCGACGAGGTGCCCGTGATGAATCGGGTCGAAGGTGCCGCCCATCACGCCCAAACGGCGGACGGACTGCCTACCGGTATCGTCGCCGGGTTCGGATTCGCGCTGCACAACCGCCGATTCTACGTCCGGGTTGCCGCTGGGCGTCACACGCCTCACACCGGAAGCAGACGCGAGACCACGGTGGCGAGCTGCTGAGCCGATCGGCACTCGTGCATCGCGATCACGCCGGAGTACACCTTGGCCGCCGAATCGCCGGAACCCCACTGCGATTTCGGTTCCGGATTGAGCCAGTACGCATGCTTGGCCACCGACACGATGTGCGCCAACGCCGGCAGCTTCGGCTCGCGGTAGTTGGTGCGGGCGTCACCGAGAATCAGCACCGAACTGCGACTGGTGACCGCATGGGCGTACTTCTCGTCGAACGTCGTCAGTGCATGGCCGTAGTCCGAGTGTCCGTCGTACGTCACGAGATCGGATTCGCCGATGATTCGGCTCATCGCGGCTCCGAGATCGGAACCGGAATCGAAGAATCGCGTCACCTCGTCGGTGGAGTCGATGAACGCGAAGATGCGCACGCGCGAGAACTGCTCGCGTAGTGCATGCACCAGCAGCAGAGTGAAATTGCTGAATCCTGCCACCGAGCCCGAGACATCGCACAGCACAACGAGTTCGGGGCGTGCTCTCCGAGGCTTGCGCTCGACCAGGTCGATCGGGACGCCGCCGGTTGACATCGACTTGCGCAGCGTGCGACGCAGATCGATCGAGCCGTGTCTGCTTCGGCTGCGCCGCACCGCAAGTCGCGACGCCAGCAGCCGGGCGAGAGGGGTGACGTTACGCCGCAGCGCCGCCATCTCGGTGTCCGAGGCCCGCAGGAAGTCGACTTCCTCGGCGAGCTTGGGCACCCCGTAGCTCGCTACCCGCTCACGGCCCAGCTTCTCTGCCGAACGACGCCTCGTCTCGCTCTCGACCATCTTGCGTAGGTCTGCGATACGTTGCGCGGCAGTGCGTTTGGCGACCTCGGACTCGTAGTCGTCGGTGGGGCGATCGGGCGCGTTTTCGCTGCGCCCGAGCAATCCGTCGAGAATCTTGCGCAGCAACGTTTCGGGCGCAACGTCGCGCAGGGCCTGATACGCCGAGAACGAAGGCCCGTTGGAGGACTTGTACTGTCCGAGTTCCTCGACCATCTGCGCAGCCAGCATCTGGGTCAACTCCGCGGCCTCGGCCGAGTCGTCCGAGAGCAGATCCACCAACAGCTCGCGGAGCGCATCGATGTCGACGTCGCCGGCGTCGGTGCGAGGCAACGCGGTATCGATCTGCCCCGAGTCCCTGGTGCCCGATGCAACCGGAAACCACAGGTCGAACAGGGCGTCGAAGACTCCGCGATGCGTCGGCCGGCGCAACAGTGCACAGGCCAGACCCTCGCGCACGGCCTCCCGATCGAGCAGGTCGAGAACCGACAGGACGCGTCCGGCATCGACCGTCTCCGACGGCCCGACCGAAATTCCACGCCGACGCAGCGCATCGACGAAACCGACGAGGTGACCGGGAATTCCGTGCGGGGCCTGCATGTCAGTTGAGCCGGAGTTCGGCTGCCGCGCGGACCTGGTCCGACTGATGCTTGAGCACCACACCGAGTGTGGAGCGAACCGCATCGTCGTCGAGGGTGTCCATACCGAGCGCCAACAGAGTGCGTCCCCAGTCGATGGTCTCGGCCACCGAGGGCAACTTCTTGAGCTGCATCGCGCGCAGTACCCGCACGGTCTTGATCATCTGCTCGGCGACGGCCTCGGGCAGTTCGGGAACCCTGCTGGCGAGAATCCGGCGCTCGAGGTCGGCGTCGGGAAAGTCCAGATGCAGGAACAGGCAGCGACGCTTCAGGGCTTCGGACAGTTCACGGGTGGCATTGGAGGTGAGCACCACGAACGGCGTCCGCTCGGCCACGATCGTGCCGAGTTCGGGAATGGTGATCGCGAAGTCGCTGAGCACCTCGAGCAGCAGACCTTCGATCTCGACATCGGCCTTGTCGGTCTCGTCGATGAGCAGAACCGTGGGATCGGTACGACGAATCGCCTGCAGCAGCGGCCGCGCCAACAGGAATTCCTCGGAGAAGACATCGAGCTTGGTCGAGTCCCAATCGGCCGCGGTACCGGACTGGATGCGCAGAATCTGCTTGGCGTGGTTCCACTCGTACAGCGCGCGAGCCTCGTCCACACCCTCGTAGCACTGCAGCCGCACCAGTTCGGCCCCGGTCGTCTGCGCGACGGCACGGGCCAACTCGGTCTTGCCCACTCCCGCCGGACCTTCGATCAGCAGCGGCTTGCCGAGGCGATCGGCGAGAAACACCGAGGTGGCGGTGGCCTTGTCGGCCAGATAGCCCGTCTCGGCCAGGCGCCTCTGGACGTCGTCCACGCTGGCGAACAGCGGGGGTGTCGTCGGTAGGGCACGATCCATGTCACAGCTCCTGATGATCGGGTCTGGCCGGTACTTCGAGGGGTGTCAGTCTCGGACGTGTCCGTCGCCCCACACGGTCCACTTGGTCGAGGTCAATTCGGGCAATCCCATGGGTCCACGCGCGTGCAGCTTCTGAGTCGAGATACCGATCTCGGCTCCGAAGCCGAATTGCTCTCCGTCGGTGAACGCCGTGGACGCGTTTACCATCACCGCGGACGCATCGACCCGCTGGGTGAACTCGCGCGCGGCACCGATGTCGGCGGCGACGATCGCCTCGGTGTGGCCGGTGCCGTATCGGTCGATGTGCTCGATCGCCTCGTCGATACCGCCGACGACCTTCAGCGCGATGTCGAGGGAGAGGTACTCCTGCGACCAGTCCTCGTCGCGCGCAGGCACGAGCCCGGGCAGGTCCCCGTGCACAGTGACGCTGTGCATCTGGAACGCCTGGAGCAGCCGGGGCACCATGGTCTCGGCGATCGCGGAGTCCACCAACACGGTCTCGGCGGCGTTGCAGACGCTGACCCGTCGGGTCTTGGCGTTGAGCACGATCTTCTCGGCCGTCTCCGGATCGGCAGAAGCATGGATGTACACGTGGCAGTTTCCGACGCCGGTCTCGATGGTGGGGACCGTTGCGTCGCGCACGACCGCAGCGATCAGTCCTGCTCCACCGCGCGGGATCACCACGTCCACCAGTCCGCGCGCCTGGATGAGGTGGGTGACCGTGGCACGGTCGGCGCTTCCGAGAAGTTGCACCGCGGCCTCGGGCAGACCGTGACCGCGCAACGCTCCCTGCAGTGCCTCGACAAGTGCCGCGTTGGACCGTGCCGCCGACGACGAACCACGAAGCAGCACCGCGTTGCCGGACTTGAACGCGAGACCGAACGCGTCGACGGTGACGTTGGGCCGAGCCTCGTAGACCATGCCCACCACGCCGAGCGGAACTCTCAGTTGCCGAATCTCCAGCCCGTTGGGCAGCGTCGAACCACGGATGATCTCGCCGATCGGATCGGGCAGCCCGGCCACCTGTCGCAGACCGGCGGCGATGCCGTCGATGCGCGACGCGGTCAGCCGCAGGCGGTCCAGCAGCCCCTCGTCGGTACCGGCCGCTCGCGCGTTCTCGATATCGACTGCGTTCGCGGCGAGTACCGACTCCGTTGCAGCGACGACCGCGTCGGCCGCGGAATGCAGCGCAGCGTCCTTCTCCGCAGTCGTCAGCAGCGCGAGCGCGCGTGATGCGGCGCGCGCTCGGCGGGCTGCGGCGTGCACGTTCTCTCGCTCGTCGGCAGTCGTGGTCACCGGTTCGGCCGAGACGGAAGCTGTCATGAACTACACACTAATAGGGGCCGGGAATGAAGCTGCATCGCCGCGTCGTTGCAGCACAGCGTGAAGATCGTCGACCGACCGTCGACGCCGCCCGAAGACCGGAGGAACCACTTGTGAGTGCGCTGTTCGAGCCTCTGACCCTGCGTGAGGTCACCTTCCCGAACCGGGTGTGGATGGCACCGATGTGCCAGTACTCGGCCGACGAGGCGGGTGACAGTGTCGGCGTCGCCGGCAACTGGCATCGCACCCACCTGGTGAGCCGGGCGATCGGCGGTGCCGGGTTGATCATCACCGAAGCCACCGCGGTGAGCCCCGAGGGTCGCATCAGCCCGTCGGACCTGGGTATCTGGAACGACACTCAGGCCGACGCATTGGCAGCGATCGTCACCGAGATCGAATCCTTCGGAACCGTGCCGGGTATCCAGCTGGCACACGCGGGCCGCAAGGCGTCGACCGCGGCTCCCTGGTCGGGTGGCAAGTCCTTGCCCGCCGAGGATCCCCGAAGTTGGGAGACCGTCGGCCCGAGCGCGGTTGCGTTCGGTGACTACGCGACCCCGAGGGAGGCCACAGCCGAGGACATCGCGAAGATCGTCGACGACTTCCGGACTGCCGCTCAGCGGGCGCTGAAAGCAGGATTCCGGGTTGTCGAGATACACGGCGCACACGGCTACCTGCTGCACCAGTTCCTGTCCCCCGCCAGCAACACGCGGACAGACTCGTACGGCGGCGACTTCTCGGGTCGCACGCGGCTGCTGATCGAGGTCGTGGACGCGGTGCGTGAGGTGTGGCCGGCCGAGCTTCCGGTCTTCGTTCGCCTCTCGGCGACGGATTGGCTCGACGAGCCCGAGAATGCTGCAGGAGTGGAGTCTGCGGAACGACCCGGTGGAGAGGGCACAGCCGCATTGGAGGCTCCGAGCTGGACGTCGGATCAGACGGTGGCCTTGGCGCAGATCCTCACCGAGCACGGGGTGGATCTGGTCGACACCTCGACCGGCGGAAACGTGCACGCCAAGATTCCGGTCGGTCCCGGCTACCAGGTTCCGTTCGCGCGGCGCATCCAGAACGAGACGACCATGCCCGCTGCCGCGGTCGGCATGATCACCGAACCCAAGCAGGCGGAGGACATCGTCTCGCTGGGCGAGGCGACGGCCGTGCTGCTGGCGCGCGAGCTACTGCGGGATCCGTACTGGCCGCGGCGCGCCGCCCGAGAACTCGGCGTCGAGATGCTCCCGGCCGTGGCGCCGCAGTACGAGCGGGCCTACTGAGACCTCAGACCACGACCTCAGACCACGAAGCCGAGCTTCTTGTCCACGACATTGAGCAACGGTTCGCCGCGGAAGTATCGACGTGCGTTGTCGGCGAACAATTCTGCCAGTCGCAGCTTCCATCCCGAGGCGTCACCGCTCATGTGCGGTGTGACGATCACGTTCTCGGCCGTCCACAACGGATGGTCGGCCGAGAGCGGTTCGGTCTCGAACACGTCGAGTGCGGCACCTGCGATGTGCCCGGTGGCCAGGTGCGCCAGCAGTGCCTCGATGTCGAGCAACTCCCCGCGGCCCACGTTGATCACCCGCGCGCCGGGCTTCATCGCGGCCAGCACCGAATCGTCGACCATCCCCCTCGTCAGATCGGTCAGCGGGGCGACCAGCACCAGGTAGTCGGCACGCTCTACTCGAGCCGCGAGATCGGCACTGCCACAGACGGTGCCGAAATCTGGGTCGCCCTCTCGTGCCGTTCGACCCACACCCGAGATCGACATTCCCACCGCGCTCAGCAGGCTCGCGATCGCGCGGCCGATCGCGCCGGTGCCCACGATCATCGCGTGGGCACCGTCGATGCGCTCGGTCTCTCGGTGCTGCCAGACCTTCGAAAGCTGCAGAGCACGTGAGCGTTCGGAGTCCTTGGCGAACGCCAGAATCTGGGCCAGTACGAACTCCGCGATCGGTCGGTCGAAGACTCCCCGCGAATTGGTGACGACCACATCGGATTCGACCAGATCGTCGAACATCAACGAGTCGACGCCTGCGGCGGCGATGTGGATCCACTTCAGCGAACTGCAGCGCGGCCATGCCGATTCGACTGCGGAGGAGAAGAAGTCCCACAGCAACAACGCGTCGGCACCGTCGACCGCATCACCGAGGGTGTCGGCAGTGGCGTACCGGACGTCGGCGACCTCCGCGACGGCGTCGAGCCCGTCGGGGAGGTCGCCGGCGTGCAGAACGACGAGTACCGGTGCCACTACTTCTTCTTGTAGCCGACGAGTTCGACGCCGGACGCGGCCACCTCGTCGTCGTTGTCGCCGGGGCACTGGGTTCCGCGCAGCGAACGGCCTGCGGTTTCCGGCATCAGCAGAATCGGCACGAAGGCGATGGCCGCCGCGATCATCATGTACCAGCCCGGGACCAGGTTCGAGCCGGTCCGTTCGATAAGGAACGTCAGGATCAGCGGAGCGGTACCGCCGAAGAGCGCCGTCGAGACGTTGTATCCGATGGCGAACGCTCCGTAGCGCACCTGAGTGGGGAACAGCGCGGGCAGGGTCGACGACACACACGAGCACATGATGACCAGCAACACTCCGAGACCGAGCAGGCCGATGCTCTGGCCGATCAGTCCGGTGTTGATGATCAGGAGGAACAGCGGAACGCTGAGCACGAAGTACCCGACGCAGGCCGCCAGCAGCAACGGCTTTCGGCCCACTCGGTCGGACAGAGCGCCGATGGGGTTGATGATCGCCATCATGACGATCATGATGGCCACGAGAGTGAAGTTGGACTGAGTCGTGCTGTGGCCCAACGTATCGCTCAGATACGAGGGCAAGAACGTCAGCACCGTGTAGTAGGCGATGTTCAGCAGCAACACGAATCCCATCAGGATCAGGATCCGCTGCCAGTACGTCATGGTGGCCTTGAGCGAGGTGATCGCTCCGCCCGCACCCTCGTCTACCGTGCCGCCGTCCTCCTTGGCCTCGGCGAACACCGGAGAATCTTCGAGGCGGGTCCGCAACCACAGTGCAACGATGCCCAGCGGCAGAGTGACCAGGAACGGGATGCGCCAGCCCCAGGCCTCCATCGTCTCGTCGCCGAGCGCGACGTTGAGCAGGGTGCACAGGGTGGCACCGCCCACGGTGCCGGCGAGGGTGCCGAATTCGAGGAACGATCCGAAGAATCCGCGCCTCTTGTCCGGCGCGTACTCGGCCATGAACACTGCTGCGCCACCGTACTCACCACCGGTGGAGAAGCCCTGCACCAATCGGCAGACGAGCAGCAACAACGGTGCGGCGATGCCGATGGTGTCGAATGTCGGCAGCACACCGATCGTCGCCGTGGCCAACGTCATCATCGAGACGGTCAGCACGAGGACTTTCTGACGACCGATGCGGTCGCCGAGTGGACCGAGCACGATGCCGCCGATGGGGCGGATGATGAACGACGCGGCCAACACGGCGAAAGTGGAGAGCAGGCTTGCGCCCCCGTCCTCGGACGGGAAGAAGTTCGCGGCGATGTACACGGCCAGATAGCCGTACACCGCGTAGTCGAACCACTCGACTGCGTTTCCGAGCGCCGATCCGCCGATCGCTCGGTGCAGGATCTTCGTCTCGTTCGGGCTCAGCGTGTCGGTGCTCGGTGGATATCCGGTCGGCGTGGATGCCGACCCTGAATTTTCGGTCACGGTCGAAATACCTCTCGCTTTTGTGAACAACATGGAGCGTCGGTGTGGTACTTCGCAGCGTTCGACTGTACGGCCAACCGGAACGTGCTTTTCGGCCAACCCCCTTCTCGGAAGCTAAAGACCAGGTGGCGCAGCGATTCTGGTGGCTATCAACGCGTACGCCCTTGCGCTGTCGGTCAATTGCCGCACGGCCACGGATTCGTCCGGCCGATGTGCCTGGTTTTCGATCTCCCCCGGACCGAGCACGACGGTGCCGATACCCATCTGCTGTGCCACGAAACCACCATCGCACGAAGCAGTCCAGATGTCAGTCGAACTCGCAGATCCGGTGTCGAGGACCGATTGCACTGCGGTGCTGACCAATCCGCTGTCTGCGCTGGTCAGGAAGCCGGGCATCTCCATCGCGACGTCGATTGTCACCTCGATACCGGATCCGGTCACATCCGCTGCTTCGATACGTGAGCGCAATTCGTCGACGACATCGATGGCGCGCTCGCCGGGAAGCAGTCGCCGATCGACGGTGAGCGTGCAGCGATCGGCGACCATCGAGGTTCCCGTCCCACCGGAGATGGTTCCCACGTTCCAGGTGGCGGGGCCCAACTCGGGATCGGGTTTGCCGTCCAGCTCGATCTGCCAGTCTTCGATGATCGCGATGATGCGCGCAGCAGCCGCTATGGCATTGGCTCCGTTACGAGGTTGTCCCGCATGTGCGGAGCGGCCGCGAGTCTCGATCTCCAGATTGGCGGCGCCTCGGCAACCGACAATGGTGACCAGATCCGTCGGCTCGGCCACCACGCAGTGGCTGTGGTTCCGCAGTGGTTGGTCGGCCACGAACGCTCGGATGCCGAGACCGGTGTCCTCCTCGTCGACCAGGCACGCCAACGTCATCGGATGCTCGTCGGCAAGACCGGCGCGCTGCACCGCGGTCATCGCGGCCACGACGGCGGCGAGGCCGCCCTTCATGTCGCAGGCCCCACGGCCGACGATGCGGCCGTCTCGAACCACGGCGGAGAAGGGGTCGGTGGTCCAGCCCGTTCCCGCGGGGACCACGTCCGAGTGCCCGACGAAGAGGACTCCCGGGCGATCGTCGGATCCGATCGAGACGATGACGTTGGGCCGACCCGGAACCACCTCGACGGTTCGAACGTCGAATCCCAGTGCGCGACAGTGCTCGGCGAGGACCTTTGCGGTCTTCTCCTCCGTGTCGCCGGGGTTTTCGCCGCCCGCGTCGATCAATGCCGCTGTCAGAGTCACGATCTCGTGCTCGTCGATCGAATCCAGCAGAGCGCGTTCGGAATCCGAGACGGTCATCGGGTGGGATTGGAGGCGAGCAGATGCTTGGACTTCTCCACCGCTGCCGCCAGCCGCCTGATCCCCTCGTCGATACGTTCGGGCGTCGACGAGGCGAAGCACAGCCGTAACGAGTCGTGGAACTTCCCACCCACCGACAATGCCGGCCCCGGTATGTAGGCCACGCCCTCGGCCAGCGCCGTCTCGAACAGGTCCTGCGTCGAGAAGTCGACATCGTTGCCGCGCAACGTCGCCCAGAGAAAGAAGCCTCCCTCGGGATCCGTCGTCGACATCGACTCGCCGAAGTACCTCTCGATGCTGTTCTGCATCGCGACCTTGCGGGGCAGGTACACCGAGGCCAACGATCGAAGATGCTCGTCGAGCAGGCCGCGCCGGATGTACTCGGCCACCATCCGCTGACCGGGCAGGTTGGTGCACGTATCCATGGCCTGTTTGGCGTTGACGATCAGTTGCCGAGCCTCGGGGGCGGCGTCCACCCACCCCACTCGCAGGCCTGGAGCGATCATCTTGGAGAAGGTCCGAACCGAGAAGATCAGCGGGTCGTTCGGACTGAGCGTGCCGAAACTGGGAATCGGATCCCCTGAGAAGCGCAGCAGGCCGTACGGATCGTCGTCGAGAATCACCGATCCCCACCGATGTGCCAGCTCGATGAGCAGCTGACGCCGCTCGAGCGACAGGGTGACCCCGGACGGGTTCTGGAAGTTGGGAATCACGTAGATCATCTTCGGCACTCGACCGGCGCGCTCGACGAGCTCGGGCAACGCCTCGACGATGAGGCCGTCACTGTCCATCGGAGCTTCGAGAATGTCACCTCCGTAGCTGAGCACTGTGGCGGTTCCGTTGGTGTACGTGGGACTTTCGACGATCACCAGGTCGCCCGGGTCGATGAACAGCTTGCACGCGATGTCGAGGCCCTGCATTCCGCCTGAGGTGATCACCACCCGCTCCTCGGTCGTGGGTTCGCCCACCGAGTCGAGGTATGCGAGCAACGCGTCGATCAAACCCGGATCACCCTCGGTGGCACCGTAATCGAATGCGTCCGCGGTGAGTACGCTGCCGGCGATCTCGGTGAACGCAGCGGCCGGAACCGTCTCGGCTGCAGGAGATCCCATGGCGAATCGAACGATGTCGTGTTTCTGCGCGGCGAGGAGCGATGTCGACGAATCGATCACCGATCCCACCAGCTTGTCGGTTCGTAGTGCCCAGGGGATGGCAGGAGTGGAGCCTGCGGAACGACCATGGATGGCAGGAGTGGAGCCTGCGGGGCGACCTTGTGCGGTGGCGGTCATACTCACTCCTTCGTCAGTAGTTCTCGGGGGTATGCGGTGAAGGTTTCGAGGCCGTTCTCGGTGACACGAACGGCCTCGGATACCTCGTATCCGTAGTCGTCCATCCACATTCCGCCGATGATGTGGAACGTCATGTTCTCGGCGAGTACCGTCTCGTCGTCGGTGCGCAGGCTGACGGTGCGCTCACCCCAGTCGGGTGCGTAGGCGATGCCGATCGAGTAGCCGATGCGCGACGGTTTGTGCAGTCCGTGCTTGGCAAGGCTGGTGTTCCACACCTGCGCCAGCTCGGTGGCGGTGACGCCTGCCCGTACGGTTGCGAGCACGTCGTTCAGGGCTTCCCCGGTGGACTTGGCGAGGTAATCCAAACGCGGACTTGGCTTTCCGAGAACGATGGTGCGCGCCATCGGGACGTGGTAGCGCCGGAACACTCCGGCCAGTTCGACGACGGTGGTCTCGCCCCGCACGAAGGGTTGATGCGACCAGGTCAGGTGAGGGGTGTCGGCTCCGGCACCGGTGGGCAGCATCGGGACGATGGCGGGGTGGTCGCCGCCGAACTCCTCGGTGCCGCGTACCTGTGCGTTCATGATGGCAGCAGCTGCGTCGCACTGCCGTTCACCGACCGAGATCGACCGGTACGCAGCCGACATCGCCGACTCGCACACCTGGGCGGCACCGCGCATCAGGGCGATCTCCGCCGGCGACTTGACCACTCGCACCCAGTTGATCAGTTCGTAGGAGTCGGTGAAGCGGTATTCGGGTAGCGACTTCACCAGTGCCTCGAATGCCTTCGGGCTGAAGTAGTACGAGTCCATCTCCAACCCGACCTGGCCGTGCTCGAAGTTGTTCACCAGTCCCAGTTCCCGCAGCTTTGCGGCGACCCAGACGAACGGGTGGGTGTCCTTGCGCTGTACGAATGTTTCGGGGTAGCCGAACGTTCGATCCTGCGGCAGCCATGACGTCCGAAACGCGCCGTTGGCGTCCATCTCGCGGGCGAAGAAGTACATCTCTCCGTCGAGGGGCACGTACAGCATCTGCGGGGTGTAGAAGGAGAGGGCGTTGTAGCCGAGCAGGTAGTACAGGTTCGCGGGATCGGTGACGATGAGCGCGGTGAGGTTCTGCGCTGCCATCCGCTCTCGGACGGCAGCGAGCCGGGCGGCGTACTCCTCGTCGGTGAAGGTGATCGGCGTGCTGTTCGGAACATCGGGGTACCGAGCCAGGCCTGGAGCGGCCCGTCCTGTGGTCTCGTCGGGTCCGAGTGCGGTGACGTAGGCGGCGTCGGGTGAGTCGTTCACGGGCACCCCCTTCAAGGAAGTCGTTTTAGTAGATTGTTGACAATCAGGCTAAGCGCTGGCGCGAGAGGTTCGCAAGACTTCGGATGTAAATGCTGTGTTGCGGGCAGGCGACTAACCCGGAGTGGCCAGCGCCGAGTGTTCTGCCTGCTCCTCGACCATGGCGCGAGTCAGATCGTGGATAGCGGTGTCCATGTGCTCGTGCACGCCCTTTTCCAGTGCGTCCCAGTCCGATCCGAGCAGGAGGTCGACGATCAGCTGGTGTTCCTCCACCAGCGCCTCGGGCCGGTAGTACGCGGTTTCGAGGTTGGCCATGCAGATTCGCGCCTCTGCAGCGAGCGTGGCGTACATTCGCGACATTCGGCTGTTGCGCGTTGCCGCGACCAGGGCGGTGTGAAACGCCAGATCCCGCTCGGCAAGACCTCGCCAGTCCGCCCGATCGATGAACGGCTGCATCTGCATCACGATGGCCGAGAGCTCATCGGCAGCCGAAACCAAACGAGCGCGATCGCCGTGCACCAGAGTCCACGCGGCACCGACCTCGATCGCCGCGCGGGATTCGTAGATCTCGGTGACATCCTCGCTGCTCAGCTCGACGACGAACACGCCTCGATTCCGGTAGCTGACGAGGAGCCCCTCCTGATTGAGACGCTGCAACGCCTCCCGGACCGGTCCCCGCGAGATCTCGAGTTCCGCGGCGACGTTGGCCTCGTTGATCTGTTCCCCTGGGGCGTAGGACCCGTCGATGATGCGGTCGCGAATCTGGTCGGCAATGACCATCGACGTGTTGCGTGCGTCGATGGGCGTCAGTCGTCTCGAACTGGGCATGATCGAAAACCTCTCTCAGCCTCGGGGAATGGCGAAATATTTGTACTCCAGAAATTCGTCTATGCCGACTTTTCCGCCCTCGCGGCCGAGTCCGGACTGTTTGACGCCACCGAACGGCGCAGCCGGATTGGACACCAGCCCCGTGTTGAGGCCGACCATGCCCACCTCGAGGCGCTCACCCATCCGAAGAGCACGGTCGATGTCCTGGGTGAAGACGTATCCGACGAGTCCCCATTCGGTGTCGTTCGCGAGGGCGATCACCTCGTCCTCGGTGTCGAACGGGACGATTGCTGCCACCGGCCCGAAGATTTCCTGTGACATCAGATCCGACGCCGCGTCGACGTCCGTGAGGACCGTCGGTGGGTAGAAGTAGCCGGGTCCGTCCGGGGCCACTCCCCCGACGATCGCACGTGCGCCGCGCCCGAGGGCATCGTCGACCAGTGTCTGCACCTTGGTGCGGCCCGCGTCGTCGATCAGTGGACCCACCTCGGTTCCGGGTGTACTTCCGGCCCCGACCGACAGTGCACCCATCCGCTCGGCGAGCGCCTCCGCGAACTGCGCTGTGACACTGCGGTGTACGAAGAATCGGTTGGCGGCGGTGCACGCCTCACCCATGTTGCGCATCTTGGCGACCATCGCACCGTCGACGGCGCGCGTGAGATCGGCGTCGTCCATGACGATGAAGGGTGCGTTGCCACCGAGTTCCATCGAGGTGCGCATCACGGTCGATGCAGCTTGTTCGAGCAGGATCTTGCCCACCGCCGTCGACCCGGTGAAGCTGATCTTGCGGGCCGAACCGCTGCTCATCCACGAGCCCACGACACCCGACGCGTCGGTGGTGGTCACGACATTGACCACTCCCGCCGGAACACCGGCGTCGCGCAGGATTTCGGCCAGGGCCAGTGCCGTCAACGGAGTTTGCTCGGCCGGCTTGAACACCACGGTGCATCCTGCCGCCAATGCAGGGCCGATCTTGCGAGTTCCCATGGCCAATGGGAAGTTCCACGGAGTGACGAGAATGCACGGTCCGACGGGTGCTCGGGTGACCACGATGCGGTTCTTGCCGTCTCCGGTGAGGGTGTGATCGCCCGAGATGCGCACCGCCTCCTCGGAGAACCAGCGGAAGAACTCGGCACCGTACGCCACCTCACCCCGCGCATCGGCCAGTGGCTTTCCCATTTCCGCGGTGATGATCGCAGCGAGCTCCTCCGACCGCGCCATGATCAGCTCGTATGCCGCGCGGAGGATTTCGCTACGTGCACGCGGCGGCGTCGCGGCCCAGTCGGCGGCGGCGTCGACCGCTGCGGCCATGGCGTTCTCGGCATCTTTGATGCCGCCGTCGGCGACGTTGGCGATGACCTCGCCGCTGGCGGGATCGATGACATCGAACCGGGCGTCGGACGCTGCGGCGGTCCACGTGCCCGCGATGAACAGGTCGGTCGGAGCCGTGATGGTAGGACGCGTGAGGCTGGTGGTCGAACTGGCGGTCATGGCCGCGGTCCTTTCGTCGAACGTGGATCGAGTATCTGCGCCAGGTGTACGGACGCGTCACCGGTCAGGTCACCGGTGAGTTGACGCACCTGCATGTGGCAGGAGAATCCGTCGGTCAGAATCGGGGTGTCCGGCTCGGCGTCACGGAGCGCCGGTGCGAGGGCCTGCTCGGCGACCGCCATGCTCAGCTCGAAGTGCCGAGACTCGAAGCCGAAATTGCCTGCCACGCCGCAGCATCCGGTGGCCTCCCGCACCGCGTCGATACCGACGGAGGCCAGTGCCGTGCGCTGGGTGGCGTTGCCGAACACCGCGTATTCGTGGCAGTGGGTCTGTACGGTCACCGAGTCGGGAATCTCCGCCGTGGGCACCCACCCGGCCGCGGCCTGATCGATCACCGCGCCCGCGAAACTCTGTACTCGCGCCGCGACTCGTCTCGCGGCCGGGGTGGGAACCAGCTCCGGCATGTCCTTGCGGAACGCCGCCGCGCAGCTCGGTTCGGTGACGACGATGGGCCGGTCGGTGCCGTCGTCCAATGCAGCAACGGCTTTCGTGAGGTGCGCGCGGGCGGCCTTCAGCTGGCCCGTCGAGATCCAGGTCAGACCACAGCACACGTCGGTCCGGCATTCGGTGCTGCGGCCCGAGTCCTCGAGCACGCGCTGAGCCGCACCCGCGACCTCGGGACGAAAACCCTGAGTGAAGGTGTCGACGACCAACACGACGTCCGCGTCGCGGCCGCCGCCGAGCCGGACTTCTCGCGCCAGTTCCTTCGCCGATGCGAAGCGTGGCAACGGCCGCTCGGTGGTCAGCCCACCGAGCCGAGCCGCCAGTGCCGCGATGCGCGGGGTGAGCAGACGGTTGAGCAACGGTGCCGTTCTCTTCGTCACCTTCAGCCAGCGGGGCAACCAGCCAAGCGAATAATGCGAGAGCGGCCGCAGTCGCCCCGCGTAGTGATGATCGAGGAACTCGGACTTGTACGTCGCCATGTCCACTCCGACAGGACAATCCGACGAACAGGCCTTGCAGGACAGACACAGATCGAGCGATTCGGCCACGTCCTTCGAGGCCCATCCGTCGGCAACTGTCGGCGAACTGCGCACCATCTCCTGCAGCACTCGTGCTCGACCCCGCGTCGAATCCTTCTCGTCGCCCGTGGCGCGGAAACTGGGGCACATGACGCCTCCGGACGCTGTGCGGCATTTACCGACACCGACACACGACTGAGTTGCGTGTACGAAGGGATCCAGGTCTGCCCGCGTCCCGATCTGGTGCAGATCGAAGGTCGTCTTCCATTCCCGCTGTGGGATGCCCTGCAGCATCAGGTTGTCCATCATCGGTTCCGGATCGGTGATCGACCCCGGGTTGAGGATGCCGCCGGGATCCCAGATGCGCTTGAATCGCGCGAACGCGTCGAGCATGCGGGGCGAGTACATCACCGGCAGCAGTTCCGAGCGTGCCCTGCCGTCGCCGTGCTCACCGGACAGGCTGCCGCCGTGCTCGACCACCACCCGCGCGGCGGCGCGCAGGAAGTCGTTCATCACTCGTCGTCCGGCGTCGGTGCGCTGATCGAACGTGATGCGCACGTGCATGCAGCCGGCACCGAAGTGTCCGTACATCACCCCCGTCAGATCGTGTTCGGCCAGAAGCACGTTGAGGTCGGCGAGATAGGCGGACAGGTTCTCGGGTGCGACGGCGGCGTCCTCCCAGCCGCCCCAGGACTCGGCTCCGCCGGCCAGGCGGGTCGCGAGCCCCGCGCCGTCCTCACGTACTCGCCACAGCGCTGTTCGATCGGCAGGGTCGGTGACGATGCGGCCCTCCTTGACGCGGCCGAGAAGACCGAGCGCCTCGAGCAGACGGGCGGCCTTGTTCTCCACTTCGGCGGTATCGGCACCGTCGAGGTCGACGTAGAGCCAGGCGTTTCCCGCGGGCAGACCGCGGACGGAGTCCGGTCCGCGGCGGTACTCCATCGTCCGGGCGATGTTGTCGTCGATACCCTCCACCGCGGCAGGCGAGAACTCGAGAATGGCCGTCACGTCGGCCGCGGCGGCCACCACGTCGTCGTAGCCCAGGCAGAGCAACAGCGCGGCCCGCGGTACGGGCACGACGGCGACGGTGACCGAGACGATCACCGCGCAGGTGCCCTCGCTTCCGACGAGTGCACGAGCGACGTCGAACCCGTTCTCGGGCAGCAGATGCGACAGGTGAAATCCGGAGACCTGTCGCGGTATGCGGCCCAGCTCGACTCTGAACAGGGCGAGGTTGTCCGCCGCCAGCGACTGCAGCTCACGCGAGATACGTTCGGCCGCATCGGTTGCCGCGGAATCCTGCGAATGCACTGCCGCCACACCGCTACGAGTCACTCGAAGCAGGTGCCCGTCGGCGGTGACCACGTCCATCGCCACCGTGTGGTCCGCTGTTCGTCCGTAGCGCACCGAATGATTACCGCATGCGTCGTTGCCGACCGCCCCGCCGACCGTCGCGCGTGTCTTGCTGGACGGGTCGGGGGCGAACGTGAATTCCCCGGCTGTGCGCGCCACCAACTCTCGCTGCAACTCCGAGATGACGATTCCCGGTTCCACCACCGCCGTTCGCGAGTCGGTGTCCACCGAGATCACGCGATTCATGTGGCGAGAGAAATCGAGCACGATGCCGCGACCGATCGCGTTGCCCGCCATGGACGTTCCGCCGCCTCGGCCGATGACCGCGATTCCGGCAGCGGCGCACCGCGAAACCACGGTGGACACGTCATCGGCATTGCGCGGAAACACAACGGCGGCAGGTGGAATTCGGTAGTTCGAGGCGTCGTAGGAGTACTCGGCGAGCCGCCGATCCGAGTCGTCGATCTCGATGCCCAGTTCGCGTACTTCCTGCACGAGTGCAGGAACCGGGGACCGAACGGAAGCAGCCGTCACAGCACGTTCTTCAGTGTGCGCGACAACGCGTCGAGGCCCTGCCGCATCTCGTCGTCGCTCACGATCAGCGCCGGGATGATCCGGACCACGTTGCCGAGCGCGCCACAGGTGAGCAGCAACAACCCCTCGTCGATCGCGCCCTGTTGTACGCGCAGAGCGGCCGCAGCATCGGGATTGCCTGCGCTGTCGACGAATTCGAGTGCCTGCATCAAGCCGAGTCCACGTGCATCACCGATTGCAGAGTGCTCGGACTTCAGTGCGAGCAGGCCGTCGAGCAGAACTCGGCCCTGCGCGGCAGCGTTGGCGACCAGACCTTCCTCACGCACGACGTCGAGCGTCGCGACACCCGCCGCAGCGGCGACGGCATTGCCGCCGTACGTGCCGCCCTGCGATCCGGGCCAGGCCTTGCTCATCAACTCGGTCGATGCCGCGATCGCCGAGATCGGAAATCCGCTGGCCAGACCTTTCGCGGTGATGACGATGTCGGGAGTGATCGACGAGTGCTGATGACCCCAGAATTTCCCGGTCCGGCCCACCCCCGCTTGCACCTCGTCGACGATGAGGACGATCCCGTGGGTGTCAGCGCGTTCGCGCAGGCCCTCGAGAAACTCCGGAGGCGTGGGCAGATAACCGCCGTCACCGAGTACCGGCTCGATGATGAACGCAGCGGTGTCGGCGGGGCTCGACATCGTCATCAGCAGGTAGTCGAGTTCCTTCAACGCGAAGGCGACGGCGGTGTCCATGTCCCAGCCGTATCGGAACGCGTACGGGAACGGCGCGATGTGCACACCGCCCATGATCGGTGAGAATCCGGACCGAAACTTGGTGCCCGCGGTGGTCAACGACGCGGCCGCCACCGTGCGTCCGTGGAACCCTCCGTGGAACGCGATGATGTTGGGCCGTCCGGTCGCCATGCGCGCCAACCGAATCGATGCCTCGACGGCCTCGGAGCCGGAGTTGGCGTAGAAGACGCTGTCGAGACCGGGCGGTAGTACCTCGCCGAGCTTGTCGGTCAGCGCCAGCAGCGGCTGATGCATGACTGTCGTGTACTGAGCGTGGATGATCTTGCCCACCTGCTCGCGGGCGGCCTCGACCACGCGGGGATGGCAGTGCCCGGTGCTGGTGACGCCGATACCGGTGGTGAAGTCGAGGTACTTGCGCCCGTCCGTGCCGATGATCCAGCTGCCCTTTCCGTGATCGACGACGATCGGGGTCGCCTGCTTGAGTGCCGGGCTGAGGTGGGTGCGAGTCGACGCTGTCATGGCTGCCATCGTCACCCACCGATTTAGGATTGTCAACAATCTGCAATTGGCAGTTCAGGGACGAGTGCATCCGCCCGAGCGATACAGTTCGTCGGTGTCCGCTTCGAACCCTCGCATCGCCGTGCTCGGCAGCATCAACATGGATCTGATCACCCGGGCACCGTCCCTGCCCGAACCCGGCGAAACCGTGCTGGGCACATCGTTCACCACCTCGCCGGGCGGCAAGGGCTCCAATCAGGCCATCGCCGCCGCCAAAGCCGGCGTTCCTGTGTCGTTCATCGGAGCGGTCGGAGACGACGAGTTCGGGGAAACACTGCGCCGGACCCTGTCGAGCGCGGGAGTCGACGACCGCGCGCTGCGCACCACGGCAGGTTCGAGCGGCATCGCCGCCATCACCGTCGACGATCACGCCGAGAACAACATCGTCGTGGTCCCCGGGGCCAACGAACGCGTTCGCGACCTCACCGACGACGACCTGACCGTCATCTCCGACGCCGACATTCTCCTGTGTCAGTTGGAGATTCCCCTCGCCACCGTGGTGACCGCATTCGAGTACGCACGCTCTCGCGGTGTGGTGACGATGCTGAACCCGTCACCGGTTCAGGATCTGCCCGACGCCCTGGTGGCGGCAACCGACGTGCTCGTGGTCAACGAAGCCGAGGAAAGCCGACTCGGAAACCGGCTGAGCGAGGTGACGCACGTGATCACCACACTCGGTGCCCGAGGCGCTCGGTACCGCGGCTCGGAATCGTTCGAGGTCCCTGCTCCGCGCGTCGACGCCGTCGACACCACCGGGGCCGGCGACGCATTCGCCGGAGCACTGGCTGCGTCCTGGTTCGACGGCCCGCGCAAGGCAGTCGAATGGGCCTGCGTTGCAGGATCTTTCGCCGCGACGAGGCCGGGTGCGAGCACGTCCTCGGGTACTCGCGAGGACATCGACGCACTGCGAGATGCGGCCACTGGATGAACACCCCCGACCTCGACGAACTCCGACGTCTGCGCCGCGCGCGCGACCGAATGGATCGCGAATTCGCCGAGCCACTCGACGTTCCCGCTCTGGCCCGCACGGCATCGATGTCCACCGCGCACTTCAGTCGCCGTTACCGCGAGGCCTACGGTGAGACGCCGTACGCACATCTGATGACCCGCCGAATCGAGCGCGCCAAGGCCCTGCTGCGCCGCGGAGATGTCAGCGTCACCGAGGCCTGCTTCGCAGTGGGCTGTACCAGTCTCGGATCCTTCAGCTCCCGGTTCACCGAGATCGTCGGTGAGACACCCAGCGCGTACCGCGCCCGTGATCACAGCGACAGCCAGGGGATGCCGAGTTGCGTGTCCCTGGCGATGGGCCGACCGATACGGACCGCGATCTCCGTGCAATCGAGCAGAATCGAAGAAGCGATGTCGTCCGACGCGTCCTAGCCTTGCGACATGACACTTTCCCTGAGCCACGGCCACATCTACACCGACGACCCCGATGCCTCTCTGGCCTTCTATCGCGACACCCTCGGACTCGAGGTGAAGAACGAGGTGGTGAACGACGGCTTCCGGTGGATAACCCTGTCCACCGCCGATCAACCCGAAATCGCGATCGTACTGTCACAGCCGCATGCGGGACGGTCCCAGGAGCTCGGCGATCAGATCGCTGCGCTGCTCGCCAAGGGTGAACTGCCCGGTTTGTGGTTCCGCGCAGACGACCTCGATGGCGCGTTCGAGAAGATACGCGCGGCAGGCACTGCCGAAATTCTGCAGGAACCGACCAGTCAGCCGTGGGGAGCGCGCGACGCGGCATTCCGCGATCCCGCCGGGAACATGGTTCGCGTCAGTCAGGCGTGAGTGGAGCCCGCGGAACGAACCATCATGGTTTCCGACCTCACATCGACGCGAGAGCCAGACCACCGCCGCATGCGAGGACGGACGCCAGCAGCGAGACGATCGCGTTGACTGCGGCATCGCGTCGACGCCCGTGCTGTAGCAACCGGACGGTCTCGACACTCGCCGTGCTGAACGTGGTGTACCCGCCGCAGAACCCGGTGCCGATGACGGCTTGGACGTCGGTCGAGCCGGCTCGGAACATCACCCATCCGGCCAGCACCCCCAGCAGGAACGACCCGGACACGTTGATGCCGAGTGTCGCCCACGGAAAGCTCGTCCGTGCCGCGAGACGTGACTTCACTTCCGCATCGACGACGAAGCGAACGACTGCCCCCAGCCCGCCGGCCACTGCGATCCACAGCGCGATCATCGAACCACTCTGCCTGCCAGTGCGATTCCGGCCCAGGCGGCGAGTATGCCGACAATCACGCTGACCACTGCGTAGGCCACGGCCACCCCGGTGAACCCACTCCGGAACCCTTCGACCGTCTCGAGGGCGAAGGTGCTGTACGTGGTGAACGCACCGCAGAACCCGGTACCTGCCAGCAACCTCAGCCTGCGCCGATTTCCCGCATCGGGCCCACCGCGAACCAGTGACTCGAGCAGAAGGCCGAGCACGAATGCACCGGCGATGTTGATGCCGAAGGTCGCCGTCGGCCACTGCGATGCCGAATGCGGGAGCTGCTCCTCGATCACGTAGCGGACTGCCGTACCCGCCGCTCCGCCGACGAACACCACTGCCAGTGCCCACAGGTGACGGTGCACGGGTCCCTGGTCGGCCGGCATCGAATCGGAATCGGGATCGACCACCGATGATCCTTTCGGGCTGCTCGGTCCGACCGTTTCCGACCGGCCCGTGTTTGATGTCGGATGCCTACTGCACGATGGAGCCTATGACAACGACCACGGAGCCCACGACCGGGAACTTGCGCGAGAGCGCCGAGGAACTGTTGCGCGAACTCGCCGGCCCCGATGCAGTGCTGCGCGAAGACCAGTGGACGGCCATCGAGGCCCTCGTGGTGCATCGGCGGCGGGCGCTGGTGGTGCAGCGGACCGGTTGGGGCAAGTCGGCGGTCTACTTCATCGCGGCTAAGCTGCTGCGCGCGCAGGGCCTGGGTCCGACGGTCATCGTCTCTCCGCTGTTGGCGCTGATGCGCAACCAGGTTGCCTCCGCCGAGCGGGCGGGCGTGCGCGCCGCCACCATCAACTCCGGCAACATGACCGAATGGGACGACATTCATCAGCAGGTCAACTCCGGTGAACTCGACGTGCTGCTGGTCAGTCCGGAGCGATTGAACAATCCCGATTTCCGCGATCAGGTACTGCCGTCCCTGGCCGGGGACGCGGGCCTCGTCGTGGTCGACGAAGCTCACTGCGTCTCCGATTGGGGCCACGACTTTCGACCCGACTACCGACGAATCAGAACTCTGATCGCCGAGTTGCGCGACGGTATCCCCGTACTCGCGACCACGGCGACGGCGAACGACCGCGTGGTGGACGACGTCGCGGCGCAGTTGGGTGTCGGCGGCGGAGACACACTCGTCCTGCGCGGCGGGCTCGCACGCGACTCTCTGCGCATGGCCGTGGTGAAGATCGACAACGCCACCGAACGGGCGGCGTGGCTCGGCGATCATCTGAAGACGCTGCCCGGTTCGGGAATCATCTACACCCTGACGGTGTCGGCGGCCAAGGACCTGGCGGCGCTGCTGACCGATCAGGGGCACGTCGTGGCCTCGTACACCGGTCAGACGGACCCGACCGAACGCGAGTCGCTCGAAGGTGACCTGCTGGCCAACCGAGTCAAGGCCCTGGTCGCCACGTCCGCATTGGGCATGGGCTTCGACAAGCCCGACCTCGGTTTTGTGGTGCACATGGGGGCACCGTCGTCTCCGATTTCGTACTACCAGCAGGTCGGGCGTGCCGGTCGCGCCACGGAACGAGCCGATGTGGTGCTGCTTCCCGGCCACGAGGATCGGCAGATCTGGAGCTACTTCGCCTCGGTCGCCTTCCCCCGCGAACATCTGGTGCGGCAGGTCATCGATGCATTGAACACCGAGAAGGCTCAGTCGACGCAGGCACTGGAGCCGCTGGTCGAGCTGAACCGCAGCAGGCTCGAGATGGTACTGAAGGTCCTCGACGTCGACGGCGCGGTCAGACGCGTTCGTGGCGGCTGGATGGCGACCGGGGAGCAATGGACGTACGACGCGTCCCGCTACGAGCGTCTCGAGCAGGCCAGGGACCGCGAACAGCAAGCCATGATCGACTACCAGGGCACCGACGGCTGCCGGATGGAGTTCTTGCGGAGACAGCTCGACGACCCGGACCTGGGCGCACCCGGTAGTGAGTCCGACCGATGCGGGCGGTGCGACAACTGCACCGGTGAGCACCTGTCCGCCTCGGTGGATGCGGCCTCGGTCGACTCGGCGAGGGCACGATTGGATCGGCCGGGCATCGACCTGCAGCCCAGAAAGCAGTGGCCCAGCGGTATGAAGAAGCTCGGTGTCTCGCTCTCGGGCAAGATCTCCGACCCCCACGAACCCGGGCGCGTACTGGGCCGGCTCACCGACCTGGGCTGGGGCAGCCGACTGCGTGCCCTGCTCGATGCGCCCGACGCTCCGGCCACCGATGCACTGGAGAAGGCGTGCATCACCGTGCTCGCCAACTGGGATTGGAAGCAGCGGCCCACTGCCGTTCTGGCTCTCGACTCCCCTACCCACCCGCTCCTGGTGCGATCGATCGCCGCGCGATTGGCATCGGTCGGCAAATTGGAGGATCTCGGGGTGATGCAGGTCAGGGCAGGTCATCCACCCGTGTCGGCCGCCAATTCGGCCTTTCGGGTCGCGGGGCTGGTGGACTCGTGGGACGTTCCGGACGTATCGTCCGTGACGGGACCGATCCTGTTGATCGATCTGGTCACCGACACGGGGTGGACGTTCACCTGTGCGGCGTCGGCTCTGACGTCAGCGGGCGCTTCGGCGGTGTTGCCGTTCGCTCTCGCAACACCGAAATGACGACCGGTCGAAATTGCCTGGTTTGATTTCTGCAGCGCTGGGTACCGCCAGCGGGGTCAGGAATGTGTGACCACCATCACAATCGGTGGTTAACCAGGGGAAGCATGTCCGTTTCGGGGGTCGATCTGCGGACTCACTCGATATGCCTCGGCGACCTTGTTACGTTTGTTTTTCCTATGAAGCCCGCATTGCTGAGAGGTACCCCGCTCACTGCGCCGGACGCAGTGAAGTTTCGTAAGCCACAGATCTCCGACGGAGTCCGGCTCTGGGAGATCGCAAGAGATTCGCGAGTTCTGGATCTCAATTCCAGCTACTCGTACGTGTTGTGGTGCCGTGATTTCGCGGCCACCACCGTCGTATCCGACATCGACGGCCGCGCAGTCGGTTTCGTCACCGGATACATCCGCCAGGACGCCCCCCGCACACTGTTCGTGTGGCAGGTCGCCGTGGATGCGGACCAGCGTGGCAAGGGACTTGCCGGTCGCATGCTGATGGAGCTGCTCGACCGCCTCGAGCCACAGGGCATCACGCATCTGGAAACGACGATCAGCCCGGACAACGAAGCGTCCATCGCAACCTTCACGAGCCTCGCACGTAAGCGAGGCACCGACATCGTCAAGTCGGATTTGTTCGCGCCCAACGATTTCCCTGATAGCCACGAAGCGGAGGAGCTCTACACCGTAGGCCCCGACGCATCGCGGAATTACGAAAGGAACAAGCAGAACATGACCGAAAAGAACACCGTCACAACAGAGAAGCCCGATGTGTTCGAGACCGTCGAGTCCGGAGTGCGGAGCTACAGCCGCCAGTGGCCCGCCGTGTTCTCCACCGCGAAGAACTCGGTGATCACCGATGAGGACGGCAACGACTACCTCGACTTCTTCGGTGGCGCAGGCGCACTGAACTACGGCCACAACAACGACTTGATCAAGGGTGCGTTGGTGGACTACATCACCAGCGACGGCATCACCCACGGACTGGACATGTCCACGGTCGCCAAGCGCGAATTCCTCGAGTCGTTCAAGAAGAACATCCTCGACCCCCGCGGCCTGGACTACAAGGTTCAGTTCCCCGGACCGACGGGCACCAACACCGTCGAGGCGGCCCTGAAGTTGGCACGCAAGGTCACCGGGCGTGAGGCGATCATCAACTTCACCAACGCATTCCACGGCATGACACTCGGCGCGCTGTCGGTCACCGGCAACTCGATGAAGCGTGCCGGCGCCGGAATTCCGTTGGTGCACACCACTCCGATGCCGTACGACAACTACTTCGGAGGAGTCACCGAGGACTTCCAGTGGTTCGAGCGCGTACTCGACGACTCGGGCAGCGGGTTCAACCGCCCGGCCGCAGTGATCGTGGAAACCATCCAGGGTGAGGGCGGCATCAACGTGGCGCGCCCCGAATGGCTGCGCGCGTTGGCCGAGCTGTGCTCGCGTCGCGAGATCCTGCTGATCGTCGACGACGTCCAGATGGGCTGCGGTCGCACCGGACAGTTCTTCTCGTTCGAGGAAGCCGGCATCACCCCGGACATCGTCACGCTGTCCAAGTCCATCGGCGGTTACGGTATGCCGCTGGCACTGACCCTGTTCAAGCCCGAGCTGGACGTGTGGTCACCGGGCGAGCACAACGGCACCTTCCGCGGCTTCAACCCCTCGTTCGTCACGGCGAAGGCCGCCATCGACCACTACTGGTCCGATGACAGCTTCGAGAAGGAAATCCTCGCCAAGGGCGAGCACATCCAGGATCGTTTCATCAAGCTCTGCGCAAAGTTCGACGGCATCTCCACTCGCGGCCGCGGCATGGTCCAGGCACTGGTGTTCGACGACGCCGAGTTGGCCGGCAAGGTCTCACAGCTCTGCTACGACGAGCATCTGCTCGTGGAGACGGCAGGACCGAAGGACGAAGTCGTCAAGCTGCTCCCACCGTTGACCACGACGATGGACGAGCTGGACCGCGGTCTGGACGTCATCGAGAGCGCCGTCGCCAAGGTGCTTTCCTGACCGTCCGTCCGCAGCAACCGACATCGAAGGAGGACATCGCATGATCGTTCGCACCACCCAGGAGATCACCGGTACCGATCGCGACATCGAGAGCGAAGACGGCAACTGGCGCAGCAAGAGAATCATTCTCGGCGGCGACAAGGTCGGATTCTCGTTCCACGAGACCACGATTCAGGCCGGCACGGTGAACAACTTCCACTACGCCAACCACGTGGAGGCCGTCTGGCTGATCGAGGGCGAGGGAACGCTCACCGACCGCGAGACCGGAGAAACCTACGAGCTCGGTGCGGGATCGATGTACCTGCTCAACGGACACGAGCGCCACACCGTCGAGCCGCGTACCACGATGCGCATGCTGTGCGTGTTCAATCCCCCGGTCGTCGGCAACGAGACGCACGACGAGAACGGCGTGTACCCCCTCGTCGAGGTACCCGCGTAGCACCAGTACGTCCCTGACGGCCCGCACCGACGCTTCCGCGTCGGGTGCGGGCCGTAGGCGTCGATACGGTGCTCATCGGGCGATTGATCGCTATCCTGGACGAAGTGAATGCATCTGCTGTGTCCGCAGTCCTGTACGAGCAGCTGACTTCTCTGCTCGAGGGCAGGACGGTCACCGTCGTGAGCGGCGCAGGCATGTCCACCGACTCCGGCATTCCCGATTACCGCGGTCCGCAGTCACCCCCGCGTAACCCGATGACATTCCAGCAGTTCATCGGTGACGCCGAATTTCGTCGGCACTACTGGGCACGCAACCACGTCGGGTGGCGACACATGGATGCCGCGGTACCCAACGACGGGCACCGAGCACTCGCCCGACTCGAACGGGCCGGCGTCGTCACCGGCATCATCACCCAGAACGTCGACATGCTGCACACCAAGGCGGGCAGCCGGAACGTCATCGACCTGCACGGCGTCTACGCCCGCGTTCGCTGCCTGAACTGCGAGCGATTGATCTCGCGTTTCGAACTGGCCCGGCGACTCGATCGTGCCAATCCGGGTTTCCTCGAGTCGGTTGCACCCGCAAACGGCGTCGAGATCGCCCCCGATGCCGACGCGATCATCTCCTCGACCGCGCACTTCAGAATGGTCGACTGCGAATCATGTTCGGGCATACTGAAACCCGACATCGTCTACTTCGGTGAGAGTGTTCCCAAGCCGCGTGTCGCCGAGGCATACGATCTGGTCGACCGAAGCGATGCGTTGTTGGTGCTCGGATCCTCGCTGACCGTGATGTCCGGCCTGCGGTTCGTCAGGCACGCGTCCAAGAAGTCGAAGCCGATCGTCATAGTCAACCGCGGTACCACCCGCGGCGACGAATTCGCTTCTCTCACAGTCCATGCCGGTTGCTCTGAGGTGGCGACCGCGCTGGCCGACGACCTCGATCAGGCAGGAACCAGATCGTCGGCATGAACCACAGGTCGTTGTAGCTCCGCGGCCAACTCCCCTGTGGACCGCCCGAGCATTCCGGCCAGCTCCGCCGAGTCGTACGCGACGACCCCGCGAGCCACCAGGACGCCGCCGTGGTCGACCAACGAGACCACATCGCCGCCGTGGAAGGATCCCGTCACCGACGTGATACCGGCGGACAGCAACGACCGTCGCCGATCCACCACTGCACGCACCGCCCCCGCGTCGAGGTGGAGTTCTCCCGCGGCATCCGCGGCATGACGGACCCAGAACTTGCGGGCCGACAACCGCGTCGGCCGAGCAGCGAAGGCGGTACCCACCGCGGACGTCGTCAGTGCGTGTGCCGCATCGGATGCCGCAGCCAGCAGCACCGGAACACCGGCATCGGCTGCGAGACGCGCAGCGGACAGCTTGGACGCCATTCCGCCGGTGCCGAGCGCTCCCCCGGAACCGGCGACGACGCCGTCGAGATCCTCGGGGCTGGTCACCTCCGGGATCAGCGTCGCCTCGCCCTTGCGAGGATCACCGTCGTACAACCCGTCCACGTCCGAGAGCAGGAACAGCGCGTCCGCTCCGACGAGGTGGGCGACCAGGGCAGCCAGGCGATCGTTGTCGCCGAACCTGATCTCCGCGGTGGCGACCGTGTCGTTCTCGTTGACGATGGCCACGGCACCGAGCGAGCGCAGCCGATCCAGGGTGCGCTGAGCATTGCGATGGTTGGTTCGCCGCGCGATGTCCTCGGCCGTCAGCAGAACCTGTCCGACCGTGCGTCCGTACCGGTGGAACGACGAGCTCCACGCATGAACCAGAGCGAGCTGTCCGACGCTCGCCGCAGCCTGCTTGGTCGCCAGGTCTCGTGGACGCTTGGTCAGGCCCAGCGGTGCCATCCCTGCGCCGATCGCGCCGGAGGACACGACCACCACGTCCGTGCCGCTGCGCATCCGAGATTCGATGGCGTCGGCGAGCAGATCGAGTCGGCCCAGATCCAGACCGGTGTCGAGGCTGGTGAGAGCCGAGGAACCGATCTTGACCACGATGCGCTTGGCATCGGCGATCGTGCGACGGGTATCGGTGAGAGCCTCTGCGAGCGAATCGGATTCACGCACCGCCACCACGGCTACTCCTGTTCGGTATCGAGCCCGCGACGAACCTGGCGGGCATGCTTGCGTTCGGATGCGCCGATGCGCTCGACCTGATCCAGGCGGGCATCGGTGCCACGGCCGGTCATCGTGATCTCGACACCGGCCGGGGTCTGCGGCTCCCAATCGAACGAGACGTCGCCGATGGTGACCGAAGCACCGGGCTGAGCGCCGGCCTTGATGAGTGCGTCCTCGACGCCGAGCCGCGCGAGACGGTCGGCGAGGTAGCCGACGGCCTCGTCGTTGGTGAACTGCGTCTGGCGTACCCACCGCTCCGGTCGGGTACCGCGAACGATGAAGCCGTCCGGGATGTCCGGATCCTTCACCACCTTGAAGCTGTCGTCGTTCTTGGCGACCGGACGCAGCACCTGACGCCGCGGCTCGGGAGCCGGATGCGCAGTGCGGTACTCCTCGACCAGCTTCGCCAACGCGAACGTCAGCGGCTTGAGACCGGCACGCGTCACCGCGGAGATGGTGAACACGGGCCACCCACGCGACTCGAACTCGGCGGTGACCATCTCGGCGAGTTCGGCACCCTCGGGAATGTCTGCCTTGTTCAGTACGACGATGCGGGGCCGATCGGCGAGATCACCGAGGCTGGCATCACCGGACAGAGCCGGCTTGTAGGCCGCCAACTCGGCTTCGAGGGCGTCGACGTCGGAGATCGGATCGCGACCCGGATCCAGTGTGGCGCAATCGACTACGTGTGCGAGCACAGCGCATCGCTCGAGGTGCCGCAGGAAGTCCAGTCCGAGACCGCGGCCCTGACTCGCGCCGGGGATCAGCCCGGGGACGTCGGCGACGGTGAACGTGGTGTCTCCACTGGATACGACACCGAGGTTGGGCACCAGTGTGGTGAACGGGTAGTCGGCGATCTTCGGCTTCGCGGCGGAGAGCACCGAAACCAGCGAGGACTTACCGGCCGACGGAAAACCGACGAGGCCCACATCGGCGACGGACTTGAGTTCGAGGACGAGTTCGCGCTCGACGCCCTCTTCGCCGAGCAGTGCGAATCCGGGGGCACGTCGAGCCTTCGATGCGAGAGCTGCGTTGCCGAGTCCACCGCGGCCGCCCGGAGCGGCGTCGAAACGTGTTCCCTCGCCGATCATGTCGGCGAGGACGTTGCCCTTCTTGTCGAGCACGACGGTGCCGTCGGGAACCTTGAGGATCAGGTCCTCGCCGTTGGCACCCTCGCGGTTGCCGCCCATGCCCTGAGTTCCGTTGCCTGCCTTGGCATGGCTGGAGAAGTGGAAGTCGAGCAGAGTGTGGACGTTGCTGTCGACGACGAACACGACTCCGCCGCCCTGTCCTCCGTTGCCACCGTCGGGGCCACCGAGAGGCTTGAACTTCTCGCGGTGAACCGAAGAGCAGCCGTTGCCACCTTTGCCGGCGCTGACGTGCAGCACCACGCGGTCGATGAATCGTGACATAGCTGTCTTCGATCCTTTCGTGAAAGAAAAAGCGGGAGAAAAAAGCGATAGGGGCGGACCGGTCTCATGACCCTGGTCCGCCCCTATCGGGAGCTGTGAACGTACGCCGTGGATGGTCGACTCGAGCAGTTGCCCGGTCGCGTCGGCCATCGTGGGCGCGAGCGCTGCAGAAGGACTAGGCCTCTACAGCGACCGGAACGATGTTCACGGTCTTGCGACCGCGCTTGGCACCGAATTCGACTGCGCCCGGGGCGAGTGCGAACAGGGTGTCGTCGCCGCCACGGCCGACGTTGACGCCGGGGTGGAAGTGCGTGCCGCGCTGACGAACCAGGATCTCGCCTGCGCCTACGGTCTGGCCGCCGAAACGCTTGACGCCGAGGCGCTGAGCGTTCGAGTCGCGACCGTTACGGGAGCTCGATGCGCCCTTCTTGTGTGCCATGTTGCATACCCTCCTCGGGGTGAATCAGCTTGGGAGAACGCGGGTCCGAAGGGACCTGGTCACTTGATGCCGGTGACCTTGAGGACAGTGAGCTTCTGCCTGTGTCCCTGACGCTTGTGGTATCCGGTCTTGTTCTTGAACTTGTGGATGCGGATCTTCGGGCCCTTGGTGTGCTCGACGATCTCACCGGCGACCGAGATCTTCGCCAGCTTGTCTGCATCGGTGGTCAGGTCGGATCCGTCTACGACGAGGACCGGAGCAAGCGAGACAGCAGTGCCGGGCGCTCCCTCGATCTTCTCGACCTTGACGAGGTCACCAACAGCGACCTTGTACTGCTTTCCGCCGGTCTTGACGATCGCGTACGTTGCCATCGGAGGGCTACCCCTTGCTTCTTCGAACTTGCTCGCATTGCGCATGGCAACACGACTGGTCTGGTAAAACGTGTTTGCTTGCTCCCTATCGGCCGGTCGGGATGACGATCATTCCGACCCGCTCGAGAACCGTTGTTTCCTACAGCACCACTACGGCACGGCAGAACGGTGTCACCGGGAGCGACTTATCAAGGTTACGGCAGGGAGACGGCCAGGGTCAAACTGCCCTGCTCTGCTAGGCATCGACGTCCACCGGAGGACCTGCAGGCCGCGCTGCTGCGCGCCGTCTGCGAGGACGTGCGGCAGGCACCTCGACGGGCTCCGTTGGCTGCTCGGCCGCCGCAGTGAGCGGTGCCGACGGCTCGTCGGGTGCCGTCCCGGCCTGGTCGGAAGACGTGGCGTCCCCCGAGTCGTCCGTGGCGGGTACGACGATGACCATGCCCGCGTCGGGTGCTGTGCCGGTCGGCGCGGCAGCCTTGCGGGCCACCCGCCGTCCGCGTCGAGCCTTGGCAGCCACCGGAGCCGACGGCTCGTCGGCCGCAGTCTCGGCGGGCGTGTCGACTTCGGTGGCCTCGGTCTCGGCGTCGGCGACCGACGCGGCCGCAACGTCCACGTCGTCGGCGGAGACCACGGTCACCACTGCGTCGCCGCCGGCAGCTTCGGCCGGTGCCGGTGTCTCGACATCGGCCGGGCTGACGTCGGCGACCACGTCGTCGTGATGCGCGGCCATGGCCAGCGCCACCGGGTGCGCTCGTTTGATCGACGGATCGACCACCGGGTGCTCGTGACCGTCTCCCGTGCCTGCCCGATCGTTCGAGGACGCCCGGTCGCCACCGTCCGACCGATCGTTGCCGTCGGCCTTGTTGTCCTTGCCGCGTCGACGCCTGCTGCTCGTTCCCGAGTTGCTGCTGTCGGACCGCGACGAATTCGACCGTCCGCCGTCGTTGTCCGGCTTGGCATCGACGGGGAACGGGTGCACGACGATGCCGCGACCCTGGCAGTGCTCGCATGTGGTGGAGAACGCCTCGACGAGCCCCGTACCGAGCTTCTTGCGGGTCATCTGCACCAGTCCGAGCGAGGTCACCTCGGACACCTGATGGCGAGTCCGGTCGCGTCCGAGGGACTCGGTGAGCCGCCGCAGTACGAGATCGCGGTTGGACTCGAGCACCATGTCGATGAAGTCGACGACGATCATGCCGCCGATGTCTCGCAGACGCATCTGGCGAACGACTTCCTCGGCCGCCTCGATGTTGTTGCGGGTGACGGTCTCTTCGAGGTTGCCGCCGGAGCCGGTGAACTTGCCGGTGTTGACGTCGACGACGGTCATCGCCTCGGTGCGATCGATCACCAGGGTGCCGCCCGAGGGCAGCCAGACCTTGCGATCGAGAGCCTTGGCCAGCTGCTCGTCGATGCGGTGCGCAGCGAAGACGTCGACCGAACTGCCGTCCGCCTCGTAGCGGTGCAGCCGCTCCATCATGTCCGGGGCCACGGTCTCGACGTAGTTGGACGTCGTCGTCCATGCCTTGTCGCCCTCGATGACGAGCTTGGAGAAGTCCTCGTTGAACAGGTCTCGGATGACCTTGACCAACATGTCGGGCTCTTCGTACAACGTCTGCGGTTGCACGCCCTTGCCGGTTTCGGCGTTGGCCGAGCGTTCTTCGATGCTGGCCCACTGCGCCTGCAGGCGAGTCACGTCACGTGCGAGCTCTTCTTCGCTGACGCCCTCCGCTGCGGTGCGGATGATGACGCCTGCCTCGGGAGGCACGATGTCGCGGAGGATCTCCTTGAGCCGCTTGCGCTCGGTATCGGGCAGCTTGCGGCTGATACCGGTGGAGCTTCCACCCGGCACGTAGACGAGGAAGCGACCGGCGAGCGAGAGCTGCGTCGTCAGGCGAGCACCCTTGTGCCCCACCGGGTCCTTGCTGACCTGCACGAGAACCTGATCGCCCGGCTTGAGGGCCTGCTCGATCTTGCGCGCGCTCCCGCCGAGACCGGCAGCGTCCCAGTTGACCTCGCCTGCGTACAGCACACCGTTACGGCCTCGGCCGATGTCGATGAACGCTGCTTCCATACTGGGCAGCACGTTCTGGACGCGGCCCAGGTACACGTTGCCGACCATCGACGCGGTGGCACTGCTGGTGACGAAATGCTCGACGAGCACGCCGTCTTCGAGCACGGCAACCTGTGTGGTCAGCGGATGATCCGGCGTCGCCTTCTCGCGCACGACCATGACGCGGTCGACGGATTCGCGACGCGCCAGGAACTCGGACTCGGTGAGGATCGGCGGACGACGACGGCCGGCATCGCGCCCGTCGCGGCGGCGCTGACGCTTGGCCTCGAGGCGCGTCGAACCCGTGATTCCCTGAACCTCGTCCCGGGGTGCGCGACTCTTGTTGCGTGGCTCACGCTCGTGCACGACGGTGTTGGGCGGATCGTCCTCGGACGTCGCGCCTTCGGCAGCGGCCTCGGCTCCGGTCTTGCGCCTGCGACGGCGACGGCGACGGCGGCTGGAGCCGTCTCCGTCCGAACCACCGTTGTCGGAGTCGTCGTAGTTGTCCTGGGCTCCGGAATCGGACTCGTCGTCGCCGTCCTCGGCCGAGGAGTCCGCGGTGCGCGCGTCGTCGGAGGAGTCGGTCGAATCGGAGTTCTGACGGTCGGAGGAACGGCTGCGAGTACGTGACCGACGCGAGCGTCGTCCCGAGTTCGACTGCTGCCCGTCACCTGCCGAGGACTCGTCCGAGTCCGCGTCGTCGCTCGACTCCGCGTCGGTCGAATCGGTGGTGTCGGTGCTGTCGGTGTCCCCGTCGGAATCGTCGTCCGAGTTCTCGTCGGTCGACTCGTCCGAGGACTGCTCGCCGCGACCGCGTCCGCGACCACGACGGCCGCGCCGGCGACGTCGAGGCTGAGACTGATCGTCGTCGCCGTCACCGTCGGTCGAGCTCTCGGCTTCGGCCGACTCGCCGGCCTCGGAGGAGGACCGGTCGGTCTCGACGGCGGAGACCTCGGATGCACCGGTCTCCGGCATCACTGCGGACTCGCTGCTGTCGGTAGTGGCACTGCTCTCGGCGTTCGCAGCCTCGTGCTTGGGGGCGGCCTTGCGGCTGCGGCGACGGCGAGCCGGAGGCTCGGCCGGTGACTCCGTCGATTCCGTCGATTCCGTCGCCGGAGCATCGACAGCGGCGGGCTGCAGGAACAGAGGGGTGGCGAACGTCGTCGCTGTGGGCTGGTCGGTCGTTGCCGCGGGCGCGGCGGCCTTCGACTCAGGAGCCGGCGCACTGGTGAACAGCTGCGGCTCGGACCACGGAACCTCGTCTGTGGGCGCATCGGCGGCAGGCACATCGACATCGGGCACCGGAGTCGGCTCGGCAGTCGAGGAATCGAGAGTTGCTGCTGTGGGGCCGTTGACCGAATCACGAACGGACTCGGCGACGTCACGGCTCAGGCTCGACTGAGCACTGCGCGCTTCGATGCCGAGCTCACCGAGGGTGACGAGCAGCTGCTTGCTGGTGACGCCCAGGATCTTCGCCAATGCGTGCACGCGCAGCCTGGTCGGCAGCTCGATGGTGTCGGGTTGCGCCGACGACACCGCGTCGGTTTCCACAGGCGACACCGGGCCGGGGGCCTCCGTACGTCCTGCGTTTTCGTTCTGTACATCTTCGGGCGGGCTTTGATCGGCCACGTAGTCTCCTCGGGCCCCCGGGCGCGTCCATCCGACTTCGGGTGTGACGCGGCCACGCGAGGGCAATCCTTGTGTACTCACGTCGGGTTGGACGTCAGCTGTTCGGTCTCGCTCCGCACCCGAGCCGATGACCACTTCGTAGTTCTCGGTGGTCGACGACAGCGTGTGCAGTGCCTGGCTGGATGGTGGTGTACCGGCGATCCGAGCGCCTGATCATCAAGCAAGAACGCGAACGAGCCTGTCTCTCGTTCGAGCATCTGCGATGACGGGCAGCGGATAGACGACAGTCATCCGATCGAATCCATCACACCGGTCTAGCGAACTTCCGTGAAGCCTGCGCTTCGGGTGGAGCGTGAAACCTGTACGTACTGGTGCAGTGGAGTCGATCTGTTGTCGAGTATCCCACACGCTGTGATGCGTACTCGCCACGCCGCACCGATCGGGTTTCCGACGGGTGCGGCGTGGCTGACGAACGTTGCTGTTTCTGTCGACGGCAGAACGGTCAGGCGAGGCCGGGGAACCAGAGTGCGATCTCGCGCTCGGCCGATTCCACGGAATCCGATCCGTGTACCAGGTTCTGCTGACCGTCCAGGGCGAGGTCACCGCGGATGGTCCCGGGAACCGCCTTGGCCACGGGGTCGGTGCCGCCTGCGATCTGACGGAAGGCCGCGATGGCGCGGGGGCCTTCGAGAACTGCGGCCACGACCGGTCCGGACGTGATGAACTCGAGGAGTTCGGGGAAGAACGGCTTGCTCTCGTGCTCCGCGTAGTGAGCCGAGGCCAATTCACGGGAGACGGTCTTGAGCTCGAGTGCGACGATGCTCAGACCCTTCCTCTCCACGCGGCCGAGGATCTCTCCTACGTAACGCCGGGCAACTCCGTCGGGCTTGATCAGTACAAGGGTGCGGTCGGTCACGAAAGACGACAGTAATGGAACCCGGCGATGCAGCGCGCGCCGCATCGCCGAAACCGACGGGTTTCCCCGGTCAGTCGCGCTGCCCCGGCAACATTCCTCGTCGGATCCGCTCGGTGATGTCACGGCGCAGGTACAGCAGATACAGCCAGACCGCGATGAAGATCAGGCCGACGGCACCGATGGAGAGGTGGAACACCGCCCCGGCCACGACGAACAGCTGGAGAATCAGGTTGAGCTTCATCGCCCACGGCTCCCCCTGCTTGCCCGCCGCCAGGACCATCACGACGGCCAACGCCACGATGTAGGTCGTCGAGAACCAGGTCGCGCCGCCGCCGAGGGTCGCCACCACCGGCAGCGCGAGCAGTGTCACGATGGCTTCGAGCACGAGGGTGCCCGCCGCGACACCGCGGAACCCCTTCCACGGGTCGTTCGTGGGTGGTCTGAACTCTGTTTCGCTCACGCGGGGTCCTTTCCGAACAGAGTGCGAGCTGCACCGACGGTCACCACGGATCCGGTCACGACGACTCCGGCACCGGACACGGCCTCCCCCGGCTCGGCGACCTCCTCGGCCAGCCCGATCGCCGTTTCCAGGGCATCGGGCAGTGTCGACGCCACCACGACGCGTTCGTCACCGAACTTGGCCACCGCGATGTCGGCCAACGCGTCCACGTCCATCGCCCGCACCGACCCGTTGTGGGTGACGACGATGTCGTCGAACACCGGTTCCAGTGCGTCGAGAATCGCTCCGACGTCCTTGTCCGCCATGACGCTGACGACGCCGACGAGTTTGCGGAAGTCGAATTCGTCGGTGAGGGCGGCGGCGAGCGCTGCCGCCCCGTGCGGGTTGTGCGCGGCGTCGAGGAACACGGTCGGGGCATTGCGAACCCGCTCGAGCCGACCCGGATTGACGATCGTCGCGAACGCGCCGCGCACGGTGTCCTGATCGAGTTGGCGATCCGGACCGGCACCGAAGAACGCCTCGACCGCCGCGAGTGCGAGCGAGGCATTGTGCGCCTGATGCTCGCCGTGCAACGGCAGGAAAACGTCGGTGTACACCCCGCCGAGCCCCTGCAGTTCCAGTTGCTGGCCCCCCACGGCGATCTGCCTCCCGAGCACGGTGAATTCCGATCCGGCCCGCGCCACCGCAGCATCCGCCTGCACCGCCGCCCGCAGCAGCACCTCGGAGACCTCTGGTTGCTGCTTCGCCAGAATCGCGACGGTGTCGCGCGGCACGAGCGATTCCGGTGCCTTCTTGATGATCCCCGCCTTCTCGCCTGCGATCCCGGCGAGATCGTCGCCGAGGAACTCGACGTGATCGAGGCCGATCGGGGTGATGACGGCGACCTCGCCGTCGACGACGTTGGTGGCGTCCCAACGCCCACCGAGTCCGACCTCGATGACGGCGACCTCGACCGGGGCCTCGGCGAACGCAGCGAACGCCATGGCCGTGACCACCTCGAACTTGCTCATTCGGGGTCCGCCCGCAGCCTCGGACTGCGCGTCGATCATCTCGACGAACGGTGCGATCTCGTTGTAGGTGTCGACGTAGAGCCGCGGAGAGATGGGCCTCCCGTCGATGCTGATCCGCTCGGTCGCCATCTGCAGGTGCGGACTGGTGGTTCGGCCCGTGCGTCGGTGGAAGGCAGTGAGCAGTGCATCGATCATGCGAGTCACCGAGGTCTTGCCGTTGGTGCCGGCGACGTGAATCGACGGGTACGCCTTCTGCGGCGAGCCGAGCAGATCCATCAGCGCCGAGATCCGAGCCGTCGACGGCTCTATCTTGGTTTCGGGCCAACGCTTGTCGAGCTCGGCCTCCACGAGGGCGAGCTCGGCCAGATCGACCGGGCTCGGCGGAGATAGCGGCAGGGCGGCGTCGGGTTCGGTCACTTAGGTTCCCATCGATTCGAGCCGCGCCGAGATGCGTGCGATCTCTTCGCCCGCGATCGTCTGGCGTGTTCTGATCTTGTCCACCACCGCATCCGGTGCCTTCGCGAGGAACGCTTCGTTGCCGAGCTTGCCGGTGGTCTGCGCCAGTTCCTTCTCCGCAGCGGCCAGATCCTTCACCAGGCGGGCCCGTTCGGCGACGAGGTCGACGGTGCCCGAGGTGTCGAGTTCGACGACCACGGTGGCCTTGCTCAGGCGCACCTCCACCGAGGCAGTGGCGGCGAAGTCCTCGGCGGGCTCGGTCAGTCGAGCCAGTGCGGTGACCGCCGAAATCTGCCCGTCCAGATCGGAGTCGGGGACTCCGACGATGCGGGCCGCCACCTTCTGGGACGGCTTGAGTCCCTGATCGCTGCGGAATCGGCGAATTTCGGTGATGAGCCGCTGCATGTCCTCGATGCGTTGTGCCGCAACAGGATCCAACGACTCGGTGGCGGCAGTGGGCCACGCCGCGATCACCAGCGACTCGCCGCCCGTGAGCACCTTCCACAGCGTTTCGGTGACGAACGGAATCACCGGATGCAGCAACCGAAGCAGGGCGTCGAGGACGTTACCGAGAACTCCGCGCGTGGTGGCGGCGATGGCGTCGTCGGCGAACTGAACCTTGGCGATCTCGAGGTACCAGTCGCAGACCTCGTCCCAGGCGAAGTGATAGAGCGCCTCGCAGGCCTTGCTGAACTCGTACCGATCGAACGCCGAATCCACCTCTGCCCGAACCTGTTCGAGCCGGTCGAGTATCCATCGGTCGGCGTCGGTCAACTCGCCGCGCCGAGGCAGATCTGCCGGTGCCGCGCCGTTCATCAGAGCGAACTTGGTGGCGTTGAACAACTTGTTGGCGAAGTTGCGCGACGACTGGGCGTGGTCTTCGCCCACGGACATGTCGGCTCCGGGGTTCGCGCCGCGAGCGAGTGTGAAGCGCAGCGCGTCGGCACCGAAACGGTCGACCCAGTCGAGGGGGTCGATGCCGTTGCCCCGCGACTTCGACATCTTCTTGCCGAACTGGTCCCGAATCAGGCCGTGCAGAAACACATCTCGGAACGGAACCTGCGGCCCCGACTTGCCCGCGGTGATCGCGTCGTCCGCTCCGACGTAGGTGCCGAACATCATCATGCGGGCGACCCAGAAGAACAGGATGTCGTATCCGGTGACGAGAACACCGGTGGGATAGAACTTCTCGAGATCCGCCGTGGCGTCGGGCCACCCCATCGTCGAGAACGGCCACAGCCCGGACGAGAACCAGGTGTCGAGAACGTCGGGATCCTGCTCCCAGCCCTCGGGCGGCGTCTCCCCCGGTCCGAGGCAGACGGTCTCGCCGTCGGGTCCGTACCAGATCGGAATCCGATGACCCCACCACAGCTGACGCGAGATGCACCAGTCGTGCATGTTGTCGACCCAGGCGAACCAGCGCGGTTCCTGACTCTTCGGGTGAATGACGGTGTCGCCGTTGCGCACTGCGTCACCGGCCGCCTTCGCCAGGGTGTCGACCTTGACCCACCACTGCAGCGACAGGCGCGGCTCGATCGGCTCGCCACTGCGCTCGGAGTGGCCGACACTGTGCAGGTAGGGACGCTTCTCGGCGACGACGCGGCCCTGCTCGGCCAGTGCTTCACGAACCTTCACGCGCGCCTCGAAACGGTCCATGCCGTCGAACTGCGTTCCGGTGTCGGCGATCCGACCTGCCTTGTCCATGATCGAGGGCATCGGCAACGAGTGCCGCACACCCATCTCGAAGTCGTTGGGGTCGTGAGCCGGGGTGATCTTCACGGCACCGGTGCCGAACTCGGGATCGACGTAGTCGTCGGCGATGATGGGGATCTGCCGCCCGGTGAACGGGTGCTCGAGGGTGGTGCCGACGAGAGCCTTGTATCGCTCGTCGTCGGGGTGAACCGCAACTGCGGTGTCGCCGAGCATCGTTTCGACTCGGGTGGTCGCGACGACGACATGCGGCTCGGAATCGTCGAGCGAGCCGTATCGCAGCGAGACGAGTTCGCCCTCGACGTCCTCGAACTTGACCTCGATGTCGGAGATGGCGGTCTGCAGCACAGGAGACCAGTTGACCAGTCGCTCGGCGCGATAGATCAGACCGTCGTCGAACATACGCTTGAACATGGTCTGCACGGCCTCGGACAGGCCGTCGTCCATGGTGAATCGCTCTCGGCTCCAGTCCACACCGTCGCCGATGCGTCGCATCTGCCCACCGATGGTTCCGCCCGATTCACGCTTCCAGTCCCAGACCTTGTCGATGAACAGCTCGCGGCCGAACTCTTCCTTGGTCTTTCCGTCGGCGGCGAGCTGCTTTTCCACGACGGTCTGGGTGGCGATACCCGCGTGGTCCATGCCCGGCAACCACAGCACCTCGTACCCGAGCATCCGCTTGCGACGGCTCAGCGCGTCCATCAACGTGTGGTCGAGAGCGTGACCCATGTGCAGGCTGCCCGTGACGTTGGGTGGGGGCAGCACGATGGAGTAGGGCGGCTTGCCGCTGGTGGCGTCGGCTTCGAAGTACCCGGCGTCGACCCAGGACCGGTACAGCTCCGCCTCGACCGCACTGGGATCCCAGCTCTTGGGCAGGTCGATCGAATCGGCGGGGTTCTCTGAGTGCTCTGGCGCTGAACTGGTCACCGGTCGATTCTAGTGGCCGAGGATTCGAGGCATCGACACCCTCTCGCCCAGCACGTGCTGCGCCAGGAATGCCAGCACCACCTCGTACCAGACCTTGGCGTGTTGGGGACTCAGAATCCAGTGGTTCTCGGCCGGGAAGTAGAGAAAACGATGGTCGGTGTTGCCCTCGTCGTCGGCGGGCAGGCCGGATTCGCTGAGCAGTTCGTACCACAGCCGCAGGCCCTCGCCGATCGGCACTCGATAGTCCTTGTCGCCGTGGATGACCAGCATCGGCGTGGCGATGTCCGCGACGAACAGGTGTGGGGAGTTCTCCACCGCCATCTCCGGAGACATCTCACGAGCCCAGTAGTACGGGGCATCGGTGGTCGGCCCGAACTGATCGAGCGCCCACAGGCTCGCGTGGGTGACGATGGCGTCGAACCGGTCGGTGTGCCCGGCGATCCAGTTGGCCATGTAGCCGCCGAAGGATCCGCCCATCGCCGCGGTGCGGGTGTCGTCGATGTGCGGTAGCGCGGCTGCGACATCGGTCAACGCCATCAGATCGGTGAACGGAGCCTTTCCCCACGCACCCCAGCCGCGCTGCACGAACTCCTGGCCGTACCCGGTGGACAGAGCCGGATCGGGCAGCAGCACCGCGTACCCACGGGCGACCATCAGCCAGGGATTCCACCGCCACGACCAGGTGTTCCACGAGCTCAGCGGACCACCGTGCACCCACAGCAGCAGCGGTGCGGGTGCCGCGTCCGAGGCACCCTCGGGCAGTGCCAGCCAACCGCGCACCCGGGCTCCGTCGCCGACGACGGTGTCGATCTCGGTGAGAGTTCCGGGCAACGGACTGCGGTCGATGGAGGTGTCGAGGTCCACAACGGTGCCGTCGGACAGATCGATCGACACCGGATGCGGGGCGGCCAGATAGGACGCGGCGAGTGCGAGCACCCTGGTTCCGTCCGAGGACACGTGAACGTGGGTGTAGGCGTCGTTCGTATTCGTCAGCCGACGCGGCTCCGCACCCTCGCGGACGACGAAGATCGGCGACCGGCCGTCGTCGTCCGCGGTCACCAGCACCCCCGACCCGTCCGGCAACCACACCGGGTCGATCGGCCATCGATCCCAGCCGGGCGCGACATCGACGACGGAGGCAGTCCCGAAGTCGTAGCGCTGCAGCGTCATTCGAGGCGCATCCTCGGGAGTGGAGAGCGATTCACGCACGAACACCACGGACGCACCGTCGGGCGAGATCGCCGGCGCGCCCAGATCGGCATCGACGTCGTCGACGATCGTGCTGCGCTCCCCCGTCGCGGTGTCGATGCGCACCAGCACCGTCCGCACGGTCGCCAGAGCGCCGGGTATGGCCCAGGTGGACACGACGAACGCACCGTCGGCACTGATGTCGAACGCCGCCTCGTGCAGAGCTCCGGCCGCATCCGAGGTCAGATCACGAAACACCGTCGTACCGTCGGTCGATCCGGCGAACAGATGCGGGGTGGCAGGACCGAGGTCGTGATCCCAGAAACGCACCGGAACCCCGGTGTGCAGAATTGCATCCACCTTGTTGGCCTTGCGCTCGGTGCGCAGGGCATCGTCGTCCTCATCGGTGCGCGACGATCCGAACACCGGCGAGAACCCGACCAGCGCGTGTCCGGAACGGGCGCTTCGGATTTCGCTCAGACCGGCCGACCGAGTCTCGAGCACTCGCGCCTCACCGCCCGAGGCAGGAAGAATCCACAACCGGGCCGGATCGTCCTTGCTCGATCGGCGGGAGAACAACAAGTCGCCGGCCGGGGTGAACACCGGAGCGCTCTCGCCCCACTCGCCGTGCGTGAGGCGTCGGGCCGACGAACCACCGTCGACATCGATCTCCCACAACGACGTTCGATACTCGGTCCGCGAATCGTCCAGTGCGGCAACCACGATCACCGCCCGCGAGAAATCGTGCGATGCCGCCAGGCCTGTGACCCGACGGGCTCCGATGTACTCGTCGACGTCGTCGTACATGCTCATCCAGCGAGCCTAGCTCCACCGGCCGCTGTCAGTCCTCGCCGAGGTCCTCACGCAGCTGAGCGAGCGTGCGAGCCAGGATTCGCGAGACGTGCATCTGCGATATCCCCACCTTCTCCGCGATCTGTGTCTGGGTCATCGACCCGAAGAATCTGAGCACGACGATGCGACGCTCACGCTCGGGCAACTTCTCGAGCGCGGGGCGCACCGCGAGATAGCTCTCCATCTTCTCGAGTTCGGGATCGTCGGCACCGAGGGTGTCCATCAGCGGCAATCGATCTTCGCTGACCACCGAGTCGACCGAGACGGTCTGATACGCGCTGCGCGCAAGCAACGCCTGCGAGGCTTCCTTGACGTCGATCCCGAGCTCGACGGCGATCTCGCTGGCAGTCGGAGCTCGACCGAGCTTCTGCGACAACGATCCCACCGCCTGGGAGATCATCGAGTTCAGTTCCTTCATGCGCCGCGGCACCCGAACCGACCATCCTGCGTCCCGGAAGTACCGGCGAGCCTCGCCCATGATCGTGGGTACGGCGAACGACACGAAATCCGAACCACGTTCGATGTCGAATCTGTCGACCGCGTTCACCAGACCGAGGCGTGAGACCTGCAGGAGGTCCTCGTGTGCTTCGCCGCGACCGCCGAAGCGGCGTGCGATGTGTTCTGCGAGAGGAAGGCAGCGGGTGATGATGCGATCGCGCAGCACTCGGCGCTGCGGTGAATTCTCGTCGAGCGCTTGCATCTGCTGGATCAGGGCGACAACGTCGCTGTAGTCGTCGGACTCTCGCCGTGTGCTTCGTTCGTGCGGCACAGGCACTAGACCTTGCTCCTCCGCTTGACCACGTCGATCGCGACCGTGCGACCTGCTTCGTCGTCGACCGCGTCGTCGGCACGCAGTTCGATGGCGTCGGTCAACGTCTGCAGCACGTGCCAGCCGAAGCTGTCCTTCTTCGGTACGGAAGTGGGTGTCAGGGTGGAGGTGACGACGATTCGGATTCCGGAGTCGCTCACTGCGAACATGCACGACAGCTCGGCATCGGTGACCGAGCCCTTGATCAGCTGCGAGCACACCTCGTCGACGACCAACTTCACATCGGCGATGTCGTCGAGCGTGAAGTCGCTGAGCACTGCGAGGGTTTCGGCGACGGCACGAACCACAGGAAGTTGGTCTGCCTCTGCACGCACCCTCAGCTCGACCGGTGCACCGGAACCTCGCTCCAGTTCTTCGATCTTGCTGACCCCAGCCATCCGCACTTCCCATCGTCGCCGAGCAGTCGTTTTACCGTTCGCCGAGCCAGACTACCCAGCGCCCGGCGTTTCAATCCTGGCAGTCGGAAGTAACACAGGCGTCAGGTGAGCGCTCGGAGCGCTGCCGTTGCCGGCCCCACGAGCCTGCCTGCGCTCATCGTCGCTCCGGCGGATCCCTGCCCGGACGCCACCACCGTGTGCACGAGCACCGCCAACGTCTCTTCCGCCGCAGCGACCCGGTCGACCACGTCCGCCTGGGTACGGCGCGCATCGCACCGGCCCTCGACCACGTCCGCCAGAGCACGCACGAAGTCGGCACCGGCGACACGGACGTCGTCTCCGAGCGCGTGGAACGGCGGAACGGGATCGAGGCGACGTCCCGCAACAGGGATCCCGCGGCCGAGGGCACCGACTCCACCGCGTGTTGTGATTGCCGCCAGTACAGCGGCGGTGCTGCGAGAGCGTTCACCGCCACACCAACCGCGAGCTCGACGATCCTGTCCACGAAGGCGACCGGATCGGATGCCGATCCGTAGGTGACCATCAGCAGCGCGGTCACCGGTATCCAGATTCCGCTCGTACCGAACTTCGACCAACGGCCCACGAGCGCACCGACGAAGACGCTGACCGCCAGAGCCACACTCGGATGGCCGACGATGCGAACCACGAGTGCCGCGACGAGAACCCCTGCGGTCACCGTGGCGATCTGCTCGGCCGCCGAGCGCAGGCTTCGGCTGATCGTCACCTCGATCAGGAACACCGCTGCGTAGGGAGCGAGGAAAGGCTGCGACATCGACAGCAGTTCGGTGGCCAGAATCCACGCCGCCGCCGCGGCACCCGCCATTTTCGCGGACACGACGAGGGTTTCGATCGTCCTGTCTCGCGAGACCGACTGTCGTGTCCACCTCATCGCAGTTCGCCCACCCGACCCCGGTCGACCCGAAACCGCCCGGCCCGGGTGACGGGGACGCAGCGAACTGGCACGATCATCGATGTGGACTACTCGCAGGCACTTCGCTCTCTCGCTCGACGTCTCGGCACATCGACCTCGTACCGAGGCTGGGACGACACCGTTCGCGAAGTGAGCGACGACACCCTGCGTCGAGTGCTCGCCGCGCGCGGCTACGCAACCGAATCGACCGAGGACGTCGACCGAGCTCGGGCCGACATCGAGAACGCGCCGTGGCGGCGTCTGCTTCCGCCGGTGGTAGTGGCGACCCAGGGCACCGATGCAGTGGTGTGGGTGCATGTGCCACACGGCAATCCGGTCGAGGTCTCGATGGTCTCCGAGGACGGCGAGACCATCGAGGTGACCCAAGCCGACGTCTGGGTCGATCCCCGTGAGGTCGACGGCCGCCTGATCGGTCGCGCCACGTTCGTCGTTCCCGGCAGCGCACCGCTCGGTTGGCACAGCCTGACCGCGACGACGATCAGCGAGGACAACACGGTCCGAACCTCGGACACGGTCGTGGTGGTCACGCCGAAGTCGTTGTCCCCCAATGCAGAACTGGCAGACCGGCAGCGCACGGGTTTGCTCACTCAGTTGTATTCGGTGCGATCGAAGCGGTCGTGGGGAATCGGTGATCTCGGTGACCTGGAGGACATGGCCGACATCGCGGGCCGCGAGCACGGGTTCGACTACCTTCTCGTCAATCCGCTGCACGCCGACCGACCCACCACACCGGTCGAGGCGTCGCCCTACCTGCCGACCACCCGCCGGTTCTTCAACTCGCTCTACATCCGCGTGGAGAACATTCGCGAGACCGCACTGCTGTCGCCGCAACAGTTCGCCAAGGTCGAGAAAGCCGCGAAGCGTTTCGACAAGGCCAACAAGCGAACCGGGAAGCTGAACCGAGACTCGACATTCAGGGCCAAACTGCGTGCCCTGGAACGTGTTCACAAAGTGGAACGAAGCCCGGCCCGCGAGTCCGCATTCCGTGCATTCGTCGAACGGGAGGGTTCCGGACTGCGCGATTTCGCGGTGTGGAGCGCATTGGCGGAGAAATTCGGACCCGAGAATTCGGCGTGGACCGACAGAGCAGCGCACCCACGGACCGACTTCGTGCTCGAGCAGCGCACCAAGCTCGCCGAGCGCATCGACTTCCACATGTGGCTGCAGTGGATCTGCGACGAGCAGTTGGCCGCCGCGCAGCGTGCGGCGCTCGATGCGGGGATGGACATCGGCATCATGCACGATCTCGCCGTCGGCGTGGCGCGGGGCGGAGCCGACGCGTGGGCGCTCGGTGACGTGCTCGCGTCGGGAGTCACGGTGGGCGCACCGCCGGACAACTTCAACCAGCAGGGCCAGAACTGGAATCAACCCCCGTGGGATCCCGACCGACTCCGCGAGCTGGCATACGTGCCGTACCGGGACATGCTGCGCACGATCCTGCGTCATGCCGGCGGCATCCGCGTCGACCACATCCTGGGCCTGTTCCGCCTGTGGTGGATTCCGCAGGAGGCCGAGAACGCAGGCGGCGGAACGTATGTCGAGTACGACCACGAGGCCCTGATCGGCATCCTGGCCCTCGAGGCCGAACGCGCAGGCGCGGTGGTCGTCGGTGAGGATCTCGGCGTCTTCGAGCCGATGGTGCAGGAGTACCTCACCGAACGCGGCATCTTCGGCACCTCGATCCTGTGGTTCGAGGCCGACGAATCCGGACCGATCCCGCCCGAGAACTACCGCAGTCTGTGTCTGACGTCGGTGACCACGCACGACCTGCCGCCCACGGCCGGATATCTCGACGGCGAACACATCGACCTGCGATCACGTCTCGGCCTTCTCGAACGCGATATCGACTCCGAGAAGGAGGTCGACGCGAAAAAACGCGAGGCGGTTCTCGAGCTGGCGCGTGAGCGCGGATTGCTCGACGCCGACGCCGACAACCACCGAACGGTGGAAGCTCTGCATCGCCTCGTCCAGCGCAGTCCGTCCCTGCTGATCGGTGTCGCTCTCGTCGACGCAGTCGGAGAACATCGCATCCAGAACCAGCCCGGCACCGACGAAACCCAGTACGAGAACTGGAAGATCCCGTTGGCCGACGCCGAAGGCAAGCGAGTACTCGTCGACGACCTCGTCGATCACCCGCGCATGGTGTCGTTGGTGAACGCAATGACCGACCGCGTCGACGGCCCGAGAACGCTGGGGTCCACAATCGAAGAATGAGTCACCGTCGTCACCGCGAATCCAACCGACACTGATGGGCCGCATCACTACCCGCAGACCCGTCGTCCGACTCAGGAGTGGGCACCGCGTCGAGCGCCCGGACACCCTCGTGGTGGAGGAGCCGATGGAGTTGAGAGTCGACGGCACAGCGCTGGCCGTCACCATGAGAACTCCCGGCCACGACGTCGAGCTCGCTCACGGCTTCCTGCTGACCGAAGGTGTGATCGCCTCGGGGGCCGATATCGCAGCGGCTCGCTACTGCGACGGGGTCGACGACGAGGGCGCGAACACCTACAACGTCCTCGACGTCACCCTGGCCGAGGGTGTCGCTCCACCGGAGACCGGCGTCGAACGGAACTTCTACACGACGTCCTCGTGCGGGGTGTGCGGCAAGGGATCGTTGGACGCAATTCGATTGCGCACCAAGCATTCCCCCGTGGCCGATTCGGTCGTCGTGACGTCCGATACTCTGTCCGGGCTACCCGACACGTTGCGGGCCGCGCAGAAGGTCTTCGATGCCACCGGCGGTCTGCATGCCGCCGCCCTGTTCACCGCAGACGGCGAGATGCTCGTTCTACGTGAGGATGTCGGACGCCACAACGCCGTCGACAAGGTCGTCGGTTGGGCGGTGACCAACGATCGAATTCCCCTGCAGGCCACAGTGCTCATGGTCAGCGGCCGCGCCTCGTTCGAATTGGCCCAGAAGGCCGTGATGTCCGGAATACCGATTCTCGCAGCGGTCTCGGCCCCGTCCTCGCTTGCGGTCGACCTCGCCACCGAATCCGGTTTGACGGTCGTCGGCTTCCTCCGCGGTCGGTCCATGAACATCTACTCGCACGCCCACCGCGTTCACGTCTCAGACGTCGGCGTCGACCAGTAGTTCGGCAGCGGTCGCATTTCTGACCTCGTCGACGGACACACCGGGCGCGGTCTCGACGAGGCGCAGTCCGCGTTCGGTGACGTCGAGTACGGCCATGTCCGAGATGATGCGGTGCACGCAGCCTTTGCCGGTGAGCGGCAGAGAGCAGCGTTCGAGGATCTTCGGCTCACCCTTGCGAGAGACGTGTTCCATCATCACGATGACGCGTCGCGCTCCGTGCACCAGATCCATCGCGCCACCCATCCCCTTGACCATGTGCCCGGGAATCATCCAGTTCGCCAGATCACCGGTGGCGCTGACCTGCATCGCCCCCAGTACTGCGACGTCGACCTGGCCGCCACGGATCATTCCGAACGACTGCGCGGAGTCGAAGTAGGACGCACCGGGCAGGACCGTGATGGTCTCCTTGCCCGCGTTGATGATCTCGGCGTCGAGTTCGTCCTCGGTGGGATAGGGGCCGACACCGAGCACTCCGTTCTCCGAATGCAGGATCACCGATACGTCGGTGGGGATGTAGTTGGGCACGAGAGTCGGCATGCCGATGCCGAGGTTGACGTACTGACCGTCGCCGAGTTCCTGCGCCACCCGAGCCGCCATCTGTTCGCGGGTCATCTTCTCGCTCATGCTCGTACCGTCCTCTGCTCGATGCCGACCTCGACCGGTCCGACGTGGACCACCCGCTGCACGTGAATACCCGGGGTGTGTATCTCGTCCGGTCCGATCTCCCCCGGCTCGACCAAATGCTCGACCTGTGCGACGGTGATGCGCCCCGACTCGGCGGCCGGCGGGTTGAAGTTTCGCGCACTGGCGTGGAACACCAGGTTGCCGTGTCGGTCGCCCTTCCATGCGTGCACGAGCGCGTAGTCGGCGACTATTCCGCGTTCCATCACGTAGGTGACACCGTCGAATTCGCGGGTCTCCTTGGGAGGACTGGCCAGTGCGATACCGCCGCTGCCGTCGTAACGCAACGGCAATCCGCCGTCTGCGACTTGAGTTCCGACCCCTGCGGGGGTGAAGAACGCCGGAATGCCGGCACCGCCCGCTCGCAGTCGCTCGGCGAGGGTGCCCTGCGGGGTGAGCTCGACCTCGAGTTCTCCGGAGAGATACTGCCGCGCGAACTCCTTGTTCGAGCCGACGTACGAGCTGATGGTCCGGCGAATACGGTGCTGCGCCAGTAGCACTCCCAAGCCGAAGCCATCCGTCCCGCAGTTGTTGCTGATGGTTTCCAGATCGGTCGCCCCCTGCGCGAGCACGGCGTCGATGAGAATCTCCGGCACTCCGACCAATCCGAAACCGCCGACGGCGATCGACGATCCGTCGGGAATGTCCGCTACGGCTTCGGTGGCGCTGGCCACGACTTTGTCCAACATGAGACGCACGCTACCGCATGTTGTGCGGAATATGAACAGGTTGCCACAATGCGAACATCTCGCTATGGTGTCTGTTGCGTAGATCACCACAATCGTGAGGAACCTTCGATGCTTCTTCTCCCGCCCGAGTATCGGGATCAATCGGGGGTCCATGCCCCGCTCGACTTCCCCGAGTACCGGACCACCGCTCTTCGGCATCCGGCGCAGCCGCTGACCCTGCTCCCCCAGCGACTCACCGAGATCACCGGACCGGTGCTGGGCGAGGGACGGGTCACCGCCGCCGACGCCGATCTCACCCTGGCGAACGGCGGTGAGGCACAAGGGCAGAGGATCATCGTGCACGGCCGCGTACTCGACAGCGACGGCAAGGCGATTCCGAATACCCTCGTCGAGGTGTGGCAAGCCAATGCAGGCGGCCGTTACCGCCACACCGGCGATCGGTGGCCTGCACCGCTCGATCCGCACTTCAACGGCACCGGACGCGTTCTCACCGATGCCGAGGGTCGATACCGTTTCACCACGATCAAGCCGGGCGCATACCCGTGGGGCAACCACCACAACGCGTGGCGGCCGGCCCACATTCACTTCTCGCTGTTCGGCCAGGCGTTCACTCAGCGACTGGTGACCCAGATGTACTTCCCGGACGACCCCATGTTCTTTCAGGATCCGATCTTCAACGCCGCACCCGAGGACTCGCGAGCCCGAATGATCGGCGCGTTCGATTACGAAGCGACACAGGACAACTGGGCCCTCGGATTCCGATTCGACATCGTGCTCCGCGGCCGAAACGCCACCCCCTTCGAGGAAGACGACCACGATGACTGATCCCGAGTTCGCCCCGCGCTACCCGGTGGTCTCCGGTGCCGACTTCACCACCGCACCGTTCGGCCAGACGCCGTCTCAGACAGTGGGTCCCTACGTCCATATCGGACTGCTGTGGCCCGACGGTGAGAGCGTGGTACCGCAGGGCACCGACGGCGAGATCACCGTCTCGTTCACGGTCATCGACGGAGCCCGAAACCCCATGTCCGACGCCATGATCGAGACCTGGCAGGCCGATGCCGACGGCCGGTTCGATCACCCCGACGATCCGCGCGGCGCGGTGGCGTCACGCACAGTCGGTTTCCGCGGCTTCGGGCGCGCGTTCGCGGACGAGACCGGGACGATGTCGATCACCACGATCAAGCCCGGACCGTTGCCGGCCGAGGACGATCGTGTCGAAGCACCGCACATCGATGTCAGCGTCTTTGCTCGCGGGATGCTCGACCGAGCCGTGACACGGGTGTACTTTCCCGACGAAGTCGAGGCCAATGCGGTCGATCCGGTGTTGTCCGCCATGCCTGCGCACAAGCGTGCCAGACTCGTCGCAGCACCGGTGCACGGTGGGTATCACCTCGACATCGTGCTGCAGAACACCGATCCGGACGGCGACGAGACTCCGTTCTTCGCGCTGTGACACACGATTGCCGAGAGGGGACGATGGAATCCGAGCGAGGGGCACTGTTCGATCCGACGTTCGGTAGCGATACCGTTGCGCCGCTCGTGGGCGACCGAGCCTGGGTGACAGCGATGTTCGCCGTCGAGGCGGCGCTCTCCCGGGCCGCGGTCACGGTCGGTCTCGTGCAGGCCGCTCACGCCGAGGTCGTCACCTCTGTTGCGACCGAACTCGGAGCGGGACTGGACATCGCGAGGCTCGGAGTGGATTCGGCGGCCGGAGGTAATCCGGTGATCCCGTTGGTGAAGATCCTTCGCAGCGAGGTGGCCGAGGCCGATGTTCCTGCTACGGCAGTGCATCCCGGGGCCACCAGCCAGGACATCATGGACACCGCGCTGATGCTCGTCTCCCGCGATGCGCTCGGTGCGATCGAGAGCTCGCTCGACGCCGCGAGTGCAGCAGCGCGGGGTCTTGCTCTGACCCACCGGACCACCCCGATGGCGGCGCGCACTCTCGGACAGCAGGCATTGCCCACCACCTTCGGTCTGGTGGCCGCGAACTGGTTCTCTGGGTTGCGCCGCGCACAGACCGGGATCGCGGCCGTTCGACGTGCGTGCGCCGTCCAGTACGGCGGTGCTGCAGGCACTCTCGCGGCCGTGTATCCGCACGGACCCGCCATCGCAGCGGCGATGGCCGTCGAACTGGGCTTGGCTCGACAGAACACTCCCTGGCACACCGACCGCACCGCGATCGCCGACATCGCGTGTTCCCTGGGCATCGCGGCAGGAACGATCGGCAAGATCGCCCAGGACATCGTGTCGATGTCCGCCACCGAGTTGGGCGAGGTCTCGGAGGACGCGCCGGGTGGATCATCGGCGATGCCGCACAAGCGAAATCCCGTTGCGGCCATCACCGCTCGGGCTGCGGCCCGGCGAGTCCCGGGTGCGGTGTCGACGGTGTTGTCGAACATGGACCACGAACATCAGCGCGCCGCAGGAGCGTGGCATGCCGAATGGGAGACGATCACCGATCTGCTGCGCTTCACCGGTGGTGCCGCTCATCGACTCTCGCAGAGCCTGAGCGGGTTGCACGTTCATCCGGAGGCGATGGCCCGCAATCTCGATGCGACGGGTGGAGCTCTGCTCGCCGAACGTGTCACCGCGGCATTGGCAGCGCACACCGAGCAGGCCCGCGAGATAGTCACTGCGCGCTGCGCGGTGGGAGCGCCGCTGGACAGCGACCCTGCCATCACGGCGTTCCTGCCACCCTCGACGGTGCGCGAACTACTCGACCCGGCCGCGTATCTCGGCCACGCACCCGAGCTGGTCGACGCGATCCTCGCCGAGCACGCCCTCGACACCGAACTCACCACAGAATCGAAGGATTCACGATGACCGTCGCACTTGCTCACGAACGCACCGAAGGACCCCGCGCCGACGCGGAGACCGTCGTGCTGATCGGATCGCTCGGCTCCGACCGATCGATGTGGAACCCGCAGATCGGACCACTGTCCGCTTCTGCCCATGTGGTCGCCGTCGATCTTCGTGGGCACGGGGCATCGCCGGTGCCATCGGGTCCGTACTCCGTCGCGGAACTGGCCGAAGATGTTCTGGCACTGATCGATTCCCTGAATCTACGGCGTGTTCACATCGTCGGTCTCTCGCTCGGCGGCGCAGTCTCGCAGTGGATCGCCATCCATCGCCCGGAGCGCGTGATCACTCTGACGTTGCTGTGCACCTCGGCCAGGTTCGGTGAGCCGGCGCAATGGCTCGATCGGGCCGCAACGGTCAGGTCGGCGGGAACCGCGTCCCTGGCCGACGCCGTACTCCAGCGCTGGTTCACCCCCGAACTGGCCGCTCGCGACGTCGATCTCGTCGACCGGCATCGCCGGATGATCGCCGGCACGTCCGACGAGGGCTACGCAGCATGCTGTGAGGCGTTGTCGGATTGGGACTCTCGTTCGGATCTGAACCGAATCACCGCTCCGACCCTGGTGATCGCGGGCCGGCAGGACCCCTCGACCACGCCCGAGGACCTGAAGATCATCGCCGACGGCGTCATCGGATCGACGTTCCGAGTTCTCGACCCGGCCGCGCACCTGGCCAACGTCGAACAAGCCGGGCCCGTCACCGCGGCGATCGCCGCACACATCGGAGCGGATGCGTATGCGCTCGGCCGCGCAGCTGCCCACGATGCCGGAATGGCGGTGCGGCGCAGCATCCTCGGTGATGCGCACGTCGACCGCAGCGTCGCCGCGCGAACCGACTTCACCGCACCGTTCCAGGACTTCATCACCCGCACTGCATGGGGTGACATCTGGAATCGGCCAGGACTCGATCACCACACCCGCAGACTGCTGACCCTGGCGATCCTGACGGCGGTGGGCAACCAGCACGAACTCGACATGCACATTCGGGCCGCCCTGCGAGCGGGCACTGCGCCGGACACGATGGCGGAGGTGTTCCTGCACACCGCGGTGTACGCGGGAGTTCCGAACAGCAACAGTGCATTCGGTCTCGCGAACGCGGCCATCGCCGAGACATCGGCCGAGACCGAATCGGGTACCTCGTGAACTCCGCGGAATCGCCGCCGCCGTCCTCGGACTACGTCCAGTCACTGGGCCGTGGTCTTGCGGTGATCCGAGCCTTCGACGCCGAGCATCCGCGTCGAACACTCTCCGATGTCGCCCGAGCCACCGACCTCACCCGAGCCACCGCTCGGCGGTTCCTGCTCACCCTCGTCGAACTCGGCTACGTCCGTACCGACGGCTCGATGTTCTGGCTCACCCCGCGAGTGCTCGAGCTGGGCTACAGCTACCTGTCGAGCCTGTCGCTCCCGGAAGTCTCGGGACCGCACCTGGAGGCTCTCGCCGAACGAGTGCGCGAGTCGTCCTCGGTCTCGATTCTCGACGGTGACGACGTGGTGTACGTCGCCCGTGTTCCGGTCAGCCGAATCATGACCGTCGGCATCAACATCGGCACCCGATTTCCCGCGTTCGCAACATCGATGGGGCGCGTGCTGTTGGCCGGACTGCCCGCCGACGAACTCGCGGCATACCTCGATCGGGTGCGGTTGACTCCGCTCACCGGTAAGACCATCACCACTGCCGACGCGCTCGGCCGCGAACTCGACCGGGTCCGATCCGACGGCTTCTGCGTGGTGGACCAGGAACTCGAAGAGGGTTTGCGCTCCATCGCGGCTCCCATTCACGACGGACACGGAGCCGTGGTCGCAGCGGCGAACGTCTCGACCCAGGCCGCGCGGCATTCCGCCGATGCGGTGCGCACCGAACTGCTACCGGCTCTGCTCGACGCCACCCGCGCCATCGAGATCGACCTGCTCCGGGTGAGCACCGGACCCAACGACAAGCGAGGAACCACCCATGCCTGATGCCGTGATCTGCGAACCACTTCGGACCCCGGTCGGTCGCTTCGGCGGCCAGTTCAAGGACATCTCCGCCCAGGCTCTTGCCGGTGCGGTGATCGCCGAACTGGTCACCCGCACGCGCATTTCCGGTGCCGACATCGACGACGTGATCCTCGGTCAGGCGTCCCCGAACGGCGATGCACCGGCCATCGGACGCATTGCCGCGCTCGATGCAGATCTGGGTATCGACGTCCCCGGGATGCAGGTCGACCGTCGCTGCGGCTCCGGTCTGCAAGCGGTGTTGCAGGCGTGCATGCAGGTCCAGTCCGGCGGCAACGATCTGGTGCTGGCGGGCGGTGTCGAGAGCATGAGTCAGACCGAGTTCTACGCCACCGGCATGCGCTGGGGCGTCAAGGCCGAGGCCGTGGCTCTGTCCGACCGCCTCGCCCGGGCGCGAGTGACCGCGGGCGGCAAGAACTTTCCAGTTCCCGGCGGCATGATCGAAACCGCAGAGAACCTGCGCGCGGAGTTCTCCATCAGCCGCGCCGATCAGGACGCACTCGCAGTCCAGTCCCACCGCCGTGCAGTCGCCGCGCAGAACAGCGGTGTGTTCGCCGAGGAGATCGTGGGAGTGTCGGTCCCCCAACGTAGATCGGATCCGTTGCTCGTCACCACCGACGAGCATCCGCGAGCCGACACCACCGTGGAGTCACTGGCGAAGCTGAAGGCGATCCGCGCGTCGATCGACCCCGAGTCGACCGTCACCGCAGGAAACGCCAGCGGACAGAACGACGGTGCCGCCATCGCCATCGTCACCACCCCGGAAAAAGCTGCCGCACTGGGCCTTCGGCCGCTGGCACGATTGGCCGGCTGGGGCGTCGCAGGCGTGGCTCCACGCACGATGGGGATCGGACCGGTCCCCGCGAGCGAGAAGGCACTGGGACGGCTGGGACTGAGTCTCGACGACATGGGCATCATCGAACTCAACGAAGCATTCGCCGCGCAGGCTCTCGCCGTGACCAGGTCCTGGGGCATCGACCCCGACGATCCGCGACTGAACCCCCATGGCTCCGGCATCTCGCTCGGCCATCCCGTCGGAGCCACCGGAGCCCGCATTCTGGCAACGCTGTTGCGCGAAATGGACCGCCGAGAGGTCCGCTACGGACTCGAGACGATGTGCATCGGCGGCGGCCAGGGACTCGCTGCGGTGTTCGAGCGAATCGGCTGACCACCGTCCGGTGGCTGCTACTGCAGTTGCGCCGCCAGTCGCACGGCCGAATTGGTCTCTCCGTAGCCCTCGTAGCCACCCACGCGCTGGACCACCTCGAAGAACAGGTCGTCGCCGACGGTCTCGGTGAAGAAGTGGAAGAACTCACCGCCGGTCGCGTCCGCGTCGTACAGGATCCCCAGACGCTGCATCGCGTCCAGGGTCTCGGGGCCGAGCCCGAATCGCGCGTCGAGATCGCGATAGTAGTTGGGCGAGATCCGCAACGGGGTGAGCCCGCGTTCGGTCATCGCTCTCGCAGCGGCATGGATGTCCTCGCATCCGAACGCCACGTGTCCGACGCCTCCGCGCCGGGCCGCGGGAAGCGGGTCCGAGTCGGACGGGCGGCCGGGAACCATGTTGAGCGAGAGTCGAATCGTGCCGTTGGCGGTGGCGAGGGTGAGGGCTCGGCTGCGAACCAGGCCTATCGCGTCGACGACGTCCTGGCCCTCGTGTGGCACCATGCCGAACACCGAGCGCAGCAGCAGCATCACCCCGTCCCAGCTCTCGGCAGGCACGGCGAGCGCGATGTGATCCACGTGCGTGACGCAGGCCCGGTTCTCCTCCACCACCCTCGGCACCAGATCGAACGCCGATTGCCAGGCACCCGCACTGTCGCGGGTGCGTAGGTCCAGCGACGTCGCACCGGTCACGGCCAGGCGCACCACCGCATCGGTCGCGTCGGCCACACCGGGCATGGAGACGGTGGATGCGGTGACTCCCAGTGCGCGGGCCCGAGTCAGCCACAGATCCGGGCGCTCGCTGCGAACCCCGATCTGGGCCAACGCCGGTAGATGAGCCGGGACACCCGGCGCGGTCCACAACGTGTCCACCGTGGTGTCGACGGCGACGGCCAGCGGACCCTGGGTGAACAGGCTGAGTCCGTGTTCGCTGTGTGCTGCGGTGAGATCGAAGCCCAGGTGCCGCAGTGTGGTGCCCAGCTGCGCTGCCTTCGCAGGCCCTGCCGCGATCCGCAGGGAGACGACGTTCTCGATCGGACCCGGCGGTGGCGGCGCGAACAGATCGTATCCGTCCGTGGGTGTTTCGACGCCGCGCACCTGCTCCTGGAGGTACAGCAGCGACCGGTGCGCGTCGGATGCCGTGCGGCCGGTGTCGGAGTGCCGGAAGACGTCGTTGAAGATCTCGAGCGACCACGGGCCGGAATACCCGGAGGCGGCGACATCGGCTCCGAAGCGCGCCAGATCGAAGCTGCCCTGCCCGGGGAAGCACCGGTGGTGCCTGCTCCACTGCAGTACGTCCATCACCAGGTGCGGGGCGTCGGCCAACTGGAGGAAGAAGATCTTCTCGCCCGGGATCTCGCGAATGCCTGCGGAATCGTCACCGCGAGAGAGGATGTGGAAGCTGTCCAGGCACGTTCCCAGCGCGGGATGATCGACCTGCCGAACGATGTCCCAGGCATGGCGATAGGTGCTGACGTGGGCACCCCACGCCAACGCCTCGTACGCCAGTCGCATTCCGCGCCGATGCGCACGTTCGGCGAGGGTTGCCATCTGCTCGACCAGCAGGGCGTCGTCACGGACGGCACCGGCCAGCGGCGAGGAGCAGACCAACAGCAGATCGCACCCCAGCTGTTCCATCACGTCGAATTTGTGTTCGGCGCGAACGAGATTGCGGGCGAACTGTTCCGGATCGGCCGAGTCGGCGTCACGGAAGGGCTGATAGAGGTCGACGGTCAGACCGAGGTCGGCTGCTTTCTTCGCGACGTCCTCGGGAAGGTCGGGCGAGCTGATCAGGTCCGGCTCGAACACCTCGAAACCGTCGAACCCGGCCTGGGCGATGGCGCGCATCTTCTCGTCCAGCGAACCGCTGAGCGATACCGTGGCCACCGACGTTGCGATGCGCGTCATGCCAGAACCCCTGCGGTCGCGCGATCCTCCAGCGCGATCAGCGCGCTCATGTGCGCGATCATGCGATCGGCGTCCGCAGTGCGTCCGGTGAATATCTCGAACGCGTCCGCGGCCTGGAACACTGCCATTCCGGTTCCGCTGAGCGTTCGGCACCCAGCTCGGGATGCAGCAGCGAGCAATTCGGTTTCGGCGGGCCGATACACGACCTCGGCGACCCACATCCTCGGGTTCAGCAGTGACTCGGGCACAGCAGATCCGGGATGTTCGACCATTCCGATCGGGGTGGCATGCACCAGGCCGGTCGCGGTGTCGAGAACGGCGGCGAGCCGGTCGAGGCCCGCCGAGAGGATCTCGACGTCCGGGAACATCACGGACAAAGATTTCCGTAGTTGTTGTGCCCGCAGCGGATCGGCGTCCACGAGGGTGAGCCTGCCTGCGCCGCGGCGGGCCATCGCGTAGGCGACGGCCGCCCCTGCTCCCCCGGCACCGAGTTGCACCACGTCGCCGATGTCGGCACCGGGTAGTCCGCGGCCGAAGTTGCGATCGAATCCGGACCAGTCGGTGTTGTGGCCGACGGCCCGGCCGTCGGCGAACACCACGGTGTTGACGGCTCCGAGTCGGGCGGCGTCCTCGGAGAGCGCATCGAGAGAGGAGATGACGCGTTGTTTGCACGGGTGCGTGATGTTGAGTCCCCGAAATCCGAGGTCCGCTGCGGTGGAGACGAGACGGGGAAGGTCCTCTACGGTCAGTCCACGGCTGTCCAGGTCGATGATCCGATATTGGTAGGTCAGCCCGTGCTCGGAGCCCTCTCGTTCGTGCATCGCGGGCGTGAGCGACTTGCCGATACCCGTCCCGATCAGTCCGCAGAGCAGGGATTCCGGCATGTCGATCTCCTCGAGCCTTAATGTACGAATTGGTGAATTAGCTCGACGGTACTACGCGACTGCCTCGCGCCCAACCCTTTCGCCACAATCGGCGCCGATAGAGTTGCTCCATGGCTCCGCGCGCAACCGACACGTCCGACGACACCAGCGGACCCGGCGTCAAGCGTCGACGCAACAGCGACCTGACCCGGCACAACATCCTCGAGGTGGCCACCGAGGAGTTCGCGGACAAGGGCTTCGCAGGAGCGCGCATCGACGAGATCGCCGAGCGGACACACACGACCAAGCGAATGTTGTACTACTACTTCACCGACAAGGAAGGCCTGTACAAGGCCGTGCTCGAACGGTCGTACATGCGCATTCGCGAGCGCGAACGAGACGTGGACGTCGAAGGCCTCGGACCGGTCGAGGCCATTCGTGCCATCGCATCGCTGACATTCGACCATCACGAGGAAAATCCCGACTTCATTCGCCTGGTCTCCACCGAGAACATCCTTCGCGGCGAACACATCTCCACGTCCGAGGCCTTGAGCAACCTCGGCAATCCCGCCGCGGAGCTGCTGTCGAGCATCCTGGCGCGAGGCCAGGCGGACGGCGTGTTCCGGACGGACGTCGATGCCCTCGACGTGCACATGACGATCAGCAGCTTCTGTGTGTTCCGCCTGTCGAATCGGTACACCTTCGAGGCCCTCTTCGGCCGTGACCTCACCGATCCCCGGCATCGAGACCGGCTGCGCTCGATGCTCGGCGACATGATCATCGCGTTCCTGACCTCGCCTTCTCGCTGAAATTCGCGGTTTCTCGGTAGGTCTCGTCACGTCAGGGGTTGACACGTGGCATGGATCACGTTCAGTATTCAGAGGCACCCGGTGTTAACCATTTAGTACATTAGCGGTCCGATTGCCGAGAACGCGTCGTCGACCAGCGCCTACGCTCCCCCGCCTCACGAAGAGAGACACGAGAACGATGGATTCGCACACCCCCGGCACCCACCCGACGCCGCTTCGCCCCGGGGCGAACCCGCGCAAAGCGGCAACAGCCGCATGGGTCGGAAGCGCCCTCGAGTACTACGACTTCTTCATCTACGGCACGGCCGCCGCGCTCGTCTTCGGCCGCGTGTTCTTCCCGGGCTCCAACCCGGCGACCGGCACCCTACTGGCCCTGGCCACCTTCGGCGTCGGATACCTCGCACGGCCGCTCGGCGCACTGGTCCTCGGCCACATCGGTGATCGGTACGGACGCAAGAAGGTCATGGTCGCCACCGTCCTGCTGATGGGAATCGCCACCCTGGGCGTCGGCGTCCTGCCGTCGTACGAATCCATCGGCATCGCCGCTCCCATCATCCTGGTGCTGCTTCGGTTGTGCCAGGGATTCTCCGCCGGTGGCGAGCAGGCCGGAGCGAACTCGATGACGCTCGAACATGCCCCGGACAACAGGCGCGCGTTCTTCACCAGCTTCACCCTCAGCGGCACTCAGGGCGGACAGATTCTCGCCACCGCCGTGTTCCTGCCCGTCGCCATGCTCCCCGAGGAGGCACTGCTCAGCTGGGGTTGGCGAATCCCGTTCTTCCTCAGCGCTTTCGTCGTCGTCGCCGCCTTCGTCATCCGCCGTTCGCTCGACGAGACCCCGGTCTTCGAGGAAGAGAAGGCCTCGACCGAGCCGCAGCGCCTGCCCGTGGCCGAACTGCTCAGCGAGCATGGGTCGGCCGTGGTCCGCGTCATGTTGGCCGCAGTCATCGCCTCGGTCAGCACCATCTTCACCGTCTACGCGCTGTCCTACGCCGTGAACACCGTCGGCCTCGAACGCACCCCCATGCTGTGGGTCGGCGTTCTCGCCAACGTCGTCGCACTGTTCGCACTGCCCTTCTTCGGTGCACTGTCGGATCGCATCGGTCGCAAGCCGGTGTTCCTCTTCGGCTCCATCGGCTGCGCGATCCTGATGTTCGGCTACCTGTGGTCCATCTCGAGCGGCAACTACGTTCTCATCTTCGTCTTCGGCATCGTGATGTTCGGTTTCGTGCACAGCGCCACCGGCGGCGTCTGGCCCTCGTTCTACGGTGAGATGTTCCCGGCCCGGGTCCGCCTGACCGGAACCGCACTGGGAACCCAGATCGGTTTCGCCATCGCAGGATTCGCGCCGACCATCGCGGGCGCGATCGCCGGAGCCGAGATCGGTGCGTGGCTACCCGTCGCGATCGTCACCGCGGTCTTCTGCACCATCAACGTCGTGATCGTCGCGACATCGAAGGAGACCTTCCGTACCCCCACCGACGAGCTCGGTGTTCGGACCCGCACCACCGACAGCGCGCGCGTCGCGTCGGTCTGACCGACATCGTGATCGACGCACTTCGACCTGCAGCGGCGGGCACCTGGACGGTGCTCGCCCTGCAGTATGCCAGTCGAACGGCAATGCGCGGCAACCTCTTTCACCAACGTGACGAACGCAGTACCGAAAGCCAGACGGTGGCCTACTACGTGTGGCTCGCCCTCTCGAAGAACAACACGGTGCTGATCGACGCCGGAATATCCGCTGCCACAGCAGAATCTGTCGACGGGCTCGACTATCACGGATCGCCGATCGACCTACTCGGCGAGCTCGGCCTGACACCGGACGACATCGGCACCTGCATCCTGACCCACCTGCACTACGACCACACCGGGGTCGTCGCGGAGCTCCCGATCGCACGATACGTGGTGCAGCGCAGGGAGCTCGAGTACTGGACCGGGCCGTGGGCCGCCCGCATCACCCGAGAGCACTGGTTGCACTCGCGAGCCGACACCGAACACATCGAAACCGCCGATCGCGGCAGTCGACTCGACCTCGTCGACGGCGATCTCGACCTGTTCCCCGGGCTGTCCGTGCACGCCGTCGGCGGACACACTGCAGGCATGCAGGTGGTCAGGGTGGACACCGACCGCGGCCCGGTGGTGTTGGCCTCCGACGCCAGTCACTTCTACGAGAACTTCGAGGACGACAGCCCGTTCGCGATCCTGCATGCATTGCCGGACATGTACGGGGCCTTCGACCGAATCCGACAGCTCGCCGCCGGCTCCGGTACCGTCGTGCCCGGCCACGACCCCCTGGTTCTAGACCGATTCGCCGCGTTGACCGACGTTCCCGGCGCGCACGCGGTGATCATCGGCTGAACACAGCGAAAACGACGAATCCCCGACCTCGCGATGAGGTCGGGGATTCGTCGTTGTTCGGCAGCTCGGTCGACGCGTATCAGGCAGACTTGTCGCGGCGTTCCGGACGCTCGGGCTTGCGCGGCACGATGGTCGGCAGCACGTTGTCGTTCACGGTCTCGGCAGTCACGACGACCTTCTCCACGTCGTCGCGGCTCGGGATGTCGTACATCACCGGAAGCAGAACTTCTTCCATGATCGCGCGCAGTCCACGAGCACCGGTTCCTCGGAGAATGGCCTGGTCCGCGATCGCTTCGAGGGCCTCGGTGGTGAACTCGAGCTCGACGCCGTCCATGTCGAACAACCGGCGGTACTGCTTGACGAGCGCGTTCTTCGGCTCGGACAGAATCGTCACCAGCGACTCCTTGTCCAGGTTCGTCACCGACGCGATCATCGGCAGTCGCCCGATGAACTCGGGAATCAGACCGAACTTGATCAGATCCTCCGGCATGACCTCGGCGAAGTGATCCTGCGTGTCGATCTCGGCCTTCGAGCGAACTTCGGCTCCGAATCCGAGCCCGCGCTTGCCGACCCGATCGGAGACGATCTTCTCGAGTCCGGCGAATGCACCGGCGACGATGAAGAGCACGTTGGTGGTGTCGATCTGGATGAACTCCTGATGCGGATGCTTGCGCCCACCCTGCGGCGGCACGCTGGCCTGAGTTCCTTCCAGAATCTTGAGCAGCGCCTGCTGCACGCCTTCACCGGACACGTCACGCGTGATCGACGGGTTCTCGCTCTTGCGAGCGATCTTGTCGACCTCGTCGATGTAGATGATGCCGGTCTCGGCGCGCTTGACGTCGTAGTCCGCGGCCTGGATCAGTTTGAGCAGGATGTTCTCGACATCCTCGCCCACGTATCCGGCCTCGGTGAGCGCGGTGGCGTCGGCGATGGCGAAGGGCACGTTGAGCATCTTGGCCAGGGTCTGCGCGAGGTACGTCTTTCCACACCCCGTCGGTCCGAGCATCAGGATGTTCGACTTCGCCAGTTCGACGGATTCGCCTCGCACGTCGCGTGCCTTGTCACCGGCCTGGATGCGCTTGTAATGGTTGTAGACCGCTACGGCCAACGTGCGCTTGGCAGCGTCCTGACCGATCACGTAGTTCTCGAGAAAGTCCTTGATCTCGGAGGGCTTGGGGAGGTCGTCGAGCTTGACCTCGCTCGATTCGGCCAATTCCTCTTCGATGATCTCGTTGCAGAGGTCGATGCACTCGTCGCAGATGTACACCCCTGGTCCAGCGATGAGCTTCTTGACCTGCTTCTGGCTCTTGCCGCAGAAGGAGCACTTCAGCAGATCGCCACCGTCACCGATGCGTGCCATTCGGAGGTTCCTACTTCCTTGTCCGCGTACGACCCACGCCGACCGGGTGTGGCCGAAACCTTCGTGGGCTACTTCTCGGTCTGTCGTCATGCCGACTTCGGTCGACCGAGTTCTTGGATGCGACGGTACCCGTGTTCGCCGAACATGGGCGGGTTGTTTCCGGTGATTCGCCACCCGATTTCGTCGAATGGACCATTCGGGTCGTCGATCACGACCGCCGGGCGGAGTTTCACACTCACGCCCGGCGTCGGAATCTTCTGCCGGACCCGTCAGGTCCGACCGGTGATACTCGCTCTGCTACTTCTGGGCAGAGAGCTTGCGGTACTCGAACACGGTGTCGATGATTCCGTAGTCCTTCGCCTGTTCCGCGGTGAGGATCTTGTCGCGATCGGTGTCCTTGCGGATGACGTCGGGATCCTTGCCGGTGTGGCGGCCGAGGGTGGTCTCCATGAGTCGACGCATGCGCTCGATCTCGGCGGCCTGGATCTCCAGGTCGGACACCTGGCCCTGAATGCCACCGCTCGAGGGCTGATGAATCAGCACGCGCGCGTTGGGCAACGCCGCACGCTTACCGGGAGTGCCTGCGGCGAGCAGGACGGCCGCGGCCGACGCGGCCTGGCCGAGGCAGACGGTCGCAACATCGGCGCGGACGTACTGCATCGTGTCGTAGATCGCCATCAGCGAGGTGAACGAGCCACCGGGCGAGTTGATGTACATCGTGATGTCTCGGTCGGGGTCGAGGCCCTCGAGCACCAGCAGCTGCGCCATGACGTCGTTGGCGGACGCGTCGTCGACCTGGACGCCGAGGAAGATGATGCGCTCCTCGAACAGCTTGTTGTACGGGTTCGATTCCTTCACGCCGTAGCTGGAGTGCTCGACGAAGGACGGCAGGATGTATCGGGAGGACGGCAGCTGATTGGGGTCGAACAGGTTTGTCATCGTTTCTCCAAGATGTAAGTGATCGAGGGTCGCCGGGAGCGGCCGAGTTACTCGCCGATTCCGCCGGCCTGCCGCGCACGGCTGACGACGTGGTCCACGAACCCGTATTCCTTGGCCGCCTGCGCCGTGAACCAGCGGTCACGATCGGAGTCTTCGGTGATCTGCTCGACGGTCTGGCCGGTGTGCTGGGCGATGAGCTCAGCCATCTCACGCTTGGTGTGCGCGAACTGCTCGGCCATGATGGCGATGTCGGAGGCACTGCCGCCGATACCGGCCGAAGGCTGATGCATCATGATGCGCGCGTGGGGCAGGGCGTAGCGCTTGCCCTTGGCACCGGCAGAGAGCAGGAACTGACCCATCGAGGCAGCCAGACCCATTCCGTAGGTCGCGATGTCGCACTCGGCGAATTCCATCGTGTCGAAAATGGCCATACCCGCGGTGACCGAGCCACCGGGCGAGTTGATGTACAGCGCGATGTCGCGAGTGGGGTCCTCGGCCGAGAGCAGCAGGATCTGAGCGCACAACTTGTTGGCGATGTCGTCGTCGACCTGGGTACCGAGGAAAATGATGCGGTTTTGAAGCAGACGCTCGTACACGGAGTCGCTGAGATTCAGCCCTGCTGCAGCCGAAGTCATGACGGGACTCTGCTGGTGCGAAGCCGCCGGATTCTGAACAGTCACGGTACCTGCCTTTTCCATAACAAATCGTTGGTTCCTGACACAGACACTAACGAAAGACGGCGGCTCCGGAGTCCCGGAACCGCCGTCGTTCGCTGTGAGCGTTACTTCTCTTGTTCGCCCTCGGAAGAATCTGCTGCTTCGACCTCGTCGGGAGCATCGGCGGGGCTGCCGAACAGCTCTGCGGTGTCGACGCTCGCGCCGGTGGTGTCGGTCACGGTGACGCGCTCGACGACCGAAGCCAGCGCCTTACCGCGCTTGACATCGGCGAACACGGCACCGAGCTGGTTGGCCTGCTGCACCTGCTGAATGAACTGCTCGGGCGGCATGCCGTAGCGCTGCGCCTGGAAGATGATTCGCTCGGTGAGCTCTTCCTGCCCGACCTGGGTGTTCTCGGCCTCGGCGATCGCATCGAGAAGGAGCTGGGTGCGCACCGACTTCTCGGCACCTTCCTTGACGTCCTTGTCGAATTCCTCGCGGCTCGAACCCTGCGACTCGAGCAGCTCGGCGAGTGCTTCCTCGTTGTGGTCGAGGCCGTGGATGGCCTCGTGCACCTGGGAATCGACCTCGGCCTTGACGACGGCCTCGGGAGCCGGGATCTCGATCGTGTCGAGCAGCGTCTCGAGCACCTTGTCGCGAATCTGACCGGCCTGCTCGACCTTCGCGACTCGCTCGACGCGGGTCCTCAGATCGGCGAGCAGCTCGTCGAACGTGTCGAACTCGCTGGCCAGCTGAGCGAACTCGTCGTCGGCCTCGGGCAGCTCGCGCTCCTTGACGGACACGACCTTGACCGTGACGACGGCTTCCTTGCCTGCGTACTCACCGGCAACGAGAGTGGAGGTGAATTCCTTCGACTCGTCGGCCGACACGCCGATGATCGCGTCGTCGAGTCCCTCGATGAGCTGGCCGGAGCCGACCTCGTGGGACAGCCCACTCGCGGTTGCCTCTTCGACGTTCTCGCCGTCGACGGTGGCCGAGAGGTCGATCGAGACGAAGTCGCCCGACTGGACGGGACGATCGACACCGGTCAGGGTGCCGAAACGCTGGCGCAGCGACTGCAGCTGCTCGTCGACGGCCTCGTCCTTGATCTCGAGCGGATCGACGACGACGCTGATGGTCGAGTAGTCGGGCAGATCGATCTCGGGGCGGACGTCGACCTCGGCGGTGAACGTGAGCTCGGTACCGTCCTCGATCTTGGTGATCTCGATCTCGGGCTGGCCGATGACCTTGACCTTCTCGTTGGTCACGGCCTCGGAGTAGCGGGAGGGAAGAGCGTCGTTGACGACCTGCTCGAGAACCGCACCACGGCCGACACGAGCCTCGAGCAACTTGGCCGGAGCCTTGCCGGGACGGAAGCCGGGGAGGCGGATCTGCTGAGCCAAAGCCTTGTACGCGCGGTCGAAATCAGGCTTGAGCTCCTCGAAGGGCACCTCAACGTTGATACGGACTCGCGTCGGGCTCAGCTGCTCGACGGTGCTCTTCACGGGGCATGCTCCTTCTGGTGGTTCTTGCTTGCTGGTGGTTCCGGTGTGCTGTCTGCTCTCGCTCGCCACGAACACGGCGAGCCGTGCCTGCGGCTCTCTTTTGTCGGGGTGACAGGAATTGAACCTGCGACCCTCCGCTCCCAAAGCGGATGCGCTACCAAGCTGCGCCACACCCCGTCGTACGGACACCATTGAACAGCAACCGATAGTAGCCCCCCGTGGGCGCCCCACCGATGACGTTCGGACGAACCGCTCGCGGCGGGCCGGTTTGGAATCCGGCGTCGGCGTTGGGTACAGTCTTGAAACGCAGGCGACGGAACTGGCGATCCCACGACTGTTGTTTGCACGCCGATGTAGCTCAATGGTAGAGCCCCTGTCTTCCAAACAGGCTACGCGAGTTCGATTCTCGTCATCGGCTCCACCGAAAGGCCCCGCACTCCTGGTGCGGGGCTTTTTCGTGTCCGCGTACCCTGGACGGTGTCCGAATTGTCCGTACGAACCGGGCATGCATCGTCGGCGGAAGGTCCGCAGTGGAAATCGTCCTGATCGTCATCGTCATCGCCGCAGTGGCCCTGTTGGTGCTGCGAAGCAAGAAGAACTCGGCCGCGGCCGCCGAAACCGCGCTGGCCGACGCCAAGGCCGATGCCCGGCAGTCGATCGAGCGTCTCGGCGGCCAGGTCTACAACCTGATCGGCACCGACACCGCCTCCAAGCAGGCCCTGGCCGACGCATCCGAACGCAACATCGCCGCCGGTTCGCAGATCGACCAGGCCACTACCCCCGAACAGGCCCGACTGGCCAAGCAGACGGCGCTCGAGGGTCTCTACTACATCCGCGCCGCCCGCCTGGCGATGGGCATGGACCCGGGCCCGGAGGTCCAGGGCATCGACGGCCAGCAGCAGGCGGGTCGAGTCACCGAGGATCGCAAGGTCGACTTCGAGGGCCGTGAGATCGCGGCATCGCCGGATCCGTCCGATCGCACCCCGAACTACTACCCCGGTGGCCGAGTCGCGGGTCGTCCGGTACCCGCGGGCTGGTACTCCGAGCCGTGGTGGCGGCCGGCCTTGGTGGCAGGTGCATGGGGAATGGGTTCGATGTTCCTGTTCTCGGCGATGTTCTCCGGCATGGCCGGGGTGCCGGAGGAGACCGCGGCAGGCGAAGACATGGGGGCCGACGGTTCCGACGGGGGCAGCGGCGACGACTACTCCGGCGGCGACACCGAATACGGTGCGATGGACGACGGCGGCGGGGGCATGTTCGACGGCGGAGCCGACTTCGGCGGTGGGGGCGACTTCGGCGGGTTCTAGGTCGCCTGACAGACCGGGCACCAGAACAGGTTTCGAGCCTGCATCACCGAGTGCAGGATGTCGGCTCCGCACACCCGGCAGGGATACCCCTGCCTGCGGTAGACGTAGGACCGCGGTCGCCGTGCACCGTAAGTGTCGCCGTGATCGTCCTCGGGCCGGATGGTGATGATGCGCCCGCGTCGGACACCGATCGCCATGAGGTCGACGAGGTCGAACCAGATCGCATCCCACTCGGCTCGATCGAGGTCCTTGCCGGGCCGCATGGGGTTGATCTCGTGCCGGAACAGGATCTCGGCGCGGTAGACGTTGCCGACTCCGGCGAGCACCTTCTGATCCATCAGCAACGAGCCGATTGCCGTGCGCGACTTGGAGATTCGCGCCCACGCTGCGTCCGGATCGGCGTCCTTACGCAGCGGGTCCGGTCCCAGGCGCGCCACCAGGGCGTCGACCTGCTCCTCGGTGTAGATCTCGCAGGCGGTGGGGCCGCGCAGGTCGACACCGTACTTCTCCCCCACCATGCGCAATCGCACGGCACCGACCGGATCGTCCAGCGGCACAGCCTGTTCGGTGAACTTCCCGTACAGACCGAGATGGATGTGAACGATCAGATCGGACTCGTACCGATGCAGCAGATGCTTGCCCCAGGCCTCGGCCTTCTCGAGGACGAGGCCGTCGATCAGCGCGGCACCGGAGGCGAACCGCCCCTGTGGGCTGCTCGCCCGAACCGGTGCCCCGCCGAACCGACGTCCGTGCAACCGAGCCAGTCGGTGCAGAGTGTGACCCTCGGGCACCTATGCGGGCTTTCCCGGCACCTCGGGTGCCTCGCCACTGCGCTCGTACTCGGACAGGATGTCGATGCGACGCTGGTGGCGCTCCTCGCCCGAGAACGGGGTACCGAGGAAGGCGTCGACGATCGCGAGGGCTTCGGGCAGCGTGTGCATGCGGCCGCCGATGCCGATGAGCTGAGCGTCGTTGTGCTCGCGGGCCAACTTCGCGGTCTCGACGCTCCACGCCAACGCACAGCGAGCGCCGGGCACCTTGTTGGCGGCGATCTGCTCGCCGTTTCCGGAACCGCCGAGCACCAGGCCGCGGCTACCCGGATCGGCGACTACGCGGCGTGCTGCGTCGATGCAGAATGCCGGGTAGTCGTCGACGGGGTCGTAGTCGAAGGCACCGCAGTCGACGGGCTCGTGCCCGGTCGCCGTCAGGTGTTCGATGATCTGATTCTTGAACTCGAGGCCGGCGTGGTCGGCACCCAGGTATACGCGCATGCCTAGAGTCTGACAGGTGAACTCCGAAGCCGAGAAATTCGCCGGTGTGGACGGCGCGAAGGGCGCATGGGTGGTCGCGATCTCGGCCGGGACCACGCTGACGTGGACCGGTTGCGCGTCGGTGGCCGACGTGCTCGAGGTGACTCGGGACTGCGCACGAGTGGGAGTCGACATGCCGCTGTCGTTGCCCCGGAGCGGTTATCGCGTCAGCGAACTGGAGGCCAAGAGGTTTCTCGGAACGGCGAGGAGCTCGATCTTCCACACGCCGGTCGTCGACGTGCTCGCCGCCGAGTCGTATCCCGAAGCGTGTGCGGTGTCTCGGCAACTCACCGGCAAGGCGATCAGCAAGCAGACGTGGCACATCCTGCCGTCCGTGAAGGCCTGGCTCGATGCCGACTTCGACCGGGACCGGTACGTCGAGGTACATCCCGAATGCTCGTTCCGGGCGATGTCACCGACGACGACGTTCGCGTCGAAGAAGTCTGGCCGAGGCGCCGGGCAGCGTTTGTCCACCCTGATGCGCTGGCAAGAACACCTCGATCTCGCGGACCTGCCGCCCGGACCCGCCGTCGACGATGTTCTCGACGCGGCCGCAGCGGCGTGGTCGGCGAGGCGGTTTCACGTCGGCGAGCATCGGACGTTCGGTACCGAGGACAGCTCGGATCGGATCGTCGCCTGACGAACCCCGTGCGCGGAAACTCGTAGCAGGGTACGAATTTCCGCGCACGAGGGTCATGCGATCAGTCGAACTGTGGGTCCTCGTTGCGGGTGCGCTTGAGCTCGTAGAAGTGCGGGTACGACGCGAAGATCACCGACGCGTCCCAGAGCTTGCCTGCTTCTTCACCGCGCGGGATTCGGGAGAGCACAGGGCCGAAGAAGGCCACGCCGTTGACGTGGATGGTCGGGGTGCCGACATCGGGCCCCACCTTGTCCATGCCCGCGTGATGACTGGTCCGCAGGTCCTCGTCGTAGTCGGTGCTCTCGGCGGCCTTCGCAAGGTCACCGGGCAGATCCAGTTCCGCGAGCGACTCCGAGATCACGACGTCGAAATCCTTGTTGCCCTCGTTGTGAATTCGCGTTCCCATGGCCGCGTACAGCGGGGCGAGAACCTCGTCGCCCTTCAGTTTGGCTGCGGCGATCGCCACCCGAACCGGCCCCCAGGCCTTCTTCATCATCGCGGCGTATTCCTCGGGCAGATCGCGGCCCTCGTTGAGCACTGCCAGGCTCATGACGTGGAAGTTCACGTCGATGTCTCGCACCTGCTGCACCTCGAGAATCCACCGCGAGGTGATCCAACACCACGGGCACAGTGGGTCGAACCAAAAATCCGCAGTGTCTTTCTGTCCTGAACCGGCCACTGTCCTACTCCTTGGAAGTCGAGGTCAACGTCTCTTCATTGCGTAACAACCGCCCACCGCGCAGACATTCCGCACGGCCCGTCGGCCAGCGAGGGGCACGCGTGACGTGATGGGATGGAAGGCACTATCCATAACTACACGAAGAGGTGTCGACTGAAGTGGTTGCTCCCAACCTGACGCGTGACCAAGCCTCCGAGCGTTCGGCGATCATCGGGGAAACGAAGTACGCGATCGTTCTCGATCTCACCGACGGCGAGGGCAATCCGGGCGAGAAGACCTTCCGCTCGCTCACCACCATCACGTTCGCGGCCACCGCCGGGGCGTCGACTTTCGTGGACGTCATCGCGAGCACGATCCGCTCCGCGACGCTCAACGGCACCGATCTCGATACCGCCGACTACGACGAGTCGACCGGCCTCGCGCTCGAGAATCTGGCCGAGCACAACGAACTCGTCATCGATGCGGACTGCGTCTACTCGCACACGGGCGAGGGACTGCACCGTTTCGTCGACCCGTCGGACGGCACGGTCTACCTGTACTCGCAGTTCGAGACCGCCGATGCAAAGCGTATGTTCGCCTGCTTCGATCAACCCGATCTCAAGGCCACCTTCGATCTGAAGGTCACCGCGCCGGAGAGCTGGACGGTCATCTCCAATGCCGCGCACGCCGCCGAGCCTGCGGCGGGCGAGCACGTGTTCGACACGACACCGTTGATGAGCACCTACCTCGTCGCACTGATCGCCGGACCGTACGCGGAGTGGACCGACTCGTACACCGACGACCACGGCACCATTCCCCTCGGAATCTATTGCCGCGCTTCACTTGCCGAGCACATGGACGCAGAGCGCCTGTTCACCGAGACCAAGCAGGGCTTCGGTTTCTACCACGAGAACTTCGGCACTCCCTACGCCTTCGGCAAGTACGACCAGCTCTTCGTGCCCGAGTTCAATGCCGGTGCCATGGAGAACGCGGGTGCCGTCACGTTCCTCGAGGACTACGTCTTCCGGTCCAAGGTGACGCGGTACTCGTACGAACGGCGCGCCGAGACCGTGCTGCACGAGATGGCACACATGTGGTTCGGCGACCTGGTGACCATGACGTGGTGGGACGACCTGTGGCTCAACGAGTCGTTCGCGACGTTCGCCTCGGTGCTGTGCCAGTCCGAGGCAACCGAGTACACCAACGCGTGGACCACTTTCGCCAACGTCGAGAAGGCCTGGGCCTACCGTCAGGACCAGTTGCCGTCGACGCACCCCATCGCCGCCGACATTCCCGATCTCGCGGCCGTGGAGGTCAACTTCGACGGCATCACCTACGCCAAGGGCGCGAGTGTGCTCAAGCAACTGGTGGCGTACGTCGGCAAGGAGGACTTCCTCGCCGGATTGCGGGCGTACTTCGTCGATCATGCCTTCGCCAACGCCACGTTCTCGGATCTGCTTGCCGCTCTTGAGAAGTCGTCGGGACGCGATCTCTCCGACTGGGGTGCCCAGTGGCTGCGCACCACCGGCCTGAACACCTTGAGCCCGGATTTCGACGTCGACGCCGACGGCAAGTTCACCCGCTTCTCGGTGCTGCAGACCGGTGCTGCCCCGGGTGCGGGCGAGCATCGCGTGCACCGCATCGCGGTGGGAATCTACGACGACGTCGACGGCAAGCTGGTGCGCACCGACCGCGTCGAACTCGACCTCGACGCTGCCGAGTCGACGACCGTCGATGCGTTGGTCGGCGTCTCGCGCGGCAAGCTCGTCCTGGTCAACGACGACGACCTGACGTACTGCGCGGTGCGACTCGACCCGGATTCACTCGATGTCCTTCTCTCTCGAATCGCCGACATCGCCGAGCCACTCCCCCGCACCCTCGCGTGGTCGGCGGCCTGGGAGATGACTCGATCCGCCGAGATGAAGGCGCGAGACTTCGTGGCCCTCGTCCAGCGGGGAATCGGCGCTGAGACGGAAGTGGGTGTGGTGCAACGACTTCTGCTGCAGGCCCAGACCGCAATCTCCAGCTACGCCGACCCGGCATGGGCGGCCGAGCACGGTACCCCCGAGTTCGCCGATGCACTGCTCGACCTGGCGCGCAGCGCCGAAGCAGGCTCGGATCACCAGCTGGCATTCGTCAATGCTCTCACCGGCACCGAGCTCGGCGACCGTCACATCGACGTGCTGAGGGCACTGCTCGACGGTGATGTGGAGGGGCAGTCGCTGGACGGCCTCGGCGTGGATACCGATCTGCGCTGGCGCATCGTCACGGCGCTGGCCGGTGCCGGTGCGATCGACGCCGACGGCCTGGACTCGCCGGTGATCGACGCCGAGGCGGCCAGGGACAACACTGCCGCCGGAGCCCGGTCGGCAGCGGCTGCACGAGCCGCTCGGCCCAGCGCGGAGGTCAAGGAGCAGGCCTGGACGACAGTGGTGGACGACGATGCGGTTCCCAACATCACGGCCCGCTCGATCATCGGCGGCTTCGCCGGACCAGGTCAGGGCGAGCTGCTCGAACCGTACGTCGCCCGCTATTTCGACGCCATCGAAGGTGTCTGGGCGCGTCGTTCGAGTGAGGTCGCGCAGACCGTCGTGGTGGGCCTGTACCCGTCCTGGTCGATCTCGGAGGACTCCCTCGCTGCGGCGGACGGGTTCCTCGACGGCGACCTACCGCCCGCGCTCCGTCGCCTGGTGATCGAGGGCCGGGCCGGCATCGTTCGGGCTCTCGCTGCACGGGAGTTCGACGCGAGCTGATCTCGACGGCACCGACGACGAGGGCCGGTTGCTCCACCCGGAGGTGGAACAACCGGCCCTCGTCGTACGAGCGCGGTCGGGAGGAAGGGAGCTAGGGGCTCAGGATGGACGCGGCCATCACCCGGACGGAGGTGACCAGACCGTCGATGAGGTTTCCGTCGCGGAACGGGCCGAGGGCCGCGGTGACACCCAACTGTGCGACCCGGTCGGTCGCCCGGTTGGACACTCGCTTGCCGGTGCGGATCTCGAGTGCGTGCCGATTGGGGTCGACGGCGATCAGGACCGAACGAACGGCATCGGGAGTCCCGGGGAACACCGAATCCGCACCCGCGGCCGGATCGACGCCGAGATCACCGATGTAGACGTTGAACCGGATCTTGGTCTGCCGAATCGCTTGGGTGAGTGCGTCGTCGAGAGCAACCAGGTCCTGCGTGGCGAACGGCAGGTGCTCGGGATTGGCGGTCCCGAACTCGTGAGCCGCCGAGACGCGGCCGCTCGAGGTGAGCGCAGCCCCGAAGGGCAGGTCTTCTTCTCTGACGTCACTGCGGACGAGTTCACCACTTGCCACTTGCGGAACCTCCGATCGAGTCGGCTGTGTCGGCGTCGTGCGAACCGTGGCCTCCGAAAGGAGTCACCTCGTCCGTAGCACTCCACAGCAATGGCTCGCGCGTCCACTCGTCCGTCAGTCGGTAGGGCGGAACGTCCATACCGGGCTGCTTGTCGGTCAAGTAGGACAACGCGCCGAGGAGTCCGATCACCGCAACCGGAATCACCCCGAATATCAGCGTGGTCTCAAAAATGCTCACGGGGTGTGACGTTAGTCGACAATTGCGCGTCGGACCACGTCGGGGCCGGTGTTGTGACCGAAATGTGCAGACCCGACCGCGTCAGGCAGCACCCTCACCGAGGTACGCGAGCCACGTCGGGTCGAGCTCCTTGGTCGTCGCCAACAGTCGCCAGTGCGGACCCTTGGGCGGCACCAACTGGGCGCGCAGTGTCCAGCCGATCTCACTGAGCAATTTGTCCGCCTTGCGATGGTTGCACGAGGCGCAGCAAGCGACGCAGTTCTCCCACGAGTGGCCACCTCCGCGACTACGCGGGACCACATGGTCGACGGTTTCGGCTTTGCTTCCGCAGTACGCGCACCGGAACCGGTCGCGGTGCATCAGCGCGGCGCGGGTCATCGGCACTCGCGCTCGGTACGGAACACGGACGAACGTCCGCAATCTGATCACCGACGGCACCTGGACCGAGAAGTCCGCAGACCGAATGAACGGGCCCTCCGGATCGTCGTGCACCACGTCGGCTTTCCCACAAACGAGAAGAACCACCGCCCGGCGCATCGGAAGCGCGGTCAGTGGTTCGAATGTGGCATTGAGGAGCAGCACACGGCGCTTGACCCACGCCGGAACGGCGTCGTCGCCCGTGGCGGTGTGAGCCGTCGGCACCACACGCAGCGGAGAAGCCCCCGAGGCCGTCTCACGCTGGTCGTGCGTGGTGCGGCCCTCAGTGGGCGGGAGTTGTCGATGGCGGTGTTGCGAGTTCTTCATGCGTTGCTCCAGAGACAGTCGGCGCCCGCGCATGGCTTGCGTGGAACACGAGTGACAGTGGAACACGAATACACCGTCCACGCACAGCCTTTTTCTCGGCATTTTCTGTTGCCGAACGGTGAACATCTCGCGTCCTCGCGTTCACGATCGACGATCGGCGGCTCCATGCGCAGCGTGACTGGCGAGATCTCGACGTCTCCGTAGACTTTTCGGGTGTCCGTATCAACCTTCCTGTCCGCATCGTCCCTTCCCGACCCGTCGCTGTTGCGAGATCTCGACACCCGAGCTTTCGAGTTGACGGAGACCGGACGCGACTGGTTGGTCGATCGTCCGCTGCAGGCTCTGGGCTATCTGGTCCTCGCCATCGTGCTGCGACTGGTCCTGCACAAACTGATCGACCGATTCACCCGCAACAACGTCGGGAAGTCTCCGATGCTGTTGCGTCCGCTCCGCGACCGGTCGTCGAGCACCGTCAAGGGCGCGATTCTCAACGAGCGTCGCAAACAACGGGCCAACACGATCGGCTCGGTGCTCAAGTCGGCGGTCTCGGTCATGATTCTCACGTGGTTCGTGCTCTCGGTGCTCGATGTGGCGGGGGTCAATGTCGCTCCGTTCATCGCCTCGGCGGGCATCGTCGGTGTCGCCTTGGGCTTCGGTGCCCAGAACCTGGTTCGAGACTTTCTGTCGGGCATCTTCATGCTTCTCGAGGACCAGTACGGGGTGGGTGACGTCGTCGACCTCGGTGAAGCGACCGGCACCGTCGAGAGCGTGGGGCTACGCGTCACGACGATCAGGGATGTCAACGGCACGGTTTGGTACTGCCGCAACGGCGAGGTGTTGCGCGTGGGCAACATGAGTCAGGGTTTCGCGGTCGCCGTTCTCGATCTGCCCGTGTCCCACACGGCCAACATCGACGAGGCCCGCGCAGTCGCCGAACGCACCACGCTGAAGGTGGTGGAGTCCAAAGACTTCGCCGACGACATTCTCGAACCGCCCGAGATGCTCGGGGTCAATGCGGTCAGCGCCGACACGGTCACCATCCGCATCACGATCAAGACCCGCCCGGGCCGCCAGTGGGCCGTGCAGCGCCGACTCCACCAGGAGATACTCCAGGCATTCGACGATGCCGACATCAAGGCACCGTACGCACTGGGTCGCCCGGGTGGGGTCGTGGCCGAGCGCGGCAACTGAACAGACCATGATGGTGAGCGACGCCGACCAGGAACGAACAGAGAGAGTGTGATGACCGAACCGCAGCAGACGTTCTACGACGCGGTAGGCGGTGCCGAGACGTTCCGGTCACTCACGGCGAAATTCTACGAGGAAGTCGCCAAGGACGAGATTGTGCGCCCGTTGTACCCGGAGGAGGATCTGGCACCGGCCGAACGGCGGATGCGGATGTTCCTCGAACAGTACTGGGGCGGTCCGCGGACGTATTCCGACGAGCGCGGCCATCCTCGATTGCGGATGCGACACAACCCGTTTCGGATCGGACCGATGGAGCGAGACGCGTGGCTTCGCTGCATGCACATCGCGATCGCGTCGATCGACCCGAAGGTCATGGACTCCGCGCACCGAGCACAGCTGATCGACTACATGGAGATGGCCGCCAATTCGATGATGAACTCGGCGATCTGACGGCGGCAGCGCAGCGGGTTACAGCGATCCGACCCGCTGCGGGCTCTTGCCGCCGGCAGCGGCCCTGAGGTTGCCCATGCGGGCGCGAACGGAACCGGCCACCTTGAGTGCGAAACTCACGGGTGCCGGCAGATGCTGGCGCAGAATGGCGTGCTTGCGTACGTAGTTCTCGACGTGCCACTCCGACCAGGTGCCCGCACGGAACAGTGCAGCATCACCCGGGAGCAGGGTGCGCGGTGCGTGGTCGTCACTGGACACGGTCACCGAACCGTCCATGATGTGCACGATCTCGTCGACGGCGAAGTACCAACGGAAACGTCCCGCAGTGCAGTCCCATACGTTGGTGGTGGTAGTGCCGTCGATGCTCTTCGACCACTCGGCGAGGCGCGCCTGCGGGTTTCCTTCGAGAATCCAGGTGGGTTCGATGGGGCTGTCGTCGAGTGCGATGTCGCCGAGTCGTACGGCTTCGATGGTCGAAGTGATCATGGTTTCCGTCGCGTCCTCACCGTCGGGCGCGGCTTCCGCCGCTACTGGTTGCCAGAGCAGAAACATACAACACTTTCTCAACGAAACGGCACGAGTCGGTCATGTGAATGAGCACAAAGCTTTACTGTTCGTTGACCTGACTTCATGCCTCCCGCTGTGCCCCAACGCCCCTGAATCGTTCCGCGGCCGATCGTTTGGCACTATTGCCCCTTGTGACCGATCCGATCGAAAGCTCCGAGCTGCTGTGGTGGCAGGACGCCGTCTTCTACCAGATCTATCCCCGGTCGTTCGCGGACTCCAACGGTGACGGCATCGGTGACCTCGACGGAATTCGGGACAAGCTCGGCTACCTCGAACTGCTTGGTATCGACGCCGTCTGGATCGGCCCCATCACGCGGTCGCCCATGGCCGATCACGGGTACGACGTGTCCGATCCTCGCGACATCGACCCCTTGTTCGGCAACCTGGAGATCTTCGACGCGTTGGTCGACGAGGCTCATGCGCGCGACATCAAGGTCACGATGGATCTGGTGCCCAATCACACCAGCAGCGAGCACCCGTGGTTCAGATCGGCCCTGACAGCTGCGCGCGGTAGTGCCGAACGAGCCCGCTACATCTTTCGAGACGGACGCGGTGACGACGGTTCGCAGCCACCGAACAACTGGCCGAGCATCTTCGGTGGCCCGGCCTGGACCCGCATCACCGAGCCCGACGGGTCACCCGGCCAGTGGTACCTGCACATCTTCGCGCCCGAGCAGCCGGATCTGAACTGGGACAATCCCGAGGTGTTCGAGGACTTCGCGCGCACCCTGCGATTCTGGCTCTCCCGCGGCGTCGACGGCTTCCGACTCGACGTGGCGCACGGTATGGCCAAACCGGTGGACCTGGCCGACATGAGTCTCGAACTGAACGCGTTGATGAAGAACGACGACGACGATCCCCGATTCAACAACCCTCGCGTCCACGAGCTGCATCGACGCATCAGAGCCGTCATGGACGAATTCCCCGACGCGGTGACCGTGGGCGAGATCTGGGTGCAGGACAACGTGCGGTTCTCCGAATACATCCGGCCCGACGAGCTGCACCTGGGCTTCAACTTCCGGCTGGCCAGTGTCGATTTCGATGCGTCGACCATCCGCGACGCCATCTCCAATTCCCTCGCCGCTGTCGAACTGGTTGCCGGAACTCCCACGTGGACATTGTCGAACCACGACGTCGAGCGCGAGGTCACCCGGTACGGCGGTGGGGACCGGGGTCGGGCGCGCTCCCGCGCCATGATTCTCGTCGAATTGGCCCTTCCCGGAACAATTTTCGTGTACAACGGTGCCGAGCTCGGGTTGCCCAACGTGCAACTGCCCGACAGCGCGTTGCAGGATCCGGTGTGGGAGCGATCCGGGCATGCCGAACGTGGCCGAGACGGCTGTCGGGTGCCTATGCCCTGGGAGGGACACTCACCGCCCTTCGGATTCTCCTCCACGGATCGAACCTGGTTGCCGATGCCGCCGGAGTGGGACGGGTACACCGCCGAGGCGCAACTCGAGGACGTCGATTCGATGCTGAGCCTCTACCGGACGGCCTTCGAACTGCGGGCGCTGCGTCCGGAATTCACCGGCACCGGAATCGATTGGTACGGATCACCTCCCGGCTGCCTGGCGTTTCGCCGAAGCGGCGGCCTGATCTGTGCCCTGAACGCCTCGGAGGAGTCGATCCCGCTGCCTCCCGGCGAGTTGCTGCTGGCCAGTGCCCCGCTGGTGGACGGCAAACTTCCGGCGAACGCTGCTGCGTGGCTCGTCTAACGCTCGACGGTGAGCGACAACTGCTGCCCGGCCCGACGAGCGAAGATCGACCCGTAGCGGGCATCGAGGCGTAGCCACACCTTCGACACGCGCACCCGAACGACCTCGTCGGGTGCGATTCGATCCGGGTCGATGTCGACGGTCAACGGATCGCTGCCACTGTGCGGAACGAAACCCATTGCGGTGAGGGCGAACACCGTCCGCATGGAGATCGACACGTCGTCGGCGTCACCGGCGACGTGGAGAACTTCCTGTTCGAGCAACGAACTCGGCGGGCCGTGGCTGCTGCCGTGCTCCTTGGCCAGTGCGACGCCGCGTTGCGCGAGCCCCACGAGCACCCTGGCGGGCACATCGTCGAGATGGTCGAATCCGCCGTCCGGCGGCAGGGCACCGCGCCACGCGGAATCCATCGAGAACCCCGGGTCGATCACACCGTCGACCGCCTGCGCCGCCGCCGCAACCAACACGTCGGCACCGGCACTGGTGTCGTCGGGCACCACGGTTCCGGTGATCACCCGCGCTGCCAGCGCATCGAAACCCGTTGCTGCCCAACACGAAACACCGCCACCCGCTCGGGTCCGCATACGGATCACCGCAGCTTCGTCCAGACGCAGCGCCCTGCTGCAGAACGTCGCGAGGTTCTCCCGCTCGACCGCGTCGGGAACGGTCAGTACGCGCTCATACACGCTGCCAGCTCATCAAGAACTCGCGCTCGGTCGGGGTGAGTCGACGCAACCGCTGCGCATCGATGTCGAACGCCGCGATCTGCGTCGAGGCCACGACGGCGGCAGGGGTGTCCAGCGAGGCACCCCTGGCCCGCACCTCGTAACCGACGACGAAGTCCACCGCCCGCACCGCATCGATCCACATGAAGACATCGAGGGGACCGTCCTCGTGCCGGAGCTGGCCTCGATACTTCACGTGCAGATCCGCGATCACCGCTCCGTGACGCAGGTTCGCCGTGGGCCTCCCGTCCACCAACAGCCACGGAATGCGGGCCTCTTCGAGGAGAGTGACCATCCGGGCATGGTTGATGTGTTGGTACACATCCATGTCCGACCACCGCACGTCCACGGTGGCATGGAAGCCCACTCGCGCGGTTGCAGGTCGCTGGTCGGACAGATGGGCGTCGGGCACACTCACGTGGTCAATCCCTCTTCTCGGTCGAGTGTCGTCGTTTTCGGCAGTTGCGACGTGGTGCGGAAGGTCATGACACCGTGTCGATCACGGCACCATGTCGGTCACGGCACCATGTTGCGCACCTGTCGGGCAGCGACCGACAGGGTGGCCAGGTCGAGGGTTCCCGACTCGGCGATCTCGGTCAATGCCGCGCGAGACCTCGCGAGCCGGGACGAGTTGGTCGACTCCCATTCCGCGATCTTCTCCGCTACCGACTCCTCCGGCTCGCCGCCGGCCAGTACGGCCTGCGTGATTCCCCGGAGAGAGGAGTACAGGTCGTCGCGAAGGGCCAAGCGCGCCAACGAGTGCCAGCGATCTCCACGAGCCAGCTTGGAGACGGCAGTGAGCAACCAGTCGATACCGATGTGCGCGTCCAGGGCGAAATAGAGCTCGGCGACCTCGGCTCCGTCCCGATCCACGATGTCGGCGATGTCGATGATGTCGAGCAGGCAGTACACGTCGAGCAACCCGTAGATCCGACGAGCCAGGTCGGCCGGCGCGCCGCGTTCGATCGCCGCAGCCGATCGCGAGTCCAGGTCGCTGGCTTGATGCCCGGAGATCCACGTCGACACCGACGGTTGCAGTGCCCGCACCTGGCCGGCGTACCGGCTGATCTCGGCTCCGACGGCCAGCGGCTGGGGACGGTTGGCGAGCAGCCACCGCGAGACGCGGTCGAGCATGCGGCGCGACTCGAGCAACAGTTCGGCCGAGACCGCTGTCGGCACGTCCGCGGCCCTGATCGAGTTCCACACCTCGTCGAGTCCGAATATCTCGGTGGCGGCCGCGAACGCGCGAATGGCATCGGTGCCTGCCGCACCCGAATCCTCGGTCAATCTGTAGGGGAACGTGATGCCGCCGCAGTCGATGGCCTCGTTGGCCAGCGTCGTGGCCACCAGCTGCCGCCGGAGCGGATGTGCGGTGATCGCGTCGGCATACGGCTCGCGCAGCGGCTCGGGGAAGTACTTGGGTAGCCGCGGAGCGAAGACGTCGCTGTCGGGGAGTTCGCTGTCGAGCAACTCCGCTTCCAACGCCAACTTCACGTGAGCCATCAACGTCGCCAGTTCCGGCGAGGTCAATCCTCGGCCGTCCTGCTTGCGTCGACGCAGGTCCGCCTCGGTCGGTAGCGCCTCGAGCTCTCGGTCGAGTCCGCGGCGCACTTCCAGGTCCTCGATCACCCGACTGTGCACCGTGACCAGGCTCGGTGCGTCGAACCTCGATGTGCCGAGCAGCTCGTTCTGCATGATGTTGTCCCACAACACCAATCTGCCCACCTCGTCGGTCATGGACGCGAGCAGCTCGTCTCGATCCTCGCGCGCCAGGTTGCCGTTGGTGATGGCCGTTTCCAACAGGATCTTGATGTTGACCTCGTGATCGGAGCAGTCGACACCCGCCGAGTTGTCCACGGCGTCGGTGTTGATCTTGCCTCCGGCAGCGGCGTATTCGATGCGGCCCAGGGCGGTGGCTCCGAGGTTGCCGCCCTCCCCCACCACTGCGGCGCGGACGTCGATTCCGTCGACCCTGACCATGTCGTTGGCCTTGTCGCCGACCTCGGCATTGGTCTCGGTCGATGCCTTGATGTACGTGCCGATTCCGCCGTTCCACAGCAGATCGGCCGGAGCCCGAAGGATTGCGTTCACCAGCTCCGGCGGAGACAGCGCGTCCACGGAATCGCCCAGCCCCAAGGCGGCACGTGCAGCCGCACTGATCGGGACGGACTTGCGGGTCCGTTCCCACACTCCACCGCCCGCACTGATGAGCGAGGTGTCGTAGTCCGCCCACGACGACCGCGGCAGTGCGAACAACCGCTCCCGCTCGGCGAACGAGGACTCACGCTCGGGGTCGGGATCGAGAAAGATGTGCCGGTGATCGAACGCGGCGAGCAGGCGAATGTGCCGGCTGAGCAACATGCCGTTGCCGAACACGTCCCCGCTCATGTCGCCGACACCGACGACGGTGAAATCCTGGCTCTGCGTGTCGATTCCGAGCTCGCGGAAGTGGCGTTTGACGCTCTCCCACGCACCCTTGGCGGTGATGCCCATGGCTTTGTGGTCGTAGCCGGCCGAACCACCGGAGGCGAAGGCGTCGCCGAGCCAGAAGCCGTACTTCGCGGCCACGTCGTTGGCCATGTCGGAGAACGTCGCGGTGCCCTTGTCCGCGGCAACGACCAGGTAGGTGTCGTCTCCGTCGCGGCGTACGACGCCGGTGGGAACCGTCACCGTTCCGGTGGCACGGTCGAGATTGTCGGTGATGTCGAGCAACCCGGCGATGAACAGCCGGTAGCAGGCCTTGCCTTCCTCGGCATGGGCCTGACGATCTCGATCGGCGTCACCGGTCACGACGGGGGGCCGCTTGACGACGAATCCGCCTTTGGCTCCGACCGGCACGATGACGGCGTTCTTGACCATCTGGGCTTTGGCGAGTCCGAGGATCTCGGTCCGGAAGTCCTCACGTCGATCCGACCAGCGCAGTCCGCCGCGAGCCACGGCCCCGAACCGCAGGTGCACACCTTCGACGCGGGGTGAGTACACGAAGATCTCGAACTTCGGCTTCGGCTTGGGCAATTCGGCGATCGACTGCGGGTCGAACTTGAGCGAGAGGTACTCGCGATGTTCGCCGTCGACTCCCACCACGAAGTAGTTGGTTCGCAAGGTCGCGCGAATCAGCTCGAACATGCTGCGCAGGATTCGGTCGGCATCGAGGCTGACGACCTCGTCGATCAGTTCCCCCAGCTGGGTACCGATCGACTGCGCGTTCTCCTCCGAGCTCGCCTCGGGATCGAACTGCGCCTCGAACAACCCGACCAACAGCCGAGCGGTGCGCGGATGCGTCAGCAGCACACCTTCGATGTTGAACTGACTGTAGGGAAAACCGGCCTGGCGCAGATACTTCGCGTAGGCGCGCAACACCACGGCCTGCCGCCAGTGCAGGCCCGCGCGCATGACCAGCTCGTTGAACCGGTCTGCCTCGGCAGCGCCGCTCCACACCGCCGCGAACGCGTCGGTGAACCGGTGCTGCACTCGGCTCTCACGATCGGCGGTGCCTGCCTCGGACAATTCCGCATCGATGTCACCGTCGATTGCCGAGCGCAGCATCTCGCGCGAGGCGGAGAGCCCGAAATCGTATATCCAGCAAGACATTCCGTCCGGCCGAACCACGGGGTACGGTCGTTCGTCGTCGACCTCGACGCCGAGGCTCTGCAGAATGGGCAGCACCTGCGACAGCGAGACGCCCGCGCCGCCGATGTACAACGAGAACCGCCAACTGCCAACGGCGGACTGCTCGTTGCGGTAGAGCTGCATGTCGATCGACTCGGCACCGAGCCCTTCGAGGCGCGCGATGTCGGTGACCGCCCGAGCCGGACTGAAATCCTGCTTGTAGGCCTCGGGGAACGCCTCGGTGTACCGCTGAATCCGCAGCGGGTCGACCGTACGGTCGAGCGAGACTGCGTCGCCGAGGGAATCCTCCCAGGTTCTGGTGGTCTCGGTCAGCGCCGCCTCGATCCGGGTGATGTCCTCGGCGTCGAGCTCCGTCGACGCCGTTCCCGGTGCGCGACGGACGGTCACGTGCAACAGCGCCAGGTCCGATTCCGTCACGCGCGCTGTGTAGTCGAGAGAGGTACCGCCGAGTTCGCGGAGCAACCGATCCTGGATGGCGAGGCGCACACGGGTGGTGTAGCGATCGCGCGGCAGGTACACCAGGGCGGAGACGAAGGAGCCGCTGGCGTCGGGCCGGACGAACAGTTTGACCTTGCGCCGACGGCCAAGTGCCAGAACAGCACTCGCGGTCTCGAACAGCCAGGCCGCAGAGGTGGCGAACAGCTCCGAGCGCGGCATCGACTGCAGCACTTCGAGCATCGCCTGACCGGAGAACGACCCGAGATCGTGGCCTGCGCGGGCGATCACCGATCGAACCCGACGCTCGATCACCGGAATGTCGAGCACGTTCTCGTGCAGCGCCGTGACGGTGAAGACGCCGACGAAGCGGTGCTCGGCGGAGTTCTCGTTGTCGAGAACACTCACGAAGTAGGGGTAGACCGCGCGGTGCACCGTGGCCGGACTCGCACCCTGCGTCAGGGTCACCAGATCGCGCTGACCGAGGGGTTCCGAGCCGTCCACCTCGTGCGCCGCGTCGCGCAGGACACCGAGACTGCTCGACTCGTCGCCGGTGGCCGTCCGTGCGCCGTCGACTCCGTCGATCCGGTAGCGGCGGTAGCCGAGGAGCGTGTAATGGCCGTCGCCCAGCCAACGCAGCAACGCGGCGGCGTCGCGATGATCGACGGCGATGTCGGACTCCGGATCACCGGCCCGCTGGGCCGCTCCGTCGAGCAGATCGGCGACTTCGGCCTGCACCCGACGCATTCGATCGGTGTCGCCGACCACTTGACGCACGTCGGCCAACACCCGGCTCGCCTCCGACTCGACGCGGGCGAGCGCGTCCTCGGACGTGGCGGGATGCAGCTGAACGTGAATCCAGGATTCGCGTCGACCGTCGGCGGTCAGGCCCGTCAGCTTGCCGTCGGCGTCGCGGGCCACCGAGAGGATGGGATGAACCACGTCGGTGTACTCGATGCCGAGTCGGGAGAGCAGCGAGATGACCGATTCGACGAGGAGCGGCATGTCGTCGGTGACGATCTGCAGGTAGCTGCCCGCGGCCCGATGTGCGGCAGAACTCGACTCACTCGGTCGGTGAACCGCCACGTTCGCGGTCTCGGGACGCCGCTGCGCGGCCAACCGGACGTGCCGATGAAAGGACGTGGTGTCGGGGCTGTGCGCGGACGCTCCGACGGCCGTCGTGTCCACGTGCTCGAAGTACTCGGCACGCAGGGTCGCCAGCTCGGCCAGGAGTCGGTCGTCGAGCCCGTCGGCCCAATCGTTGTCGGGCAGGTCCAGCGAGCGTGGCATGGTGTTCGAGTACTCCCTCGTGAGGATTTTCCCGACGCCCGCCGATCGCCGGTCGTCGATGACTACTCGACCTTAGTGTCGAACACCCCGTTACCGCAGTGACCTCGCAGACCCAGCGCGTGGCGAACTGCGCGACGGCTCTATTCGACGTGCAGGTACTCGGTGAGCAGTCCCCGCTCGTGCTCGTCCAGAGGACGCGACGACGAGGTGGCGAGATCGAACGCGACCATCGTCGACTCGGCATCCGCGCACACTGTTCCGTCGCGGTCGGTCACCACGTGCCGGACGCCGTAGGAGGTGGTCCCGATACGCGTGACCCACAGCTCGATCGTCAACGGTCCGGAGTCGTCGAGAATCGGGTGCAGAAAATCGGTGACGAGCTTTCGGACCACGGCCGCACCCCGTTGCTTCGAGCCTCCCAGGACCGCGTTCAGAAACTGAACGCGGCCTTCCTGGAGGTATTCGACGAAGCGGGTGTTGTTGACGTGGCCGAGGCGATCGGAATCTCCCCACCGCACCTGAAGCGTGCAGGTGAAGGTCTTTCCCGCCACGTCAGTCCCTGGTCAGCTTCCGGTGTGTGACGCGATGCGGACGGGCCGCGTCGGGTCCGAGGCGTTCGACCTTGTTGGCCTCGTAGCCCTCGAAGTTGCCCTCGTACCAGTACCACGCGGCCTCGTTGTCGCCGAAGCCACCTTCCCACGCCAGGATGTGCGTGCAGGTGCGGTCCAGGAACCACCGGTCGTGCGAGATGACCACGGCGCAACCGGGGAATTCCTCGAGCGCGTTCTCGAGCGATCCGAGTGTTTCGACGTCGAGGTCGTTGGTCGGTTCGTCGAGCAGGATCAGGTTGCCGCCCTGCTTGAGTGTCATCGCCAGGTTCAGACGGTTGCGCTCACCACCGGACAGAACTCCTGCAGGCTTCTGCTGATCGTGACCCTTGAACCCGAACGAACTGATGTACGCGCGGGACGGGAACTCGGAGTTGCCGACGGTGATGAAGTCGAGGCCGTCGGAGACCGTCTCCCACACCGTCTTCTTCGAGTCGATGCCCGACCGGTTCTGGTCGACGTAGCTGAGTTTGACCGTCTGTCCGATCTTGACCTCACCGCCGTCCGGCTCCTCGAGCCCGACGATCGTCTTGAACAGCGTCGTCTTACCGACACCGTTGGGGCCGATGACGCCGACGATGCCGTTGCGGGGCAACGTGAACGAGAGATCCTTGATCAGTACGCGGCCGTCGAAGCCCTTGTCCAGGCTCTTGACCTCCACCACGACGTCGCCGAGGCGCGGCGGGTTGGGGATCTGGATCTCGTCGAAGTCGAGCTTCCTGGTCTTCTCGGCCTCGGCCACCATCTCGTCGTAACGAGCCAGACGAGACTTGCTCTTGGCCTGACGCGCCTTTGCACCGGAGCGAACCCAGGCGAGCTCGTCCTTGAGGCGCTTCTGCAGCTTCTGGTCCTTCTTGCCCGATACCTCGAGGCGTTCGGCCTTCTTCTCCAGGTACGTGGAGTAGTTGCCCTCGTACGGGTACAGGTGTCCGCGGTCGACCTCGGCGATCCACTGCGCCACGTGGTCGAGGAAGTACCGGTCGTGTGTGACGGCGAGAATTGCACCCGAGTACGCGGCCAGGTGCTGCTCGAGCCAGAGCACGCTCTCGGCGTCGAGGTGGTTGGTCGGCTCGTCGAGCAGCAACAGGTCCGGCTTGCTCAGCAGCAGCTTGCACAGCGCCACGCGGCGCTTCTCACCACCGGAGAGGTTGGTGACGGGCGACTCGGGCGGCGGGCAGCGCAGCGCGTCCATCGCCTGTTCGAGCTGTGAGTCGATCTCCCAGGCATCGGCGTGGTCGAGCTTTTCCTGCAGCTCGCCCATCTCTTCCATCAGCTCGTCGGAGTAGTCGGTGGCCATCAGCTCGGCGATCTCGTTGTACCGCTTGAGCTGGACCATCGTCTCGCCGAGGCCGTCCTCGACGTTCTCACGAACGGTCTTGGTGTCGTCGAGGACCGGTTCCTGCATGAGGATGCCGACCGAGGCACCGGGAGCGAGGAACGCCTCACCGTTTCCGGGCTGATCGATTCCCGCCATGATCTTGAGGATGCTGGACTTACCGGCGCCGTTGGGGCCGACGACGCCGATCTTCGCTCCCGGATAGAAGCTCATCGTCACGTCGTCGAGGATGACTTTGTCGCCGTGCGCCTTGCGCACCTTCTTCATGGTGTAAATGAATTCAGCCATGACGCCCAGCTTATCGGTGCGAGCGAGTCTCCGGCACCACCGCCCGAGGGCGCAGCCGCCGTCCACACCCGATCGTAGGTTCCGATGCAGCGCGGACGGCGGGTCCCGGGTCTGCGTCAGGCCGGAACGGACTCGCGCACGTCGTCGTCGATGCGGTCGTGATCGCGATCCTCATCCGCGTCCACGGGTTCGGTCGCTCCCGGATCGCCGTCCGTCGCAGCGTCGGATGCCACCGCTCGGGTCCGGTGGATCGAGACGTTGCAGCGCGCGAGATCCGGTCCGACGGCACTGGCCCGCATCTCGAGATCCGCGCGTTCGACTCCGTCACGATTGGTGTACTCGTTGGTGCGTAGCTGTCCGTAGGCGATGATCGGGTCGCCCTTCATCAGCGACGCCCCGACGCCGCGCACCAGGCGACGCCAGCACGTGACCGTCAGGTAGAGGGTTCCACCGTCGGTCCATTCGCCGGTGTTGCGGTCCTGCCGTCGGGCGTTGCTGGCCATCCGGAAGCTGAGGACCTCGTCGCCGGTGGGCGTGGAGCGCTTGACGGGATTGGTGATGACCGTGCCGACCACGGCGCATTGTGCTTCGTACATGCTGTCTTCCCCTCGATCGATGTCGCGTGATTGCGATCGAGTTCGAGACTGCTACGCGGAGAACGTCTGCGGTGAACGAGTCGGCGAAATGTGGACAACTGCCCGGTCTGTGGATGAACGGCCGGAATCGGGGTCCGCGCGAGCCGAGAATGTCGGGGAGGTGTGCTAGTCGGGAATTTCGGCGTACATGTGGCCGTCGAGCACGGGAACCACGCGGCCCGCAGTGAGCGAAGCAACAAGCGCCGCAGTCGAATCGGCGTCCGGCACCGCGACGGTCAGTACCGCGCACGCACCGTAGGAGGTGCCGACCACCAGGACTCCGTGCCCCCGCAGTTCCGATTCCACCCGGCCGACCTCGGCGTGATCGAGTTCGAGCGTCATGATCTCGCGTCGCTCCCGGGTCAGGAACGTCGCTCCGGACAGGGCCTCGGTCACCGCGCCGCCGTAGGCACGCGCCAGTCCGCCGGTGCCCAGCTTGGTTCCGCCGAAGTATCTGCTGACGACCGCGACGACGTTGGTCAGGTGATGGCCGCGGAGCACGTCGAGCATCGGTGTACCTGCCGTGCCACCGGGTTCACCGTCGTCGTTGGACCGCTCGACTCGTTGTGCCTCACCCGCGGTGTCGACGCGCAGGTCGGTGGACGACGCGTCCACGATGAACGCCGAACAATGATGTCCGGCAGCAGGATCGGCCTTGCGAGCTGCGGCGATCACCGCCCGCGCCTCCGCTTCGGTGCTCGCGCGATCGACGACGGCGACGAACCTGGACTTCTTGACGTCGGTCTCGCACTCGACTCGGCTCGCGATGGTGCGCAGTGGGGTCACCCGGTCACTCTCATGCAGCCACACTGTCCACGACATCGTCTGCGGCACGGACCAATTGGGCGTACATGCCGTCGTTCTCGAGCAGGGACTCGTGGGTTCCGACCTCGCGAACGACGCCGTGGTCGAGTACTGCGATGCGGTCCGCGGAGCGCACCGTGGACAGTCGATGCGCGATGAGGATGGTCGTTCGCCCCTCCATCAGGCCGTCGAGCGCGGTTTGCACTGCGCGTTCGGTGCGATTGTCCAGAGCACTGGTCGCTTCGTCGAGCACCAGGATCGGCGGGTTGCGCAGCACCGTTCTGGCGATCGCGATGCGCTGCTTCTCACCGCCCGAGAAGCGGTACCCGCGCTCGCCGACCATGGTGTCGTAGCCGTCGTCGAGGCCGTCGATGAAGTCGTGGATCTGCGCCGTGCGAGCCGCCGCGACGATCTCCTCGTCGGTGGCGTCGGGTTTGGCGAATCGCAGGTTCTCTCGAATGGTGGCGTGGAACAGGTACGTCTCCTGGGAGACGACGCCGACCAGGTCCGCGATCGTCTCCGACGCGAGCTCCCGCAGATCGATGCCGTCGATGGTCACCGTTCCGGCCGTCGGATCGTGTAGCCGCGCAACGAGATAGCCCAGGGTCGTCTTACCGGATCCGGTGGCACCGACCAGGGCGAGAGTGCTTCCGGCCGGGACCGCGAGGTCGATAACGCTCAAGGTCGGAACCGTTGCCGCGGCGTAGGTGAAGTCGACACCGCGGAAGGCGACGTCGCCGCGGACGGTCTCCCGGGGCAGTGCCACCGGGTGGGCGGGCTCGGCCACGTCGATCGGTAGATCGAGGTACTCGAACACGCGACCGAACAGGGCGAGCGAGGCCTGTACCTCGACACCGGTGTTGAGCAACTGCATGGTGGGCCGGAACAACTGGGTCTGCAGAGCGGTGAACGCGACGAGGGTGCCGATCGTCAGCGCGCTCCCCTGCCCGATGGTGATGCCGGCGAACCAGTACACCAGTGCAGGCATGACGGCGAAGCTGATCTGGATGGTGGCCATTCGCCATTTTCCGGCCATCATCGCCGCGAGTTCGACGCCCGCGACCTCGTGGGACCGGGCGGCGAACTTGTCGGTCAGAGCCTGGGCGGAACCGGTGGTCTTGCCCAGCAGAATGCCGCTGACCGACAGTGATTCCTCGATCTGCACCGACAGGTCGCCGAGCAACTTCTGTCGTTTCGTGGAGATCTTGCGCCGCTCGTCGCCGATGCGGCGGGCGACGCGGACGAAGACCGGCAGGATGATCAACGAGAACGTGGCGAGCTTCCAGTCCAGCAGGAAGAGTGCGACCACCGTCGCGGCAACGGTCGTGGCGTTCTGCGCGATGGACGTGGCGGTGTTGGTGACCACCGATTGCATGCCGCCGATGTCGTTGGCGATACGTGATTGGACCTCGCCGGTGCGGGTGCGCGCGAAGAACCCGAGGGATTGGCGTTGCAGGTGCGAGTAGACCTGGACGCGAAGATCGTGCATGAGTCGTTGACCGACGCCGTTGGACATCCAGGTCTGTACGACGCCGAGAGTGTTGGTGGCGACTGCAACTGCGATCATGCCGAGTGCGATGAAGCTGACGAGCGTGACGTCGCGGTCGGGTATCGCATGATCGAGGAGTTCGCGAAGAAGCAAGGGGGACGCGAGCGCGATGATCGCGCTGACGACGATGATCGCGCTGACGGCGGCGATCTTGCGGCGGTAGGGCGTGAACAGAGCCAGGACTCGGCGCACGGGTGCTGGATCGGACGCGAGGAGAGAACGTTCGGGTCGGCTTTCCAAGTAGACCTCCGTGGTAGCTGAAGTGCGGGGTCACCGAAGTGATATGCAGAGGCTACCTCACTATGAGGTAACCGGCAACCGTCGCTATGATCCGTTGCATGGAAACCGGACACTCGCCCAACCTGAGCGATTCGTTCATGGCCGTTGCGCGGCGCATCCGACGCAGCCACATGGCTGCGTTGGAACCGTTCGGCCTCAATCCTTCGCAGAGCCGAGCCCTGCACGTGTTGGCGCGCGAGCCCGAGTCCGTGCGACTACGCGATTTGGCCGAACACCTGCGGATCGTGGCGCGGTCGGCCACCGACATCGTCGACTCCCTCGAGGCGGCGCGTCTGGTGACGCGGCAACAGGATCCGAGCGATCGGCGAGCCGTCCTGGTCGAGCTGACCGACACCGGCCGCGCGCTGCTGGACCGGATCGACGACGCACGCCGTCAGGTGTCCTCGGACATGTTCGATGGCCTGGAGCCTGCGGAACGCGTCGAGCTGAACCGACTGTTGAGCAAGATCGCCGAGACGGACTGACCCGAAGGCCGATCAGTGCTCGCCGGTTCGATCGCGTCGAGCGAGCTCGGCGAACATCGCATTGTGCGCGGCCAGATCGGCATCGTGATCGCGCTCGGCGGCGCGGTCACCACGCCTGGCATCCCGATCGTCGCTGCGGGACCACTGGATCAGCAGCGCCAGCATGACGAGCACCAGCGGAACCTCGCCGGTGGCCCAGGCGATACCGCCGCCGAGCTTCTGATCCCCGAGCAGATCGGAGTTCCAATCCAGCCCGAGCGTCCGGTAGAACCAGGCACCCATCACGGTGTTCATACTCATCAGCGCCACGCCGAAGAAGGCATGGAACGGCAGCGAACCGAACACGACTGCGAGTTTGGTGACCGGAGCGATCTTGCGCGGGGACGGATCGACACCGATGACGGTCCAGTAGAACAGGTAGCCGCTGAGCACGAAGTGCAGGTTCATCAGCAGGTGCGCGCCGTGACTGTCCAGTACCGCTCCGAAGATGCCACCGAGGTAGAGCACGTAGAAGCCGCCGACGAAGATCAGCGAGGCGACGAGCGGATGGGTCAGGAACTGCGAGATTCGACTGTGCAGTCCGAGCAACAGCCATTCACGAATCCCGGGAACGCCGTCCTTGCCCGCCGCGGGCAGCACCCGCAGTGCCAGCGTCAACGCACCACCGAGCGCGAGCAGGACCGGTGCCAGCATCGAGAGCATCATGTGACCGGTCATGTGCACGCTGAACACGGCCGTGGAGTAGCGACCGATTCCCGAGGACGTGCTGATCAGAAGCGTCAGGCAGCCCAGGACCCAGGCCACGGTACGGCCGACGGGCCACGCGTCGCCGCGCAGCCGCAGTCGACGAACGCCGATCAGGTACACCACGGCCATGACAATGGCAGCGGTGCCGAAGATCAGATCGAAGCGCCAGTCCAGCGCCATTCGCGCGAACGTCGGCGGGCCGCTGAGGTCGTATCCGAGTGCAGCCTCGGTCGGCGTGAGATCGGGGTCGATCTCGGCGGGAGGCGGTGTGCGGCCGAGCCCGACGGCCAGTCCGATGGTCGCCGCGAGGACCAGCACCTCGGCTCCGGCGAAGCGGAGCAGCGGCCCGCGGGCCGAGGGATCGGCGACCAGGGCCGGTAGTGCGCGGCGACGCTGCATCCAGCCGAAACCGCCCAGCACGATCAGGGCCACGATCTTGCCCACGATCAGCAGGCCGTAGGTGGTGGTGAACAGGTCGGAGATCGATACGCGAACCAACGCGTTGATGACGCCACTGATGCCCATCACCACGAAACAGACTCCGGCGATCGTGGAGAACCGGCGAGCCGCGACATCGGCATGCGCACCGTGCCTGCGAACGTGTGCCAGCAGCGCGAACAGTCCGCCCGCCCACAGCGACGCGGCTCCGAGGTGCAGGATCAAGCTGTTGGTGGCGATGTCGTGCGATCCGCCCGCCGAGGAGTGGCCGCTCAGCGCGATCGGGAGCAGCGTCGCCAGGGAGAACCCGAGCAGTGCGGGAGTCCAGGCCCACCGCAACACCGTGCGCGACGCGATGGCGAGCACAACGGCCATGATGGCGGTCCAACGCCAGGCGCTGGCGATCTCCACCTGGTCGAGTGCGACCCACAGGTTCGCCGGCTTGATGGCTTCGGTGAAGGGCTGCCCCGAGGTGTCGGAGAGTGTCAGCGGCACGAGGAGCAACGCGCAGACGGCCCAGACGATCGAGGCGACCGAACCGGTCCGCACGGCGCGGTACCCGTCGACGTCGAGCACGCCGTTCTTCTGCGGCGGTACGAGGAACGCGGCCAGCAGGAACGATCCGATGGCGATGACGGCGGCGATCTCGCCTATCGCCCGTAGGGCAGGTAGACCGTAGGTCGTGGCCGGGCCCGGGTCCGGTATTCCGAGCAACACCAGGGCGTCGGACGCGGAGAGCATCACGATGAGTGCGGCAACCACACCGGCGATGACGCCCGCGGTGACGAACACCGTGTTCGTGGCCGAACGCGGATCCACATCCGCCCGGACATCGTCCGCCTGCAGTTCGGCGGTCGAGGGTTCGGTCTTCTCGAGATCCGGTGTTGCCATACCACCAGAGTAAGAGGTGATCGGCGGTAGCCGAAACGCGAGTCCTACACAGCGTCGTACTTGTCAGTGCTCACGGCCTCGGTCGCGTCGTGGTGGATGCGTCCGCGTCGGGCGCGCAGCGGTTCACCGGTACCGCCCCAACGGTGGGCGATGATCTCCGCGGCGATCGATACCGCTGTCTCCTGCGGCGTCCGCGCCCCGAGGTCGAGCCCGATCGGACTGGCCAGACGAGTGAGTTCGGTCTCTGTCAGACCCGCCGCACGCAACCGAGCCGTGCGGTCGTCGTGTGTACGGCGTGATCCCATCGCGCCGACGAACGCCAGAGAGGGGATGCGCAACGCCACTTCGAGCAGCGGCACGTCGAACTTGGGGTCGTGCGTCAACACGCAGACGACGGTGCGTTCGTCCACCTCTCCCGCCGCGAACTGCTCGGACAGATAGTCGTGCGGCCACGCGACCACGACCTGCTCGGCGGCGGGGAACCGCTGCGGAGTCGCGAAGACTGCCCGTGCGTCGCAGACGGTGACGCGGTAGCCGAGAAATACGCCCTGCTGCGCCACCGCGGCAGCGAAGTCGATGGCTCCGAACACCAGCATCCGCGGCGGCGGAGCGTGGCTCGAGACGAACACCTCCATCCCCTCCCCTCGTCGCTGACCGTCGGGTCCGTAGGTCAGAACAGCCGAACGGCCCGCGGCGAGAAGCCCTTTCGCATCGTCGGCCACGGCGGCATCGGCCCGCGCGCTGCCCAGCGAGCCACGGGTGCCCGATTCTCCGACGACGATCCTTCGGCCGAGCCGTTCCGGATCGGAGTGTGCGACGACGGTGGCCACCGCCACGGGCACGTTGCCGCGAACGTCCGCGACGAGAGCCTCGAATTCGGGAAACGTGTGCCGAGAGATCCGCTGCACGAAGACGTCGAGCGTTCCGCCGCAGGTGAGTCCGACGGCAAAAGCGTCGTCGTCGGATATCCCGTATCGCGTGAGGACGGGCGCGCCGGAATCCATCACGTCCTGTGCGAGCTCGTACACCGCACCCTCGACACAACCGCCCGAGACCGATCCGGCAACGGCACCGTCCGAACCGACGACCATCGACGCACCGACCGGACGCGGAGCCGAGTCGAAGGTGCGAACCACCGTCGCGACCGCGGCCACGTCGCCGGACTGCCAGCTGTGCAGTACGTCGTCCAAGATGTCGTGCATCGAACCTCCTTCGGCACAGGTCGGAAGGATTCCGAGAACACCGGCTCCCCTCAGGATGCCAGCTCGCCCCGTGCCTGCTTCGACGGCACGGGCGGAAAGGTACACTCGTCAACCGTGCTCGAGCGGGTCCACCCCGCACGCGCCAGCCTCCGTAGCTCAGGGGATAGAGCAAGGGCCTTCTAATCCCTTGGTCGCAGGTTCGAATCCTGCCGGGGGCACACTCTGACCAGCACGAACACGTGACGCCTCGGCCCACTGTGGTTGACTCGACGGTAACGAAGGGTCACACGTGCATCAGCTCACTCTCGGAGTCCTCTCACGTTCACGCAAGCCGAATGAGCGGCGACTGCCGATTCATCCACTTCATCTCGATCGCATCGATGCCGACATCCGAGCCCGCATGTTTCTCGAATCGGGCTACGGCGAACCGTTCGGAATCTCCGACGAACATCTGGCCACCCAGGTAGCGGGCATTCACACGCGCGACGAACTCATCGCTCGCTGCGATGTGATCCTGCTGCCGAAGCCGCAGGCCGAGGATCTCGCCGCGCTTCGCCCCGGGCAGACCCTGTGGGGTTGGCCGCACTGCGTCCAGGATCGAGCCCTCACCCAGATCGCCGTCGAACGCAAACTGACGCTGATCGCGTTCGAGGCCATGAACCACTGGACGCAGGACGGCTGGTTCAATCTCCATGTGTTCCACAAGAACAACGAATTGGCCGGCTACTGCTCGGTGCTGCACGCACTGCAGCTGATCGGTTCCACGGGCGATTACGGCCGACGGTTGCGTGCCGCGGTCATCGGTTTCGGGGCCACGGCCCGCGGTGCCGTCACCGCTCTGAACGCGCACGGCATCCACGACGTCGACGTCCTGACACAACGCGGTGTCACGGCCGTCGGGTCGCCCATTCATTCGGCCAACATCGTGAACTTCGATCTCGACGACGCCGATCCCCGACGAAGCCGAGCTCTCACGCCCGAGGGACGGGTGCCGCTGTCCCAGTTCCTCGCCGACCACGACGTGATCGTCAATTGTGTTCTGCAGGACACCAATGCACCGTTGACGTTCCTGACGAACGACGATCTGCCCACTCTCGCACCGGGAACTCTCGTGGTCGACGTCTCCTGCGACGAGGGAATGGGCTTCGAATGGGCCAGACCCACCTCGTTCACCGATCCCATGTTCACCGTCGGCGACAACGTCAAGTACTACGCCGTCGACCACAGCCCGTCCTATCTGTGGAACTCGGCCACCTGGGAGATCAGCGAATCGTTGCTGCCGTACCTGCGAACCGTCCTCGACGGTCCCTCGGCCTGGAGCCGTGACGCCACCATCGAGCGATCGATCGAGATCAGGAGCGGCGTCATCGTCAACCCCAATATCCTTGCGTTTCAACACCGCAGTGCGGAGTACCCGCACACCGCCGCATGAACGAGGACGCAGCGTCGATCATCGGCTGGACCGAGGACGGTAGCGAGCGGACGTCTCGCTGGCAGTCCGGGAACGGCGCTCCCCCACCGCGCGTGGTGCGGATCGTGAACGATTCGACCACCGCCGACGTGGCGTACAAGATGGCCACGATCGGTGAGGCGTTGTTGTGGCGCGGCGATTACAACAACGCACGACAGCTGTTGTCGGCGATGACCCGGCGGGTACCGGCAGCGAAACACCTGCCGGACGCGTCGGGTGCGGAGCGGTTTCATCTGCACCGCCAGTATCAAGCGCGACGTGCGCGAGTGCTGGGAATGCTTCTGGTGGAACTCGATTCGGATGTTCGTCTCGATCTCGGCCGGGCACCGGACGTGCGGGCGGCCGTGACGGACGCTCTCGGCTCGGACGCCGCGCCGTGCGTGCTGTCGTTGCGCGAACTGCTCGGGATGGTCGGCGCACACGAGTGGCGACGCAAGGGCGTCTTCGTTCCGGCGCTCGACGCCTCGATCCATCCGCACTACGGAGTCTTCTCCCCTGTCCGCGGCGAGTACGTTCGGCTCGTCGCCGACGCCCCGATGCCGGACACGGACCGAGCGTTCGACATCGGCACCGGCTCGGGCGTGCTGGCTGCGGTACTCGCCAGGCGCGGGGTGACCTCGGTGGTCGCGACCGACAAGGATCCGCGGTCGGTCGCGTGCGCACGAGCCAACATCGATGCTCTCGGGTACGCCGATCGAGTCGAGGTGGTGCAGGCCGACATCTTCCCGTCCGGCCGCGCGGGACTGATCGTGTGCAATCCGCCCTGGATCCCCACGAAACCGACATCGGGCATCGAACATGCGGTGTACGACCCCGGGTCTCGAATGCTCAAATCCTTCCTGAGCCGGCTCCGCGGGCACCTGACGCCCGACGGTGAAGCATGGCTCGTGGTTTCCGACCTCGCCGAACTGCTCGAATTGGTCACTCGCGCAGACCTTCTCACCGCCATCGACGCTGCGGGTCTGGCCGTCGTCGGCCGCACCGACACCACCCCGACGCACTCACGCGTCACCGACAGCTCCGATGTGCTGCACGAGGCGCGCTCGCGCGAGACCACGTCGTTGTGGCGGCTGCGCGCACGCTGAGCGTGGACACACGACAGCGCCGCCCGAGTGATGCTCGGGCGGCGCTGCGTCGATCTTGTACCGCTCTACCGTTCGCGGGTCTCGAACTCACCGTTGATCACGGTGCCAAGCGGGGCGTCACGCTCCGCCTTCTTCGCGGCCTCGCGCATCTCGATTCCGTCGGTGATCAGGTCACCGATTTCACGAGTGACGTCGCGGACGGCTCCGGCGATGATCACCACGATCCGGCCGACGTGAGTCGCGGCAGATTCGGTGAATTCCTGCACGGTGTCCTTGTTGCGCTCGAACTTGCCTACCAACAGGACCGCCCCCTTCGAAGTCGTCACGCTGCGCTGGTCTTCTTTCGCTCGACGATAACACCGGCCGGAGCCGCCGATCCCGTGAGCGAATTGGGCAGCGCGAGCTTGAAGATCTTGCCCCACACGGTGCCGATCTGGTGGAAGAAGCCGCCGGTGTTGTACGGCAGATCGTACTTCTCGCACAGGGCCTTGACCTCGGGCGCGATCTGCGGGTACCGATGCGCAGGCAGGTCGGGGAACAGATGGTGCTCGATCTGGTGCGAGAGGTTGCCCGACATGATGTGGAACAGCGGGGTGCCCTCGATGTTGGCCGAACCCAGCATCTGGCGCACGTACCACTCGCCGCGGGTCTCCTCTGCGGTCTCTTCCTGGCTGAACGTCTGGACTCCGGTCGGGAAGTGTCCACAGAAGATGATCGAGTAGGTCCACACGTTGCGGATGAGGTTCGCGGCCACGTTACCGACCACGGTCGAGACGAAGAACGGCCCGGTCAGCGCCGGGAAGATCACGTAGTCCTTGAGCGCCTGCTTGCCGGCCTTGCGCCACATGCCCTGCAGCAGCGGCTTCACGTCGTGCCACTTGCGCTTGCCCGCCACGATGTTCTCGGTTTCGAGGTCGTGCAGCATCACGCCCCACTCGAAGAACGTCATCAGCAGGAACGCGTAGACCGGGTTACCGAGGTAGTACGGGTTCCACTTCTGCTCCTGGTCCATCCGCAGCACGCCGTAGCCGATGTCGCGGTCCATGCCGACGATGTTGGTGAAGGTGTGGTGCATGTAGTTGTGCGAATGCTTCCACTGATCCGCCGGGCAGACGGTGTCCCACTCGAAGACCTCGGAGTTCAGTCCGGGCTCACGCATCCAGTCGTACTGGCCGTGCATGACGTTGTGGCCGATCTCCATGTTGTCCAGGATCTTCGCAACACCGAGGGCACCGACTCCGGCCAGCCACGCAGGCGGCAGGAAGGGCAGGTACATCAGTGCGCGTCCGGTGATCTCGAGGCCGCGCTGGGCCTTGATGATCTTGTAGATGTATTCGCGGTCCTCGTCGCCGAGCTTGGCGACGGTGCGGGCGCGCAGATCGTCGAGCTCGCGGCCGAGTTCCTGGACCTGTTCGTAGGTCAGCACGGTCGGCTCGTCCGGCAACGTCTCGTTGCGGCGGAAGGGAAGGACTGTGGTGGGCAGGATCGAGAGAATCGTTCCGAGCATCTGCTGGTCTCCAATTCGATCGGGTCGAGATGGGTCTGGACTGTCGGTGTCAGGGGTGGATCTAGATGTCGATGTCGACGTCGCCCACGGCAACGGACACGCACAGCTGGATCTTCTTGTCGGATTCGGTGTCGGTCTCACCGGTCTTGATGTTCTTGGTGCAGCCGGACTTCTTCACCGAGGTGCAGGTGAAGCAAATTCCCATCCGGCAACCGTTCGCCGGTGAGAGGCCCGCCGCCTCGGCCTGTTCGAGCAGCGTCTCGCCGTCGTTCTCCGAGGACACATCGCTGCCGGAGAACGTCGTGGTTCCGGTGACGTCGTCACTGACGGTGGCGAACGAGGGCGTGAATTCCTCGAGGTGCAGCCGCTCGCTCAATCCTGCGTCGTCGAAGAACGACGTCACGCCCTTCATGAGCCCAGGAGGTCCGCACAGGAAGGTGTCGGCCTCGGCGAACCACGGGGCCACTGCGTCGAGATGTTCCTGGCCGAAGAACCCGTACAGGTCGCCGCCCGTCTTCTGCTCGGTGTACGCGAAGACGATGTTCACGTTCTCGTGCTCTGCAGCGATCTTCTCCAGGTCCTTCTTGTACGCCACGTCGTTCTCGGTGAACGCGTAGTGCAGGAAGGTCAGGTCGCTGCTGTACCCCTCGTCCAGCAGCGACCTGAGCATCGACAGCACCGGCGTGATGCCGCTGCCACCGCTGATCAGCAACGTCTTCGCCGGGCGTGGTTCGGGAAGCTCGAACGTGCCGTCCGCCTGAGACAGGCTGACCACCAGACCGACGTGCGCGTTCTTGTGCAGGTACTGCGAGACCAGCCCCTCGGGATGCGCCTTGATCGTCAGTTCGATCCGGCCGTCCGCGCGGTACTGCGAGCAGGCAGGCGAATAGCAGCGGGTGTGACGAACACCGTCGATCACGACGCCGACCTGAACGAATTGGCCGGCCTTGAATCCCTTCCACTGACGCGTGGGGCGGATGGTGAGAGTCAACGATTCTTCGGTGGACCGGTGTATCGCAGTGACCTCACCGCGCAGGTCTCGAACGGTCGTCATGGGATCGACCAGTTCGAGGTACCGGTCGAGCGCGTGGGGTGTGGCCATGGCCTCGAACAGGGAAAGAAGCGAGAACTTGCGCAAACCCGAGGTCCGCGGCGGACGTTCTTGAAGCGTCATTCCATCCTCCCTAACCGGATCGAAACCTACGACCCATTCAGTGAACGATTGTGCACTAACATGAGTGTGGCAGAGCGACACCGGTACCTGTCAACGTTTATGTGACAGCCGTTACAGAGCGAATCGACCGTTCCGTGGGTGTCGGGGAGGAACCGGAAGGGAGATCACAGAATGCGCGCCCATAAACTGGACGTTGTGACAGAACCGGGGACCCGTGCCGAGCGCAAGGAACGCACGCGTCAGGCATTGATCGAGGGCACCCTCGACCTGCTACGCGAACGCTCTTTCGCCAGCGTCAGCCTGCGTGAGGTCGCCCGATCCGCCGGCATCGTCCCCACCGCGTTCTACCGACACTTCGCGTCCATGGAGGACCTCGGCGTCGCGCTCGTCGAGGACAGCATGCGCATGCTGCGGCAGATGCTGCGCGACGCTCGACGCAACCCGAGCGCCACGACCGCCACCGAATCCTTCGGCATCCTGGTCCGCCAGGTTCGTACCCACGAGGATCAGTTCCGATTTCTCAGTCGTGAACGGTACGGCGGCGTCACCGAGGTGCGGCGCGCCTTCGCCACCGAGCTACGCCTGTTCGTCAGCGAGCTGACCATCGACCTCTCCCGCATGCCCGGCCTCGAGCAGTGGGACGTCGCCGACCTCGAGATGACGGCCGACCTACTCGTCTCGACGATGCTCACCGCGGTGGTCGGACTGTTGGAAATCGACAGGCCGGGTAGTCAGAACGAGAAGGACCTGATTCAGCGGACCGAGAAGCAGATCCGCATGATCATGCTCGGAATGAGCCGATGGGAACCACGACGGGCTTGACCGTTCGAGAACGAGACGGCCGCGAAGGGATGTTCATGACCGAGGTACGAGTCGGCGAGTACGTGTTCGACGTTGCGATATCGGGTCCGTCGGACGGTGTTCCGGTGGTTGCACTGCACGGCTTTCCGCAGACCAACGCGTCGTGGACCGCGGTGACGCCCGGCTTGGTGGACGCAGGCTGTCGTGTGATCGCCCCGAACCAGCGGGGCTACTCCCCCGGTGCCCGCCCGATCGGTGTCGAGCACTATCGCATCGAACGTCTCACCGGCGACGTTCTCGGCCTGCTCGACGCACTCGAGGTGCCCTCGGCGCATCTGGTCGGACACGACTGGGGTGCGGTGGTCGCCTGGCACGTGGCGGCCGAGCATCCGGACCGCGTGCGCACGCTCACCACGGCGTCGGTCCCGCATTCGGCTGCATTCAACTGGGCCATCCGTCAGGATCCGGATCAGCAGGAGCGGTCGAAGTACTTCGGCCTGCTTCGGGAGCCGGAGAAGGCCGAGCGAGTTCTGGTGGAGAACGACGCGCAGCGTCTGCGCGCGATGTTCGGTGCCGAGAGCCTCGACGACGAGTACGTTCGTCATCTCACCGTCCCCGGGGCGCTGACGGCCGCATCGAGTTGGTATGCCGCGATGACCAGAGAGTTCGCGAACCTGACGCCGGTGACCGTGCCCACCACATACGTCTGGAGCAACGGCGACACCGCCATCGGTCGAGCGGGAGCGGAGCGCTGCGGCGAATTCGTCGATGCACCATACCGATTCGTCGAACTGGACGGCATCTCGCACTGGATCCCGGAGGAAGCCCCACGGGAACTCACGGCCGAGATCCTGGCCCGTATCGACTCCGTTCAGACCTGATCCGGAGCCCGCACCTTCAGCAACGCCAGCAGACCGGCAGCGAGAACGATGATCAACCCGGCGATACCCGCGCGGTCGGCGTCGAACATCCACACGAACAGGCCGAACAGAGACGGTGCGAGGAACGACGCGGCACGACCCGTCGTCGCGAACAGTCCGAAGAACTGACCTTCTCGTCCCGGCGGAGCCAACCGGGCCAGGAAGGTGCGAGCGGACGACTGCGCTGGTCCGACGAACAGGCACAGGATCAGCCCGAAGATCCAGAACATCGTCGGTCCCGAGACGAACAGCAGAACGGTTCCGGCCGCGATCATGGACGTGAGCGAGAAGACGATGACCTTCTTGGGTCCAATTCTGTCGTCGAACCGCCCGGCGACGATGGCACCGAGGCCCGCGATGACGTTGGCGGCGACGCCGAACAGCAGAACGTCACCCGCACCGATGCCGTAGACACTGACGGCGAGAACGGCCCCGAAGGTGAAGACACCTGCAAGTCCGTCTCGGAACAGTGCACTGGCGATCAGGTAGTACACGGCGCGCCGGTCTGCGCTCCACAGCTCACGGACATCGCGAAACAGAACACGGTACGAGGCCGCGAACCCGGCTTCGGCGGCCTTCGGATCGGCGACGGCTCGCGGCACTTCGGGAACGGAGAACATCACCGGGACGGCCGAGACGGCGAACCACACGGCAGCGAGCAGCGCGACGAGTCGGATGTTGAGTCCACCGTCGGTACTCAGACCCAGAACTCCGCGGGTGTCGCCGTCGCCGGCGATGAAGCCGACGTAGCACAGAAGCAGCAGTACGATTCCGCCGAAATAGCCCATGGACCAACCGAACCCGGATACCCGGCCGATGTTCTCCGGCGTGGAGACCTGCCGCAGCATCGAGTTGTAGGGGATGCTGGCCAGCTCGAACATGATGGACCCGAGACCGAGCAGCAGCAGGCCCAGCCAGAGATAGTGGTAGTCGTCTCGGACGAAGAACAGGCCTGCCATGGCGACGACCGTCAGCGTGGTCAACACTCCGAGCAGCCACTTGCGTTTGCCACGCGCGTCGAAGTATTGCCCGCAGACCGGTGCGAGGAGCGCGATCACAACGCTGGACACGGCAATCGTCCAACTGAACCAGGTGGTGGCCGAGATCGAACCGGGTAGGTCGTCGCCGACTGCATCGGTGAGATACACCGAGAACACGAACGTGAGAACAACGGCGTTGAACGCCGCCGAGCCCCAGTCCCAGAACCCCCAGGCGGTGACCTGCTTGCGCGTTGTGGCGACTCCGACGACAGCGGCCTCCGGCTGGGTTCCCATGTTTGCCAACACTAGTCCGCGTCGAACTCGCGCCCAGGTGCACCTAGTTGCATAAGCACCGCGTTGCATACATACTCTCGGGTGTGGCTTTGGAACACGCGATCCTGGTTTCCCTGACCGAGCTCAGCGGCTCGGGATACGAGCTCGCCCGTCGCTTCGACAAGTCCATCGGGTTCTTCTGGAGCGCAACGCATCAGCAGATCTATCGGACTCTGACGAGAATGGACGGGGCCGGGTGGATCACCGGCGAGGCGGTCGCGCAGGACGGCAGGCCGGACAAGAAGGTGTACTCCGTCAGCGCTGCGGGCCGGGCCGAACTCGACCGCTGGATCGCCGCGCCGACCGACCCCTCGCAATTACGCGAGGAGCTGGCCGTCAAGATCCGCGGTGCGGCCAACGGCGACATCGAGGCTCTCAAGGTCGAGGTCGCCCGCCATCGCGATGTACATGCCACCCGCCTCGACGTCTATCGACTGATCGAGAAACAGGATTTTCCGGCTCCCGCTGCCCTCACCGGCACCGCGCTGCATCAATATCTGGTGCTGCGCGGCGGAATTCGCGTCGAAGAAGGATTCACCGAGTGGTGCACCGAGGTATTGGAGAAGCTGTGACGATCGAGCAGACCGCTGGCCCGTATCCGATTCTGTTGTCGCCGTTGGATGTCGGCGCAACCACGCTGAAGAACCGCGTGATCATGGGATCGATTCACACCGGCCTCGAAGATCGCGCCCGCGACACCGGCCGATTGGCGGCCTACTTCGCCGAGCGTGCCCGCGGCGGAGTCGCACTCATCATCACCGGGGGTTATGCCCCCAATCGCACCGGCTGGCTGTTGCCGTTCGGGGCCAAGCTGACCAATCGCATCGAAGCCCGCCGACATCGACGGATCACCGCTGCCGTGCACCGCGAGGGCGGCAAGATCGCACTGCAGATCCTTCATGCCGGGCGCTATTCCTATCAGCCGCTGAGCGTCTCGGCGTCGTCGATCAAGGCCCCCATCAACCCTTTTCGGCCCAGGCGACTGACCTCGCGGGGCGTCCGCTGGCAGATCCGCAACTTCGTGCGCTGCGCTCGGCTCGCCCAGAGCGCCGGATACGACGGCGTCGAGATCATGGGCGGTGAAGGCTACTTCATCAACCAGTTCCTCTCCGAGCGCACCAACAAGCGACGAGACGAGTGGGGCGGTTCGGCGGAGAACCGCCGGCGAATGGCCGTGGAGATCGTGCGGCAGACGAGGGCAGCCGTGGGCCCGGACTTCCTCATCGTGTTCCGGCTGTCGATGGCCGATCTGGTGGAGCAGGGCCAGAGTTGGAACGACATCGTCGCACTGGCGCAGGACGTCGAAGCCGCGGGTGCGAACATCATCAACACCGACATCGGCTGGCACGAGTCGCGAGTGCCGACCATCGTCACCTCGGTACCACGGGCTGCATTCGCGGACATCACCGGCAAGCTCGAGAAGCACGTGGCCATCCCCGTCGCCGCGTCCAATCGCATCAACATGCCCGAGATCGCCGAGAACATCCTCGCCCGCGGCGACGCACAGTTGATCGCAATGGCCAGGCCGATGCTCGCAGATCCGTTCTGGGTCGAGAAGGCCGCGACCGACTCGGCGGACCGGATCAACACCTGCATTGCCTGCAATCAGGCCTGCCTCGACCACGCGTTCGTCCACAAGAAGGTCTCCTGCCTGGTCAATCCTCGTGCCGGACGTGAGATCGACCTGCAGCTGCTGCCGACGAAGAAGACCAAGAAGGTCGCGGTCGTCGGAGCCGGACCCGCAGGCCTGGCTGCCGCACTCAATCTCGCGCAACGCGGACATGCCGTCAGCTTGTTCGAGGCCAGAAGCGAGATCGGTGGACAGTTCGGTATCGCGCGGCTCATTCCCGGCAAGGAGGAATTCGCCGAGACCATCCGGTATTTCTCGAGCGCACTGCGCTCCGCCGACGTCGCAGTGCACCTCGACACCAGGGTCACCGCCGCAGAACTGATCGCGGGCGAGTTCGACGAGGTGGTACTCGCCACCGGCGTCACTCCCCGGATTCCGAACATCCCCGGCATCGAGCATCCGTCGGTGCTGTCGTACGCAGAACTGGTGCGCGACGGCAGGCCCATCGGCGATCGGGTCGCGGTCATCGGTGCCGGCGGTATCGGTATCGACATCTCCGAGTTCCTCACCACCGACGCCTCCCCCACGTTGGATCTGAAGGAATGGAAGCAGGAATGGGGCGTCACCGAGCCCGAGGCCGCGCCGGGGGCGTTGACGACTCCGGTGCCCGCACCGTCTCCGCGTGAGGTGTACCTACTGCAACGCAAGCCGGGACGCATCGGGGCCGGGCTGGCGAAGACGACCGGTTGGGTCCATCGCGCTGCGCTGAAAGCCAAAGGTGTGCATCAGCTCTCGGGCGTCAACTACGAGAAGATCGACGACGCGGGGCTGCACATCTCCTTCGGTGACAAGCACGAACGGTCGCGCGTTCTCGAGGTCGACACCATCGTGATCTGCGCGGGCCAGGAGTCGGTACGCGACCTGGTCGACGAACTGAAGGCCGCGGGGACCACCACACACGTCATCGGCGGTGCGGACGTCGCAGCGGAGCTCGACGCCAAGAGGGCCATCGAGCAAGGCACCCGGCTCGCGGCCACGATCTGATCTTTTCCGCTAGCCTGTCTCACCGTGAGCCTGCCCAAGCCCAGTCCAGATGCCCGCGCCGTCGTCACCGGAGCCTCCTCCGGAATCGGTGAAGCCCTGGCCACCGAACTCGCCGCCCGTGGACATTCCCTGATCGTGGTGGCCCGACGCGGCGAGCTGCTCGAGGCATTGGCTGCCAAGCTCACAGCCGAGCACGGCGTGACCGTCGAGGTGCGTCAGTCGGATCTGTCGAATCGTCAGCAGCGACAGGAACTGGTCACCGAGCTGGCCGAGCGCGAGATCTCGATCCTGTGCAACAACGCGGGTATCGCGACGTTCGGACCGGTGGCCGGTCTCGATCCAGCGCACGAGCGTGATCAGGTCGAGCTCAATGCCGTTGCGGTACACGACCTCACGTTGGCCGTCATGCCCGGCATGATCGGCCGCGGAGCAGGTGGAATCCTCATCACCGGTTCGGCGGCAGGCAACATGGCCATCCCCAACAATGCGACGTACGCCGCGACCAAGGCCTTCGTCAACACGTTCTCCGAATCGCTCCGCGGTGAGCTCGCGGGCACCGGCGTCAACGTCACCCTGCTGGCTCCGGGACCGGTCCGCACCGAGACACCCGATCCGGCCGAGGCCTCGATCGTGGACAAGATGGTTCCCGACTTTCTGTGGATCGACAGCGCCTACACCGCGAAGCTGTCCCTCGACGGCCTGGCGAAGAACAAGATGCGCGTCGTACCGGGCCTGCTCAGCAAGGGCATGTCGGCGGCCGGGCAGTACAGCCCGCGTAGCATCTCCGCTCCGATCATCGGCAGCTTCTACAAGAAGCTGGGCAACTGATCTCAGCGCCTGCGGCGACGTCCGGTCCCGAAGATGCTGCGCGAAATTTCCCGCCCGGCAGCCGAGGCGGCCGAGCGGAGAAAGCTCTTGACGGCAGGGTTGCCCATGATGCGCTCGGCAGCCGACGGGCCGTCCGGCTCGCTCGGCGGTAGATCCGGCAGATCGGCCGGCAGCGGCGGGATGTCGAACTTCTCGGCCGGAGCGGGCGCGTTGGCCACGCGAGCGTTCATCCGCTCGTAGGCCGACTCACGATCGACCGTTTCCCGGTACTTCGCGGACAGTGTGCTCGACGACGCGGCCGCCGCGATGGCGTCGTTGCCGATGGTGTCCATCAACGAGCGCGGCGGGCGAATCTTGGTCCAGGCCACGGGCGTCGGGGCACCTTTCTCCGAAAGCACCGTCACGATGGCCTCGCCGGTACCCAAGGACGTCAGTGCCTTCTCGAGGTCGTAGGCGTCGGTCTTGGGGTACGTGCGCACCGTCTTGTTCAACGCCTTCTGATCATCGGGTGTGAAGGCGCGCAGTGCGTGCTGAATTCGCGCTCCCAACTGGGAGAGAACGTCGTTGGGGACGTCGGTGGGTAGCTGCGTGCAGAAGAAGACGCCGACCCCCTTCGAGCGGATGAGCTTGACGGTCTGCTCCACCTGCTGCAGAAATGCTTTCGACGCGTCGGCGAACAGCAGGTGCGCCTCGTCGAAGATGAAGACCAGCTTGGGTTTGTCGACATCGCCCACCTCGGGCAGAGTCTGGAACAGGTCGGCCAGCACCCACATCAGGAAGGTGGAGAACATCACCGGCCGTGCTGCCTGCGCTCCGAGCTCGAACAGCGTGATGACGCCCCGTCCGTCCGGCCCGACTCGCAGCAGGTCCTCGGTCTCGAGCTCGGGCTCGCCGAAGAAGGTGTCGCCGCCGTCTGCTTCGAGGTTGACCAGCGCGCGCAGAATGACGCCTGCGGTTGCCGAGGAGACGCCGCCGATGCCTTTCAGGTCGGCCTTGCCCTCGTCGCTGGTCAGGTGCATGATCACCGATCGCAGGTCCTTGAGATCGAGCAGGGCGAGCCCCTGAGAATCGGCCCAGTGGAAGATCAAGCCCAGGGTGGATTCCTGAGTGGTGTTCAGCCCCAACACTTTACTGAGCAGAATCGGCCCGAAGGCGGTGATGGTGGCGCGGACCGGTACCCCGATTCCCTCGGTGCCGAGCGAGAGAAACTCCACCGGATGGCCGGTGGGAGCCCAGTCCGCAATACCGGTGTCCGCTGCTCGGCTGCGAATCTTCTCGTTGTCCGCTCCTGGCTTCGACAGGCCCGACAGGTCACCTTTGACGTCGGCCATGACCACGGGGACGCCTGCGGCGCACAGCTGTTCGGCAATACCCTGCAACGTCTTGGTCTTTCCGGTTCCGGTGGCTCCGGCCACGAGTCCGTGTCTGTTCAACGTGGCCAACGGGATTCGGATGCGGGCAGACGGATCGGTGACGCCGTCCAGCACCACGGTTCCCAATTCCAACGCGGCGCCCTCCGAGGCGTATCCGGCGGCGATCTCGGCGGCTCTGCCGGTCGATGCCTGCGGCTGCCCCTTTTCCGCAGCCAGCGCTTCGGCTTCGGCGGCGTCGGCGGCGGCCAGCGCTTCGGCTGCGACCCGTGCTGCTTCGACGGCTGCGGCTTTGGCTGCCTTCGCCTTCTCTGCCGGGCTGAGCGTAGGTTCCGGCTGCGTCGGGTCGACTGTCATGTCCGCGTCCTCCATGAACGTGTGCTGATGCTGATCTGGCTCGATCGCCACCGCAAACCCTAGTGGCATCGCAGCTCGCACTAGTGTGGTGCGAGTGCAGGACAAACTCGTGTGGATCGATTGTGAAATGACCGGCTTGGACCTGAGCAAGGACAAGCTGATCGAAATCGCGGCGCTGGTGACCGACAGTGAGCTCAACATCCTCGGGGAGGGTGTCGACATCGTCATCCACGCCGACGACGACGCGTTGGCGAACATGCCTGCCGTCGTCACCGACATGCACGCCAAGTCGGGCTTGACCGACGAGGTGCGGGCGTCGACGGTGACGCTGGAGGAAGCCGAGCAGCGCGTTCTGGCGTACATCAAGGAGCATGTCCCGGTGGCCGGGACCGTTCCACTCGCCGGAAACTCGATCGCGACCGATCGCGGGTTCATCTCCCGCGACATGACCGCGCTCGACACCTACCTCCACTACCGCATGATCGACGTGAGCTCCATCAAGGAACTCTCCCGCCGGTGGTACCCGCGGATCTACTACGGACAGCCTCCCAAGGGCCTTGCCCACCGGGCTCTGGCAGACATCAAGGAGTCGATCAAAGAGCTGCAGTACTACCGCCGCACGGCATTCGTGGCGCAGCCAGGGCCCTCTACCAGCGATATCGCCGCGGTCGTTCACGATCTCGACACGCAAGCAGGGGCGGATTAGCAACCCGGGATTCAACCCGCTAGTATTGTCGACGCTGCTGATGGAGAGCCCGAAACGGTTCTGCTGATGCGCATATGGTGGGTGTAGTTCAGCTGGTAGAGCACCAGGTTGTGATCCTGGGTGTCGCGGGTTCGAGTCCCGTCACTCACCCCATACGAACAAGGCCGGTCTCCTCGCGAGACCGGCCTTTTTCGTGCGTCCATCACCCAGCCCAGAGGGCCGCCCCGTCACCCCCACATCCACCCTGACCTCGAATTACGTTGTTGTAATTCAACTTTCAGGTTTCCTGTGGGGTTAATGTGACGTACGGTTACCAATGGCACTTTTGGGGAAGAAAAGTACCAATGTGATTCATGTGTTTTTTGCTACGTGAGTTCAGCGTGCCCCGAAGCGTCACCGAACATGTTCTTACGTCCTGCGCGCACCCATCCGACGGTGCGCGGAGGACGCAGACGAGGAGGCTTTTCGTGGGTCGCAGAATGCACAGAGTCATAGCGGGTTCGATCTTGTCGGCAGCACTGTGCATCGGCACAACCGGCGTGCTCAGCCCGGCGGTGGCCACCGCTCAACCCACGATCGAACTACCTCAGATCCCCATACCGCAGCCCGATGCGCAGCAACGGGCCGCCATTCTCGCTGCCGTTCTCGACGCCACCGGCGTGCTCATCAATCAGGTCGCAGCCATCGTTCTGGACAGCGACGTTCTCTCTGCACCCGACGTCGCCGACGCACCGTCCACGGCAGACCTGCCCGAGATCGAACTCCCGACCGCGCCCCCGACCGTGGGGCTCGGCGGGGCGGTGCTCCCCATCGACGCGGGCAAGTACCGCATCAGTTCGGGCTACGGCGGACGTAACAACCCGACCGGTAACGGAGCGCAGTACCACCAGGGCGTGGACTTCGCCGCAGACAGCGGAACGCCCATCCACGCGGTGACCGGTGGAACCGTCGTTCAAGCCGGAGACGCAGGCGACGGCTACGGCAAGCTCGTCCGAGTCAAGAGCGGCAACACCGAGACCTACTATGGCCACCAATCCAGCATCGCCGTCGCCGTCGGAGACGAAGTGGCACCGGGCGACGTACTCGGCGCAGTCGGCAGTACCGGAAATTCGACCGGACCGCATCTGCACTTCGAGGTACGCAACAACGGTTCGAGCATCGAACCGGTGGCGTACCTGAAGACCCTGGGTATCGACCCGTCGTTGTACCAGACTCGCGACCGTAGCTGATGCGGCCGGGCCGGGTCCGAGATCAGACGGTGGTGGCGTTCCCGGCTTTCCACTCGTCCCACGGGATATTCCAGTCACCGAGGCCATCGGTACCCGACAACGTTCCGCCGACGGTGTTCTTCACGACGACGATGTCGCCGCGCTTGGTGTTGTCGTAGACCCACTTCGCGTTGGTGGGACTCAGGTTCAGGCACCCGTGCGAGGCGTTGGAATAACCCTGCTGTCCCACCGACCACGGTGCGGAGTGGAAGAAGATGCCGCTGTAGGACATTCGCGTCGCCCAGTCGACCGGAGTGCGGTATCCGCTGGACGAATTCACCGGCACGCCGTAGGTCGACGAATCCATCACGAGATGCTCGAAGCGGTCGCCGATAATGTAGACCCCGTTGTCGGTGGGGGTGCTGTCCTTGCCCATCGACGTCGGCATGGTGATGACGTCCTGGCCGTTGACGTTGAACGTCACCTGCTTGGTGTTGTCGTCGGCGGTGGCGATGACGGCGTCACCGATCGTGAACGACGTCGTGGCGTTCTCCTGGCCGAAGATGTCGTCACCGAGATCGCGCCCGTACACGTTCACCGCCACGTCGACCTTGGTGCCCGGCGCCCAGTAGTTCTGCGGACGCCAGCGAACTTCTTTGTTGTTGACCCAGTAGAACGCGCCCTCGACGGCGGGCGTGGTGGTGACGGTGATCGCGTTCTGCGCAGCGATCTTGTCGGTGATCGGTTCGTCGAACTGAACCGCGACGGGCTGCCCGATACCCACGACGTCGCCGGGGTTCGGCAATACGTAGGGCTTGGTGAAGTTGCCGGGTTGGCTGGTGGTGAAGCTCGATACGGTGCTCGACGCTCCCCCGAGTCCGTATGCGTCGGCCTGAACTCGGTATTCGCGGTCGTAGCCGAGCGGTTCGGTGTTGGTCCACGACAATCCGTCGGGCGAGATCGCACCCGAGACCGGCTCGCCCTCCGGGTTGAGCATGGTCACCGAGGACAATTTGCCGTCGGCGACCGAGACGGTCACCGGGTCCGCCGGCGAGAATCCGACGGCACCGTCGAGAACGCTGGAGGTCAGCTTCGGCTTCATCAGCTCGGTCATCGGGTTGGAATCGATCGGCACCGACGGTTCGGAGATGTCCGAAGCAGAACTACATCCCGACAGGACTGCCACCGAAGCAACCACTCCCACCGCGGCGATGACGAATCCGCGATACACCCTCATGAACCACACCACTTCCCACTTCGTGCCCGACCGGGACGATTGTGCCAGCGAAGAATCGGACACTCCACTCGACAGCCCGTTCGATGAGTAACGTTCGAGTACCAATCGCAGACCGGGAAGTTCGTGTTACCTCACGTCCGCTTCCTGCGTTCCTCGGGCGCGCATCACCGCCTTCGGCGGAGCATGGTGAGGACAACGTCATATCCGGCTAACTGAGGTGTAATGACGGCGCACCCTGGGCCGGGCACTGTGGAATGCATGGTCACCACGGTGAAGACACTCTGCGCGTACTGCGGCGTGGGATGCGGCATGGTGCTCGAGGTCGGCGGCCCATCCCTGACCTCCGATACCACCACGACCAGGCCTGTCGTCACCAAATCCGTCGGCGACAAGTCTCACCCGGCCAACTTCGGCCGGCTGTGCACCAAGGGAACCACCACCGCGGACATGCTCGCCGGACCCGGACGGCTCGAGAAGGCTCGGATCCGGCACCGCCGCGGCGAGCGCCCGGAGAGCACGGACACGTCGGTGGCGATCAACGACACCGCCCGGCGGCTGCGAGCGATCATCGACGAACACGGTCCCGATGCGCTCGCGCTGTACGTCTCGGGGCAGATGTCGATCGAGGCCCAGTACCTGTCGAACAAATTGGCCAAGGGTTTCATCGGCACCAACCAGATCGAGTCCAATTCCCGACTCTGCATGGCGAGCGCGGGAACCGGATACAAACAGTCGCTCGGTGCCGACGGCCCGCCTGGATCCTACGAGGACTTCGACCACGCCGACGTCTTCTTCGTCATCGGCTCCAACATGGCCGACTGTCACCCCATTCTCTTTCTGCGGATGATGGACCGAGTCAAGGCAGGCGCGAAGCTGATCGTCGTCGACCCCCGTCGCACCGCCACCGCGGACAAGGCCCACCTGCACCTGCAACTCGAACCGGGTTCGGACCTCGCGCTGCTCAACGGTCTGCTCGCGCTCATAGTCGAGAACGGCGACATCGACCCCGAGTTCATCGCGGAGTTCACCGACGGGTGGGACGCCATGCCGGAGTTCCTCAGCGACTACACCCCGGAGAAGGTTTGCGCCGCAACCGGTCTCGCCGAGCAAGACCTGCGGGCCGCCGCCGCGATGATCGGCGGCGCAGAGAACTGGATGAGCTGCTGGACTATGGGCCTGAACCAGTCGACGCACGGAACCTGGAACACCAATGCGCTGTGCAACCTCCATCTGGCGACCGGTGCCATCTGCAGGACCGGTAGCGGCCCGTTCTCACTGACCGGTCAACCGAACGCCATGGGCGGACGGGAAATGGGATACATGGGCCCGGGGCTGCCGGGACAGCGAGCGGTGGTCAACGACGGCGACCGCGAATTCGTCGAGGATCGATGGGGCGTTCCGCGTGGAACTCTGCGCACCGATGTCGGCGGCGGAACCATCGAGATGTTCGCCAAGCTCGCTGCCGGTGAGATCAAGGCCTGCTGGATCATCTGCACCAATCCGGTTGCCTCGGTGGCCAACAGAACGACGGTGATCGACGGTCTCGAGCGCGCCGAGTTGGTCATCACTCAGGATGCCTTCGCCGATACCGAAACCAACGAGTACGCCGATGTGATGCTGCCCGCTGCGTTGTGGACGGAAGCGCACGGAGTGATGGTCAACTCCGAACGCAACCTCACGCTGTTCCAACCGGCGCTCGAGGCACCGGGCGGTGCGCTGCCGGATTGGAAGATCATCGCCGACATGGCGTGCGCGCTGGGGTACTCCGATGCCTTCACGTATGCGAGCGCCGAGGAGGTGTTCGAGGAGATCAAGCAGTTCTGGAATCCGAACACCGGCTACGACATTCGCGGAGTCACCTACGATCGCCTACGCGAAAGTCCCATCCAGTGGCCGTGTCCGCCCGACGCGTCGACCACCCGGCACCCGATCCGTTACCTCAACGACGGGGTCAGCCAACGACGACGGGTGGCCGAGGACGGTTCGATCCCCGCGTTGTCCTTCCCCACCCCGAGCGGTCGCGCTCAGTTCTTCGCCAGGCCCAGCATGATGCCTGCGGAGATGCCCGACGACGACTACCCGTTTCTGCTCAACACCGGGCGCCTGCCGCACCAATGGCACACCATGACCAAGACCGGCAAGGTCGCAAAACTGAACAAACTCGATTCCGGGCCCTTCGTCGAGGTGCACCCACACGACGCCGATCGGCTCGGTCTGATCGACGGCGACAGCGTCGAGGTCGCGTCCCGCCGAGGCCGAGCCGTCCTCCCTGCCGTCGTCACCGATCGAGTGCTCCCGGGCAGCTGCTTCGCACCCTTCCACTGGAACGACGAATTCGGTGAGTATCTCGCCATCAATGCCGTCACCAACGACGCCATCGATCCGTATTCTCAACAACCCGAGTTCAAGGCGTGCGCTGTCACGCTCACGAGAGTTGTTGCAGCCCGATCACCCTCACCCGCGGACGACGAGCATTCCCACGATCCGGTCGATGCACTCGCCACGATCGTCGGCCGCCCTGCGCGCCCTTCGGAACCCCTGACCACAATCGAGCAGCGTTACATCGCAGGACTTCTCGACGGTCTGGGCAGTGAGGCGGGCCGCAGCGCCGCCGGAACGCCCACCCTGCCGTCGCAGACTCCCCTGTCCCCCGAGACCCACGCATGGCTCGACGGCGTTCTCGCAGGACTGTTCTCGCGTAGGCCCGACACCGACGGTGCTGTCTCCGGCGTATCGGCCGATACTGCTGATCCAGGCGGTCGCCCGGTGCTGCTGCTCTGGGCCTCGCAGACCGGCACCGCCGAGGAGTACGCCCAGTCCTGCCTGGCCCACCTGCGGGGAGCCGGTCTGACGATAGCCGAACACTCGATGGATACGTTCACCGTCGATCGTGTGCCCGCCGAGGCCGATGTGCTGATCGTCAGCAGTACCACCGGTGACGGCGAAGCGCCCGACAACGGTGCGACGTTCTGGGACAGCCTCGCCGCCGAGTCCGCGGCGACGCTTCCGGGAATCCGTTATGCCGTACTCGCTTTCGGGGACTCGAGCTATGCGGACTTCTGCGGCCACGGACGCAGGATCGACGAGCGTCTCGCCGAGCTGGGTGGCCGGCGACTGCTCGAGCGCGTCGACTGCGAGCCCGACTACGAGAACGAGGCGGCGGCGTGGCTCGATGCGGTGGTCGATCTGCTTCGGCGCGATGACGACACCACCATCGAGGAAGCACGGGTGGAGTCTGCCCGCACCGTTCCGCAGACCCGCGCGGAGCCGGAGCGGTACAGCAAGAAGTCACCGCTGGTGACGACTCTCGTACGAAATCGGGTACTGACCGCACGCGGATCGGTCAAGGATGTCCGTCAGTTCGGATTCCATCTGCCCGACGGCACGCTCGAGTACGAGGTAGGCGACGCGCTCGGAGTGTGGCCGCGAAACAGCGATGCCTATGTCGACGAGTGGCTCGACGCCACCGGCCTGGACAGCGATGCAGCCGTCGACCTCGCCGGACACGGCTCGATGTCGCTGCGCACGGCGCTGAGCCGCCACCTCGAGATCGCCCGTGCAACACCGGATCTGCTGAAGTTCGTCCATCGACGGACTGCGGACGACGATCTCGAGGCGATGCTGCATCCCGACAACAAGCATGCACTGTCCGACTGGATGTGGGGTCGTCAATCGATCGACGTGCTTGCTGCACACCCGGTTCGAGCCTCGGTGGACGACTGGCTGGGAGTTCTGAAACCGTTGCAGCCACGGCTGTACTCGATCTCGTCGAGTCCGAAGGAGAACCCCAACGAGGTACAGGTGACGGTCTCGGCGGTGCGGTACAACGTGCACGGAGTTCCGCGACGTGGCGTGTGCTCGACCTACCTGGCCGACCATGCGTCGAACCACGATGTGGGAATCTTCGTGCAGAAGACCTCGCACTTCAAGCCGCCGGACGACCCCACCACCCCGATGATCATGGTGGGCCCGGGTACCGGCGTCGCCCCGTTCCGCGCCTTCCTGCACGAGCGTCGCGCACTCGGGCACACCGGCCACAACTGGCTGTTCTTCGGTGAACAGCACGCCGACACGGACTTCTACTATCGCGACGAACTGACTGCGATGCTGAGCGACGGGTCGCTGAACCGCCTGGACGTCGCCTTCTCGCGCGATCAGAAGGACAAGGTCTACGTCCAGGATCGGATGCGCGAGCACGGGGCCGAGCTGTGGAACTGGATTCACCGCGGTGCCCACTTCTACGTGTGCGGCGATGCGTCCAGAATGGCGAAAGACGTCGAAGCCGCGTTGAAGGGCGTGGTGGCACAACACGGCAAACTCGCTCCCAGCAGTGCCGAGGCCTATGTCAAAGCCCTTGCCGCAGAGAAGCGATACGTACGCGACGTCTACTGAGTCGGTGGAACCGTGCGGGTGAGGAATTCGATCTGATCAGCCACCACTCGCTCGAATGCCTCACCCAGGTAGATCTCGAAGTGACCGGCGTCGTAGGTCTTGATCTCTCCCTGCGGTGCCGTACGCGCGTAGCGCAGAGTGGCCTTCGCCGGCGCAACCGAGTCCGTTTCGCAGACGACGAACAGGATGGGGCACCGAACGTCCTTGGCCCGACGCCCGGGCCGGTGCCGCACGATATGCAGCGCAACTCTCGCTGCGACTCGATTGTGAAAGGTCTCGTCGGCGTCCGGCGCGAGTGCCAGGTAACCGTCGTAGCTGTCGGGTGAGGTCATCAGCGCGGTCGTCCCGGGTCGTCCGGCTGTGTTCACCATCAGCGGCGGTCGACCGATCACCGAACCTGCCAGGTCACCCAGTGCCCGGCCGGACAGCTTCATCGATGTCCAGGTGTTCGACGCGAGTCCCGAGGCAATTCCGTCGGTGAACGGACACTGCGAGATCACTGCCGCGACCTGCTGGTCTCGGGCGGCGGCGACGATGACGTGACCACCGCCGAACGATGAGCCCCACAACACGATTCGGGAGTTGTCCACATCTGCACGTGAGCGGGCATGAGCAATAGCCGAGGCCCAGTCCTGCAATTGCGCGTCGATGTCGAGCAGCTGTCGTGGCTCGCCGCCGCTGGCCCCGAAGTAGCGATAGTCGAATACCAGGCAGGCGTATCCCGCGGCGCGGAAGCGCTCGGCATAGGCGTCGAGCCGCATCTCCCGAGTTCCGCCGAGGCCGTGCCCCATCACGATCACCGGAGCCGGGCCGGTGTCCCTCGGAAGATAGAGCCACGCCGCGCATGCGTCACCGTGAGAATCGAACGTGACATCGATGCGATCTGGGATCGAGCCCCCCGGCTGCGAATTCATGCGCAGACAATAGCTCACCAGGTCGAAGCAATGGCCGAGAGTCGGTCGATCAGCGTCCGGAGTGCTCGGCGGCGTAGGCGTCGACGCGTCCGTAGGCGATCTTGGGCGTCCAGTCGCGCTGCACCAAGCCGAAGTTCTGCTCGGTGTCTGCTGTGTCGGTGCCGGCGTCGCGCAGGCTGTACACGTAGGCCGGTCCGAGCCAGTCGTTGCCGAGGACGGCATCGAGAACGATCCCTATGCTGTCCGCTTGCACCTGCTCGCTGACACTGTTGGGTGCGGTCCCGGTTGGCGCACCGAACTCGGTGATCCAGATCTGCTTGCCGCTGTCGCCGCCTGCGATCATGGTGTCTCGCATGGACCACATCTTCATGGCGGTGTTCCACGACGCCGTGTCCGGGTCGTTGGGTAGGTACGGCCACGTGTACGGGTGAACGTTGAAGGCGTCGAAGTACTTGTTGGATCCTTGCGCGTACATCTTCGACAGGAACGTCGTACCCGCGATGTTGCCGTCCTTGTCCTCGGAGGGTGCCATCCCGCCTGCGAGCACGGTGGAATCGGGTTGTACTTGCTTGATCGCCGTGTAGGTCGCTCGAAGCAGCGCCGAATAGGCCGCCACATCGGGAACGGGCTTGAAGAACGTCACGATGTTCGGCTCGTTCCACACTTCCCATATCTTGATTCGGCTCTGGTACCGCTGAACCACGGTCTTGGCGAACGCAGCGAAGGTCGCAGGGTTCGCAGGACGGGAGTGCGAATCGTTGACGGCACCGGCTACACGTGCCCATCGCGGTGTGTACGCGACGATGCCGTGCACGCACATCCCGTGGGCCACAACGGCATCGATCACCCGATCCGTTCGGCTCCAGTCGAACCTGCCCCGCGTCGACTCGATGGCAGACCAATCGATGTCGAGACGAACCGCGAAGGACCCCGCGTCGCGGGCGAGCGTCAGTTCTCGATCCAGATCCGTCGGAGACAGCGCACCTATCGAAGCGCCCGGTGACACTCCGATCCGAACGGCATCCGACTGCCGCGAACACGGCGGATTGTCCCCCGGTACCTGTTGCTCCCGCAGGACGGATGCGGCCGCCGGCATCGACCCGGCAGCCAGGGACAACAACACGACTACAAGCGCGGTTGCCGCTCGCCGCGGTGAACTCGGTTTCATCGGCAGATGTTAGCAACCTCGGTGAATTCGAAATCGAATACCGGCAATATTGCTTCGCAGCTGGGTTTGTCTCGGTCCTCGGCCGCAGAACCACGCCGAAAACCGAATTATGGAATGCAGTGACTCGGGCGTCGGTGAGACGTCACGGCCTGTACTACCATCTGGACAATGACAACAGGATTTCCCGGTTTCGACGACCGCCTGAACGAGTTGCTGGCCACACAAGCGGAGAAGTCGGGTCTGTCCCCCGAGGCATACATTCGACGCGCTGTGGTCGATCAGATCGTGCGAGAGCTGTCCGAGGATCCCGATTCCGAGGTCGGTGCGCTGCTTCGAGTTCTACAGGAGGGCGTGGACAACGGTGTCGACCCGATCGAGGCCACCCGAGTGTTCGGCACCCCGATCGACGACCCGGACAGGCTTGCCGCAGTGACCCGAACGGGCTTGATGGACACCGACTCCGACGCCGGGTACGACCGGGTCGTCGCCATGGTGGCCGATGCCCTCAGCGTTCCGTCGGCTGCGTTCTCGCTGCTCGACGACAAACGTCAGTACTTCAAGAGCGCTCTCGGGCTGCCTGCGGAACTCGGTGGCGCGCAGGAGGTTCCTCTCGACGGATCGATCTGCCGCTACGCGATCGACCTCGGACAACCACTCGTCGTCGAGGACGCACGGCTCAACGACATGCTCAAGGATCACCCGTCGGTGCAGGGCAACCTGCTCGTGTCCTACCTCGGAGTCCCGCTCACCGACGACGAGGGCCATTCAGTCGGAACCCTCTGTGTATGGGATCAGCAGCCCCGTCAATGGACTACCGGCCACGTACAGATACTGCAGGATTTGGCGTGGATCATTCGCGAGCGAATTTTCGAATAACCGGCGAAATACCCATCGGGTATTAGCATTTTTCGGCCCACAACCGACTTCGAGTTTTTTTGACAAGTCGACCGGGTTGCCTCTTTCGTCCCGGTATACATTAAAAGGGATATTCGGGACCACCGATCCGAACTAGCCACCGGAAGTAGATGTGCCCAAAACCCTGGATTCATTGCGCACCAGCTCTCGGGCTGCCGAGGCGGACACAGTCGTAGACTCTCGAACACTCGTGGATCGACTCCGAGTCGATCCGTGGCACTCGGCGATCACCGTGGCCGTCGACGTCCTCGCTGCTGTCGTGGCCGTGGTTGCAGCACTGCTGTGGTATTCGGGGAGTCTCACCGAGACCGGCTGGCTGCCATGGCTTTTCCTGCCGCTCCTCGTCGGCATCCTCGCCGCCAAGTCGATGTATCGCCGCGGACTCCGGCGCAACTTCCTCGACGAGATCGGGCCGGCCGAAACCGCCGTCGCATTCGCATCACTGGCGTTGATGGTCTCGATGTTCGTGGCCGACACCGACTATCGGCCGAGTGCCGTCGTACTGCGAATCTGGGTGGCGAGTGCCGCGACGATCGCCGTTGCTCGCTTGATCCGTGTCGTCGTGCAGCGGTTGATTCGAACCAGGTACGGCTCCGCCGCACCGACCATCGTGTTGGGCAACGATCCGATTGCCCACCAACTCGTTTCACGGACACGGCAATTCCCGGAGTACGGTCTGCTTCCGGTCGGTTACGTGGGCGAGGCACCGGTCGCCGACCTGTCCTCGGCGGGCGACCCGGCCGATCTGCCTCACCTCGGAGTTCCGAGCAACTTCGAGACCATCGCTCGCAGAACGGCAGCAGAAGAACTGATCGTCGCGTTCGCACCGACGGAGGATCGGGAGCTCCTCGGTGCCATAAGGACAGCGCATCGACTCGGCATGCGAGTGTGGGTGGTGCCGAGGCTGTACGACGCAGTAGGTGTCAACGCCCGCGTCGAGCACATCGGCGGTCTGCCGTTGATGGTGCTACCGCACGTGAACCCCAAGGGGTGGCAGTTCGCACTCAAGGGAGTTCTCGATCGGGTTCTGACCGCGCTCGGCCTACTGCTGCTCTCCCCCGTCTTCCTGACGCTGATGCTGCTCGTGCGCCTGAGTTCCCCTGGACCGATCTTCTTCAAGCAGGAGCGAATCGGGCGCGACGGATTGCCGTTCGATTGCCTGAAGTTCCGTTCCATGCGGCCTCCCCGTGCCTCCGACGCCGAGTTCGAGCGGAAGGCCGGTGACGCGCCCGGCGGCGTCGAAGGTGTCGATCGACGAACGCGCGTGGGAAAGATCATGCGACAGACCTCGATGGACGAACTTCCGCAGCTGCTCAACGTCCTTCGCGGCGACATGAGTTTGGTCGGTCCGCGGCCGGAGCGCCCCGAGTACGTCGACCTGTTCGAGATGCAGATCCGTCGGTACGGAGAGAGGCATCGCGTGAAGGCAGGTGTTACGGGATGGGCACAGGTGCACGGCCTTCGCGGACAGACGTCCATCGCCGACCGCGCCGAGTGGGACAACTACTACATCGAGAACTGGTCGGTGTGGCTCGATGTCAAGATCCTGTTTCTCACGGTTCTCGCCGTTCTGAAGCGCGCCGAGGACTGATCGTGGTCTACGCCGAACACGACCGCGTTCGGGGCACCGCGTGATCACGTACGTCGCGCTCGGTGTCGGCGCAGCGCTGGTGCTCGCGCTGGGCTGTGCGGTGGCCTCGGCGATCTACCGTCGGCCACAGCGCGGGGTTCTCCTGCTGGCCGGACTGGTTCCACTGCACGGACTTCTGGTTCTCGTTCCCCTCCCCGGGATCGTATCGGGCTGGAAGGAGGGTCTCGTCGTCTTCACGGTCCTGTGCGCGTGGTTGCGTCGACCACGGCACGTCCGCGGCTCGTCGCCTCGAGTGTTCGTGCCGTGGTGGCCGGCCGCTGCGGTCTTCGTCGTGTTCGGCAGCGTGTCGGCGTTCGCCACATACGGAGTCGTGGGCGTGTTCGGCATCAAAGTCACCTTCTTCTACATCCTGCTGGTGGTCGTCATGTGGCTCGCACCGTTCGACGCCACCGATCGGGACCACCTCGTCTCCGTTCTCATGGGCATGGGCGTGTTCACGTCGGCGGTCGGCATAGCGCAACTGGTGGCCGGTCCCGCCGCACTGGTGTCACTGGGGTACGAATACGGCACGCAGGTCCGAACATCGGGCGGACTGCTGCGTACGTTCAGCACGTTCAATCTGCCGTTCCCCTTCGGCCTGTACGTGATGTTGGCGTTGCTGGTCGGAGGTGCGGTAGCGCTGGCCGATCCGCGTCGGCGGCGAAACCTGTTGTTCCTCTGCGCGACTCCGATGATGGTGATCGCGATGTCCAGCTCGATCGTGCGAGGCGCGATCCTCGGACTCGCCGTCGGGGCCGTCTACTTGATCGCCGTGCGTTTCCGCTACCTCGCCGCGCCGTTCGCGCTGGCGGCAGTGGCCGTCGCCGTCACGGTCCCCTTCGTACCCAAGATCACGTCGGTCTTCTTCTCGTCGAGCAGCCTGGGTCAACGCGGCGACGGCTGGGCCAACATCATCGCCAGCATTCTGGTTCATCCAGTCGGGACGGGGCTGGGATCGAGTGGGTCTGCAGCAGACCGCATTTCCACCGCAGAGGGTCAGGCGTTCACTCGATCCGGACTGTCGACCAACTATCAACCGGACAACTACTACGTCAAGGCGCTGCTCGAACTGGGGCCGATCGGCCTCTGGGCGGTCGTGGCGCTGTTGGTGACGTCGTTGCTGTGGTGCACCCGCCTGTCCCGGGCACTACCGGGTAGCGACGGTGCGCTCGCCCTCGGAGTCGGTGCGTCGATCGTCGCCGCGATGTTCGCCAGTCTCGTCTCCACGTATTTCGAGATCTTTCCGATCGATGTCTATTTCTGGCTCTTGTTAGGAGTGGTGGGATGCGCAGCAGCGCAACACGAATCGTTTTCGGGGCGCTCGCCCTCCGACCGGGCGGAAGCGGCGTACAGACCTACATTCGCGAACTCCTGAACGAGCTCCCACATTGCCTACCGGGTACCGATCTCGCCGCGTGCGTGCAGCGCGACGCCGTCGGCGATCTGCCACCCTCGGTCGCGGCGATGGAGAGGCCGGTCACCAGCGGTGCGGCTCGCGCTGTGCTCGGTGCCCTCCCCGTCGGTCGTTGCGATGTGGTGCACGGCCTCGACGTCGACCTGCCGTTCCTCACCAAGGCCTTCACCGTTGCGACGGTGCACGACCTCTCGGTCATCGACATGCCGTCGGCTTCCAGTCGATTTCGCGCACTGGGTGAGCAGAGACTGGTACGGCGCGCACTGCGTCGCGCAGATCTGCTCATCGCGGTCTCGCAGTTCACCGCCGATCGAATCAAGGCGGTCAGCGGGCGCGACGCCACGGTGGTCGGCCTGGCACCCGCAGCGTGGGCTCGCGTCCCCAGCGAGGGCCGGGTGGACGCCGTTCGACGCAAGTACGACTTGCCGGACCGTTTCGTCATGCAGGTCGGAACGGTGGAGCCTCGCAAGAACGTTCAGCTGGTGGCGGACGCAGCGGAGAGTCTCGGACTACCGTGCCTGTTGGCCGGGGCCGGCTCCACCGGCCCCCACGCCCCCCGCAATTCACAGGGGCTCGGGTACGTGGACGTCGAGGATCTGCCCGGCCTCTACGCTGCCGCGACCATCACTGCGTACGCCTCTCGGTACGAGGGCTACGGACTCCCGCCCGTCGAGGCGATGGCCTCGGGCGGCGCGGTCGTCGCCAGTGCCGTCGGTGCCCTCCCCGATGTCGTCGGCGACGGTGCCGTTCTCGTCGAATCGGAGAACGTGGACGACTGGGTACAGGCGATGAAACCCATCGCTTTCGACGGAGATACCCGCGCAGCCCTCGTCGACGCGGCAGCCGTGGCAACCCGCGAGATCAGCTGGCGTCGAACGGCAGAGCTCACCGCCGGCGCATATCGAGCCGCAGGCGTGGTCTGATGGCCGAGGACCTCGCACTCGACGGCACCGAGCAACCTCCCGACTACCGTGCAGTGGCCGCGGATCCGAAGGCCGCTGCCAAGGCCACGATTGCCGTCCTGATCAGCCGAGTGATCATCGCAGCCCTGGGATGGGCAGGCAGCGTCGTGGTCGCGCGGTCCCTCGGACCGGACGATTGGGGTCAGTTCAGCTTCGTCTTCGCGCTGCTCGGCTTGATGTCCGTCGTCACCGATCTGGGTGTCGGACGCGTCGTGCTGGCGAAGTTGATGGACGACGATCCCGAGGAAATCGGTCGAACGGCATCGTCGTTCCTGGCTCTGCGGACCGTCCTCGGGCTGCTGGGGTACGTGCTGGCCGTCGCATACGTTCTCCTGCTGCAGTATCCGAGCGAAGTGGTTCTCGCCACGGTCGTGGGTGGACTGGTTGTCGTGTTCGCCACGCCTGGCCACGCCCTGAGCGTCCTCTTCCAGAGCCGTCATCGCCTGGTCCTGGTGGCCGTCGCCGAAAGCGCAGGCCAAGCACTCCAATTGGCCTTGACCGTCCTGGCGGCCGTGCTTGCCCCCACCCTGCTGATCTTCGTTCTCCCGGCCGTGGCCAACGAAGTGTTCAAGTTGGTGACCAAGGGCTTCGGCATCGGCAACCGTTCCATGGGTCTGCGACCGTCACGGCACATCGAAATCCGTCGCTGGGGGCCCTATCTGAAAGAGGCCGTACCACTGGCGATCGGCTTCGCTCTCACCATCGCCATGCTCAAGATCGACATGTTGATGCTGAGCCTGCTCGACACGTTCGAGGCCGTGGGACTGTACTCCATCGGCTACAAATTCTCGGACATGATCGACACCTTCGTGTTGGCCGCGGTGGCACCGATCAGCACCCTGCTCGTCGCGTCGTGGCCCCACGACACGACAGCATTTCGAGCGCGCACACGTTCGGCTGCACTGCTGTTCGCACTGTTCGGGGCGATGGCTGTCGCGGCGTTCGTACCGTCCGCCGAGCCGCTGATCGGCTTGCTGTACGGCGACCGTTTCGTCGACGGAGCTCACGCAGCCCGTCTGCTCGTGATCGGCGCTGCGCTGATGTCGTTGGTGATGCTGGGCATTTTCGTGCTCGCATCGGCCGGAATGCAGCGACACTACCCCGTGGTGGCGTTGGTCGGCCTGGCCCTGAACGTCGGGTTGAACCTCGTTCTGATCCCGCGAATGTCGTACGACGGAGCTGCAATCTCCACGGTAGCGACGATCGGAACCACGCTCGTCCTGCTGTGGGCAGTGATCGCGCGGAGTATGCCGATTTCCAAACTGTTTCCTGTGCGGTCGATTTCGGTCGTCGTCGTGATCGCGGCAGCTGCAACGGTCGGCGGCTGGTTCCTGGTGCAGTACCACCCCGGCCTGTGGCTGCTCGTCTCCTCTGCGGCGGCGCTGCTGGTCGCGATAGTGCTCTACGCGCTCGTTGCGATCGGACTCGTCGAGTCACCACTGCCGGGAGCGGCAGAGAAAGGACGGCACCGTGCGCGATCCGAGTGAGAACCACGGAAACAACGGACACATCGCCCGATTCGGGCGGCTCGGTCCGGACTCGAAGTTCGGTTTCGCGATCGCAACAAATCACCGTGCTTGTTATTCCAATGTTGTTGATGTGCAATTTCATTCACGGGCGGCACGGCTACGCGACCGACACCCGACCCCGGCTATCATCGAGCCCGTCGGCTCCACGAATCGCCGAAGCGGTACATCCGCTCGCATCAACGACGGAAGGATATGCGGTTGATGTCCGTCCACGATGCCGTACACCGAGGCGACGTACCCCCACCCATCGACCTGGCCGGCCACATGCGTGAGCTGGGCCGAGCATTTCTGCCAGCCCTCGTCATCGCGCTGCTGGTCGGTGCAGGGGTGTTCTACCTCAGGAGCGAACTCACCGACGAGCAGTACGCCGCGTCGGTCGTCACCGAGATCGAACCGGCCCAGACTCTTGTCCCCGGTGACGCGTTCATCGAGCAGATGCGCGCACCGTTCATGGAACTGGCAACCGATCGCAGTGTTCTCGACGAGGTACTCGCTCAGGTCGATTCCGGTATGGACGCAGCAGAACTCGCCTCGAGCGTGGAGCTCTCCCCCGGAACCTCGCCTGCACTGCTCATCGTGACGGTGACAACCCGATCTCCCGAACTCGCCGCGGATCTGGCCGAGGCGATGGTGTCGACCATGGCAAGCACCAGCACTGCCAATGCAATTCGCGACTCCGGCGATCGTACGAGCGATGCACAGTCCGCAGTCGACGCGCAACAGGCTCGAATCGATGCCCTGGCACCCGACGATGCGAGTCGGCCCGCGGCCGTCTCCGAGCTGGCCGATCTGCGCGCCCGACTGAGCGAGGTTCAGGCCACAGCGGGCGGAGATCGACTCGTCGTGCTGTCGAACCCCGAACAGAGCACCACTCCGGTATCGCCGAAACCGGTCTCGGAGGCGCTCGTCGCAGCGCTCGCTGCTCTCATCGTCGCGGCCGAACTGATCGTGCTGCTCCGAGGACGCCTCGGACGCAAGCCCTCTCGCTCCTGGGCCCGTCGGGTCTCGCGCAAGTACGGTGCACACTTCGACCCGAAGTCGGGCGATACGGTGCCGCCTGCCGTAGCTGCGCGGATCGCTGCGCTCGAACGCGGCGACCGGACTGCCTCGAGAGGCGCTCGACACGCTGCTCCCAAGGGCGAGAGCGTGATCGTCCTGTTGGTCGGCGAGGGTGCCGTGTCGGAGTCGGATCACGATCAGGACCGGACAACCGAACCTCGCCGAGCCACCGCAGAATTCGGCGTATCGGACCCGTGGTGGCAGCACCTCGACGTGGGTGACGTCGAGACCGTGGTGGTGCTGGTTTCGAAACGCGGACGAGACAAGAAGGCGGCAACCGCCGCACTGCGGCTGCTCGACGACTTCGACATCCCCGTACATCTGGTCCTGCAGAGCGGTAGGTCGACCCGACGGGTGGAACGGACCGCACAGACGATCGCGCCGGAAGGCCAGAGACATGCCAGCTGACAGAATCGCCGTCGTACACGAGAGATTCACCGAGATCGCCGGATCCGAGCACGTCATCGAGCAACTTGCTCTGCACTGGCCTGCGGCCGAGGTGTTCGCGCCTATCTCCCGGCCGTCCGGGGTACCGGCCGGAATCAGTCGCGAGCCGCACACGACCGGCCTCAATCGGGTGTACAACGCGTTGGGCCAACGGTCGTACGCGCCCGTTCTTCCGCTGATGCCGCTGGCCTTTCGCCGAATGCCGCTCACCGGTTTCGATGCCGTGGTCGTCAGCCACCATGCCTTCGCTACCCAGGCCGTGTTCGCCACCGACTCCCCGGTGATCGCCTATGTACACAGCCCGGCACGGTGGGCCTGGGACCCCGAGTTGCGCGCAGGCGAGGGTGGCGGTCGAGCCGGAGCGGCGATACTGACGGCATTGTCGGCCGTCGCACGTCGATGCGAGATAGCCGCCGCACCGAAACTGACCACCGTGGTGGCCAATTCGAGTGCAGTTGCGCGTCGTATCGACAACTGGTGGGGGCGCGACGACGCAGTGGTTGTCCATCCTCCCGTCGACACCGAGGGATTCACACCGGATCCGTCCGTCGAGCGAGAGAACTTCTTCCTGCTCGCGGGACGCCTTGTCCCCTACAAGCGTCCGGACATCGCGGTCCGCGCTGCCGCCGAAGCCGACGTTCCCCTCGTGGTGGCAGGAGACGGTCGCGCGATGAACGCCTGCCGAGAACTTGCCGGACCCAAAACGACCTTCTTGGGACGAGTTTCACACGAGAAGCTTCTCGAACTGCACCGCACGACGCGAGCCCTTCTGATGCCGGGCGTAGAGGACTTCGGGATCGTCCCCGTCGAGTCCATGGCAACCGGAACACCCGTCATCGCCCTGGGCGACGGCGGTGCGATGGACTCGGTGGTACCCGGGAAGACCGGGGTGCACGTATCTCCAGGCTCCGACGACGACGTGATCGCCGGATTCGCCGAGGCCATGCGCTCCTTCGACCCTGCGGACTACGACCGCGCCGCCATCCGTACGTGGGCGGAAGGCTTTTCTCGCGCCAACTTCCGCAGTCGAATGCAGGAGGTCGTCGATGCCGTCCGCTGAGCACCGCTACCGCGCGACTGCGCTGGATCGAGTGTTCGCCGACACCCGAATAATCACCGCTGTCGGTCCGGTTCGTGGTCTCGACGTCGTACGTACGAGACGAACGCTCACGGCCGCCGAACAGGCCGATGCCGAGGCACACCTCGCACTGGAACCGCGGTCGGACAATCAGCATTGGCGCTACCGCACCGACATCGCAGGTGACAACGTCACCGCGAGTAGCGGCCCCACGGACGACCTGGGTCGGATGCTCACCGAGATTCGATCCCGAGACGGCAAGTGCAGCCCGCTCGACGTGATCGTGTTCGACGACCATCTCGCCATCGACTACTCGCACGGAATCGGAGACGGCCAGCTCGGCGTGATGATGTTGGCGGCATTCTGCGACGATGCCGACGGGACACTGGTTCCCGGGCTCGCGGCAGGATTGCCCGCGAGTTCGACGTGGAAAGCATTGTGGCGTCACTATTCTCGGAACCCCAAGACCATCTTGGACTTCCGTAGGCTGCGCGGACGCCATAGACCCGAGGTCGACGACGGGTCTGCTCCCCGCCGAAGAATCGAGAACTGGGAAACCGCGAAAGTCAGCCGTGCCGGGTACATGAGCCGAGCACGGGTGGACGAACTCAAGCACTGGACGGCCGAGAACATGCCGGGTGCGACAGCCGCGTCGATCTCGATCGCGCTGTGGAGCGCGGCACTGCGCGCAGAGGGCGTCGACGTCGCCGAGCACATCATGGTCTTGTTCAACAGTCGACGCTACCTCGATCCCGCACAACAGAATTCGCACGGGAACTTCGCCGTCGGTATTCCACTTCACCTGCCGTCGGGCACGACACCCGTCGCTATCGCTACGACGATGCGTGAGGTGATCGAATCCGGTTGGCCCATAGCGGTACTGGGGATGTCGCAGCTCCGCGACATCGCAACGCGAGTTCGGTCGTCCGCTGGACCGCAGGTCGACGATTCGGTCGTCGACGTTCCTGGGACATTGAGGTTGGCCGTCAGCGACCTCGGGCGAGTGCGAGTGTTCGATCACCTCGACTGGGTCGACGACGGCAGGCCACCGCAGATGGCCGCATCACTCGAGCCGGACGGCCCGGACGGCTGCACGATGCTCATTGCCGAAATTGCCGGTGGGCGGACCTACACGGCATCGTTCTGCAGCAAGATGATCGACGTCGCGGTCGTCGATTCAGCGCTGCAGAGGATGTGCGGAGACCCCGTCGCTCTACTGCACCATGCCTGACGAGTCACGAGTTCGCTTTCGCGAACCACCCTTGCCACACAGACAGGCCAACACATGACCGACGAGTCGACCGTGCTCTTTCTGGCCCACACCGGACAGGTTTCCGGTGCGGAGAAGGTGCTGCTCAATTTGATCGACGAGGCCGAGCGCCGCGGCCACAGAACTGTGATCGCCTGCCCCGCGGGACCATTGGCGCGTCGCCTGCCGAGCGGAACCCGGCACATTCGGATCGACGAACTCGGTCTCGGGGGTGAGCACGGTGCCGCACGCGGTATCGCCGCGCTGCGCCTGCTCGGAAGGTGGATCGGTGCCGCACGCGCAGTGCGCTCCGTCGTGCGCGCGCCCGACACGACAACTGTCGTCAATTCCCTGTTCGCGCTCCCGGTCGCACGATTGTGCCGGCCGACTCGCGGTGCGTCCTGGCTCGTTCACGACACCATGAACTCTCTCAAGCAGCGCGTGGTGGTTCGATTCTCCCGCCCGGCAATTCGGGTCGCGGTGTCGGTCTCGGAAGCAACGGCCGTTCCGCTCCGCGCGGCAGGCCTTCCGGTGGTGGTGGCACACAACGGAGTGCCGTGGCCGGTGACCCGTTTCGGCGGCGAACTTCACACCCCACCGGTGGTCGGCATGTTGGCGTTGCTGACACCCTGGAAGGGGCACCGAGTTCTCCTCGATGCCGTCGCCACACTCCCCGACATCCGAGTCGAGTTGGCCGGCGGAAGCTTTCCCGGCGATCGCGACTACGTATCGGAGCTCCACGAACGTGCCGCCGAATCGGACCTCGCCGGCAGGGTGGAGTTTCTCGGGCACACCGATGCAGAGTCCGCACTCCGCAGGTGGGATGTCGTGATTTCGGCCAGTACGTCCCCGGAGGCCGGACCGTTGTCGGTACTCGAGGCAATGTCGCACGGGCTGCCGGTGATCGGAACGGATCACGGCGGTACCCACGAATTTCTCTCCGACGGCGCGGGGGTACTGGTCGAACCCGGTGACTCCGCGGCTCTGGCCGAGGCGATCTCGACCGTCATCGGTGACGCGGATCGACGGCGCCGACTCGGTGACAGCGCTCGCTACCGCGTGGCCAGTCGCCACGACATCGGCGAAACGCTTCCCGAACTGTTACACCGGCTGATCGGCTGAACGCCGCTTCGATCGCCGGACGCATCAGCTGGTGAAGTGCAGAAACATGATCCTCGTCACGCTCGCGTGTGATTGAATCCTGAAGCGGTCGACGGAAGGGGACACACGTGACACGCGCTTCGTACCGGCCGAACGAGCACTATCACTGGGGTGTCGGAGTAATGGCCTCCCTCGCGCTGACCACGGGGGTCAAACGGGTCGTCTCGGCTGCGAGTCTGGCCATGGCCGTCGTGGTGACCCTCGAGATGGCATTCGGTTACGGTGCCACCACCCCGATCCCGTCGATAGTGCAGTGGACGTGCATGATCGCCGCGTACATCATGGGCGCATTCTGGTGGTTCGGTCCATGGCCGACGCTCCGGCAGGCCTTCGCGTTCGTCGTCATCGCCGATATCGCGATTTTCGGGGCCACCATCACCGCGGACTTCGAGCCCGAGGTGACACTCGGAAAGTGCACGTTTCTCATACCCCTCGGCATGCTGGCCGGTTTCCTCTTCGACAAATGGAGGCTGGCTGCACACATAGCGCTGTGTGTGCTGGCTACCTCCATCGTCGCGGTGTACATCGTGGTGGACAGAGGTGTCGACACGTTCGTCGCCGTCGTCCTGTGGGCACCGATCGTGGTGACTCTCACCGGCTTCGTGCTCATCTTGCAGATGACGAGTCAATCCATGCGACTCGAGTTCGAGTAGTCGAGCTCTGTTCGATCAGAACGTCAGCAGGACCTTGCTCGAACGCGATGCATCCGCCGCCAGCGCGAATGCGTCGAGCGCCTCGGTGACGGGATATTCGGCCGTGACGACCGCTCCGACGTCGAGGGAACCGTCGGCCAATGCCTCGATGACGTCGTCCATCTCGTCGTTGAAACGGAAGGAACCGACGAGGTCGATCTCACGCGTGATCGCCAACGACACCGGAACCGGCTGATCACCGGCCGGGGGTAGCCCCACCATCACGACGCGTCCGCCGCGCATGGTGCCGTTGATCGCCGACGCCAGACCGCGGTGATTACCTGAGCACTCGAACGTGACGTCTGCCTCGACGGAGGCGATCGCCACGCCGTCGCGAGCATCGATCGTCCGGTGCGCACCGAGTGCACGTGCCACTTCGAGCGAGTAATCCTGCAGGTCGACCGCGACGATGTTCGCCGCACCCGCCCGCGCGGCCACCGCCACGATGAGGGCACCGATCGGACCGGTACCGACGACGAGGACAGTTGCGCCCCGAACGGTTCCGGCGCGTTCGACAGCGTGCCAGGCCACGCTCGCGGGCTCTGCCAGCGCCGCGATTCTCAGATCGAGTCCTGCCGGCAGGGCTCGGAGCATTCGCGTCGGGACGGCGACGTGTCCGATGAACAGCCCGTCGTTGTGCGGTACCTGTGCCGCGCTGCCCATGTACCGACAGCCGGGCGACAGGTTGGGGCGATCGGCCGGGTATTTCGCGCCCGTTCCGCCGGGCGTGGCCGGATGGACGGTCACCGGGGTGCCTTCGGCAGGACCGCTGCTGTCCTCGGCACGACGAACCACCGTTCCCGACGCCTCGTGGCCCAACCGCATCGGCGCTTTCAACACCGACTGACCCGCAGCACCGTGCTGCCAGTAGTGCAGATCCGATCCGCAGATCCCGCCGTAGGCGATGGCGATGATTGCCTCGTCCGGTGCCGCGGGTGTCACAGCGACGGTGTCGAGACGCAGATCGTCGGCGGCATGGGCGACCAGGGCGACGGTCTTCTCGGGAATGCGCGGTACTTCGGTCATGGTGGTACTCGTCCGTCCGTTCTCGTTCATCGGGTGACAGCCTCCTCCGAGGTGAGCAGGTCGAGCTCGTCTCGGCGCGGCATGCCCTCCCAGTCGCCGGGGACCGTGCACGCGAAGGCACCCACGGTCGTCGCCGTTCGCAGCCGCTGGTCGATCGGTGCATCGACGAGCCGTTCGGACAGATAGCCGGCCACGAAACCGTCCCCTGCGCCGACCGAGTCGACCACGTCCACCGGCACTGCAGTGCAGACGTATTCGGTGCCTCGGGCCCGTACCAGTGCACCGCGGTCGCCGAGCTTGATGACGGCCTCGTCCGTGCCGAGCTCGCACAAACGTTCCGCCAACTCGGAGGCAGTGCCGTCACCGACGGCGATGGCTGCCTCCTCGGTACCGGCGAACACGATGTCGGCCTGCTCGATGATCTGCCGATACACCGGTGCCGCTTCGGTTCTCGTCCACAGTGCCCGGCGATAGTTCAGGTCGAAAGACACCGCGATGCCGCGCTCGCGGGCTCGCTCGACGTAGAACAGCGTCGCTTTGCACGCCGTATCCGACAACGCCGGGGTGATTCCCGTGACGTGCAGCGCCCTGACTCCGTCCCAGAGTGTCTCCGGGATGTCACCGATACGGAAGCGGGAGCCTGCACTCCCCGCTCGGTAGTACCAGACCCGAGTCGAAGTGGAAGTACGGCGTTCCTTCACCATCAGGCCGGTGGGTGCATCGGGGTCTCGAACGACGTGTGCGTCGAGTCGTTCGGCGTGCAGTTCCCTGGCCACCCGGTCACCCAGGCTGTCCGAACCCACTCGGCCCACCCAGGTGACCGGAACTCCCAACCGCCGCAGTGCTATTGCGAAATTCGTCTCGGCTCCTCCGATACCCAGCCGCATCGTCGAGACGTGTGCGAGTGGACCGGGGTCCTGGGCGGTGGTCAAAGCCATGGTTTCGCCGAAGGTCAGTACCGACACTGCAGATCAAGCCTTGACGAGTACAGGATCGGTGGCGTTGGCCGGATCGGTCAGGTCTCTGTCGCGGGTTTCCGGAGCGAACGACGCGGCCACGAGTACCGAGATCGCCATGATCATCATGTACACGGCGACGGGAACCCAGGAGCCGGAGAACGCGGTGATCAGAGCCGCGCACAACAGCGGAGCGATGCCGCCGCCGAACACCGAGGCGAACTCGCGACCCAATGTCACCCCGGCGTAACGGTATCGGGCACCGAACATCTCCGGGAAGTAGCTCATCGTGACGCCGACTGCTCCCTGGCATGCCAGGATGAATCCGATGATCATCACCAGGGTGATCAACGTGTGCGAGCCGGTGTTCAGCGCCATGAAGGTCGGGACCGGCAGAACGACGAGCAGGCTGACGATGCCGATGTACACCGGCTTGCGACCCACCTTGTCCGAGAGCCATCCGAAGCCCCAGGCCGCGATACCGCCACAGATAGCTCCGATCAGCAACACCTTCGGGATGAACGTGGGGTCCACGCCGACGTCGTTCTTCATGTACGAGGCCATGAACACCTGGTACGTGTAGGACTGTGCACTGATGCCGACGGTCATGAACATAACGATGAACAGCGGCCGCTTTCCGTTGGCGAACACTTCCTTCACCGGTGCCTTCGGGCGCTCCTGGGCCGCTTTGAGCTCCTGGAAGACCGGAGACTCGTTGAGCTTGCGCCTGATGATGAACGCGGCAACGGTGACCAGAATGCTGCTGAGAAACACCATTCGCCAGCCCCAGGACATCAGTTGGTCATCGGGGAGCAACTGGGCCAGAATCCAGGCGATGGCTCCGAGCGCGGTGCCGAGTGCCGCTCCGGTCATGACGAGGGCAGCCAATCGGCCACGTTTGCCGATTTCCGCAGTCTCGGTGAGAAGCGTTGCGCCACCTGACTGTTCGGCTCCCGCTCCGAAGCCCTGAAAGAACCGACACAGTACCAGCAACACCGGGGCAAGTAGGCCTACCTGTTCGAATGTCGGCAGCAGCCCGATGGCCATCGTTGCTCCTCCCATCAGCATCAGGGTCGCCACGAGCACCCATTTGCGACCGAGGCGGTCACCGTAGCGAGAGAAGAACAGCCCGCCCAGCGGACGAGCAAGGAACCCGACGGCGTACGCGCTGAAACTGGCGATGATGCCCGCGGCCGGAGAGATGTTGGGAAAGAACAGTTTGTTGAAGATCAGCGCAGATGCCGTGCCGTAGATGACGAAATCGTACTGTTCGAGCGTGGTGCCGATGAGGCCGGCCCACGCCGCGCGTCGTACCGCGGTCGGATCATGCTTGGCCGGAGCGATTCTCGGAGAATCCGATGGTTCTGTGGTCGTGTCCATGGTTGTCCTCGGGTGAAGTTACGGCCTGAGCCGAAGGAAGGAAGGAAGAAGGAAGGAGTCAGTCGAGTGTGGTCCGGGATGCTGTGACGACAGGGCGGAGCGAAGAACTCCCCGCTTCGACGGCTGCTGCCATCGGACCATGACGGACAACAGTATTCATTAAATCCGCTGTGCGTGTGATGAATTCGGGATACTCGGCCAGTTCGACGGGGAGGATGTCGCCGCGTTCGAGAACCGATCGAACGACATCTTCACTGGACGCTGCCGAGGCGGCAAGTCCTGCCAATCGCGCACGTGCTGGGTCGGCCATTGCACGTGCGTGCGGGCCGGGATCGAAACCTTCGGGAGGGCACACGCAGCAGAGATACGCGGCCAGGGTCAACGAGAGATGTTGCGGTACAACGCCGTTGCGCAGGTGATACAGCACGGGGGTCGGGATTCTCTGCGCCAGCTTCGCCGAGCCGTCGGAACCGACCTGTGCCGTTCTGTGGCCCAGAGCGGAATTGGACCACCGTACGAACAGCTGAGCGATGTAGTCCTCGATGTCCACGTCGTCCGGAACGGGCACGGTGGGGAGGTATTCGTCGACGAGTACCGCTCGCGCCGCGGCCTCGACGAACGGCCGTCCGATCGAATCCGGGATGGTCGCGCGACCGTCCAGAGCGCCGAGATAAGCAATGAGAGAGTGCGTTCCGTTGAGCAGCCGCACCTTCATGAGCTCGTAGGGTTCGACGTGCCGAGCGAATACGGCACCGCCGGCCTCCCACCGCGGACGACCTGCGACGAAGTTGTCCTCCATCACCCACATCGTGAACGGCTCGGCCGGGACGGCGATGGTGTCCACTGCACCCAATCGGGCAGTGGACTCTGCGTCGTACGACTCGCTGCTGGACGGGACGATGCGATCGACCATGGAGTTGGGGAACGTCACCGACGTCGCCAACCAATCGATCACGTCGTCGGCACCGCAGCGGGTTAGGAACTGGCGCACGAGAGCCGCCGTGCGGTCCCCGTTACCCAGCAGGTTGTCGCAGCTGGCCACCGTGATCGGAGTTCCGTGACTTCGAGCCCGCACCGACAACGCTCGCGCGAGCTGTCCCACGGTCGTCGTCGGCGTGTCCGGCTGGGCCAGATCCTGCTGCACTGCAGTCGATTCGAGATTCAGTTCACCGGTCAGGGGCGAGAACGTGTAGCCGAGCTCGGTGACGGTGATCGTGACGATCCTGACGTCCGGGTCGGCAATGGCTCGGACGACGGCCGCGGGATCGTGCGCGGCAACCATGACTCCGGTATGCGCTCCCGGCACACTCACGCGCGAGCCGGACGGAGAGATCTCTACGACCCCGTAGAGCAGGTCCTGCGCGAGCATGGCATCCGTGATCGTCCGAGATCTGTTGGCCACACCCAGAATTCCCCAGCGTCCGCCGTCCTGCGCCAGCGCGGCCGCGGTGTACACGGCCTGGTGTGCGCGGTGGAAGTTCCCCAGGCCCAGGTGCACGATTCCGGTTCCGTCCGGCCGCGTGGGGGCGAGCCCCGAGCCGGCGAGTGCCGAACGGGACAGTCTCGCTTCACTCATCTCGTCACCAATCCGTCATGGAACCGTCGAGGCGACGCGCAACCGGTAGATACGCGGGTTCGTACGGATACCTCGCCGCCAACGATTCGTCCATGTCCACGCCGAGGCCAGGCGCATCACCCGGGGTGAGATAGCCGTCTGCGAACGACCATGCGTGTGGGAACACTTCGTCGACCAGCGGGTCGTAGCCCATGAATTCCTGAATTCCGAAGTTGGGCGTCGCCATGCCCAGGTGCACACTCGCGGCGAGGGTGATCGGCGAGACGTCGGACGGTCCATGGGGTCCGCAGCGAACCTGGTGCACCTCGGCGAGCGAGAAGATCTTGCGCACATGACTGATGCCGCCGGCGTGCGCGATGGCGACGCGAATGAAGTCGATCAGTTTCTCGGAGATCAGCTGCTGGCAGTCCCAGATCGTATTGAACACTTCACCGATGGCGAGCGGAGTCGTGGTGTGTTGGCGCACCAGCCGCAGGGCGCTCTGGTCCTCGGCGGTGGTGACGTCCTCGAGCCAGAACAGATCGACGTCCTCGAGCGACTTGCCCAGTCGCGCAGCCTGTTGCGGAGTCAATCGATGGTGCGCGTCGTGCAACAGTTTCAGTTCGGACCCGACGTGCTCGCGCACCGCTGCCAGCACACCGGGGACATGGTTGAGGTAGGCGTCGGTATCCCACACTTCCTCGACCGGAAATGCACCGCGCCCAGCAGGTTCGTATCCCTGCGCCCCTCGGTGCACGCCGTACACCGAGTCGAGCCCGGGGACTCCGGACTGAGCGCGCACGGCGCGAAAGCCCTGTGCCCGACGCCGGTCGACCGAGTCGATCAGTTCCGCGGTGTCCCATCCGGTGGCATGAGTGTACGAGAGGATGCGATCCCGGACGGCTCCACCCAGAAGTTGGAAGACCGGTTGCCCCAGCGATTTTCCCTTGATGTCCCACAGTGCGAGGTCGACTGCCCCGATCGCGGCCATCGTCACCGGTCCGCGTCGCCAGTAGACACCGCGGTAGAGGTACTGCCAGGTATCCTCGATGCGCGCCGGATCTCGGCCGATCAGCAACGGCGCGACGTGATCGCGTAGGTACGACGCCACCGCGAGTTCCCGGCCGTTCAACGTTGCGTCGCCGTAGCCCACGACGCCGTCCGCGGTGGTCACCTTGAGGGTGACGAAGTTGCGGGTGGGGCTGCAGACGATCACGTCGGCAGCGATGATCCTGTCGGTCACGAGATCACTGCCTCTGCCATGAAGTTCTTGCCGGCAACGAGATTGATCAGTGGTTCGTGCGCTGCGAGTCGACCGATGTTGGCGGTGATGTCGTCGACTCGGCCTTCGAAGGTTTCGCCGGTGATGCCGGACGAGTGGGGTGTCATCAGGATGTTCGGCAACGTGTGGAACGGATGCGGCGATGGTGCACCGACACCGTCCGCCGACGGGTAGTCGTACCAGACGTCGATGGCGGCTCCCCCGAGCGAACCGGTCGACAACGCCTCGAACAGCGCATCCTGTTGGACGAGTGGTCCGCGTCCGACGTTGATCAGGACCCCCTCGGCTCCCAGGGCCGCAAGTTCCGTGGAGCCGATCATTCCGGTGGTGCGCTCGTTCAGTGGTGCGGATACCACCACGACGTCGGCCTCGGTCATCAGGTCGGAGAGGCGGTCCGTCGAGGCAGCCCAGGTCAATCCGTTCTCAGCGGCGTCGACCGAACCGCTGCCCGTGACCGCGATACCGGTGCAGCCGAATGCGCGCAGCAGTGCCCAGGACTGCGCGCCGATGTGGCCGAAGCCCACGAATCCGACGGTCGCCGAACCCAGTGAGCTGGACTGCCGAAGCGTCCGGTCGTAGACCGGCGACGCCCATCGGTCTTCCCGCAGTTGCCGGTCCTGTTCGAGGAATCGGCGGCGTAGCACAACCGCGGTGGCGGCAACGTACTCCGCGATCGACCGCTCGTGGTGAAAGGTGTTGGCCACCAGTGTCTGCGGGCTCAGGGCATCGAAGGCCACGCCGTCGGTGCCGGCTCCGGCGACGTGCACCAACCGCAGCTTGGGCGATGCTTCGGCCAGCGCGGCCGGGAACTTTCCGCCGACGTACACGGTCGCGTCGGCGACGTCGGCGGCAATCGCATCGACGTCGAAGTTCTCGTGCCACGACAGGGCGACGTCGGAGGAAATCCGATCCTCGAATCGGGCGCGATGGGGCAGCAGGTTCGAATCTGCGATGACGACCTTCACTTCGATTCGTCCTTTCCCGGAACGAGAGTGCGTGTGTGGACGGGGCCGGACGAGGCACGGACCACGAGTTGGGTGGGGAGATGGATGGTGCGCGCGGGCGAATCGGGCTCGGCTGCGCGTTGGAAGACCAGGTCGGAGCTGACGAGACCGGCGCGACCCATCGGCACGCTGATGCTCGTCAGAGCAGGATGCGCCAGTTCGGCAAGAGGTGAGTCGTCGATGCCGACGACGCTGAGATCCTCGGGAACCGCCAGGCCCATCGACCGGACTCCGTTCATGACTCCGATGGCCATGGGATCGTTGTGGGTCATGACCGCGGTGGCCCCCGTCGCGACGACGCTGGCGGCGGCGGCGTGACCACCCGCAAGGGTTTCCTGCTGCCAGCCCAGCACGTCCAGCACGATTCCTCGTGCGGCACAGAACTGTTCGACGGCGTCGACACGTCGGGCGTTGGACCAGGATTGTGGCGATCCCTGGACGTACGCGAGGTGCGAGTGCCCCAGAGCTGCCAGGTAGTCCACGGCTTGCCGAATTCCGTCCTCCGAATCGGCGACGACACAATCACATTCGTCCGAGGACCGGTTGACGAGCACGAGCGGGGTGTCGCCTGCCAACTGAACGATGTCCTCTGCGGGCAGGCGCGGCGCACAGACGATCAATGCGTCGACTCGCCCCTGCAACTCCCCGATCACCTCACGCTCACGGTCGGCGCTTCCGTCGGTGTCGGTCAGGACGATGGTCTGCCTGCGATGCCAGCCCTGGGCCTGGGCAGACTTGACGAACCTTGCGAAGACGGTGTGGCCGATGTCGGGTACCACGACCGCGACGGTGGTCGCCGCAATGCGAGTGTCCGACGATCGACCCGAGGCGGCGACGTAGCCGATGTCGTCGGCGACCGCGATGATCCGGGCGAGTGTGTCGGCACCGATACGGTCGGGATTGCTGAACGCGCGCGATGCCGTCGACAGGGATACGCCTGCTTGCTGTGCCACCTGCGTGAGCGTTGGTGCCATGGTTCACCTCGGGGGTTCGTTGTGATGCTGAGCACAACGATTGCAGATATTGCGCAAACTTGTCAATACCTTGCACAAGCCCTTCCGTGTCGACCGCGCGGCGGACTTTGACAGACTCCATGGACCGCTTCGTCGACGAGCAGGAGATTTCACGGTGCGTACATTCCCCCTCCCCCACACCGGAACAGAAGTCTCGAGCATCGTGCTGGGGTTCATGCGCATCACCGACGTGGACGACGCCCGGATCAGGAGGTTGGTGGACACTGCCCTCGATGTGGGCGTGACGGTGTTCGATCACGCGGATATCTACGGCGGTGCCCCGCACACGTGCGAGAAGCGATTCGGCGACGCGGTGACACTGACCCCGTCGCAGCGTGAGGCCATCAGCATTCAGAGCAAGGTCGGTATCCGCGACGGCTGGTTCGACTTCTCCGAAGAACACATCGTCACCACGGTCGAGGCGTCACTCGCGGCCCTCGGTGTCGATCACCTGGACACACTTCTGCTGCACCGACCGGACGCCCTCGTCGAGCCGGAGGAGGTCGCAGCAGCGTTCGATCACCTGCACGAGTCGGGCAAGGTCCTGGGCTTCGGCGTCTCCAATCACACACCCGGCCAGATCGAGTTGCTGAAAACCGCTGTGAAACAACCGATTCTCTTCGATCAAGTACAGCTGAGCATCGTGCACTCGCCGTTGATCGCGTCGGGGCTGACCGCCAACATGGGCACCGAGGATCAGTCGATCGACCGCGACAACGGTCTGCTGGACTACGCGAGAACGCGCGGCATCACCCTGCAGGCATGGTCACCGTTCCAGAGCGGGACGTCCTCCGGTGTGTTCGTGGGTGACCGCGAGAACTACCCCGAACTCAACGTGGCGCTCGACGAGATCGCCGACGTACACGGCTCCACCCCGTCGGCAGTGGCAACGGCCTGGATCACCCGGCACCCGGCCGACATCCAGGTCGTGCTCGGCACCACGAACCCCGATCGAGTCGTCGAGGCCGCCGGAGGTTCCGATCTACGCCTGACCAGGCAGGAGTGGTACCGCCTGTTCCGGACGGCAGGCCACACACTGCCCTGAACGATGCTCAGCGCCGTCACATCTGCCGTTACCTCTTCGTTACCGACTAGCTATCGATCTGTGATGATCAGTCTTCGATTCGGTGACGTTGCGCTGTCAGGATTACTGCACGGCATGCAACGGAACCTGTAGCCCTCGGGTTCCACCCAGCGCATGTCGGTCGTTAGGCCATCCGAACTGAGAGGTTCGCACCGTGACTGTCACCGACCACTTCGATTCCCGCTTCGCAACCGCCGAGACCGCCGATGCTCGCTTCTCGATCGGTATCGAGTCCTACTCGCCTCGCCTGACGGTGGTTCGTGCCGGCGGCGAACTCGATTTGACATCGCGCTCCAGCTTGGCTGGGGAACTCGACGAGGCGCTGCGCGGCGAATCGGTTGTGCTGCTGGACTTGTCGGCGGTGTCGTTCATGTACTCGGGCGCAGCGAGCGTGATCATCGAGGCTGCCGCTCGCGCGGCAGACCGCCTCGAGATCTTCGCTCCGACGCGGCCCGCACGCATGGTCCTCGACGCGCTGGGTTTGGCGACGATCGTCGACGATCCTCGCGCAGCCTGACCTGTCGAGGTTTACCAGTTCGTCGTTTCGGTGACCCTGGGCTGACATGGACTCACAAAGGGCTGCGGCCGTGAGTCGTCTCCACTGAACCGAAGCGGCTCGTTCGACTTGCCGCGTGGAGCATTTCACGCACACCGAGGCAAGGATCGACAATGTCCGACCAGTTCAGCAAGTCCGACCCGACCACCGCATTTTCGATGCCCGACCGGGCCGAGCAAGGTCGCCTCGAGCACCCGGGACTGACCCGCGACATGGTCTCCACTCCCGATCACGGCGAGAATACCTACCGTGGATCGGATCGACTGCACGGTCGCAAGGCACTGATCACCGGCGGTGACTCGGGCATCGGCCGTGCTGTTGCACTTGCATTCGCACGCGAGGGTGCCGACGTGGTCATCGCACACCTCGAATCCGAAGGTCCGGACGCGCAGACCACTGTCGACCTCATCGAGGGAGCGGGGCGCGCCGGTAGAGCCATCGCCTGCGATCTCACCGACGAGTCCCAGTGCGTGCAGCTGGTCGACACCGCCTCCCAGGTCCTCGGCGGGCTCGACATCGTCGTCAACAACGCCGCTTTCCAAATGGCTCAGATGGGCGGCATCGCCGATATCACCACCGAGCAGTTCGATCGGGTACTCAAGACCAACCTGTACGCCTTGTTCTGGATCTCCAAACGCGCTGCCGAAATCATGGACGCAGGATCGACGATCATCAACACGACCTCGATTCAGGCATCGAATCCCTCTCCGGAACTGCTGGACTACGCGACGACCAAGGCAGGAATCGTGGCCTTCACCAAAGGCCTCGCCGGCGATCTTGCAGAGCGTGGCATCCGTGTCAATGCTGTCGCACCCGGACCGATCTGGACGCCGCTCATTCCCGCGACGATGCCGGCCGAGAAGTACGAGAAGTTCGGTGAGACCGTACCGCTCGGACGCCCGGGCCAGCCCGTGGAGTTGGCTCCGTCCTATGTGTTCCTGGCATCGAACGAGTCGAGCTACATCACCGGCGAGACCATCGCCGTCACCGGCGGAACGCCGTTCAACTGACCCCGTCGGCGTCCTTGGATTCACGCCACGCCAGAAGCACACCGCTCCCCTCGGGGCGTCGCCACGGCAGGAACAGCGCAACAGCGATCGCGCACGTCATGGCAGCCGCGACGGTGACAAACGACGCGAGCTGGAAGCCCTCCAACGAGGCCGCCTTCATCGCGTGGATCAGGTCGGCCTTCTGCGTCGCAAAGATCGGGTTCGTGGGTGCTTTCACGATCTCGATGACGCTGACGACGGTCTCGCGAGCGAACGCCTTCTGATACGGCTCCATGATCGCGTCGGGAATCGCATCGATCTTCGGACTCACCTGTGCGGTGTAGACCGATGCGAGGATCGACCCGAGCACGGCAACTCCGAGAGTTCCGCCGATCTCGCGGGTGGTGTCGTTCACCGCGGATCCTGCACCTGCCTCGTCGAGCGTCACCGAGGACATGATCGACTCGGTGGCAGGGCCCTGCACGATCGCCAAGCCGAGGCCCATCAGAACCATCGAGACGAGAACCGGCCCCAGATAGGGCGTTTCGACCTTCACCTGCCCTGCGATGAACATGCCGATGCTCATCACCACCAAACCGAAGACGATCACGGCCGTGGTTCCGATGCGTTGGGCGATGATCGTCGCCAGCGGCGCACCGATTGCGATGGATATCGCGAAGGGCAGCGAGTGGACACCGAACTGCAGTGGGGTCAACTGCATCACACCCTGGAAATACTGGGTGATCATGAACAGGAAGCCGAACATACTGAAGTACGCCACGGCAATTGCCAAGGCGGGCAGTGAGAATCGCCGGTTCCGAAACAGGTTCAGATCCAGCACCGGAGACGGTGTTCGCAGCTCCCACCAGACGAATGCGACGATGGCAGCCGATCCTGCCAGGTAGGCTCCGATGCTCGTAGCAGACAACCAACCGTTGTGTGGCGCTTCGATGATCGCCCAGACCAACACCGTGATGCCCGCCAACGACAGCGCGATGCCCAGAGGATCGTACTTACCGACGTGCTCTGCTTTCGACTCCGGCACGCAAGCCAGCGCAGCCACCAGAACGAGCAGTGCCACAGGGACATTGATCCAGAACACCGAGTGCCACGAGAAATGCTCGAGCAGGAATCCGCCCGCCGTCGGGCCGATGGCGATGGCGAACCCGGCCATGGCAGTCCAGGCCGCGATGGCCAGCGCTCGCTCCTTGGCGTCGGTGAAGATGTTGATGATCAGGGCAAGGGTCGCCGGAAACACCGCGGCCGCACACACACCCATAGCTGCTCGGGCCGCGATCACCTGTCCGAGATCGGCGGCCACGGCACCGCCCACCGACATCACCGCGATACCTGTCAGTCCGAAAATCATGACCTTCTTGCGGCCGTAGCGATCGCCGAGGTGCCCGAACGCCAACAGCAATCCAGCGAACGTCAAGGTGTAGGCGTCGACCACCCACTGCAATCCGCTCATCTCGGCACGCAGCTGCAGCCCCATCGAGGGCAGGGCGACGTTGACGACGGTGTTGTCCAGCACGACGAGCAGCTCGGCCGCGCAGATGACGATCAGCGCGAGGTATCGCCGACGAAATTGCGGCACATCCGCCAGATGACGGGAGGTGGTGGGAGACGACATCTGATTTCCTTCCACTATGACGATCGGCATAGTTATTGAAGGAAAGTTAGCTGTAACTGTCAGTTATAGCAATACCGGCCGCCCATCCTGACCGACGTCAGCGGCCGGCCGACGCCTCCAGTACCGCCTCCAGCAGGGCCGACAGCTCCCCCTCGGTCCGATCCAACGCCGCCGTGGAGCGCTGCGCCTTGGCCATGATCAGCGCACCTTCGATGGCGGCGATCGCGAATGTCGCCAACGAGTACGATCGCTCGCGAGTCAATCCGCGCTGCCACAGCGACGCCGCGATCACGTCCTCCCAGGACGAGAAGGACTCACCTGCCGCGGCCACCGCCTGCGGCGCATGCAACCCGTCGAGCGCAGCAGGCGCGACAGGACAGCCCGCCACGAAGTCCGTGGCCAGCAGTTCGCCGCGGAATCCGTCCAGAATCGCCCGCACGGTCGCAGACGGACCGGCCGAGGCCAGGCCGGCCGAGATCATGGCGCTCATCGCGGCGCCCGCAGTACGGGTCGCCTCTTCCACCAACTGAGGTTTGCCGCCCGGAAAGTGGTGATAGATCGAGCCGCGCGGTGCGCCCGCGTGATCGATGACGTCCGCCAGCGAGGTCGCCTCCACACCGCGTCGACGAAACAGGTGTGCGGCGCTACGCAACATGTCGTCCCGAGCACTGCTTCGATTCGCCATCCCAACCCCTCCCGAGGACGCCACAATGATTGACGTGACGACTCGTTACATCTACAGTCCCTCTGTAGCTATGTTGTCCATCATAGCTGGAGCCGCAGTCCAGGAACCGGAGCAACGCCATGTCCCCTGACACCGACGTGATCGACCTGAGCAGCCCGCTCACCCTCGCCTGCGGGCAGATCCTGCCGAATCGCGTGATGAAGGCAGCTCTCAGCGAAGGACTGTCCACCGCCGAGCACGGCCCGGACTCGCGCCTCGAAACGCTGTACCGCCGGTGGGGTGCCGGCGGCTACGGCCTGGTGGTGACCGGCAACGTGATGGTCGACCGGTCCCATCTCGGCGAACCGGGCAATGTCGTCATCGAAGACGACCGCGACCGCGATGCGCTGGCCCGCTGGGCGAAAGCGACGTCCGACGGCGGTGCACCCATCTGGATGCAGCTCAATCACCCCGGTCGACAGGCCAATCCGCTCGTCACCCGCACCAAGCCCGTTGCGCCATCTGCCATCGCACCCAACATTCCGGGGATTCCGGCACCTCGGGCGTTGAGCGAGAACGAGATCCACGACATCATCGGTCGATTCGCCACCGCGGCGGCTGTGGCCGAGACGGCCGGCTTCGACGGCGTCCAGATCCACGGGGCGCACGGCTACCTGGTGTCGCAGTTCCTGTCGCCACTGTCCAATCGACGCGACGACGCCTGGGGCGGCGACCTCGACGGACGGATGCGATTCGTGCTCGAAGTCGTCCGCGCAATCAGAGCGGCGGTGTCGCCGAGTTTCGCAGTGGGAATCAAGCTGAATTCGGCGGACTTCCAACGCGGCGGGTTCAGCGAGGAAGAATCACGCATCACCGTCGAGCATCTCGTTCGGGAATCCATAGATCTCATCGAAATCAGCGGTGGCAGTTACGAATCACCGGCGATGATGGGCACCGCGAGCACCCGCGATCGCGAGGCGTACTTCCTGGAGTACGCGCGGACGGTGCGAGACGCGGCCGCAAGCGTGCCACTGGCGGTCACCGGCGGCTTCCGTACCCGCTCGGTGATGAATGCGGCAGTGCAATCGGGTGAGTGCGACATGGTGGGCCTCGGCCGTCCGACCGCCCTCACCCCTGCCGTCGCGAACTCTCTGGTCGACGGCACTCTCGACCGGGTCGAATCGCCGCGCGTGGCTCTGCGCGTCCCGTCGAAATCCAGTGCGTTCAAGCAGATCAACGGCGCTCTCGATCTGCAGTGGCACACCGACCAGTTACAGCTCATCGGTGCTGGGCGGCAACCGAATTCGAGCCGTCCGGCATGGAAGACCGCGGCTACGATGATGCAGCGCAACGGCTGGGACGCGTTCCGCAATCGCCGGGGCTCCGCTCGGGTCGAGACATCTGCTGCCGCGACGAAGTTTCGCCGCGAGCGCTGGATCGGCAAGCACATCGCGAATCCGGTCGTCAACGGACTCACTTCGATCGGCGTCCGAACCTCCCTGGTCACCGATATCGAGACCGTCGGCCGCAAGTCCGGCCTGCGCAGGCAGGTACCGGTGTCGGCAGTGTTCGACGAGACCGGAGCCTGGCTGATCTCCCAGCACGGAACCCGATCCGGTTGGGGAGCCAACATCACCGACGAACCCAGAATCAGAATTCGTGTTGGCAGCCGATGGCGTACCGGCACAGCGACGTTCGTTCCCGACGACGACGTCGCGCTCCGAGCGCGATCCTTCTCGAACAATCCGGTGCTCGGACGCCTCATCGGCGCGGGCTTCCGAGCACTCCAGACCGACCCGGTGTCGGTGCGAGTCGAGTACGACGATTGACCGACTCTTCACCATCGACTTAGGTTTGGTTTACTTAAGTTGTGAAGACACTCCCCCGCTTGCACGTCGTCCTCGGCGCGGTCCTTGTTGCATCCCTGCTCTCGTCCTGCGGTGTCGACACCGAACCGACGACGTCGGACTCGGCGACCCATTCGGTCACCACGCAGTTCGGCACCGTCGAGGTACCGGATCGAATCGAATCGGTCGTCGTGATCGACGGACGACGCGACCTGGACATCGCCCTGGCGTTCGACCTACCCATCGTCGGGATGCCGGTGGAAACCGAGGCTCCACCTGAAATTCCCGGCCCGCTGACCGAGCCCACCAGGATGCTGCTCGCAGACGGAGTGCCCGAGCTGTATCCGCGAAACACCGTCGACCTCGAGGCCGTCGCACGCGTCGATCCCGACCTGATCATCGGCCGCGACGAGGTGATCGAAGAAATCTACGACCAGTTGAGTGCTATCGCGCCGGTGTTGCCGGTGGGCTCCACCGGAACCGGAGTCAGCTGGCAGCAGGACGTGGCAACGATCGGCGCGGCACTGAATCTGCAGGCCCGAGCCCGAGCAGTTGTCGACGAATACACTACTCGCGTAGACGAACTCACGACGCAGTACGCCGATGCCATCGCCGACACCACCGTCCTGCCGATCAGTACATCGGAGGAAGGTGGGATCTCGATAGGACGTGACCGGGTGACGTCGATCGCGCTCGAGGATGTGGGAGCCCGCTTCGGCTCCGCGTGGAGCGCAGCCGCTCCGGAGATCGAGTACGGACCTGAGAACGTCACCGCCGCATCCGACGCAGTGGCAATGATTGCCGCCATCACGTCCGAAGAGGACTTGCAGGCAATGAACGCCAACCCGCTCTGGACCGGATTACCGGCTGTTCGCGGCGACCGCATCGTCCGGACGGACAAGTTCACCAACGACGGGGGTCCGCTGACCGCGCTGTGGACCCTCGGCTTGGTCGAGAGGCTCTACACCCCGAGTTGATCGACGGCGGGCGTCCGACACCCGTCGGACGGCACCGCTTGCACTTCCTCCATACGACAAGTGACACAGGACACAATTGTGCCGACTATGGGTTCATGACCAATTTCCCCACTCTCGACCCCGAACTCGCCGCTGCCGTCACGATGCTTCCGAGTGTCGATTTCGGCGACCTTCCCGCAGCACGATCGACCTTCACCGCACTTGTCGACGCCATGCTCGCCGACCTGTCCATGGACGGAGTTTCCCTGCGCGAGCTCGCCGTCCCTGGACTCGACGGTGCACCGGACGTCGTCGTTCGATTCTTCACACCGGAGCACGTCGACGGACCGTTGCCCGTGCTGGTGTGGATCCACGGCGGCGGATTCGCCATCGGGACAGCCGCGTCCAGCGATCCCTACTGCGTGGACGTCGTCCGTGAACTCGGTTTCGCAGTAGCCAACGTCGAGTACCGGCTCGCCCCCGAGACGCCGTTCCCCGGGCCGCTCGACGACTGCTACGCGGCGCTGGCGTACATCCACTCTCATGCGGACGAACTGGGCGTGGACCCGGACAGAATCGCGGTGGGCGGTCAGAGCGCCGGTGGCGGCCTGGCGGCAGGAACGGTGCTGCGGGCTCGAGACGAGGGCGTGGTGCCGGTGGCGTTCCAATTGCTCGAGATTCCCGAACTCGACGACCGACTGCACACCGTGTCGATGACGGAATTCGTCGACACACCGATGTGGCACCGGCCCAACGCGATTCTGTCGTGGCAGTACTACCTGGGCGAGTCGTACAGCGGACCGGACGACCCGAACGTCTCGATCTACGCCGCTCCCGCTCGTGCCACCGATCTGGCCGGACTCCCACCGACGTACGTCTCGACCATGGAGCTCGATCCGCTTCGTGACGAGGGCATCGACTACGCGGTCCGGTTGCTGCAGGCAGGCGTGAGCGTCGAATTGCATTCGTTCCCCGGCACTTTCCACGGATCCGCGCTACTGGCGACAGCAGAGGTGAGCAAGCGCGGACATGCGGAAGCGTTGGACGCCCTGCGTAGGGGCTTGCGCCTTCGCGTACCCGCCTCGTAGCGTCGCTTCATGCAAGGACTGATGTACCGGCTCGCGGAGCTCGATGCCGACTCCGCGGGTCTGGTGCGCGTGATCGATTATTTCGACGCACTGATCAGACATGGCGCCGACACCACCGCGATGCTCCCCGCCAGCGCTGCTCTCGCCGATTGCGTGGTCGGAATCGACGTCGTCGGCACGTCCGGCGGACACCGCCAGCGTGCGCGGTGCGATCCGAAGGGCCGCTGGCTGACTCAGGCCGCGGGCGAGCGGTCGGCAGCCAAAGACGTTGTCGTCGACGACGTCGTGATGGGCTCGGTGTGGATCGAGCGCGCAGGACCCGCGCTCGCTCTCGACGACATGCTCGTCGATCGAATGGCCCTGACCGCAGCCGTCATTCTGGTACCACGGCACAGTCCGTCCGCTGCCGAACACACCCGTTCGGTGTTGTTCCCTGTGGACGACATCGCACTGCTGAGCTCGCTGACCGCCTTGCACATCGAACCGACCGACCGAGTGAGAGTGGCCATGTCAGCCGCGGACTCCCCGCCGGGACCTGCCTCGCCGACGGCCGGTCGGTCGGTACCGATCACGGTCGACGACCACGTCCTCTACCTCCTGACGAACGAACCGTCCGCACCGCCGGTCGGCTGCTCCCATCTGGGTGTCTCCCTTGCCCTGCGCGCCGACGATATCCATCGACACCTCGGGAATGCTCGATTCGCCCTGGCGCAGGCAAGTGAGTACCGACCCGTCGTGATCGCCGATCGGCTCGGTGCGCTGAACCTGCTGGACAGGGGAAGTTCGTTGACACTCAACGACGTTCCCGACCTCGTGCGCGCGAACGAACTGCGCGCCACGCCTCACGGCCGGGAGTTGCTCGGCACGCTTCGCGCGTACCTGGGATCCGGAAGCCTTCGGGCGACAGCAGACCGAACGCACCTGCACCACAGCAGCGTGGCGCACCGACTTGCGAAGGTCTCCGAAGCAGTGGGGTACCCGGTCGATTCGATCGAACACCGTGCCCGCGCGACCGCAATGATGATGGTGCTCGACGGCAGCGACACCGCAGTCGCATAATCAGTCGATGGAACCGACGCCCACGGGCACGCTGCGCAGCACCGACACCGGCTTCGCTCTCGAGCTGACCAGGACCATCGCCGCTCCGCGCGAGGACGTGTGGGCCAGCATCACCGAATCGTCGCGAACGGCAAGGTGGTTCGGGCCGTGGGAGCGCATCTCGGAGAACACCGTTCGCGTCACGATGCGGTTCGAGGAGGGCGAGCCTGCATCGGACATGGCGATCGAAGCGTGCGAGCCGCCCGGCCGGCTGGCCGTGCGAACGCTCGACGTGATGCAGTGGCCGCTCGAGGTTCGCCTCGACGACAGGGACGGCTCGACGGTCGTCGTTCTGGTGCACAGTTGCGAGAGCACGGACGGTCTGGGCGACATCGGTCCCGGCTGGGAGTACTACCTGGATATGCTCGTCGCATCCAGGGACGACGCCCCGCTGCCGAGTTTCGACGACTACTACCCGTCGCTGCAGGAGTACTACGCGTCGCTTCGCCCGCAGTGAATCAGTGACTGCGTAGCGCGTCGATGAGCTCTTCCTTGTTCAGCTTCGAGTAGCCCTCGAGACCCAATTCCTTGGCTCGGTCGGTCAATTCGTCGACCGTCCAGTCCTCGTAGGATCCGGATTCTCCGCCCTTCTTGCCGACCTGGTCTCGCCCCTTCTTCGCTGCGGCATTCGAGATGCGGGCGGCTTTCTCCTTCGAGTTTCCGTCCTCGCGCAATTTCTCGTAGAGATCCTGGTCCTTGAGCTGTGGTTGATCGTCGTTGGTCGGCATACCGGCCCTCCGTTCCGTCGATAGTGCTCGTACAGCTACCCGCTTCGCCCCCGGGCAAACACGGACGCTTCCCTCGTTGTGAGCCAGAACAACAGAAAATGGGTACGTTCGGGATATGCCATACCTGGAACGATTCGACGACGTATTCGTGCTGAACCTCGGCAGTCGAGGTGTGGACGATACCGAGAACCGCATCAGCCCGAACTGGGTTGCCGAGATCAACGCGCTTCTGGACGAAATCGAGACCGGAACGGGTCCTGCTGCGCTGGTCACGACGGCGACTGGAAAGTTCTTCTCCACGGGAGTCGATCTGTCCTGGGGTGCCGAGAACCTCGACCAGATCAACCGATTCATCGGGACGGTGCAAGAGATGTTGGTGCGCTTCCTGACATTTCCGATGCAAACCGTCGCGGCAATGCAGGGACACACCTACGGTGGTGCCGCGTTCTTCGTGATGGCGCACGACTACCGGATCATGCGATCCGATCGCGGATTTCTCTGCTTCCCCGGCGTGAACATCGGTGCGACGTACAGCCCGGGAACCGTCGATATGGTGCGTGCCAGGTTGGCTCCACATGCGTTCCACGAGGCTCTGACGACCGGCCGCCGGTACGGCGGTGGCGACGCCAAGGCGCTCGGCCTGGTCGACGCGGTCTCGACGCAGGAGCGGGTGCGCGAGGACGCCATCGCGCGCGCAGCCGAGTTGGCCGGCACCCGCGGTGACGTCCTGGGCGAGATCAAACGCACCATGTACTCGGCCGAGATCCGTTCTCTTCTGACGCCTGTCGCAGGCGTCGACGAAATGGAATGGGCCTCGAACTGACCGAGCCGCCAGCGCAGCGCTAACTACCTGCAACCAGAGGAGCGACCTCGGTGCCGAGGAGTTCGATCCCGCGCAACAGGTCACTGTGCGCCAGTCGCGGATTGGTCATCTGCAACGACAGCCGGTCCACACCTCCCAGTTGATCGCTCACTCTCAGGATCTTGTCGGCCACCGTCTTCGGATCTCCCATGAAGAACGCACCGTTGGGACCGGAGGTGGCATCGAACTGTTGCCGGCTGGGCCGAGCGAATCCACGTTCCCGAGAGATCTTGGTGAACATCTCGTTCCAGCCGGGGTAGATGGTGTCGGCTGCGGCCGTCGTGGTCTCGGCGACGAAGCCGAACACGTGCAGGCCCACCTTCAGCTGCTCCGGCGGGTGGCCCGCCTGCGCTCCGGCGCGACGGTACAGATCGACGAGCGGGGCGAACTGTCGAGGTTCTCCGCCGATGATGGCAATCATCAGAGGGAGCCCGAGAAGCCCTGCGCGAGCGAAGGATTCAGGCGTTCCACCGACGCCGACCCAGATCGGCAACGGATCCTGTAGTGGACGCGGGTAGATACCCTGGCGGGTCAGCGCCGGGCGGTGCCGACCGGACCAGGTGACCTCGACGTTGTCGCGGATCTGCAGCAGGAGGTCGAGCTTCTCAGCGAAGAGCGAGTCGTAATCGGCCAGGTCGAGGCCGAACAGCGGGAACGATTCGGTGAAGGATCCACGTCCCACGACCAGGTCGATCCGGCCCTTGGAGATCAGATCCAGGGTGGCGAACTCCTGGAACACCCGTACCGGATCGTCTGCGCTGAGCACCTTGACTGCGCTGCCGAGTCGGATGTTCTCGGTGCGCGCGGCTGCCGCGGCAAGAATGATCGACGGAGCCGAATCGTAGTACTCGCTGCGGTGATGCTCGCCGATGCCGAACGAGTAGAGCCCGACCTGATCCGCGAGGGCGATCTCTTCCAGCAGGTGACCCATTCGCTCCTCGGGAGCGATCACCCGGCCGTCGGTCGGATCGGTCACGGAAGAGACGAAGCTGTCTACGCCCAGATGCATGGTGGGACCTTTCGATTCGGGTTGGTCGACTCCATCAGCATCGGTGAAGATTCAATTATTCCGATCTGCGTCGAGCAGGCGGCTACTCACCCCATCGTTTCAGCTCGTCCGCCGCGTAGTACATCTGCTGGGAAGCGCCGAAGCGAACGAGCAACTGTTGCTTGTCCTCGTAGAACCAGACCACGGTTCCGTACATACCTGCCATGGGCCCGGTCAGCGGTGTGACTCCGTCGCCTACCTCGAATCCGTCCATCCCTGCACCGTACCGACCGAGGGTGCCGAAATCGGACACCCACCGTTCGGCTTATCGCTGTCCGCGCTTGCGTGCGCGCCGTTCCTCCAGCTTGCGCTTGCCGTAGCCCCATGTGATGCGGCCGAGACCCTCGAAGAGTCGGCTGGAGAGACTTCTGCGGTTGCTCATGGTGTGGCCTCGTTTCCAGTGATGATCATGTTCTGTCGGTTCGCTATCGGAAGCAGCAGGCTTTCCGGTACGCCCTGCACCTGGTAGCTGTCGAAAGTGAGTCGAATCGAAGGCGAGCAAGCGCACATCGGTCACGGGTGATCTACGTCACTTGCAACTGCTGCGCGTCGCATCACGCCCGCGCGACAAGTCGATCGATCCACCCGATCACCTCGGGGTAGGCAGCGACGTTCGTGGCCGTGTGGTCGAACTCCGGCACGAGCTCGGTTCCGAAATCGAACTCGCGGACGGTGATGTCCACGGCACCCGCGGCGCGCCAACGCTGCGCGAGCAGTCGGCTCTGCTCGATCTCGACGGACGCGTCGTGGACGCCGTGCACGATCATCACGGGCGCGACGGGCGCGGTGAACCCGACGGTGTTCGCCACGGTCAGTGACCCCAGCACGGGCCCGGTCATCAGTTCTCCCAGGGACGAGCCGTCAGCAGTCAGATCCTCGGATCGCAGCGGTCCGTACGCGAGCGCGTCGGTGGTACAGAAGTCCTGTGCCGCGTCGAGAGCCGCGCGTCCGCGATCGTTGAAGAGGGCGCGGATCCGGTCGGCGAGATCGGGGTGTGCGCCGATCAGACCGTCGATCGTGTACAGCATCGTCGCGGCCCATGCGGAGCCGTCCTGGCCTTCGACGCGGACCACCGGATCGGTGGGAGCGGCACCGACGAAGGCCCCGACCACGGACAACTCGGGCGCATAGGTGGATGCGAGCTCTGCGGCGGCGGCCGATGCGACGCCGCCCGCCGAGTATCCGTAGAGCACGACGGGCGCGCCGGTCTCATGTGCTGCGGCCCGTGCCGCGTCCAGCAGTGCACGGGCGCCGGCGACCCGGCCCAGGAACTCGTACTCACCCGGGGTTCCGAGCCCTTGGTAGTCCGTCGTGACCACCTGGTACCCCTGCGCCAGCAGTGGGAGCAGTGCCGGCATCGTGGTTGCCAGTCCCTGCTCGGTCGACCCCGAGCAACGATCGGCAACCCCGTAACTTCCTGGCGCATAGGCGATCACGGGCCGGGGTCCGGCACCATCCCACGCCCGAGTCGGTGTCACCAGAAGCCCCGACACCGCCACCGCACGATCGCGGGGATCGGCCGATCGATACAGAATGCGTTCGGTGCGTGCTCCCAGGAGGTCGAGCTGCGGCACTGGTTCTCGGCGCACGATGGACCCGGGTGCATACGCCTCCAGGCCGACGACGGGCGCTCCGTAGAAATCGGCAGCGACGGGAGCCGCCGAGACGGGTGCAGCCGACATGACGAGCGCCCCGGCAAGGGCGAACGAAGCGAAGGTGACCCGTGGGAGTTTCATCTCGCGAGCAAGTATGCGGCGCTGCGCACCAATCCGCATTCGCTGCTCCGCCGCAACAAGTGCGGTGGCCGCGTGCACGGATCGCCATCACGATCATGGCGCTACTTACCTACTTGATCCACGTCGGGACGAGGCTGTGCACCTGTGGTGCGCCGGCCAACAGCGGTGCCACTTCACGTTCGTACGCCCGGTAAGCGGGTTGCTGGAGAAACGTGAGCGCGTCTTCGGCGGTGCGGTAGTGCTGGAAGGCTGTGATGCCATCGGGATCGTCGACGTCGAGACCGTAGTAGTAGGCGAGATGTCCGGGGTTGTCGAGGACGGCCGGTGCCATGTGCTTTTCCCAGAGGGCTCGGACGGCGTCGCGTTGGTTCGGCAGGGTCTTGTGAGAGACGATGACGGTGACACCGGACAGGACGGCGGTTTCGGCTGCCATGGAGAGCTTCCTTTCGACTGACCATCAGTTGCGGTTCACGGCGATCATGCAGCATGGGTCGGACAATCGACGATGGTGCGGATCCGTGACGGACTGGGCACGCTACTGGCAGCCGCAGGACGAAGAAAATATTCGGTTCGCCATACCGGAAACTGTTGCCGTACTGCGCCCGAGTGCATCTGCGATGCGGGTAGCCGCAGCCGACTGCGACATGTGCAAGGTACCCGTTCGACCAGTCTCGTCAGAACTCCTCGTCTGCGTGGCAAGGACATTCGACAGCCCCACCCGGGATTGTCTTCGCCGCGCTCGACTTCACTTCATCGTGCGCAAGAGTCCACATCCCCGCTTGATCAGGACAGACGCGGAGCTCCATGTGGATTGTCTGAAAACGTCAACATGAGACCGTGTGGTATGCGATTGTTCGAGGATTACATGTTCATTCCTGCCAAGTACGAGGGCTGGATCGGAAGCGGATACGTCTCGACGATAGTGTGCGCGGCGTCGCCATCGGAAGCCATCCAGGCGCTTCAGGCCGACGACCGTGAACGTGTCACGGCATCGGGCGTCAAGGGTGTTCAATATGGTTGCCGTACTGGCGCACCCACAGAATCCCAGCGAGGGAGACCACGTGGCACTCAACAATCGCTTCGACAAGTCGTTGTGACGCACCGAGTCAGTCTGTCAGCCCAGTGGGTCCGCGCCCGACGTCGCGGGCGCACCCCCAGCCTGCCTCATTCCTCGCGAACTCGGAACAATACGACCGAACTTGATATGCAGCGTTACCTGTAAGCCCTGCATATACTGCGCCACAGCATCTTTCGCGCTGTCACCGTGCAACCAAGCTCCAGTTCATGCAGTACTCGAAAGCCATCCGAAGAACGAATTCTTCTGCCGCCGTGGCCACCCGGTAGGGAGAATCGACTGCATGCTCCCGCCTTTCTGGTGTCATCGGCGAGCGTCTCGATTCGGTTCGTCGCGGGATTGGGTTTATGGCAAAGACACGCTTGGACACCAATCCCCGTGACAGCATCGAACCGATCAGTCTTGATCGCCCATAGCAAGGAGCCCCTGATGAATTTCGCCGCCCGCCGCCTGGCTGCCGCCGCTGCCGTATCCGGCGCGACCGCCCTTGCCCTGATTGCCAACCCCGCCCTGGCTGGAGCCGTCGTTTTCGCAGGCAACGCCGAGGTGACAGCCGAAGGCAATGTCATCACCGTCCAGTTCGCCAACGTCAAGTCCGACGGAGTCCTCTTCGGCTGCGAAGTCTGGGTAACCGACGACCCCGCGACCACGGTGATCGTCGACCAGCAATTCGTGCCGGTTGTGGGCGGATCCTTTGCCCCGGCCGTGGGCGGGACGGCTACCTACACCACGACACTGCCCGACGGTGACTACCTTGTCGCCGCTCTCTGCAGAGACTCCGATACCGGTCTTACTCTGACCCCCGATATCCCGCCTATCGCTTCATTCAACCTCGGTGACGGCGTACCGGTCACCCTGGTCACGCCCCCGCCTCCCGGCGGCGGGTTCTTCGGCAGCGTGGAGATGGGGAACCTGTTCGGCAGCTCGTAGCCGCCCACACCCTCATCACCCCACCCCACCCGGAGACCGACACGGACGTGGGTGTCGGGTGGGGACGGTGGCTGATTGCCCACGACAGCGACAGCCGCGATCGTCTATTGTCTGCGCTTACGGATACGAAGGCCCCAACTCGGGTTGGAATAGTTTCTGCGCTAGGGCATTCAGACGCCGTCGCGGGCAGGTACGAAAATATCGACGCTGGCTACGCTGGGTAACGGAGAATGCGACTATCGCGTTGCGACGTAACGTCGAGAGAGGGCTACACCCGCCTGTAGTCCGGCCGCGCAGAGCGCGGTCGGCCGCGTTCGTGAGCCAATGCCAGCTTTCCCGCGGCCACGTTGCCGCCTCGGCGCGCGCATCTGCCACGGTCACCACGCCGGTGTCAGAGCGCCGAAGAATCACCGAGTCGTCGTCCCAGTCGATCGAAGCAGCGCGTGCATCGAGGGGTCCGTGGGCGGCGATGATGTCGAGGTCGGCGTCGATCGGAAATGACTCGTGCTGCACCCGTCGCTGAAACTCGTTATGCAGCATCTGGTCCTGAGTCAGCGACGCTACGAACCACGGCCTCACCGTGCCGGTTGTAGAAGCCCGGATCAGCAACGCCGTCACCGCGCCCACCGAACCCGATCCTGAGTTCGTCACCGGCGCAACCACAATCGCCACGTTGCCGTCGATCACCACCACCGGCGCTCCGCTCAGACCCACGGATCGATCGGATTCCGATGCCGTTCCGAACGTGTCGTCGTAATCACCCGAAAGCAACTGCTTCAGCAGTGGGCCCGTCGCGCAGCGCGCCACAGCCCACCGATCCCCACGCGCGATTGCCCCGACCAGGATGCTGACGTGGGCGACCATTCCCCCACGGCCCGTGGCCGCCGCGAGCCGGTTCACAGTCACAGTGCGGTCACCGATCTTCGTGTCGCGGTCGCGCCTGCTCGTCGACCACACTGCGAGCGGGGTTGTCACTGGTGGCGTGTGCCTCGCGGCCGGTGACGCCGGCGCCTTCGGGTGGGTGTGCGTACCAGCCGCTAAGACCGTCCGTAGCCATGGGCGCGCGAACCCCCGACCAGCCGATAGAGCGTGCTTCGGTGAGGATGTCGCGTTCGACACCAGCACGTTCAACCGGGAATTGGCGCCACCGAGCGAGGAGCCCCTCAACGAGTTCGAGAACGGTGACTTCGGGGCCGCTGCCCGGGTGTGCCCGCGGAGCGGCAGGAACATCGCTCCAGATGTGCGCCCCGATCACAGGATGAACGAACCCATCTGCAATACGCGCGGACATCATCCTGCTGTGCGCTCTCGCCCCGGCAGCACGTGCGCCGTCCCCACGATCACCACCGAGACGGGTGAACAATTCCTCCGCAAGTCGGTACTGGTCCTCGTTGATGCGCGACCCATCCGCAACGCGCTCATCTCCGGATTTGAACGGTGTGAAACGTGAGAGCACGTCCGCCACCACGTCGGCGGCGTCGGGAGGTATCAGTGGCGGCACCAACGTGAGGTCGCCGTGCACGGCCGACATGTAGCCCAAGCTAGCGATGGGAAATCTGCTCCAGTCGCTTTCCCCCACCGCTACGGCCGTGGCGGCAAAGACGAAGTTGTCGAACAGATCTCGGTGCACCGGCGGTAAGCGACGCATCGCGTTCGCGTCGGCCAGCGAGACACCGTCGTAGATGAATTGTTCGAGGATTCGACCCTCTACTTCTTGCAACCACATATGAAAACCCGCGAACTAGGAGGACCGTTAGACGAAGCCGACGGGCGCGGGGTCACCGAGCGCCAGTAAACACGCCCGGCCGTTCCTCCACAAGCCACGGCCTGAGGCGTCGTGGTCAGCTCGCCCTCGTCAGTTGCCGCGCTGTTGCCTTGGTGGTGGCAGGCGAATCAGAGTTCGGGCGCGGGCGGGTTCACTCTGTCGCACACAGGCGTGACGGGATCGGTGGGAGTAGTCCGAAATGGCCTGTAGGTCCACCTGGGTGAGTCGCCGCCTTGCACGGTTCACTTGCGTTCGATTGCGAGGGTTCAAAAAGATGAGTAAGTGATGACTGGAGCATCCACAGACGTCCATCAGCTACCCGGCGGTGCGAATCCGGCACACAACTCGCAGGTCAGCGGCATAGCAACCGGGACCTGACTCCCGGTATTTGCGATTGGGAGTCAAGTCTCTAAAACGTCCTCCGCCGCTTGAAAACCCGCAGGTCAGGGAGTTGCGATTTTCGCGAAGCTTGCGGTCGGCTACACATAACCAGACAACAAAAAGTGCCCCTGACCAGCAAATATGCTGTTCAGGGGCACCTGTTGTGCGCCATCAGGGATTCGAACCCCGGACCCGCTGTACAAGAGATAACAATTCAAGTGGATGCACCCGCGTCCATCATTGGCCCGCTGAGCAGGGTGTTCGGCGAATCGAATAACCACCGGCGTCCGAGTGAATCCACCCGGGTGCGTCCCAAAGTGATGAGTAAAAGATGACCAACGGCGAGCTGCTCCCGGTCCACCAGGGTCCCGCTCGGTCCGTTACCGTCTAAACGGACTGCCATGGCTACTCGACTCCACCTCATTTCAAAGTGATGAGCTCGAACCCGCTCTGAAACAGTGCCTTCGGACCTGCCATGCCAATCCGCTTGCACAAACAACGCGCACTCTGCGACGTGGCAAACTACCGAAAGAAAAGAACCCGGGTCAGCTGCATGAGCTGAAAACCGGGTTCTTCGAACTTCTTCAACCGGGTCACGTCCTACGACGTAGCACCGGCCTGTGCACAACGCTCATAGCTTCATCTGTTGGCACTGCCAATCGTGACAACACAAGCAGCCGGACCCTGGGTCGAAGAGTGGCTGAGTCCCGAACGTTTCGGAACCTATCTGCGACTCGCCGGCGGCAGCCGCAGTCGGGCGCTTGCACTGCACGAGTGGAACACCTGCGTCAACGCGGTGCTTCTCTACGACTTCGCGCACCTCGAGGTGGGCCTGCGCAACATGTACAACCGCGCACTCCTCGGCGCCCATGCCCGCGGGGACAACCACTGGACCGACACGCGATCCGCGGCTCTGCTGTTTCCAAACGCCACTCGCACCCACACAGACCTGGAAAAAGCCCGCAGGGCCGCCGGCGGCCCCAGCGCACCACCCGGAAAAGTCATGGCAGAGCTCACATTCGGATTCTGGGTACTGATGACCAGCTCACGAAATGCGCAGCTCATTTGGCACCCGCACCTACAACAGGTCTTCCCTGCCGGTTCCAACTGGCAACAGATCCACTCCGGGCTCGACGAGCTACGCAACCGCGTTGCGCACCACGAACCGGTCAATCGAAGCGAAATCAACGGTTAGCTGAGACGGATGGGGCGCTTTACCAACTACATATCGCCGGAACTGACGTCCCACCTCGCATCGACAAGCCAGGTGCAGGGTCTCCTGGCGGCACGCCCCTGACACCCGACGAATGTCATCCCAGAACGATGTACCGGCCACGCTCCCGACGCCCGAGCTCGACGATATCGATCTCACCCCGGACATACGCTTCCTGATCCGCGCGGGTGGCATCAGTACTCCGGCCACCTTCCAGCGCACTACTGGTTCGCGCGGCATCTATTGCCCGCGCACGATCACCCGCTCGTCGAAGCGCCAGCCCAACACCTCCTGAACCGGAATACGTCACAGTCACACAACACGAGCACACGCTGGCAGATTCACGGGACGTTCCTGATACCTTCGGCCGATGAATCCAGCTCCCCCGCCGGGGTGGTACCCGGACCCGACTGATCCGTCCAAGAATATCTACTGGAACGGGCAGTCGTGGTCGGGTCCGCCGGCGCCGACAGCGTCCCCGCAGACTGGAAAGGGCCGCAAGACAGCGGTCAACTTCGGGGCTTTCGTTCTCATCGCCATAGGGCTGATCATGTCGATGCAGTCAGTCAGCCTCCTTTCCGGCAGCGGACCGATCTGGACCGGAGTCGCGGTAATTGCCGGGGGTACGGCGCTGGCGTTCTTCCTCGGAGCGTCGGTCATCATCCGCGTTTTAGCTGTGCTGGCCTTGGTTCTGGGTGTTGCCAATGCTATTTCCATCGAAAATCAGATGACCAACAAACGCGACGAGTTAACCCGAATATTCGATCAATAGAAAATCGCTCCGCATGCGCGAACAATAGTCCGTTCGAATCGATTCATGTCATCCAGCGAGGCATGGTGCAAGAATGGGGTTGAAATGTCAGGGGTTGACGCCGCAGCGGGTTTCGCCTTCCAGCACGCACGTGCTGCTGTTATGGCATTGGATCTTTTACACAACGCGGACGCAGACTACCTGCGCGTCGAGGCTGCCAACGACATTGTCGATGCCGAAATGTTCTCCGCATCAGGCGTATTGCTTCGGGCGGCTCAGTTCAAGCGCCGTGACGTCAACTACACGTGGGGTGAGGCCGAGCTCGTCGCTGAGTTGGTTCGATGGTCCGCGATTGCCGGCAACCACCCAGGATCAGCGTATGAGTTCGTAACCGACGGCAGGCTCGGACCAACCGGCCGGAAAGTTCGAGAAGCACTTGATGCAGCTCGGCAAGGCGACGCCACCCTGATTACCGAGATTGCTACACGTAAGAACGCGACAATCGAACCCGGAGCGTGTGCTCGCGCGTACATCGCGGCGGACACCCCCGGATTCACGGAGTCGATCACTTACTGCCTCAAGCAAATTCAAGCACACCTGCCTAATGTGTCAGGATCAGTCGAAGCGGAAGAGCGATCAACACAAGCCGTTCTCGAGCTTCTCTTCTGGATCGTGGGCCGAAGCGGAGATCCAGACCCTTCCAAGCGAACGATTCCGAAGGCAGAGATTATTCGTCTGCTCGAATCCAATCTCGAGTACGTTCGAACACTCACGTGGAGCCAGGCGCTCAAGCACCAACTCCTCGACTCCGTCGTTCGAACGACGCCTGGAACGTTCGAACTCACTTGTCGACCGACTGCATCCGGGCCGGATTCCGATTCGGATTTCATCGAGAACGCTATCCGCAGAAATGATGTGGTTCTACTCAGCGGTCCGACGGGAACTGGCAAATCCACGGTACTGAGTCAGGCACAATCAAGAGCCGCAACCCAAGGCGAGCTGTTGATCGCCGTAAACGCCGAAGACTACGTCGAAAACCGTCTCGGCTCGCTTGTCGCCCACGGCCTCAACTCGATCGAGTTTGTAGGCGCATACTCAGCGACGGGGATCGAAGCGCTCAAAGACCCTACGGTAACGCTCGCTATCGACGGAGTCTCGGAGATTCCCAAGCAGCCACGAGATGCCCTAGGCGAAGATCTCCGCCAGTTGCTCGCAACGGACAGCCACGTGTCCGTCGCACTTGCCGGGCGCGACGCGATCGCCTTACGCGCAGTCCTGCCCCGAGGCGTCCCGGTGATACACATGCAACCGGTCCCGCTTAACAGGACGGCTCGTAAGAAAATCCTGGTCAACGGAACTTCCGGCCGGATCGATTCAAGCTTCGCTAATCAACTCGCGGCGCGAGTAGAGAGGGCTCTCCGCAGCGCGGCCGACAATCCGCAACTGTTCCTCATGGGAATTCGGATGCTCAGCCAAGGCCTGGGCGTCACCGATCCTGCGATGATGTACTCGAACCACCTGCGCGCACTCGCTGATCATAACGGTTACACAGAAATCAGCATCTACGAGGCAGGACTAGGCTTGGCCTTTGCAAACCTGGCGACGACGCACAGACGATACTGTGACTCGTTCGAGTGGAACCAGCAACTGTCCGCAGCTGCAACTAATCTAAACGACGCTGGCCATTCCATAACCACCGGCGAACTACGTGAGTTCGGGTTCGAAAGCGGCCTGATCGTGCGCTCCGGCCGGGACACCATCAGATCCCTTCACGACTCGTTCGCCGACTACCTGGCAGCCATTGCATACAAACGAAAGTTAGCCGCGTTACCACCGTCACCAAGGTCCGACGACACCGCTCGATTGAAATTTCTGGCCGAACTTACCGGCGTCGACGCATCGCTGGCCGAACTGGTTTCCGTGCACTTGCCATTCTTGTGCCCCTCGATCTCGCAGTACGAGTCCCGCGACCCGGAACCCGGGTGGCACGATGAAACCTGCCGGCACCTCTCGCATCTTCTCCCGAATCGAACGGCCCAGCCAAGAATCGCATATTGGACCGACACAACCGGCAGACTTCTGGCAACTGTTGGCGGAAACATGGATGGCTGGATTGGTCCCTCCACGATCGACGACGTAGGTGCCGACGGTCGCACCTTCCTCGCCAGCAACGGCCCCCTCACGACCGCTACGAACGTTTACAAGCTTGAGCTGAGCCGTGTACTCGATCGTGCGAAGCGTCAGAATTCTCCAGTCCCGCCGACAGACTCGGCGACTATCGAGACGCTAACGTCCTACTCTGACGACCTTCTTCAAGCCGTACCCGACATGCTTCATCGTATTGGGTCCTCCGGGACTGAAGATCTGCTGCGGGCAATCGGGCCGTACCGAATTCAGTTTCTCCTTGGCGGCGATCCGAGCTCCTCTGATCAACGTTCGCGCCCTTTACGTTATCGGTATCTCGACCACCTACCCAATGCAAGCATCGTGCTCGAGGAATCGGACGAACCTAGCGACGCGTGGTCGGGTTCTGCCAGAGTGGATTCGTTTCTCCGCCGGGACCTTAATGACTCGGCCAGGGCCATCGTGACCGAGGCAATCAACAGCCTGGCGGAGATGAAGTGGCTCTAGGTTGTCGGACCGGTTCCGTAGGGTGCAGTCAGACGACACGATGAGGGGGCGCAATGACAACTACACTAACCTGGGCCGCGACACGACAACTGGCCGAGGCTTGGTCTCGAAGCCCCATCGTCCAGGACTACACCGCGCAACTACCTGCGAACAATCCAGCAGACCGTGGAATCCCTGAGATGCTCCGGAACATCGACAGCTCAACAGGACTCGTTTCTCACGAGCCGCTGATACCGAACAAGTGGGAGCTGATGGCTCCCGAGTTGCCTTTCGTCGACCTGAACGTCCGCGGAGGCCGCCAGTTTCTTGAGGATGCGCGACCGATCGGGTTCGCTGCAGAGTGCAACACAGCCTGGATTAGATCGCGGTTACCCCGCTTCCCGCTCATCCCGACTCCTCAGCTGGGCCGTCACACACATCGCACGTCCAACGAGCTCGCCCACGGGCTGGGCTGGCGGCGCGAAGCCATGACTGGCGGGCTCCAATTACTATCGGCACCACCAGGCGTTTCGGAACTACTACGTATCGACAAACGAAGCCATGACACCGCAGTAGTCGCTCTCGCCGACGCGCTGGCTGACACACCTGAATGGACCAGATTCGCAGAGCTGTCGGCACATCTCACACCCGATGATCGACGAGCTCTATCGGAAGCTAGGAAAACCCTCGCACCGCTTCTCAGCGAAGCCGCCGTCACCGCCTTCGAGCCCGACCGAATGCTTCGGCGCGAACAATATCGTAAGGACACAGTCGCCAGCGTCATCGACCAGTTGGCGGGAACCCCGGCAGAATTCGCGTTAGCCTTCGACAAAATCGACGAGCTGATAGATCTCGTGTCGCTGTCTGTTCTGGGGCAACTCGTCGCGTACGGAGGCCCGAGGGTCATCCTGGATCCACAGAATTTGGAACGAGAAGGGATGAATCTCACGTTCTCGTCCCCCACAACACCAATCGGCCGAGCCGCCCTCCTCAAGTTCGATGACCCAATGATCGCCGATTGCGTTCTCGTTACTGGATTTTCGTTTCACTCCGATGAAACTGGAGATGTGTGCATGACAGCTACAGCGCAGTCATTCTGCCTCACAGCCGCGACTCTCTTCTCGATGAAAGCGCGGTCTAACAATGGAAGGCCCCCATACGGCACCGTCAGCAAGCTACGACGCGTGTGGTGAGGTGTTCATTCGTCCGAATGCTCGCCTACCGGTAGGTTCCCCTGGTTAGAGCTGAGAGTCAGCGTCGAAACTGGATCAACGTATTGAACGGTGTGGCGCGGCAGTCGCCGTCATCTGTACTAATGACACGTCACTAAGCCAGTGGAAAGCGTCGCCCCGATCGACTCACATGCCGTGATTGCACTCCTCGCAGCACCCTTGGGTCTACTTTCCGTCGGGACCGTGTTTGAGATTCTGGCAGCCGCAGGCCGCGGGCTCGCAGTCGGAGGTCATGCGCTCGGCGTGATCAAAGCCATTGCGGCCGTGACCAAGCGTGGCTAGAACGCGGTGGTCCGACTATTGGGCACCTGCCAGTAAGTCTGGCTCCCACATTTTGTCCGCCCGTAGGCGTAGCTCCAAGCGCGCTCCTGTGGAGCGATCGACGTCGGGCGATTATGTGTTCCTGATTCGAAAAGTGCGCATCGACGTCGCGGCCGACGATGTTCTTCACGCTGCGCCGCCGGTATCCGCAATGGGTCCGGTCAGGGACCCGCTCGCCGCCCGAGCACCAGCCGCTCAAGCCAGCGAACCCACATTCGGGGCTTTTCAAGGCGGTTCATAGCGACACCAACCAGCCACCGGACAGCGGCGATGATGCCGGCAATTGTAGCCAGGCCGAACACGGAAATCATGAAGTTCGCCACAGAGCGCACGTTATCGGTGGTGATAGTCGAAACCCAACCCGAGCGGGCAAGGGCTGCTGCGAGAAGCACACCAATGATCGTCCAAAATATGATCTTTGCTTTATTCAAATGGCGGTCGTAGGTGGCGAAAACCCGAAACGGGTTGTCCGGTGAGACCCCCGAGCTGCTTCGCCAGTAGTAGACCAGCTGAACGTTAGCAGGGTGCATATAAGCTACACGGTGGAGGTAACTACTCCAAGCACGGGTCTCCAATATCCGCATGTTGTGCGTTCCGGGGCTGGCCGTTAGCAGTTGATACTGGTCGGGCAACATCGCAAAAAAGTTCACTTTATTGATTTGCACGATCCGGCTGCGAAGTGTCACCTCGCGAGCACGGTCACGACTTTCGCGTACATCCGCGATTCTGAAGTCCAGTATGACTCCGCCGAATGGACTTCGCGGGGTGAGGAGCGGCCTATTAGCAAAAACCCGCAATCGGAACCGCACGTATACCTTTGAGCCCGGCGATACTGGAGAGCTCAGCGGCACCCGGTAGTGGGATGAGCGGTGAAGTTCGTCCGGTTCATTGATCGCAGTCACGTTCGCGGTATCGACATGGCGTAGATCAAACTCGGCACCGGACGTAAGTCTCAGTGTGTGATTCGGGCTCGTACCTGAGATGTTGACCGGTTCACCGAAGATTAGTTCCGCAGTCTCGGGGTGCAATAGAGTGTCATGCAGGTCCAGGCAACCCTGGAATTGGTCGCCCCTATAACCGTTTTCGACTTTGAACGGAAGAAGGAGTTCTACGGCATCGACCGGCTGCGAACCATCAGCCGAAATTTCAAGCCCGAGGTCGAAGTACAGGAGCCTCCGACCGGGCAGAAGAGAGCGAAGCACCCAGATGTTGATGTGACATTGAGTAATCGTGAACTTGGCATTAGGCGAATCTAGAACAGCGAAATATCCCACGGCACCTCTACCTCGAAGAAATGAACACGTAGGACTGTGGTGCGAATTTCACTCCAAACGTCTGCAATGAAACCGGTTTGTCGAGACGCCGTGGTTGAGTAACGCCGATAGCAGTCGGGCGGCGCGCATCCCGTAGATACGACTCGACAAACCTGCGCTCACCGCCGTCGTCTTCCAGCTCACATAAGTCCACACTGTCTATGTCAACTAGAGTGTCGACCAGAAAGAAACCTGTCACAGACCGAACCGGCGTCGGCTCGTAGACGTACACCTTTAGGCCGGGACTGAAACGTGGACGTCGACGCCGAAACTCAAATCGCTTCGCGCCTGCGTAAATTCGGTCCGCATGCCAAGTCCGAATCGACATCACTGCGGTCAATGCAGCTCCGTTGGCAAACACGTCATCACATACTCGCTGCGCTGTGGGCCGTACCGGTCCTGCTCATGGGCCACGGTTAGAAACCCGACCGGGCTGAAAGCTCGATTCAGCTGATCGTGATGGTGTTCAGCCACCGTTACATGGACCTGTTGGACCCGATCGTTCACCCAACGATCATGCAGGGCGCGAATGAACGTTCCGCCTAGTCCGCAATTGCGAAACTCATCAGCGATTAAGAACGTACTGAGCTTGAGCCGCGCGGACCCCTTCGGCGTTTCAATGGCTATTCCTGCCAGTACATTGTCGACCTCTACGAGGGTGCAACGGGCCCTGCCCTCCATTGCGTCGCCCAGACGACGCTCTAGCCATGCACCGCCGTCCGGGTAAAGCGTCGGCAATACCGTCAGCAACTCATGCGCACGCGTTAGATCGTCGCGCTTGAGGTCACGCGTAGCGGGTCGTGCCATTTGAGCTGGGAGGCCTTTAAACCGATGAGTACGCATCGTAACTTGTCCTTCCTCCCTCGCGCTGCAGCAACTGTGCCCACCAGAGTAGCGGTTCACTGAGACAGACTACTGGCATTGCAGTTTTGCGCAGCGTGTCGAAGCCTCGATCCACCGAATGACATGAGTAAGCACACGGTATAGCTGCGTACGAGGACTTCGTCCATCACCCGTCCCCTTGGGAGTGGGCGGTTGCCGACGAGGCAACGGAGGTCAACAACCAACGGCTGTGACACCGGAATGCACCGGCAACGCGACATGCACCAGCCTTCAAATCGCACCGTAACGCGGCGATGGAGGCCCTTGCAATTGCCTGCCGACTACGACTACCGCTGTAGCGATCCGCTTGGCGACGGCCGAGGCGTCTTTGGCTCGTTGACGTTGTGTGTGACCGGTGCCGCCCGAAGCACAGCCGACAAGTGCTTGAGCTGGAAAAGTCCACAATGGCGACCTACCGCAGGTCACCGGCCATTCACAGAACCAAAGCTGTGTCGAGCTGGCGTTTCGATGGCGATGGTGCGGAGCATGCATCTAGTGCTCAAGCTTCGCTCGCTCGGATACGCGGCTCTCGCCGTCCGCCCGTCTGCCCGTCCCACGTAGCCGGTAGCCGGTAGCATCAAGAGTCCCTGGCTTAGTAAGAACCGGGCGTTCCACACCCGCAGAATCAACGGGGAACTTCGTATCCGCATCCGACCGGGGCAAGTTACGACTGTCACCAGTCGCTGTGACCGTCCGCCGGAGTCGCAACCCATGCGTTAAGCGGACTTGCACAGTAAATCCGTCCATCGAAGCCGTTCTTCGGAACAGAAGCAGATGGCGGTCACGGCCTGAAATTTCACCGGGCAAAGTGGTGAGTAAGTGATGACCCATGGTCCGTAGCCGTATCAACGCGGTGCGTTCCATCTGGCGGCAGCACCTGAGAGCAGGTCAGGGGCCCGTGCACACGCCATACCGCGCACTCGAATCCATGCCAACGGTTTGGCGAGTCGAGTCATCGAAATGCGCGATACGCCGAACGCGACCTGGGAAACACCGCCTAATTCACTCATCACTTTACCTTCAAAGTGATGAGTAGACCTGACACCCCAAGCCAAAAAAACGACCCCCTGACCAGCATTTCTGCTGGTCAGGGGGTCTATATGTGCGCCATCAGGGATTCGAACCCCGGACCCGCTGTACGAGAGATGACAATTCACGTGGATGCACTCACGTCCACGATCGGCCCGCTGAGCTGGGTGTTCGGCGAATCGAGTGACCACCTGTGTCCGTCTGTGTTCATGCGAGTTCGACCCAAAGTGATGAGTAAAAGATGACCTTCAGCAACCCGCTCCCAGTCCATTGACGTCCCGCAAGATCTTGCACCGTCTAAACGGACCGCCGTGGACGTTCGACTCCACCATGTTTCAAAGTGATGAGTTCGGAACCTTCTGAAACTACGTACTTCGGGACTACCTGCTGAACCGCACGGACCGATAACTCGCACATTTGCGACGCGACATAGTGCCGATAGCAAAGAGACCGAGTCAGCTGCATGAGCTGCGGGCGATAGATCACCCTCTCCTGGAGGCGACACCAACTACTACACGCCCGGTAGTATGAAGGTGGCGGTAAACGTCGATGCGCGCATTCGCCGCGGGCAGGGGCCAATCGACGGGAGTAGCTGCATAACCCGACGACACTGTCGCCGTCGGCTCGAAGGGGGGATCCACCATGAAGTCCACAGCGTCAGACCCGCTCCTACTCGGACACGGGACGGTGTACAAACCGCAGCACGACTCGCACATGCTTGCCGAAGCCGTCCTTGCCCGCGGCATTCCGAACAACTCACGGGTACTGGACCTGTGTACGGGGTCTGGAATTCAAGCCCTGACGGCCGCGACGCTCGGGGCTCATCGAGTACTGGCAGTGGACATCTCACCGGCAGCCGTCGAATCGACGAGGGCTGCCGCGCGGCGACTCGGCCTCGATATCGAAGCGCGTCAGGGCGACCTCTCCGTCGCACTGACACACGGCCCCTACGACGTCGTACTGTGCAATCCCCCGTATGTACCGAGTGCGCACCTACCACCCACCGAAGGCCCCTCGGTGGCGTGGGATGCAGGGGTGGACGGGCGAGCGTTCCTGGATCCACTGTGTCGTGCGGCTCCAGACCTACTGTCCGACAACGGGTTCCTCCTACTGGTCCATTCCGAACACGCTGACGTTCCGAAGTCGCTTGCGATGATGGAGGAAAGAGGCTTGACAGCATCGATCGTGGCCAGGCAAACCATCGGATTCGGACCGGTCTTGCTAGCGCGCGCCGCGTGGCTGGAGGCCAACGGCCTCATCGTGCCAGGATGCCGGATCGAAGAGTTGGCAGTGATATTGGCCCAGAAAAACATTGGTACCTAATTCGTCCCCTCGAGCGAACATGACTCACCCTGCGACGTCCGTCGCCGCCGCTGTTCGACGGGCAACCGGCCCTGAGCACCAGAGCGAGTGGTCTCGTCACTGCAGGGCGGCGGCGAGGTCCGTCAGTGCAGCGGTCTCCGCGCCAGGGTCGGGGGTGCTCGACCGGATTGCGGTGAGCACGATGTCGATACGCGAGTCGAGTGCTGTCCACCCCGCAGCGTCGAGCGGCTGCAACGTGGGTTGATCGTCGTCCCAGGTGGTTTCGAGTTTCTTCGCAGCAGTTTTCGCCTCGTCCTGCTGACCGGACCGAACTGCCCAGGCAGTGTCGTCGACGATCGCGCGGAGCTCGGTGACCTGCTGCGGCGGGAACTTCGCGATCGCCTCCCCCGGCGCGAGATCGGTGATCGCAGCCCCCGAACCCTCCGCCTCACTTACCGGCGCTGTATGTGGCTGCGCAGACGCCCACGACAGAAGCCCCGCCGTGGCAACCGCGACTGCCGCGAAATAGACCAGCATCGTGCGCTCACGGCGCGTGTCTGTGGCGACCGGTTCGGGCTCGACACGGTGGTTTCCGATCACGTCTCGTTTCGTTCGCGTCAGGTACAGCACCGTAGCCAGGATCGCGACCAGGAACACCACACTGGTGACGAATGTGCCGAGTCCGAGGCCGTGCTCGGTGCTCGGTTGGGCGAACCAGTCTCCCAGGTTCGCACCCAGCGGACGGGTGAGGATATAGGCCAACCAGAACGCCAACACGGCGTTCGCACCGAGCCTCCAACCGGCGACGACAGCCACGATCAAGCCGGCGGGCAGAAGTACCGACGTGCCCGGGCCCCACCCGGTGATGCTCAGCGTCCAATCGCCCGCCGCGGTCCCGAGCGCGAAGGTCACCAGAATCGCCAACCAGTAGAACAGCTCTCGGGGCACGGTCACGATGCTGTGGATCGACAGGGTCCGCTCCCGCACGAACCACACCCCGAACACCACCGCCAACAACGCGGCGAACACCGACACGCTCACCGGCAACGGAACACCGCGACTGTCGGTGAGGATGTCGGTGTACAGCGTTCCCGTGACACTGAGCACCACCACCGTCAGCCAGTACACGGCCGGTACGTACTTCGACAGCAAGATCTGAACCGCAAGCACCGCAACGAGAATCGCGGTGAACAATCCCGCCGTCGCGGTCAGTCCGACACCGAGGGTCATGTTCACCCAGTCCGCGACACTCTCCCCCACCGTGGTGCAGAGAATCTTCACGACCCAGAACCAGACCGTGATTTCGGGGACCTTGCTCAGCGCCCGGTGGTGGACCGTCAGGTGCTCGGAATCGGTGAGATCGCTCATGAACCGGGACCGTACCCACGTGTTGCTGAAGGTCCGCTGAGGATCACCCACCGTGGATGCCGACCTCGCCGAACCACGCGTCTACGGCCCCCGGCGAACCGATCCCCGCGCGACCAGTTCCACGGTCAGCGCGACGGCGATGGTCTGCGCAAGCAACAACCCGGCGAGCACCAGAATCTATACAGCCCCCGCCTGCAAGGCCGAACCACTGGCCAGCAACACGCCCACGAACGCACCCGGCAACGTCACCAGCCCCACCGTCCGTGTCTGATCCAGGCCCGGCAGCAGCGCGTCGTTCGCGGTGGGCCGCACCACCTCCACGCGCGCATCACGTTCGGTCATTCCGAGGCTCAGTGCCGCCTCCACTTCTCCGTGCCTGTCGGTCAACGCGGCCAGTGCGCGGCGCGCGGACAGTGATGTTGCGGTCATCGTCCCGCCCAGGATGATTCCGCCGACCGGAACAATCGAGATGCCCTGCGCCGGAACGACACCGGTGAGCAAGCACAACGGGACCACGATCCCGACACCCACCGCCAGGGGAACCACGAGCCAGATACCGGACCTCCCCGACTCCGAACGCCGAATCGACGTGAACGCCGCAGCCCCGAACATCACCAGCAGCACCAGCAACGACGACCACAGATGCTCGAGCGCCGCAGCGAGAATCAGCGAGATCGCCGCCAATTGAACGAAGCCGCGCAGAGCAGCAGCGGGAGCGGTGATCATTCGACCGATCGACGAGACCCGATAGATGATCGCAGCGAGCGTCACCATCACGCAGCAGAGAACCACGAGCGGCAGACCAGGCTGGGCCAAGGAGGAACTCACCGGTCGAGTATGTGGCGTGGCCTGTATCGGTTTCAGACCAGGGCGGGGACAGAACCACTCTCAGCGCTTCTTCAGCGGCCGGTGGGCACCATGAAGCCATGTCCATCCAGCGGTCGACGTACGCCGAACAACACGTGGTCACGCAGGGTGTTCTCTGGACGTTCGCACCCGAGTTGCAGCGAACGAACAGCGTCGTCCCAGGAAGCTCCCACACTCTGGATCTCGAGACCCTCGACCACGCGGGCAGACCTCGGAAAGGCCTCACATGATTACACCGGAATCCGGCTTCCGCAGAGCACGTATCGCTACTGCGGCAGTGGCAGGAGTCGGGGTCGCCGTCGTGATCGGAACCTCGGCACTGGCATTCCTCGATACTCAGAACACCGATACAGCCAACGCAGCGAGCGTCTCGGAAACGACTTCGACAACGCAGTCGGACAATGGGACCACCTCGTCCCCGAACCCGTTCGGTACCTCGCCGCGCGTCTCATCGGGATCCGGAACACCACACAGCACGACCCACGGCTCATGACTGTCGTCGCCGAGAAGAACTCGATAGCCGAGTCCCGCTGGCAGATGTGGAGCACCGACGTTCATCTTGTCGTGACCGACCCGAGGTCGCTCGAGGCCGCGGAGTCGCTGGTGCGCAGCGAACTCGACGCGGTCGACCACGCATGCAGCAGGTTCCGGCCCGATTCCGAAATCATGAACCTGACGGGATCACATGTCCGACCCGCCCCCGTCAGTGCCGTACTCGCCGACCTCGTGCTCGCGTCGCTGCACGCAGCCGACATCACCGACGGTGCAGTGGACCCGACGCTCGGCTCAGCGATGATCGACCTGGGTTACGACAGGGACTTCTCACTGCTCGAACCACCCACCGGGGGTTACTCCGCAACCGTCTCCGTCGTACGCCGCGCCGACTGGACAATGGTGACCCTGCACGACGGCATGCTCACGGTTCCGGAGGGTGTTGTTCTCGATCTGGGAGCGACCGCGAAAGCGCTGGCAGCCGACCGCTGTGCCGCACTCGTCGCGTCCGAACTGGGCTGCGGAGTTCTCGTGTCTATCGGAGGTGACATCTCGACGAGCGGTCCGCCGCCGAGCACGGGATGGCAGATTCGAGTGGCCGACGGTGACAACCAACCTTCGACGAACGTCACCATCGGGTCCGGCGTCGGAGTTGCCACGTCGAGCACCCAGCGGAGGCGATGGTCGAAAGGCGGAAAGACTGCACATCACATCCTCGATCCGCAGCTCTTGGTCCCCGTCGAACCAATCTGGCGCACAGTCACTGTCGCCGCACAGAGCTGTTTTCTGGCCAACACGGCCAGTACCGCCGCCGTCGTGAAAGGTTCGGCCGCCGTGCGATGGTTGAGAGACATCGGCCTTCCCGCGCGAATGATCGATGCCGACGGTGACACGACAGTGACACCCGGATGGCTCGAGAAGAGTTCCCACAGTGGACATCCGAACACCGAGGAGGACTGATGGATCAAGCACTGTGGGCACTCGGACGGGGAACCGGCATCGCGGCGTTGTTGATACTCACCCTCTCCATGGCATCGGGAACGGTGACGCGATCGGGGCGACCGATTCTTACGTTGCCACGATTCGGCGTCGTGGAACTCCACAAGAACACATCTCTACTGGGGTCGCTGCTCATCGTGATTCATGTGGGTGCACTGCTTTTCGATCCCTACGCACAGCTGAACGTCGTCGACTCAGTGGTCCCGTTTCTCGGGCGCTACCGGCCGTTCTGGCTCGGGCTCGGCACCCTCGCCGTAGATCTGATCATCGTTGTCGTCGCCACTGCTCTGCTGAGGCACCGATTGGGGCACAGAACATTTCGGGTCGTTCACTGGTCGGCGTATGCCTTGTGGCCGATTGCCCTCGCTCACGCCCTGGGGAACGGAACGGACGTCGGACACGCATGGTTCCTTTCCATTGCTGCAGGGTGCGCGGTACTGGTGACGGCAGCGACGACGTTCCGGCTCCGCCACGATTTTCTCGAATTCCACCACTCCAGAGCAGGAGCACAGCAATGACGACCTCCAGCCTCACTCACATTTTGTCCGGTGCCGGGTTCGACCTCGACCGACATGCGCACACGTTCGGGCCGGTGCCTGCCGGCGACGATTCGGTCATCACGGCTATCTCACGTTCCGGCCTGGCCGGGCGCGGTGGCGCAGGTTTTTCTACCGGGGCGAAGATGGCCGCCATCACCGGTCGCCGACCCGTAGTGATTGCGAACGGATCCGAGGGGGAACCGATGAGCAGCAAAGACGCTGTCCTACTATCCGATTCACCACACCTCGTTCTCGACGGCCTGGCGATCGCCGCGGAAGCAGTGGGTGCGACCGACGCATTCCTTGTCGTACCGGCCCCGAATACCGACCGGTTGCGCAGCGCCATCACCGAACGGCGACACAGTGGTTGGGATCGCACCGACGTCCACGTCGTCGTGTCCGCCGGACGCTTCGTCTCCGGGGAGAAGACGGCTCTGATCGCGGCGGTCGAGGGCAAGCCACCGATTCCGCGGTCCTCACTGGCATCGTCTTCGAAATCGGGAATGAAGGGACGTCCGACTCTCGTGCACAATGTCGAAACTCTCGCGCACGTCGCCACCGTTGCGCGATTCGGCGTCGACTGGTTCCGATCGTCAGGAACTACGAGCGAACCTGGAACGATGCTCGTGACGTTGTCCGGCGCAGTGAACAACCCCGGCGTTGTCGAGGTACCGATCGGAAGCCCACTCGAGTGGGTTGTCGGCGATATCGGACGAGCGGACATGGACAACACTCGCGCCGTGCTGGTCGGCGGTTATCACGGAACCTGGATCAACCGAGCGGACCTCGCAGGGCGACGCCTCTCGAGAGAATCTCTCGCCGCGATAGGCGCTAGTCCGGGAGCGGGGGTGGTACACGCGCTGGCAGTCGACACCTGCGGTCTTCGTGCCACGGCCGACATAGTCGACTACCTTGCACGGGAAAGCGCTGGGCAATGCGGGCCCTGCCTGAACGGGCTTCCCCGGCTGGCGTCGGAATTCGCCGACCTCGCCTACCACCGTCCCGGTGAACAGACGATCCACGAGATCCGCCGCTATGCCGGACTCGTCGACGGGCGCGGTGCATGCCACCATCCCGACGGAACCGTACGGCTCGTCCTGTCGGCCTTGACCGCATTCGCCGACGACGTGCGCATGCACAGCACCGGCCGCTGCGAGGCAACAGCGCGACTGCGGAGAACCTGGTGAAACTCGACAGAACTTCAGAGTCCAGGCTTCACATCGACTGGACGCGCTGCGACGGCCGGGGCCTGTGCACCGAACTGCTCCCCGAGATCCTGTCCTGCGACGAGTGGGGATATCCGCTGTCTGCAACTCCTGATCCGACCGTCCCCTCGAGATCTCTGGGTAATGCGCTCAAGGCCGTCGACCTGTGTCCGCGGATGGCATTGGCGTTGCACTCACCGGACCGAACGAGACCGTAGAGCCATCTCGGCGATATCAGGTGAGTTCCTTCGATCCGCTGGGCTGATGCGTCGGAATTCTGATCTCGAAGCGTGCTCCTCCGAGCGGGGAACGGGAAACCGTCACCGAGCCTGTGTGGGCGGCGGCGGTGCCGGCGACGATGGCCAATCCGAGACCGGCACCGCCTTCGTCGCGTGTGCGGGATGCATCCAACCGTACGAACCGATCGAAGACTCGTTCACGCTGTTGTTCGGGGATCCCCGGGCCGTCGTCATCGATCACGATGACAGCGGACCCTCCGGACGGTGTGCAGGACAATTCGATTCGAGTGACGGCGTGCCGAACAGCATTGTCGACAACGTTGCGCACCATTCTCGCCAACGCGGGTTGATCTCCGGTTACCCGGACCGGAACGATCGACGTTCCCACAGTCAGATCCGTCATTGCGTCGATCCGTTTGCCTTCCTCGTACAGCACATCGTCGAGGTCGACGTCGACCGCGCCGAGCGGTGATTGCTTCTCGTCCGAACGAGCAAGCAGGAGAAGGTCTTCGATCAGCCGGCGCATCCGACGCGCTTCGGGCAACAACGATTCGTCGATCAGCGAGGCATCGATCAGCTCCGGCCTTGCTGCGGCGAGCTCGAGAGCGGCAGTAATGGTTGACAGCGGGCTACGAAGCTCGTGGGAGGCATCGCTGACGAATCGTTGTTGCGCGCGTTGTCCGGCCTGGAGCCGCTCGAGCATCCGATTCATCGTCACTGCGAGTCGCGCGATCTCGTCGCGGGATTGTGGCACCGGGATACGTTCTCCCAGATCTTTGTTCGAGATCGAGGCGACGCGGGTGCGTATGCGTTCGACGGGGCTCAACGCCGCACCGACGAGACGGCATGTCGCCAGCGCGACCAAAGCGACCACTACCGGACCGACGATGGCGAGCAGAATCGCGACTGTGGACACCACTTTTTCCACTGGCTCACGGTCGGCCCCGACCAGTACCGTCACCGGCCCGGCCGCCGTCTCCGCGCCGCGAGCTGTGACCCAGAAGTCACCGTCTTCGGCCTGTTCGATGCGTCCGAGATCCCTAGTGGTCGAGGGTGCGACCTCGACCGTGGACAATGGACGTCCGCCATCCGCCCGCGAGGAGGCCGTTACCGCCCCGCTCCCGTCGACGACCTGCACTATGCCGATCTGGCCGTCTGTTGCCAATGACGACTCGTCGATTTGCGCGGGACGATCGGTCTCGAGTTGCTCGCTGACCTGTACGGCCCGGGTGTCAGCGGCCGTGCGAGCGGAGGATTCGAGTGAGCTGTAGAGGATACCGATCAATGCGCCACCCGCCGCGATCAGGCACACGGCCAGGACCACGGTCGAGGCGACCGCGGATCGCACCCGCACCGTCCACGATCGTGGCCGCAAAAGGTCCACGGAGGTACCGATAGCTCTCATGGCGCTCAGTCTCCTGCCAGCCGGTATCCGACCCCGCGGATCGTCTCGATGCTCTTGCGCCCGAAGGGCTGATCGACCTTCTTCCGGAGATACCCGATGTAGACCTCGACGATGTTCTCGTCCCCGTCGTAGTTGACGTCCCACACCGACCGGACGATCTCGGACTTGGTGACCACGACGCCGCTGCGCCGCATCAGGAATTCGAGCACGCTGTACTCACGAGGGGTCAGCGCCAGTTCCGTTCCGCCCCTGGTGACACGGTGACGTGCGGGATCCAACTCGAGATCGCCGGCTGCGAGCACGGAAGGGCGTTCGGGAGCGCCCCGTCGGACCAGGGCGCGTAGGCGAGCAACCAGGACGACGAAGGAAAACGGTTTGACCAGATAGTCGTCCGCTCCGAGATCGAAGGCGTCGGCCAGATCGTATTCACCGTCCTTGGCCGAGAGCATCAGAATCGGCGTCCACACGCCCTGCGCGCGGAGATCGCGCACGATGTCGTACCCATGTCTGCCCGGCAGCATGATATCGAGAACAAGAACGTCGAACTCGCCGGTCGCGGCGCTGTGGAACCCGTTGTCACCGTCGTGCTCGACCTCGACGGTGAACCCGTCGGCTACCAAACCGCGGCGGACCATTTCCGCCAGACGCACTTCGTCCTCCACCACCAGAACCCGCATCGACAACTCCGTCCGTATATGTGACGCAAGTACAACAGACCCACTCAGGCACCGACGAGCCGCTCTCAGCGGTTCTTCAGGAGCTGCTCTACACACTGATCGGCGTGCTCCTCTCCTCATCGATGTCCGCCGTTCACGCAACAGCCGCCGAAGCGCTCACCGAAGCCGCCACCGCCGACGTCGAGATCGCCGGGTTGGTGATCGCAGTTGGCCTCCTCGCAGCCGGGATCATGCTCCGCATCCGCTCCGACCATGCCGGAGCGACGATCCTCGGCACGCTCGGCTTCGCTTTCGCAGTGGTGGTACTCGCCGTCGCAGTCCACACCAACGGATGGCTGACCAAGGCCGACGCACCTGTCGCGGCCTGGTTCGTCGATCACCGAACGCACGCGCTCGATGATCTGGCCCTCGCCGTCACCACAGCGGGTGGCCCCGCCGAGACCGCCGCGTTGGGCCTCGTGGTCGCGGTGCTTATCGTGTGGAGAACCAAACGCTACGGCCCGGCGCTGGTGATGCTGGCGACCGTCGCCTCGGCGTCGATGCTGTGCACGATCGTGAAACTGGTCGTCGGACGCGAGCGGCCGCCGCAGTCGATCCAGTTGATGCTCGAAACCGATTTCTCGTTTCCGTCGGGGCACGTCACCGGGACCGCTGCCCTGTCGCTCATGCTCGCCCTCCTCGCAGGAATACATCGATCGAGAGGCGTACGAGCGTTGCTCCTCGGGATCGCTCTGGCAGTGACCGTTGCCGTTGCGTGCACACGGATGTATCTCGGCGTCCACTGGCTCACCGACGTTCTCGCCGGCGCGCTCCTCGCAGCCTGCGCGGTCACCCTGGGCAGCTACGCACTGCATCGTCTCGACTCCGCCGGTGCCTTTGACGCGACGCCACCTCGACTGCTGATGAACAGGATCTCGCTGTGACGTCGGGATTGACCGGCGGCGTCCTCGACCCGAGCACGCTCGTCGCGACATTCGGGTTGATCGGGCTGCTCGTCGCCTTGTTCGTCGAGACAGGTCTGCTGATCGGGTTCTTTCTCCCCGGCGACTCTCTGCTCTTCACCGCCGGAGTGCTTGTGGCGCAGTCCGATCCGTTCGTTCCATTGTGGGTGATCCTGGTGTCCGCACCGATCGCCGCCGTTCTCGGCGATCAATGCGGCTACCTGATCGGCCGCGCCGCCGGCCCTGCTGTCCTCGACCGACCCGGTGCCAAACGGCTCGGCCCTGCGCAGCTTGCCCGCGCCCAGTCGTTCTTCGGCACCTACGGGGCACGCACTGTCGTACTCGCCAGATTCGTTCCCGTCATCCGGACACTCGCACCCGTCATGGCCGGCGCGTCGAGCATGAGATACCGAACCTTCCTCGTCTACAACGTCATCGGGGCCGTCGTCTGGGGTGCCGGCGTACCGATGCTCGGCTACCTACTCGGCGGAATCCCGTTCGTGCGCAACCACATCGAGATCATTCTCATCGCAGTCGTCGCACTGTCGATACTCCCGATCGCGATCAACTACCTGCGCTCCCGTTCCAGAGCACGCAGAACAACACCTCGGCACGGGCACCGCCCCGACCCCGATACCAGTTCCGCCGCCCGGCACTGAACGAAGCTGGCAGCGAACACGCTTCGAGGCGACACACGCCGAAAACTCCCCCGCGGTCGCTGGGTCGGTCCTCTCCATCCGCTGACCACACCGGCAAACCGAAGCCCGCAAGTGCGGCCCATGGCCGAGCATGGGTGGCCCAAAGTGATGAGTAAGTGATGACCTTCCCCTGTGGCCGCGCCCCGACGACGATCCGAAACCCGTAAATCAGCAAGATGCGCAGGTAGCAGGCATGGAAGCACCGCCACCGACTCATTTGACTCCATGACACACAGTCTTGCGATTCGAATCATCACGACCGCCGCGAAATCGAACGCGACCTGGGAAAACACACCATGATTCACTCATCACTTTGCCCGCAAAGTGATGAGTTGACCTGATCCGTCGAGGCAAAAAGATGACCCCTTGACCGACATTTTCGCTGGTCAAGGGGCCATTCTTGTGCGCCATCAGGGATTCGAACCCCGGACCCGCTGTACAAGAGATAACAATTCAAGTGGATACACTCGCGTCCATCGGTGGCCCGCTGAGCAGGGTGTTCGGCGAATCGAGTGACCACCTGTGTCCGTCTGCGTCCATGCGAGTTCGACCCAAAGTGATGAGTAAAAGATGACCACCGGCGACCTGCTTTCAGTCCATCGGAATCCCGCATGGTCCACCATCGTGTAAACGGACCGCCATGGCCATTCGACTCCACCACGACTGAAAGTGATGAGCTGGAAAATAAGTGCAACACCGGCCGATCACGCTGTCGACCTGGACCAGTCGGCAGCGGTCATACCGGCGGTTTGCGAACACCCAGCAACCCACTCTCAAGGCAGCCACACTTGAAGAGGGACTAACTTGCCCGCAGCTCAAGGTCAGCGCAGCACAACCAGTAGCCTCGCCTTTCACTTGATCGACGATAGCGATAGCCGGCTCGCGACAACGCTTGGGCGACGGACGCGTATTACACCACATAAATTTTGAGCTGTGTTTGAGATAGATAGTCAATCGAAAGTTAGCCGATGCCAAAACTCATTAGAGATTGACCCAAGTTGCAGCGTGCAGCGCCTCAACTGCCTAAAGTCGTCTCCTCGATCAACCTGTCATAAGTATCGACGATCGGCGACCACAGCGGGTGCACTCGGTCAGGAACCACAATATGTGCGCGCCGACGTGCCCTGGTGAGTACGACGTATAGTAGACGCGACAAAGTTGGGTACGGGTGTCCCTCGTTGCCGTGGTACTCATCGTCCTGCAAGAGCAGGATCGTTACGTCGGCCTCCCTCCCCTTGGTTTGATGCAAATTCATGACCTGCACCGGGTGCGGTCGCAATCCTCCGTTTCCCACCAGCGTGGAGTGGCGATACCGCTCCAATTCCGCTTCGACCACGCTGAATGGCCCGCCGTCGCGAAGGTGCCGTAACGCTGCCCGGGTACGACGGGCCGCTAGGGTCCATGTCTCCTGGCCGCGGCGCGTTCCTAGGCGCGAGTAAGCACCCGAGACGACGTCGGCAAGCCTGTCGACATCCAACGGGTTCGACGCTGCGAGAAGATCATTGGCCACATACGACAGGGCGCGTTCGAATACCGGGTTCGTCTTCTGCACTATGTCCTGAACCAACGGCGTGTGCGCCCGGTAATTCGCAGCGACGTAGACCGCGAAGGCCGATCGACCGGGTACGCCGTGCAAAGCGTAGCGGAGCATAGCCGCTTGCGCGTTCAACGCCTCCGCGTACGCCTCGGAAAGACCAACCTGCTCGTGCCGCACTCCGCTTTCGGTCAGAACGTCAGACAGTTCGGTTGTCGCTGCGTTGGTGTGGGTGAACACACTCACCGTGTGCTGCTCCGCGCGTTCCGCGGCGATTATCTTGATTGGGGTCTCGTACGGGGCCCTGCCCCCAATCCGCGTGACGACAAGACGCCTGCCCTTTACGGCACTCACGAACGCTGCGTCGTTGAATCGGCGTTCGCGCGCTGCGTCGGCCGCCGCAGGCAGCACGCCTGTCGTGTCGCGATGGCTGGTGACCGGCAGGTAGATAGGAACCGAGCCGGGAAGCCGTAGGGCGTCCGCCACACGGAGGTCAGGGTCGATCCTCTTCATCTTGGCGTAGATGCATTGATTGACGTCGCCGAGCAGGATCCGGCGCGACGTCGGCGCGATGGCCTGCATGAACTGCCACTCTTCGTTGCTGGTGTCCTGAAACTCGTCGCAGATCACCAAGGCATAGCGACGGCGGTAGTAGTCGGATACCGCGTCATTATTGAGGATGTCGAGTGCCATCGGGATTAGTTCCGCGTAGCGCAGACTGTCGGGAACGGAGCCCTGCACTCGGTGTTCTGCCTCCGACTGGATCCGTATCGGCGGAGGATGGCCGTATGCCGGGCCCCAGTCGTTCACGATGCGCCAAGCGAAACCGTGGAAGGTGACCATGTCCATGCGGTTGAGCAACGGCCCCACCACGAGCCCTGCGCGCTCGACGACCTGAGCCACTGCGGTCCGCGAGAAGGAGATGAGGAGCACCCGGGCCCGGGACGGCAACGGCGTCGCTACTTTCTCGGTCAACATTCTGTGGCGCTGCGCGTCGTGCGACGCGTCGTTTGAACGGATGAAATCCGCGGCCGCCGCAGCCGCCGTCGTCGTCTTGCCTGTGCCGGCTCCCCCGAGCACGACGGTTACCGTGGCCACCGACTTGATTACGTCGATCTGCGTTCCGACTGGGGTGAAAGTCACTTCGCTGCTCATGCCACCGTCGCGGTGGGGGTCAACAAATCGATACGGCGAGGACCGGCGTACGCGGCGGACGCTACAAGGCCTACGGTCGCGAGAGCTTCCTCGATGACAGGGGGCAGCGCGCCCGCACTTTCGACGACGGCGTCCAGGAACTGCTCATGTAAGCCTTTTTTGTGCAGGACTGTCGATACAACGCCAGGCACATCGTCATCAGACGTGCCCACGGACGGATCGGGGATTCCATACGCAGGCAGCACCCCTGAGGCGGCACGGAGGTGGACGACATTGACGCCCGACTGCAACGCCTGCTCGATCGCGGTCTTGAGAGGAAGCCGGACCACCGCGTCACACGCGGCCTCGATGTCTGCCAGCACCGTCGCCGAAGTCTTGTCCGGATCGCGATCGATGAGCGCGATGACGCGAAACCCGAGTAAACGCGCAAGATTCGCTACGCGCGGGATCTGACCGGTTCCGCCGCCGGAGCCGTTGTCCGCCGATATAAGGCGCACGCCCATCGCCGCGAGAGGCGAGCGGGCGGTTCCCGGGTAGCGGTCAGCCGCGCTGAAGGTTGTCAGGTCGTGTGGGCCCTCCACGATCGCAACTACCGGCGCCGTGAGAGCGGGTAGCAGCTGAGTGTGCACTAGGCGCCGCACCGCAATTTCCTTCCGGTCGCTCGGCACCGCAAGCTGGTGGTGGCTTCGAATGCCTCGGAGGCGCGCGAGCCGCACCAGCTCGGCAGGAGCGAACGCTCGTGCCACCTCAGGCCGCCGCGTGGACACCCACACCTGCGCGGCGGCGGCGCGCAACGACGCGGCCAAATGTTCGGAGGTGGCCGCGTCCAGTCCATCGCCGAAGTCGTCGCCGAGCACAATTGGGCGGTCAGTAGTGGTGGCGAGCAGCAGCGCCTCGGCCGCAGCCAAGACCGCCGACGTCGTTGATCCGTGGTTTGACAGGCCTAGCAAGCCCGCGTCGTCGAGTTCCAGCGCTGGTTGCACGGTGCGCAGCAAGGCTGACAATGAGCCGTCCTCCGGTTGAAACCGCACAGCGTCGGCCGTAATCGGCGTCCCAGTTAGATGGTGAGAGAGTTCCCCGACCTTCAATACGTCGTCTACGGTCGCCGAGATGGTGGGGTGCCGCGCGAGTGCTGCTGTCGCGGTGGCTACCGACTTCTCAAGCGTTCGGAACGCTTCGGACGCCCCTTCGGCGTTCCTTTCGATAACAAGCCGTCGCAGCGCACCTTCAGCTCTCAATTGAAGCGGGCGCTGCATTGACAGGACGATGACAGGAAGGACCCGCCGGGTCGCAACAGGGACCTTCGCGTACTGCGCTACTGCGGGGTTGCTACGTGCCGGAAAGTACACAACGTGCTCAAGAGAGTCGGCTTTCGGATCGTAGGTGACCCGATAGCTGAGCCGCACCCCAAGCTTTGCGTCGAACGCCGCGTTTCCGGTGTTGTCGATCTGGTCGCCGTCGAGCGGTTCAAGGAACCCATCGCACAACTGTTCTAGCTCTGGATCGAGGTCCACCAGGGTCACCTCGACTTCGGCGTAGGGAGCCAGGGTTGGTTCATCCACACTAGTCCCGCCGGCCGGTCCAGCTGCCAGCACGTCGACGGGCTGATTCTCGGGTGGCGGGGTCGGCGCACTAGAGCCGTCCGTCGTGCACGCGTCTTCGGCGGGCTGGTCCTCGCACGGCGAGTTCGGTGCACCAGAGTCATCCAACGTGGATGCGTCACTTACATTCGTCGAGGTGCCATTCCTATGCCGTCGGATGTCGGTGAGCGACGGCTGCACGCGGATGTACGCGGGATCTAGAAGTCTCGCTAGTGCGGCGATCACATCGGTACGGCCCGATCGAGGCACGCCTGCAAGCACCACATGTTTCTCGGGTCGAAGATCCAGCTCTGCCCAACCGCGGAAGTCTTTCAGCCGCAGGCGCGAGACGCGCACATTGCCCTCCTGGTCTGCCGTGTCGACGCAAGTGCTCTTTGACCCCCACGCCGATAAGACGGTAACAACCCCGAGCAAGCCGTGGTGGTGGACGTGCGTTTTTCTTTAACTACAGAAGTGTGCAGTGTAGGCAGCAACGTGCCCAACGCAGCTACGCGTTGGGGTGAATTTTTACCTATCACAGAGTTGGGATGACACGCCCCAGGCGGACTTCAAAGTCGAACGCGACCTCCGTACGATCTGCGCCACGCTCGCGGTCTCGGACATCAGTAACTCTAAGCAGTAGAAATCCGCCTTGGGATCTCACGGCAGCAATGTTTCCGACTGCAACTTTACGCGAGTAGTGGCTCCAATCATACGCACCTGGATCATCAATCTCATTGAATTCCTTTGCGAATCGCATATCAGCAACGTAACTGGTGTGATCGAGGGCGTACACGCTGTCATGACCGCATCGCGTCAACCTAAATCTAAATTTTAGATTCCCGTGTTCGACGCTGAAGCTGCCGTCTCCAATTGAATAGTCGAACGAAGCGCTACCGCGCTGACCAATAGCGATCTTGTACTGATCGATGAAACTGCTGTTGTCTTTTGCAATCTGCTCACGGAAGTCCTCGTCGAAATCCTTCATCGAGATTTCCGCATCGCGTAACATTTTCCAACCCTCACGATAAATCTTTGGGTTCGGATCGTAGATCCCTACGTAGACTGCACTCACGCCATGATTAATCAGGTGAGTCGCGCATGGCTTCTTCGGGTCGTTGCGACGTGAGCACGGTTCCAACGTGGTGTAGACGGTTGACCCGCTCAAGTCAACGCCCTCTCCGCTGAGCCGCTCGAGCAAACCGTACTCGGCGTGGCGACCCTCGCCGGTCTCACCTCGAAACGATTCACCCAGCACCCGACCGTCTCGGACTACCACAACACCTACTGCGGGCTTGTTGCCGGCTTCTGACTTGCTCTGCTTGCCCATCTCAACGGCTCGTCGCATAAACTTTCGCCGTTCAAGATGCTCGTCCACCCGGATACTCCTCAAATCGTTGGACGTTCAGCTTACCGACGAAGCCGATACGATGCCCCCTCACAACTGCTGTTCCGAACCACTTGAGGGCCATCGTCGGCCGCATGTACAGGTGCTACACGTGACGTGATGCGGTTGATCTTCATGGCAGCGCCGGCGATCGACCTTTGTAAGTGCGGCCGATCACTCCGGTTCACGTTCGTTCCGTCGTGCGATCAGGATCTCCCCGGGAAGTTGATAGAAACTAAGTCGCCGACGCGTTCAAGCGCCGCCTTCGCCGAGGACGATATGACGAGAGATGCCTGCTCGCTAAGAGTGAATACACCACCTTTCTGATGCCGTCTCCGGAATTTCTTCCACTTCTTCCAGATAGAAGCGTCGGCGACCATTACAACATCGACAAATGTCACCCACCCGGGCTCCTTCAGCGCATCCGTCAAAGCGCCGACGACGTCTTCCGATACGCCGGTCGAGGGCTTCTTCGCCGAAAGTCCGAATTCCTGCCGTGTGTAGAAGTCATTGATTTCTTCGCAGGAGTAACCAATGAGAATTCTCGTGTTGACGTCCGCGGAGTCCAATATGCTCAAGCGTGAGAGCAGGTATGCGCCGACGGCGTCAGCCTCAGTCGACGAAGAAGCCTGCGCCGCGTACATGCCTGCTCGAATGCGAGCGTAGTGGTGGAACGCCGCGGGATTGTCGAGCAAATCCACCACCATCAAAAGGTCGGTGAGTGAGACGACCCAGGTCGGGCGTCTGGTGCCACCCGCGACAGCAAGACCACTGAAGGAGAACGGATCGATCCGTTCGAAGGTCACGATGATCGCTGTGCCGCCCGAGAGCTCCTCTGGAAGTAGCTGGACCGGCTGCCCGTTCTCCGTTGGCGCGAACGATCGACCTCCCTCATCCAGGATGTAGGTAAGGGCGCGGTCAGTCTGCTCGAGCGCTTTACCAAGGATGGTCTTGATCTTTGCGTCTACCCGGCGCGGAGCCCCGCGCCGTCCAGGTTCGGTCAGTGCAATAGCCTTGGCCTCCACCACCAGCGGCCACTCTGTACAGACGAGGGCATCGATCTCGCCGTGAGTACCGGCGGCCAGGTCGTAGTGTCGCCCTGAGTGGACGTTGGCAGCACCAAATATTTTCTCCAGCGCGCCAGCAACCATGCGCTCATGCCCGTCCTGTCGATGTTTATAGTACTTCGCCGGGTCGTAGCCGTCACGCTTCGGTTCCACAGCAAGCCGGTGGTGGATGACGGCCGAGAGCGCCCACGGATCTGGAACGAGGTAGGTGCCCTCGTCGATCGCTATACAGGGGTGGGTGCGTGCTTGGTTTAAGTCACTGGGCGAACGGAACTCAGGTTGACAACCGTACTTCGTCGAGAAGAAGTCCAGCATGGCGGCAACCTGCTCCACAGCGATACCAGTTTTCTCCGCCACATCGGCTGGATTCCAAAGTGTAATCGCGTCGAACGCTGTACGGATCGCTTCTCCCGCCTCAACTTTCGAACCGCCGCCGTTCAAAGCGTCAGCGACAGTGTTGAGCCCGTCCGAGAATGTTTGGTTCGCAGATCGGGCGACACGTCGCGTACAACGAATGACGTCAGCTGGGTCGAAACCGAGCCCGTTCAAATAATAGTCGCGGTGTCGCCCAGACACTTCGGCGTCCACATGTTCGAGGTGCGCCGCATAACCGGGCATCCGATCAGCTTGATAATCCAACCGCATCTGATGAAGTAGGAATCCACGCTCTTCTTCGCCGTCGGCGGCGTCCTCAATGGCCTTCGAGGCCATGCGAACTTCATCGGCTTCGAAGATGTCACTGATCAGTTGAGTCACGCGGCGCGTGACCTCAGTGGGAGTGCCCTCTTCCCCTGCGGGATCTATGGATAGCGCAACGCCGACTAAGTACTCGATCTTCGCAGCCCACGTAGACGTGGTGTCACCGTCAGCGACACTCTGGCTGCTGTAAATAACGGTCATTGCTGGTACCACTACCGAATTGATGAGCTGGGTGAGATTTCGACCGGCCATGAGTGCGCGGAGCTCGTCAATCATCGCAGTCATGTCACCTGATTGTTCTTGCAAGGCGCCCAGTAGCTCGTTCAACAGAGCTTCACGTTTAGGCCCAGGAGGGATCGAAGACCGTATCACCTCGGCCCCCGACGTAGGAGTCGTGGACTCGAATAACGCGTCGAGATCGGAGGGGCGGTGTTCTGGGAATCCTCCGAGTCGAGTCATGTTCTGATCGTAAATGAGTCATACGACAAGCACATTGGGATACCTGCAGCCCGGAGCCCACTTCCCGGGCCAGAATCGCTGCGCGCGGTTGGCAGGTACATGCTGTGGGCGTACATGCCACAATGCCGTCGAACCTCATCGACGGGTCTTGGGTGATTTGGCCCTCCAATCGCACACTGAACAGATTCGGCTGCCACAGTTTTCGTCGTCGGCGTTCTTGTTGATGCGCCTTACCGAAACTAGTGGCGCCCGCGTATCATCATCCGCTTGTGCTGGCGACGGGCGGACTCCAGTTGTGGTGCGAATATTTCAATGCCTGCTCGTCCGACGGAGGAGACCGACGGATCGGGCGACTGTGCGTAATCTTTCATCTGCTCGAGATGACCGGCGATACGTTCGTGGCGTTCGCCCCAGTGAGTGCCAAGCTCTATCAAGGTGGCTATCTGACCGGGGTCCACTCCCCGCGGGACTAGAATTCGGGCCAGGTCGTGGATTGGTATTGCTGGCCCAATGCTGTTGGCCGAGTGTAGAACGAACTCGGTGTCTACGACGTGCGTGTCAAGGAGGTGAGCTACCCATTTGCTGTCCCCACCGTTCAATGCCCAGAACACTCTGCGTCGAGCTGAGTCAACAGGACACGCTTCGAGGATCCTGGTCTTGGCGTCGATGTCCAGCTTGTAACCGGAATGATCGAAAGCGTCTAGAACGTGAAAAATGTCGCTCGTAGAGGACCTTCTCATCGCACCGATGAACACCTCCTCATACACATGAGGAGTCCTGACGAGCAGCTTGTCAAAGAACTCGTGATCCCCGTACAGATGGAATTTCATCGGCAGTTCGAGTTGCGCTATTGCCGAAACCCACAACGGCTCGAGCCCTGGAGTTAGAAACGCGCCTTGATCGTCGCTGGCAGCGAGCAATGCTGCTGCGGTGGCTGCTCGGAGATCCTTCCTGTCGGACGTTAGAAGTCTCCTGATCGCACTTTCCGCGTGTTCGTTCCTACGGACTACCAGTTCGAGCTCAGCGATGTCCTGCGGGGTGACTCTCGGTTCGACGAGGTTGAAGTAGCGATCGACATGCCGCTCTGACAAGGCAGTATTCACCAGAGCGCCGCGGACGGCAGGCTCGTCCAACAACTCGATGAAGAGGTCGTCTTCGAGTGCGTAATCATCGAGTACACGACTGAGCACAGGGTGCGCTTCGCGTAAAAGCCCGTGGGTTCGTGCGGCCTCTAGCCAGGGCACTAACCGGACGTCAGAGCGAGCGATCGCCGCGAATACCGTGTACGAACGGTTCGCGACACCCCAGTCGGTTCCGTCGAACTCGGGCTTGAGTAGTGCCAATCGCTCGCACAAGACTTTTGGGTCTTGGACAAGGTACGCGGCGACGTGCGTACGAGCTTCCTCTTCTATGTGTTCGCGCCACTGCCTCCAGTTCGATCCGGGTGGCCGTGCCTCGAACAGGAACGCGAGCAGTGGGTCCGTCTCGGGGTAGTCCTTACCCAACGGCTCAGCAAGGGCGCGTACTTGAGCGCGAAGGCCGGGGTAGTCAGCGCTTGCGTCCACGACGTAATCCGCAATGGAGATCGCTACTTTGGTTGCAGTAGATGCTTCTTCTGCGGAGACGCGAGCGCCGGGATGCGATTCGAGCCCGCGCGCGACACGCGACCACTCGCTGGCCAGGTCGACGAGCGACTTGAGGTCAGAGCGCGTGAGGTTGCTCGGTTCGGCTCCGAATGGCTCCCATACTCGGTCCATGAGCGTCGACATCGCGTGTGCAGGCAAAGTCGCACTGACCATTCGAGCTACATTGAGGTCTTCGGCGCTCATCCAACTCGCATCCAACGTCGGACGAAGCAACTGGCGTAGAGCCGATACCGCGACCGAGGTGCGTTCAGACACTCTGCCGTCGTCTTCTGTCCATCTCTGGATCCGCAACCACATCTCTGCGAGTAGACCTATCTGAATGGTGCCCTCGGGACCGAATCCACGCACATTGTCGACGACGCTCGTCCAGAAGGACTTCGGATCTCCACCTGACTGGCGAATCTGACAGGCGACATCGGCGGCCACAACCGCGACCTCGAATACGTGCAGATGCGCTATCGCCGCGCCTAGTGACCTGGTCACTACGTCGAGGGCGGCGCTTGTGACGTATGCCGAATCGCCCACACTAGCGCGCCAGTTCGCAACGGCCCGATCCACGACTAGTTTTGCTTCCGCCGGGCCAAGGTGCAAGAACTGTTGCAGCAAAGGTTCACGTGCGCCAGCGACCTCGACATCGTCGATAACCAGGTCGAAGAGTCTGTGCGCGGTCAGGTTTGCGTTGGGTGCCTCCGCTACCGCGCACCTTGCGACCGCGTGGGCGATCTCGAGTCGTTTGTGGGGCCATGATTCGAAGAGTTCGCTCACTGGAATCACGGGGGTGATGCCAGAGAAGAAATACTCCACGGTAATGGGAACAGCGAGTATTTCCGGGGCAACCTTGTAAACGTTCTCGTACTCGCCTCCTGAGCCAAAGTGGTGGTCCACGTCCAGCAACCCTCCGACAGCGACTTCGTTGATTGCCTGTGTCACTACTGCCCTCGAGTGCCCCAGCTGTCCGGCAAGCTCTGAAATTTCCGAGTCCCGCAGTGTGCCGAGTAGAGCGATCAGCGCGAGAATGTCACGGGCCGCGGTTCGTAGACCCGCGCGCTCCAGGTAGGTGAGGACGCGGGCATGAAGCGCAGTACCTCTGTACACGTCCGGCAACCCGACGTCTGTGCGTGTCAGATCCGCGAGGTAGACAGCCCATCCCGGACGACCTTGCGCTTGGTCCAAGATCCGCGCCAGTTCGATCTCGCCTTCGATTCCACGGTTGCGAACGATCCTCGCGATGTCCGGTCGAACCAACGGCTCGACTTCGAACTCCACCCGATCCGGAAGCGCCGCACCGACCTCATCTCGTTCGTGAGGCCAGCAGACGCCGATTAGCGCGAAGGCGAGCTGCTCCTGCCTGCGGATCACGGTGAGCTGCTCGAGCACAGCCAACCTCCGCCTGGCATCGTCGACCACTACGTAGGACGGCTGCGTCTCCAGTATGTCTGCCATCAGTTGCTCGTCGTTGGGTATGCCTTCGACGAAGTACAGTTCGTCTATATTGCTCAGCAGAGCGGACTTTCCCACTCCTGGCAGACCCCACACGACAATGTCACTCGTCAGCGATTGAAGCTGTTCCAGCACACCATCCCGTCCGATGAGGCTCGGCGCAGACGCGCCAAACGTGATCGACGCGGGTACTCGGGAAAGGGAGAATGGACCACCACGCAGGCGGAGTAGTTTCTTCCGCCACTCACCGTTTGCGAGAAGTCTGTCGGCGAAGAAGCTCCGATCCACGATCGCGTGCAAGCGGTATCCGAGGTCCTCCGCGAGTTCGTAGAGTTTGCGACGTTTCGACTCGTTGAGCTCTGCCAAACTGACAGATACCAGCCACTCCCCGGGAAGACCATGCTCGGTGAGTGAATTCATCGCGGTCCGAAGGTTAGACCTAGCGCCATTCTCTGTTCGTGATGACGTGATTGCCATCCGTACCGGGTCCACACCAGGCGACTGGATTAGATCAGCGTCACGACCAGAATCGGATCCCCCACGCACCGGAACCATGTTCGGGTACGTCACACTCAACAGGCTAGTAGCGCATTCCTCGAAGACAGTGGCATTGATCCGCACAGACGTGTCTGCCAAAGATGAGGCGATGCGCTCGTACAGGTTCACAGACACTTCCTTATATTCGACGTTCATGACTGTGCATTGGTCACACCAGCGACGACAGCAGACCCCGCCCGCCTACTCCGTACCTACTGCACGATGCAGTCGCTTGAGCCGTCAACCAGCTGCGCCAAGTATTGCACCCTGAGCAGTGCGTCGGGCTTTAGTCAACGAACTCACGCGAACACAACCGACCATAGCCATCAAATACGTTGCACTGATGAGTAACTCGTATCCAAGCCACCACACAACGCACACGTGTGGCACAGGCCGGGCAGTAGTCATGGTTCGCATCCGGTAGTGCAACGTCAAGGTTGGTCGCTCGTAGCGTTTCAAGTGCAACGCGGTATGAAAAGATGATCGGGTGCGCATCAGCAAAGACGAGGAGATCGCCGAACTGCCTGCCACGACAGCCCGTACCTTGGCACGCTGGTACCGGATTCCCCACGTCATCGGGGTCGCTGCCGAGGTCTTAGGCATCACCGACGCAGAAGCCATGTCCGCCCTCCACGCCCTGGCCGCTGCCGGCTATCTTGAACGATCCGGCGCGACCACCGACGGAGAGGACTTCTGGGTCACTACAACTCAAGGCAACGCCCTGGCGCAGGCTTCTTTCTCCCGACCAATCACCCGCGGGACAGCGGACAAATACGTGAACGAAATCGTGGACCGCGCCGGTCAATACAACGCCGACCCGACCAAGCTGCTAACTGTGAATCGGCTTTACGTATTCGGCAGCTATCTTGACCCGGGTCGCACCCACGTCGGTGACGTGGATGTCGCCATCGACATGCTTCGCCGCAACGACGTCGATTGGCCTTCACAGGCACGCGAGTACGTTATTCGGAGCGGAAAATCCTTCGAGAGCTTCTACGAGGAATTACATTGGCCGACAACGGAGCTGGTCCGCCATCTCCGCGCAAGACGCCCCGCGATCAGTATCACGAACGACGAGATGGGGTCGCTCATCAAAGATTTTCGCTTAATTTATGACGTGTCTGCCGATCCGACAGCCATTCAGCCATCACCGAGTGCCGGAAAACACGTCATGTGAGTCGGCAGCCGCCTACGTTTCGGCCGAAAGTAACCACCACAGATTTTCTCTGCACGATAGACTCGCTCCGTGCCAGACAAGGACGGCTACGTTCTCATAGATGAACTACCCGACGACGACGCCCGTGTGAAAGAAGTGTTCGCACGGTTCGGCCTCACTGCTTACAAGGCTCAAGTGTTCGACCATGGGCTCGTCAATCTTGTGGCCTTTGCGCGAGGATCGGAGATTATTCACAGGGCAACCGAAATCGACGCTCTGTTCGTCGAGCTGTTCCGCAAGACAACCGGCGCGCTTGTCAACACCATCTCCAAAGAGAACCGTCTGGGTCCCGCCGACCTGGAGACCTGTCGCCGCGCGGTGTCGGAGAGGAATCGACTAATCCATCATTTCTTTCGTGATCACGCCGAAGACTTCATAAGCGCCGCTGGGCAGCAAATAATGATCAACGATCTCGCAGATATCGCGCTATTACTTGACGCTGCCGAAACGGCCTGCAGTCGCGTAACGCTCGAAGTGGGCAAGGCGCGTGGGTTGACCGCGGAGCTCGTCAACCAAGAGTTCAATCGCCTTATGGAGCGCGCTGCGGACTAAACCCATTACGTACTTCTTAACGGAACTAACGGAGATCTGCGGCCCGGTCCTCGCTATACCGTCGCGACACTCGGGGGGGTCGAGCCACAGGTGAAGGCCGTCGGCTGCGGGCTTGAGCAGAGCGTTGTCGACATCTTCGTCGACGGCAGTCGTCTCGATGTCCTCGGCGACGCAGTCTGTGTTTGTACGCGGGAGACGTCAGCTGTGCTTCGACACCGCTTCTGACAGCGTGCACGAGCCTCACCCAGGATTCGCGTCCGACAGACGCCCAAGCAATCCTCAGCACGCATCCGGGTGACGCCGGCAATCACCTCCCCGCCAGTGCTCGGAGTCCCTCGATCAGAGGGGCACTCACAGCCGGCACACATCTGAAGCATGCCGCCAGGCTCAGACCGGATGATCCATCGGTGAGCCTGACGACTGGCACATGCGGCCAGCTTGTCCAACAGATCCGGTAAGAACCACCGCCGTTCAGGTGAGGCCGCGTTTCCAAAAAGATGAGTAAGTGATGAGTTGGGGGGGACGGCGATCCCCTGAGCCAATCCCGCTGTCCGGAGATCGGATTCAGCGCCAGCTCAGAGGCAGTTCTTAAGTCGTTAGACATGCACTTGACTCCCGGTAAAAGCGATTGAGGTTCAAGTCCTCGAAACTCCCTACGCCGCTTGAGAACCCGCAGGTCACAGAGTTGGCCATTATTGCGAAGCTTGCAGGTCCCCATAAGTATCCGGACAACAAAAAGTGCCCCTGACCAGCATAAATGCTATTCAGGGGCACTTGGTGTGCGCCATCAGGGATTCGTACCCCGGACCCGCTGTATCTGGCTCGGACATCCGGTTTGTCCGTTGGGACGCCCCCGATGGTCGTGGCTGGGCGCGCGAGCTCTGGGCAACGTTGGGACGGCGATCTGGGTTCTGACTCGGGAGCGAGATGGCGTAGCCGTCTCCAAGGCTGACCTGTTCAGCGCGTTTCTGGTTCTTGCCGCGGTCGTCGATGCGAGAGTTGCGCGCTTGATCTCGGGTTCGACAGTCGATTCGTCATCGGATTCGGGCCCCGGCGATGCAATCCACGAGCACCACAGCCACCGCCGCCTAACGGGTCGCGGTGATGCCACCGTCCACCGGGATCGTCGCCCCGTGCAGGTAGGCCGCCTCGTCCGACACCACCCAGGCGATGGCCGACGCTATCTCCTCGGGTGTACCCGGCCGGCCGGCCGGTATGCCGGCGGTCATCGTCGCAATGACGTCACCGTCCGAATCGTTGATCGGAGTGCGGGTGGCGCCGGGCGCGACGGTGTTCACTCGAACCCCCCGTGGTCCGAACTCGGCTGCCCAGCTTCGAGCGAGCTGAGCTTCGGCCGCCTTGGTGGCGGAGTACAGGCCGACGAATGCGTGGCCGACCGTGGCCATCCACGACCCGACGACAACGATTGCCCCGCTCCCCCGTTCGGCCATCGCCGGGGCAAGTGCGGCGGTGAGAACATGCGGTGCCCGGATGTTGACGGCAAGTGCCGCGTCCAGATCGTCATCGGTGAGGGAGACGGTGTCGACGGCCGGGCAGATCGCCGCGTTGTGCACCAGGATGTCGACCCTCCCGCCGAGAGCGCTGGTCCACTGCTCTGCGAGGTGGCGCAGGTCGGTCGGTTGAGCGGTGAGGTCGCCGCTGACGAACACGGCGGATCCGCCGTCGCGTTCGATCTCAGCGACCAGATGTGCGCCGCGCTCGGCGTCGCGCCCGGTGATCACGACGCGAGCTCCGCGGGCCGCGAGTGTGCGGGCGGTGGCTGCGCCTATTCCGCTCGTCGAACCGGTGACGACGGCGGTGCGGTTGGACAAATGCAATAGGTTGCTCATGACCACCATTTCACCGTCCAGCCCGGTATCGCACCAGGGCGAGCGCTGCCTGGTCACGGCGTGACCAGGCGCACCCAGTGTAATCTCCGTACTCTGAGCAGCGTGCCAGCAGACAGATCCGCACTCGGAGCATTCCTCCGCTCACGACGCGACGCACTCACCCCGGCGACGGCGGGGATTGCGCCGTTCCCTGGACCGAGGCGAGTTCCGGGCCTCCGCAAGGAGGAGCTCGCGGTGCTCGCCGGACTGAGCACCGATCACTACAGTCGACTCGAGCAGGGCCGCCAGCACACGGTCACCGACGACATCGTCCATGCCCTGAGCCGGGCATTGCGCCTCGACGAGATCGAGGATGCGCACCTGCGGAACCTTGCCGCTCCGATCCGCCGGGGACGGCCCAGTACGTGGGAGTACGCGCAGCGTCCCGATCCCGGTCTGATGCGGGTGCTGACCACCTTGGATCACGTTCCCGCGCTTGTCCTCGGGCGCCGATCGGAGATCCTGGCGTGCAACATGCTGGCGCGGGCAGTCCTCGGCGAGGAGATCGCTGGGGGCGCGGTGTTGGTGCGCTGGCTCTTCCTGGACCCGCGTGCGCGCGAGCGCATCGTCAACTGGTCCGATTACGCGTCGGCCGCAGTGGGGGCGATGCGCTACGAGGTCGGTCGCCATGTCGCCGACGCTCGATTGATCGCTCTGGTCGACGAATTGCGTTCGGAAAGTGTGGACTTCGCCCGCTGGTGGGACGATCATGGTGTAGCGGATCGCACGTCCGTCGACAAGAAGATCGCTCACCCCGTGGTCGGCCGACTCGCATTCGGCATCGAATCCCTTGTGTCGCCGCACGACCCGGAGCAACGCTTGATCATCTATACCGTCGAGCCCGAGTCGTCTACTGCTCGAGCACTCCCTATGTTGGCGTCGTGGGGGCCGGCATCTGCCGAGTCAACGGGCTGACGCGTGGACGATCAATCGATCTACCCTCTTGGTCGGTCTTCGACTTCCGCAGTCGGATGTGCAATCCGTGGTGCCGGTGCACGGTGACGTCACCGCACACCATCTCGGACAGTTCGCTTCGGCGGTAGGCACCGGCGAACCCGAAGAGCAGGATAGCCGAGTCGCGGCATTCGAGGACTTCGTCTGCCCACCCGCGGCACCGCGCCCGAGCGGTCCCGACGAGGAATTTGATGTCGTCGACCAGTAACGGGTCAGCGGCGACGCCGATCGGGTGCGCCGGCATCCTCACGTGACCATTCGACTCGCACCAGTTGTGGCGCGTCTCCACGCGGCCGCGTACGTCTTACGGGTTCCCTCGGAGCGGGAGGACTGCACGGCGGCCGCGATCCGGTTCGCGACAGCGGCCGGGATCTCTTGCTCCGCAGCGACCGACCTGACAGTCTCTGGGATGCCCACGACCGTGCCCCGCAGCCAACATCTGTGTCAACGAACTCCGCCGCCTGTCCTCGAATATGGCACGGACTCGAAGGCGACTTCTAAAACTTGCGTGACACTGAACGAGGCATACCTTGTCGGCCTCAGGCGAGCCTGAACGAATGTGGACTGCCGTGGTGTGTGGTGGACCAACAAATGACTGGCCGTGGATGTTTCTGTACTCACGAAGGATCTGGCTCTTGGTGGAGACGCAACCACAGCCCAGGGAGGCAGCGGCCTGGCCATTACCCACCCACCGTTGACCCGTTATCGCGTCAGTCCCCGAGTGGTCCTGATTTTTCGCCGTTGTCTGGTAGCGCGGCGTACACCTCATCGGTAACAGGTTCGAGCCACTCATTGCTGACGTTCTCGCCAGGCGTTATGAAGGCGAGGTGGGAAAACCACGAGCCTGCCTTTGCGCCGTGCCAGTGCTTCGTGCCTGCCGGCACCCGGACCACCGATCCAGGCGCCAAGCTGACTGGATCTTGGTGCTCGGCTTGGTACCAGCCACTGCCTGCCGTACACAGCAGAATCTGGTCGCCTCCGCCCGCAGATCCGTGGTGTATGTGCCAGTTGTTGCGGCAACCAGGCTCGAAACTGACGTTGCTGACGGGGACGCTGCCATCGGACAACGGAGCTAGGTAGCTCTGGCCGGAGAAATACTGCGCATAGGCCTCGTTGGGCTCCCCGAGCGGGAAAATTTGATCGAATTCGCTAGCGGTCATGTCGTCTCTTTCAGCTCGTTCTCAACAGACTGTGGGCCGGCTCGATTTTGATCGCGTTTGTCTGACGCATCGCCAGTCGACTACGAAGCCCTCGACCCGAATGGCGTGTCGATCGAGGCTCGCCTGCGCCGGTCGATCAGTAGTTACACCTAGCCGTTGACCAAGGCAATGTGCTCGGCGTCGTACCGGTCCCCGCGCACTCCAACGGACTTTGCCAGCAGGTTCAGGCCGTTCAGCTCGTCAGCGGACAACCCGACCTCGGTGGCCGCCGCGTTCTCGCGGATACGTGCGGTACGGCGGGTCCCCGGGATCGGAACGATCCATGGTTGCTGCGCCAGCAGCCAGGCCAGGGCGATCTGACCTGGTGACACGCGCTTTGTATCGGCAAGGCCTCGCACGTGGTCGACGAGCGACTGGTTGGCAGCAAGGTTCTCCGCCTCGAACCGCGGGACGCGGTGGCGGATGTCGCCGTCGGCGAAACTTGTGGACGCATCGACAGCGCCGGTCAGGAATCCCTTGCCGAGCGGACTGAAGGGGACGAAACCGATTCCGAGCTCGGCCAGAGTGGGTAGCACCTGCGGTTCGGGATCCCGAGTCCACAGCGAATACTCGCTCTGAACCGCAGTAACCGGATGAACCTTGTGCGCGCGGCGAATCGTCGTAGCCGAAGCCTCGGAGAGCCCGAAGTGCCGGACCTTGCCCTCGCGGACCAATTCACCGACGGTGCCGGCGACATCCTCGATCGGGACATTCGGATCTACACGGTGCTGATACAGCAGGTCGATGACGTCCGTACGAAGCCGCGTCAGTGACGCCTCGGCCACACGCCGGATCTGCTCGGGACGACTGTTCAATCCGGCGACCCGGCCGTTCTCGATATCCCAGCCGAACTTCGTTGCTATCACCACCTGCTCGCGGATAGGTTCGAGAGCCTCGCCAACAAGCTCTTCGTTGACGTAAGGGCCGTAGACCTCGGCGCTATCGAAGAACGTCACTCCTTCATCGGCTGCCGAACGCAACACTGTGATCATGTCGTCGCGGCTGCCGGGGTTCGGGCCGTAGCTCTGCGACATGCCCATCGCCCCGAATCCGATCGCGGATACCTCGAGATCACGCCCAAGTGTTCTGGTGTGCATCCTCATCCTTTCGTTTCAGTGGTGCCGTCGAGTCTGGAGGCGGAAACCTCACGGCGCGCGTAATCCCCGAACATCGATCGCCCACCTTCTACTTGCTCGGCTTGATCGGTCACGCCAGACTTCCTCTTCCGGAGAAGCTAATCGGGTCAGCCCTTCCGAGGGAGTCACTACTGTTGAGCGCACCAGCAGGGCACCACTCGGTGCCGAATGTCTCGCGGCCTGATGTCAGAGCGCTGCGTACAGCGCCTTCTCGAAGTCGCCGTACATTTTCCACGCATCGTCGCGTGCGATGAACGGCAGTGAATTGGTGTAGATAGAGGCACAGATTCCGGTGGTGCGGTCGATGAAGAAGTGCGTGTTGAACAAGCCTGCCCATGCTCCGGTTCCTGCGCGGCGACCGCCGGGCACGTCGTGAGTGTTCAGCATCAAACCGTAGCCCCACTTGTTTCCGGGACCGGCGTACATCGTGTCTGTCGTCGCTGGGTCTGCGGTCGGGATCTCGGCGGGAAAGTCTAGTTCGCCGATCTGATTGCGGAACGCCGCATCGACCGTTTCGGGTGCCAAGATCCGGACGCCGTCGAGTTCACCGCCGCGCAGCAGTGCCCGTTCGAACCGGATGTAGTCCTGCGGTGTCGAATACAAGCCATGCCCGCCCGCGTACCAGTCGGGTTCCTGGTTGAGAATCTCACCCGCCGACGTCCACGCTCCGTCCTCACCCTTCACGTGAACGGTCACTGCATTAGCCGTTCTCTCGGAGTCCAGAACAAACATGGTGTCGTCCATACCCAGAGGTCCCGTGACACCGTCCTTGATCACGCTGTCGAGGCCCGTGCCTGCCACCGACTCCACCACTCTGCCGAGCCAATCGGTGTTGATGCCGTAGACGAACTCGGTGCCCGGATCGGTTACAAGAGGTGCCTGAAAAGCCTCCGCTTTCCCTGGAACGACGTTCGGTACGCCCGTAACTGCCTCGAACCTGACCAGTTGGTCGTTCCAGAACCAGTAGCCGAGGCCAGATGTGTGCGTCACGAGCTGCTTCACCGTTGCCTTGCTCGCCGGCTCGCGCAGGATCGGGTTGTCGCCGTCGAACCCGTCGAGAACCTTGACGTCCGCGAACTCGGGCACGTAGTCCTCCACCGGTGCATCGAGGTCGAGATCGCCGCGTTCGACTTGTTGCAGCGCGACGGTGGTCGCCACCATCTTGGTCATCGACATGATCCGAAATTGCGTCCGCGTCGTCACGGGATCGGTCGACTCCCCCGCTATTCGCGTGCCTGCGGCGCCTTCGTAGAACACCCCGTCGGCATCGGCGGCAATCGCGGCGACATGGGGTACCGCTTGTCGACCGACGGACTCGCTCAATACCCGGTCGATTCCGGTGCCGTCGAAGCTTCTGGTCATGTCAATGGTCCTTTCGGAAAGGCCTTGTAGCCGTTCGGTATGTCTCACATCACACTCGTCCGTGAAGAGTCTCGAGAGAACCGACAACGCGACGCAATTCGGCCTGCGTCACCCGCCGAACGGCGGGTCGCCGGAGTCGAACACGCCAATCGGCCGCACCGCCCGACGATCGTGCGTACCGTTACGGGTCGGTGTTGCGATGGGAGGTCCAGGTGCAGAACGCATCCCGAGTCGTGCGTCCACCGTTCGACGCTGAGCTGAAGGCGGGTCTGGCCGTGGTCGGCGGAATGTTCCCACCAACCATCACCCCCGACCTCATCGACTTCATGAGAACGTCCTACGCCTCGCCCCCATTAGGAGAGTTGTTGGGCGACAGAGGAATTGACGTTTTCGACGTCGCGGTACCGGGGTACCGTGGTGATCCGATCACCGTGTCGGTACTGCGCCACGACCCGCCGGATCGACCGGCCCCTGTGGTCCTCTACGCGCATTCGGGCGGACTGATGTTCGGCGACCGCTTCAGCGGGATCGACCTCGTGCTCGACTGGGTGGACCGACTCGGAGTCACACTGGTGACCGTCGACTACCGGCTGGCACCGGAGTTTCCCGACCCGTACGGCCGAGAGGACATGTACGCAGCACTCGAATGGGTCGCTCAAAACGCGACGTTGTTGAATCTCAGACCTGATCGCATCATGGTCGCCGGAGCAAGCGCCGGTGGCGGGCTTGCAGCGGGCTTGGCTTTGGCAGCGCGTGATCGAGGAGGTCCGCCTCTCTGTGGCCAGGTTTTGGACTACCCGATGCTCGACGACCGGTGCCTTACCCCCTCTACCGGCCAGTTCGACGGGGTAGGCGTCTGGGACCGGATCAGCAACGTCACCGGATGGGATGCCCTGCTCGGAAGCGCTCGGGGTACCGACGACGTCAGCATCTACGCCTCACCCGCGCGTGCCATCGACCTCGGCGGCTTGCCACCTACATTTATCGACGTCGGTGCCGCAGAGATTTTTCGCGACGAGGCAATCGCCTATGCCAGTGACATATGGAAGGCCGGAGGCGACGCCGAACTTCACGTCTGGGGCGGCGCGTTCCACGCATGCGACATATTCGCCCCCCACACCACCGTCGGGCGGAGCATGATCCAGACTCGCAACGCCTGGGTGGAGAAGATTCTTGCCGACTGACCACGAGTGGAGCACACCGTCGGCTCATACGACAGGGGTGACCTGATGCAGGAATTGTTGGGTCGCATCGCGCGACTGGACCCCACAGCGAGCTTGGGACTCCGAATCATCGCCTGCTTCGACGAACTCGTCGTCGGCAACGTCAATACACGCGCTTTGCTCGCGTCGGCCGCATCGCTGTCCGGATGCGTTGTCGGATTCGGTCGGACGGAACCGGACCGGATTGAACGGATAGCACCCGACGGTAACAATGCCCCGGGCCCGGCACCGGAACGGCGGACGGATCTGACGACGGTCGTCATCGACGATCTGTGCGTGTGGCTCGAACGCGAGGGTCCCCATCGGCCGAACGACGCCATTGTTCTCGAACGCCTGGCTCTCGCGGTCAAAATTCGACACGGTCACGGGCGTCGCGAACTCGACAACCGACGTCACTTCGGATTGCTGGTCGATCAGACGGTGAGCGAGGAACAGCGACGCCTGTCGTCCGCGGCCCTCGGCCTGTCAACCGACTGTGGGTATCGCGTAGTGACAGCTCCTTTGTTCGCTGTGTGGAAGGTGCGTCCATCGGGCCCCGAGGACGTCGTGCCAACCCAGTTCGGGCCACTCCACGCCATCATCGCTCCCGAGCGCGTCACGGCCATCGACGCGAGCCCATGCGGCATCGGCGTCGCGACTACACCTAAGGATCTGCATCATTCGTTCCGCACTTCCATTGTCGCTCTGAGACTCTGCGACGATCCTCAGGCCGGACCGGTCGACGCAGCCGACTTCGGCGGACTCGCCGATCTGCTGGCCGACACCCCCGGTACAACTCGACAACCGGACGTCGAGAAACTGGCAACAGTTCTGCACCATACGTGGGGATCGACGACGGTCCGCGCGATCGTGCAGTCAGGATCGCTCCGCGAGGCGGCGCGTGAGGCGGGTGTGCACCACAGCACGATGCAGACGAGGGTCCTGACCATAACGGAGCTTCTGGGCTTCGACCCGTTCGTCGGATTCGGTCGTACGCGGCTGGGTACGGCGTACCTGGTGTGGCGACTGAACAATTCGCGAGTACTCGAGATGCCACCGCCGTGAGGTGGCGTCAATCGAGCAGTCGAGCCGTCGCGTCCAGCTTTCGTGAAGGTCTACGATTCAGGAGATCCACTAAGCCAGAACGGCGATGGAGTCGGGCCGTTCCAGGCTGATGAAGTGTCCTGCTGCAGGAACGTTCACGAACTCAGCACTGGGCAGCAGTGCCTGGTTGGCGCGTCGATCGGAGGGGCGGGACCAGTCATCTTTGCCGTAGACGATGTGCACGTCGGCCTTCACCTCGATATAGCATGACCGAGCGGCAATCAAGCTCGGGAGATTGGCGTACACCCCGCGTGCAACTGTCGAGTAGTGCGGGCGACGCCCCACGGCGAGCAATTCTTCGAGGTACTCATCCGTGAGTGCGGACTTGTCGACCAGGCCGCCGTGCAAAATTGCCCGCATCACCGGCTTGGGCTCGACTCCGGCAAGTAGGGGGCCGACACCCGGCATCAGGACTCCGCCGAGGACGAATCGTGCAAGGAGGCTGGACCTGGCCAGTCCACCGGCGAAATCGTAGGGGTTGACTGCAATCACCTTGCGAACCCGTCCAGGCTGGTTCGCCGCTGTTGTCAGCGCAAGAACTGCGCCCATCGATTCGCCGATGATCGTGACGTCTCGTAGATCCATCTCGGTGAGGAAGTTCTCGACCCCGCGTCGCATCTGGGGTTCGTCGTAGGACGCACCGGGGACGATATCCGAATAGCCCATCCCTGGCAGGTCCAACGCGTAGATCGTATGGTGCGGAAGAAGTAGTGGAATCAGTCGATGAAAATGTTCGGCCTGCGTTCTCACCGTGTGCAGTAACAGGATCGGCGACCCGGAACCACCCGTGATGTACCGCAGCTTGCCGACCGGTGCATCGAGAGCGGCCGGGGTGTGAAAATGGCTCATAGTACCGTCGATTTTCATGCTGAATCCTTCGCTCTACCTGCGGAAGTGGTCGGCGTCGATTGTTCTCGGGGCCTGGCAGGGAGGAACAGGAAAGCGATGGCGGCACCGATGAGAGTGACCCCTGCTGCGACGTACGCTCCCACTGAGAGACCGTCGAGGAAGGCGGTGGCAGCGGCATCGGACACCGCCTGCGCACCAGCCGAATTGCCTCCCGCCGCTAGTCGCTCACTCGCAATATCGGCTGCTCCTACGGACTCTTCCACCAGAGACCTCACGTTCTCAGGTAACTGTTGCGTCGCGGCAGAGTCGGCCATGGTGGATGCATAGAGGGAGGAATACACGCTGCCGATGACGGCCACTCCGAGGGTGCCGCCGATTTCACGTGTTGCATCGTTCATGGCCGATCCGATACCCGCTTTGTTCAGCGGTACCGCGCCCATGATGGCTTCGGTCGCGGGCGCTGACGTGAGGCCGAGCCCCAGGCCGAGCGGAATCATCTGGCCGGCGATCTCGAGGTAACTCGTCGACGTGCTCAACGTCGCGATCCACACGAAAGCTGTGGTGAACAACAACAGACCGGTCGTCACGACCAACTTGTTCCCGATTCGTACTGCCAGGAGCGTGCCGACCACCGAACCGATTGCGATGGCTGTTGCGACGGGAATGAACTTGAGGCCGGTTTCCAAAGGACCGTAATCACGTACGAGTTGAAAGTACTGGGTGATGAGAAAGATGAAGCCGAAGAGAGCGAAGTAAGCGAACGTCACCGAGACGCTGGCGGCGGTGAACCGCATATTGGTGAATAGTGTGACGTCGATCATCGGTTCGTCGCGGCCCCGCTCCCACAACACCAGTGTACCGAAAAGGATTGCTGCCAGCCCGAATCCGATGATCGTCGTCCAGCTGCCCCAACCGTGTTCAGGTGCCTCGATGACCGTGTAGACAAGGCTGCCGACCGCGAGCACGGACAGGGCGAGTCCGCCGAAGTCGATCCGTGGCGTTGCTGGATCCTTCGAGGTCTCGACGACGGCGAGCGTTGCGGCGATAGAAATCGCGGCGGCAGCCGACAGGGCCAGGAATACGCTTCCCCACCAGTATGATTCGAGCAGGAGGCCACCCAGAATGGGACCGCACGCAACTCCTACGCCGGTAGTAGCGCCCCACACGCCGATTGCTTTCGCCTTTGCCGCGCGATCGGTGAAGACATTGGACAAGATCGACAGCGTCGTCGGATAGACGAATGCGGCACCGAGCCCCATGACTGCTTGCCACGACACCAGCTGCCCGGTACTGCTCGCAAACGAGGCACCCACTGCACCGCCGGCGAATACGGCCAGACCCAGAAGAAGCGCGCCCTTACGTCCGTAGCGATCACTGAGGCTGCCGAAGGCCAGCACGAAAGTAGCGAACAGCAGGTTGTACGCATCGACGATCCATTGCAGGTCCCGATTGCTGGCCTCGAGTTCGACGGCAAGCGTCGGCAACGTCACGTTGATCGCGGTGGTGGCGAGGCTGATGGACAACGTGGCCAAGCACAGAGCGGCCAGGATCAGAACGTGCGACTTCTGTGGTCGCATCTCAGGTGAGGTCACCACTTTATTATTTCCAGTTGATGCTCTGTTTTGTCAAGCGTAGAGTTTCGAGCATGAAGACTTACGGGGAGTTCTGCGCGTTGTCACGTGCGTTGGACGTGGTCGGCGATCGCTGGACTATGCTGATCATTCGCCAGCTTCTGATTACGCCGAGCAGATACAACGACATTCAGAAATCGCTGCCGGGCATAGCAACGAACCTCCTCGCGCAACGGCTGCGGACCCTGGAGGAACAAGGCGTCGTCACTTCGACCGAACGACCCGCGCCCATCTCGGCACGGGTGTACGAGCTCACCGAATGGGGTCACGGCTTGCAGACTGCACTGGTGGGCCTCGCGCGCTGGGGCGCGCCGTTGCTCGCCTCAGGCATCGACGGCGACCACAGTCAGGGTCGATGGTTGGTGTTCGCGATCATGGCTCTGTATCCCGATCGAACCGAAAAAGATCTTGCCGGGCTCCCCAGCCTGACTGCAGCAATTGTCGCCGACGGAGATGTCCTGTTGCTCTCGTCCGGAACGGATGGTGTTACAACAACGTTGGCGAACACGACCGATACAGCAGAGGTGACAATCGAGGGAACCGCCGATGAAGTCCTGCGCACCCTCTCCGGCGAGTTGACCGACAAGCCGAAGGCATCGATCGACGGGAGTGAAGGTGCGTTGCAACGACTCTCGCAAGTAGTCCGCCACGCCAACACGTACGGCCTCGACCTCGAATCCCTGAAAGGACACAGCATGGCGTCAAACTCAGGGTAAGGCACGTTCACCGCTGGAGCCGACGGGCTGTCGGGCTGCCTACTGAGCGGTATATCCAGCATCGACGGGAAGGGCCACTCCGGTGACGTAACTGGATGCGTCACTGCTGAGCCACAAGACAGCCGCCGCGATTTCCTCGGGTCGCCCCAATCGCCCCAACGGCACTCCTGCTGCCGCAGCGTCAGGATCCAACTCCCTACCCGCGATCATTTTCTCGACCATCGGCGTGCTGATCGTGCCTGGACACACCGCATTGACTCGCACTCCATGACGTCCATATTGCAGCGCAACGCTTTTGGTGGCACCGATCACGCCGTGCTTGGTTGCGTGATAGGTGGCCCGCCCCTCTCCGCCGACCAGACCACCCAACGACGAACAGTTCACGATGACACCAGACCCCTGTGTTCGCATCTGCACCAGCTCGTGTTTCATCGTTGCCCAGACGCCACGCAAGTTGACGGAGACGATCTTGTCGAAAGCCTCTGCCGTCTCATCGGCGGAATCGATCGGAGGCAACATGATTCCGGCATTGTTGAACGCCATATCCAGGCTGCCGAATTTCTCGACGGTTGCACGGACTGCAGCCTCGACCTGATCCTCGTCGGACACGTCGCACCGCACCGCCAATGCTTCGAATCCTCGAGACGTGAGATCGTCCGAGAGTTGCCGGGCGGCGTCCCCGTCGAGGTCGACAACGGCGACACGGGCACCGGCTTCGGCGAAGGCGCGGACGGTGGCCGCGCCCATGCCTGCACTGCCACCGGTGACGAAGGCAGTCTTACCGGTAAAATCGTAGGTAACGGTCATGAGAATGTGCTCCAATCTTGCTTGTAGCGACGTCGAATCAGTTGCTCGACAGCTGAATTCTGGTGTGCTGCGCCAGAGCGGCGAGTAGGTCGGTCTGAAACTGCTCGTCGTGCACTGCTCGGTGGGGCACCGCGGTGCGCTGATGGTGCCAGTACTTACCCGAATCGAACGCCCGCGAATCGTCTGTGGTTGCGAGCCATGACTGAGTGACATGGCTCAGAGCAAGGTCGTCAGTGGCACCAGTGCCGCCCATCTTGGTCGGCACCCAACCAGGATCGACCGCGTGCGAGATCGACTCGGGGCGAAACCTGGCCACCGCAGCCATGAGCGCCGTTACGAACAGCTTGCTATCCGAGTACGAGACGGTCTTTCGAGACCCGGACCAGTCTGCGCCAGTGAGGTCTGTGTGCCCGCCGCGGTGCATGCTGCTACTGAGATAGATCAGCCGCCCCGGACCCTGGATTGCAGCAGTAAGTACGTATGGCGCAACAACATTGACTGGTAGTAACGAAGGCCCGTCTATGATTCCGGCATTGTGGACTACCGCGTCGATAGCCCCTATTCCATTGGCCTGCTCGGCAATCTGCTCCACCTCCTCAGGAAGCGCAAGGTCGCCGACAACGCTCGACGCGCCACGGGAAATCAAGTCCTCGACGGCAGTGAGACGCTGCTGCGTGCGAGCATGCACGACGACCTCGTGACCGTCGTCGAGCAACGACACGGCGGTGGCGCGGCCGATGCCGTCGGTCGACCCGGTGATCAACACTCGCGACACAGTTCCCTCCAGATGATTGTCACAACGAGACCGACCATCGCGCGGCCTATGTCATGGACGGTAGCGGGTCCAGGACGCCCGAGGGAGGCCCTGCGAGTACGTCCACCAGCTTTGCGTCCGACCCGCGCGGAAGTGGTGATGTCGCTGCGCACAGGCCGGGTGGCCACGACAACGAGAACAGGGACTGCTGCAGGAGCAGTGACGATAGTCGGCTAGCCAAGTCGGCGGGCCGAGCTGGCGGAGTTATCGTGCTTCCCAGCGCAGCCAGTCTACGGGTGTCCGGACGGTGCGAGCAGTTCGAGAACCCTCTGCTGCTCCGGTTCGAATCCACCTTTCCCTTAGCAGCCCATCCTGAAATTCTCCCGACTGCAACACTTTCGATCGAGACAAGCAATAACCGTTTTAGGAGTCCCCTATCGAGCTGCCAGACTGCCCGGAATGGTGGCATGTAAATTGGCGACTAACACCACCATTGAGCCGGAACCAGACGCAGGGTGCGGCTGCATCTCATCTACGAGATGGTGCCGTGCCAAGAAGACCTTCGGATTGTTCGTGGGTCGCGCATTTTCCAGACTCCCGTGGAGGGAGACCGAGCGAAAAACGAGCCATCATTACGATGGTCTCGCACCAACCAGGAAGTAGAAAAAGAGATGACGGACATGAGCACATCGAAGAATCGACGGATCGTCGTAGGCACAGATCCCCAGGGTCGGTCGGTGGTCCTCTCGGACGCGCGAGACATGGCCGAATCCCATCCAGGGAAGGTGGCGATCGAAGAGGTCTGGTGGCAGCCACAGATTCCATTTCGTCCAGAGCAAGGACTGGCAAGCCGCGCAGGCGAAGTGGAAATTGAACCACCTTCGAGCGGAGCAGTAGTCCGCCTACTGTCTGTTCCGCCTCTGTCCGACGGCCAGGAGTGGGTACTCGATCTTCACTTCGACGATGCCCTTCACGTGATCACGCTGACCTCCGGGGCGCTCGACATAGTCCTCGAAACTGAAGAAGTGAGCCTTGAAGTGGGTGACAGCATCGTGCTACCTGGCAGTATGCACGATCTGCGCAACCTCGGACAGGTCCCAGCAACCTTCGTCTACACATCCTTCCCACTCTCTCGCTGAGAGTTCCTGCAGCTCATCAGCCCGCCCTCACCAGACCCTAAGAGTCGTCCGGCGAGGGCGGGATCGAGGCAAAGATGCACCCTGTTCGTCTTAAGCAGCGGGGCGCTGTTTTTAGTTGAACACCTCGAAGCGCGCCTGGTGCCGTTGCGTCTAACTGCTGTTTGTGTCGACAGTGGATCGATCGGACGAAGAGATCCTCCCGGTTAATCCAGTCGACTGCACAGATGTTCGTAAGTCGGTGTTCTTGGTTTCCGGCGTCATGGCTATGCCGGCTGCACCGAGGGTGAGGATCAACAACATCGCGTAGAACGCAGGGGCAACTGGACTGTCGAAAGAGCCGACGAGGGCGGTGGCGACGAGCGGTGTGGTCCCTCCGAAAATGGCCGCGGATAGGTTGAACGAGAACCCATGACCGGTGCCGCGCACTGCAGTCGGGAATAGTTCTACGGCCGTGACAAAGTAACCGGCGGCGAAGATGGCGACTCCGATCGCAAGAAGGCTCTGTCCGACGAGTGCACCCAACAGCGTTCCGGACGCGGCGAGCGAGAACGCCGGGTACGCGGTCACCGCCAACCACGACGCGCCACCGATGAGCAGTGGCTTTCGACCGATACGGTCACCCAGCGAGCCGAAGAACACTGCGATTACTGCCAAGACCAGGATGGCCGCGGCATTGGAGAACAAAGCCGGCTTTTCACCGAGACCGCCTGTCTTCACGACGAACGTAAACATGTACCCGACCAGAAGATAGGCTCCTACGGCCTGTGGAACTTGCAGAAGTATCACTCGCAGCATCGATTTTCTCGAAGCAGCTACCTCCCGGATCGTGCTCCGCGCGTCACCTTGATTGGCAACTGCGGCAGTGTATTCCTCCGGATCGTCGAGCGTTCGGCGTATCCAGAACCCTGCCACTGCGATGAGACCACCGAAAATGAACGGCACTCTCCAGCCCCAATCCAAATAGGCCTCGCTGCCCAGGGCTGCTTGGACGCCAAGGACGAACACTGCGGCGAGCGAAGTCGGGACGTAGATGAAGCACACGGCGAAACCGATCCAACGTCCGCGTTTGCCGTCCGGTGCGGATTCCACGATGAAACTGTAGCCGCCTGACGATTCGCCTCCCATCGAAAGTCCTTGCAGGAGCCTGCACAGAACGAGGAGCACGGGCGCAGCGATGCCGATTGTCTCGTACGTGGGAAGCAACCCCGTGACGACCGTTCCTCCGCCCATCAGCAGAATCGTCAACGACAATATTTTGAGGCGGCCGACCCTGTCCGCCATGAAGCCGAACAAAACGCCCCCGACGGGTCGCGCGAAGAAGGCCAATGCATAGATTGCAAAGGTTCCGAGCAAGGCGGCGGTAGGATTCTCCCGCGAGAAGAAGTGCAGCGCGAGCGCCGGTGCGGCAAGAGCATAGATCGAGTAGTCGAAGACCTCGCAGACATTGCCGATGCATCCTCCGATGAGGCGGCGACGTGGATTTACTGTGTTCATTATCGGCCCTCTTGCGGGATAGCGGATTCGGCACCGACTCGTTCGACATCTGAATCCAGCGGGTCGAACACGAACACACCCTTCCCGGCGTTCTGCTTGTCGAATTCTTCGTAGGCTTGGGCGGCCTCACTCAGATGCCAACGGTGACTGAACAATTCGTCAATCGGCACTTTCTCGCGCGCAATGAATTCGGCGCACTGTCGCTGTTGAACGATGGACATCGTCCACGACGTCATGACTGTAACCTGTGTTCGATAGAAATCGGTCACCCGGAATCGTGCCTCACCCGCACCCAAACCGATCAGACAAATCTTTCCCCACGGACGCAGAGAATTCAATCCAGCGGAGATTGCAGAGGAGTTTCCGGAGGTTTCCAGTACGAGCGGCGCTCCCGCACCGTCGGTCAAGTTCCGAATCATGTCCGACGCACTGCTCGTTGTCGGATCGACGGTGGCTACGGCGCCGAACCGCTCGGCATGAACCCGGCGGGCCGGTTCTGGGTCGACGGCGATGACACGAGCACCCCTCGCTGTCGCAAGCATCGTCGCCGACAACCCCACTGGACCTTGTCCGAAGACCACCAAGGTCGATCCCCCAACGTCGCCGAGGCGCTCCAGGCCACCCCATGCCGTGCCGGTGCCACATCCGATGGCCGCCCCCGCCTCGAAGCTCAATGAGTCGTCGAGAGGCACCAAGGTCGCTGCCGGAACTACGATGTATGGAGCGTGCCCACCGTGCTCCTGAGTTCCGAACGCCCTGAACGGAGCTTGCGTGCACATCTGCGGCCACCCGGATCTGCAGCTGTCGCACGTCGTGCACCCGATGTAGTGGTGCACCATGACGCGGTCGCCCGGCGCAGCAAGCCGGTCTCCTACTCCGGTCCCGACACTGTGGACGACACCGGCAGGCTCATGGCCCGCAATCGCTTGTCCGTCCGTGTCGTCCCCGTCTGGCGAGGCGCGGTATACGTGAAGATCGCTTCCGCACATTCCGGACGCTCGTACGGCGACGACTACTTCGCCCGGTCCGGGCTCCGGAACGGGAAAGTCGCGAATTTCCACCCTGCGGTTGCCTGTAAAAATGACGCCTCTCATGGCTTTCTTCCCTCTGTCGTTTCGGCAGCACAGGCATTCCGCGACTCGGATTGCGTTCCGGCGCAGATGCTTTCGATCCCTACTGGTCTGCGTCGAGTCGACGGCAACCGTAGCTCCGATATCGAAAGTGTGCTCTACGACACTAAGACGGTTCAGGTTAATAAGTCAACGATTGACTAAAAGATTCTCTAACTTCGAGCGGGAATCGACGTCGATTTGCCGCAGGCTATATCTGTTATTCAATTTCTCGTCGTATGCGAATCCGGGGACGGTTCGAGATGGAAGCCAACGACTGGAGAACGAATCGCCGGCACGCTCTGGCAGGTCACCACAGACTGTGGCGTTCGGATTCGTGTCGGCCTCGTTTCGTCCGCCGGCAGATGTAGCGGACAATACGAGTCCATGACAGGCTCTCCCGCTCTCTCCTCCGATGTCGGCCGACACAACATGTCTCTGGTGATGGCCGCCGCCGCCGAGAACGCACCGTGTGCGCGTATGGAATTGCGTGAGCGGACCGGCTTGGTCAGCGGGACTGTAACCACCATGGTGGAGGACTTGATTGCGCGGGGATTGCTGGTCGAGTCCGGCAACGTCCAAGGACGACGAGGGCGACCGCGAAGGCTGTTGACGCTCGCACCGGATCGTGTGCGCACGGTTGCAGTGCAGCTCTTTCCCGAATCAGTGTCCGGCGAGGTCCGCGACATGGCGGGTCAAGTTCTGTGGTCCGGACGCAGAGCCCATACCATCGAGCCAGGCGATGCAACTGGTTTCGTTACCGCGCTTGCGGACATGTTCGATTCCGCGATCGAACGTGCGAACCATGCCACCAACGCGTGGATCGCGAACCCCGTTGCTGTTCTGCCGGCGATCGTTGCACACGACTCGAACATCGTGGCCGCCCTTCCATTGGGCCTACGCGCACTCGACATTCGATCACCTCTCGAAAAGGCGCTTGCGCAACCTCGGACCGTCGAAGTCATCAACGAGGGGCGGCTGAGCGCACTGGCCGAATACACCGCGAGCCAGAGTGATGCGCGGCCTCATGCGATGGCGTACGTCAGCGCACAGCGCGAGGGCGTAGGCGGTGCCTTGGTCATCGAAGGCGACATTTTCGGTGGGTCGCATGGACTAGCAGGACTCGTCGGACATGTGGGCGTCGATATGGCAGGCCCGCAGTGCAGTTGCGGGGCAAGAGGATGCCTCGGGTTGTATCTCAGCCTGAACGCGCTTCTGGAACACGCAGGCCTCGACAGTTCGCGATCTGTCACCGACCTGATCGAACTACTGAAAGCCGACAATGCCGATGCGCATGCGGCATTGCACCGTGGAGGCAAGGCGCTCGCATCTGCCGTCGGAACAATGAGCAACTACACCGATGTCGACGTCATAGTACTCGGCGGCGTACTCCCCGCCTTGCTCCCATGGCTGGAGCCGTACGTCAACGACCTCATCCGCTCACGATCCGAAAGGGTGCCACACTTCAACCCCCAAATCACCTTGGCCACTCACGGACTGGAGTCTCCACTGATCGGTGCCTGGCATCACGCGCGCAGAACCGTGCTGGACAACCCAACCGTCGTTCCGTACCTGCCGTGAAGGGCCGGGGTAGACAATCCTGATACCAGGCAAGCGTGCACAAGGTTGCACGCAGTGCAGCCGTCGTACTTTCCGCCGCGGCAGCCCACCCGCGACGACACACGAGACGGACGCTGACCGGTCCCGGTGCCATCGAGGTCAAAGCGGCATTGTCGGACGACCTGATGTTCGAGAACGGTTTGACCGAGATCGTCGAAATAGCCTGTAGGCGTTGCCTGTTCGGCTATTTGACACCGCCATGACCGACCTTCGGCTAGCGCTCCAGTGCCGTCAGCGTGTCCCTGGCGCGGTGGTGCTCACGCGCACATCCGCCTCGGCTTCAAGAGCACACGCGATGCGGACCACCCGACCTCCGTATGCAGTGATAGTCCGAGCGAACGCACCCCGTCGGACAACGGGACATCGAGCGACGCCTCTTCGAATCGCATGTAGGCAACAACTCGCTGAATGTCACTCATGATTCTCGCGTTGTCATCTTTGGCCAAAACCCGCTCGTGCCAGGACTGACTGGTTCTTGACTGTATTTTTCTGCGGTGTCCCCGGACCGACTGTGGTCAGCCAGGCGATGATGCCGTTGTGTGTCTGCAGTTACTGAGCAGATCCCGCATGCAAGTCGGGCTTTCTGTCCGCTGCACCGTCAGACGCAGAATCAGCAACGGACCGGGAGACTGCGGTGGCGAGAGCAACGTCCTTGGTCTCCGGCGTGTACCGCAAGACAATCATGCCTACGACTCCCGCGACGACGACCATTGCAGCAGGAGCAGATGGATTCACCGCGTCTATCAGGCTGCCAGCAATTATCGGCGTGAAGCCCCCGAACACTACTGTGCCCATTCCGTAGGACAACCCGTGCCCTGAATACCTGCTCGAAGTCCGGAAGAGTTCGAGCATCGTCACGATCGACCCGGAAACGAACAGGGACGTAGCAGACGCGAGTAGCAGGCTGCCACAGAACGCACCCCAAAACGTGGCGGTATTGACCAAGAACATCGCAGGGAACGCAATAGCCGTCATGTAAGCCGCGCCTGTCCACATCAACGGCTTTCGGCCGACGCGATCTGCCACGCGCCCCAAGACGGGAACCAGAACCGCAATGGATGCTCCTGCGAGCGTGTTGGCCAGCAAGGCGGTGTTCGGATTCATGCCGAGGTTTGAGACCATATGAGTGTAGAGGTAGGTGATCCCGAGGTAGTAGGCGATCAGCGTGGGCGCAAGGAGCAGGAACACCCGCAGCAGGGCGGGCCATTCCTCGACGACTGCAGTCTTGAGCGGGTTCTTGCTCGCAGCTACGCGTTCCTTCTTAGCCTTGACGAACTCCTGAGGATCACTGAGCTTTAGGCGGATCCAAAGTCCACCACACGCCAGTAGTGCACCGAGGAAGAACGGTAGACGCCAACCCCAATCGGTGTACGCGTCGTCGCCAATAGCACCACGCAGACCGATGATCCCGAAGCCGAGCACCAGGCTTGGCAGAATCGTCACGGCATAGATTATGGCGATCCACGATGCGCGCTTGTCCGACGGAGCTGATTCCAATACGAAACTCAGCGCCCCGGAATGCTCGCCACCAGTAGAGAATCCTTGGATCAAACGGAAGAACAGGAGAAGGATAGGGGCAGCAATTCCGATACTGGCGTAAGTCGGTAATAATCCGATCGCTCCCGTGGCTACGCCCATCAACAAAATCACCGATGCCATGACGCGGATACGACCGTATTTATCGCCGAGGTATCCGAACACGACTCCGCCCAATGGGCGAGCAATGAAGCCGACGGCGAAGATCGCGAGCGTACCGAGCACTGCCGCAGAGGGATTGGACTTTGGAAAGAACAACAGCGCGAGAGTCGGTGCCGTCACCGCGTAGGTGACGAAGTCGAACCATTCCACGAAAGTTCCGACTGCTCCGCCAAAAAGACGACGTCGGGCCGTGGATTCTTCGGTGAAAGCGACTGCGGGCGTTGAATTCTGAGTCATGCGAATTCCTCGGTTCAGAGAATTGCCGGGCAACTGCCGCAGCAGTGGAATCGAATCGTTGGACACTCGATGCCATCAACACTAGCGTTGCCAAGAGTGACAGGCAACACACCCGTTGATTACAATCTGGTTGCGGCCACCTCGCGAAGGGCCCTCTTGTTCATCTTCGTGGCCGACCTCGGCCACTCTTCGGCGCTCAGAAAGTACACCTGCCGTGGGACTTTGAAGCTCGCAATCTGTCCCCTGCAGAAGGCAATGATGTCGTCGGCACCCGCAGTGGCACCTTCGCGCAACTCGACGAAAGCGACGGGCACCTCGTCGAGTCGACGGTCGCGCTTGGCGACGACCTGCGCAAGTACGACATCCGGGTGCGTACACAGATAGGACTCGACCTCGATGGCAGGGACGTTCTCACCACCCACCTTGATCATGTCCTTCAGCCGGCCCTCGTAGCGAAGATGACCACTATTCAACGTGCGGAACAGATCTCCGGTGCGCAGCCAGCCCTCGTCGTCGATTGCGGCGGCAGTCTGCTCCGGGTCTCGGTAGTAGCGGGTCATCATCGCGTAACCCTTCACGTAGAGCTCACCCAGCTCGCTGACCGGCGCATTATCCAATGTCACCGGGTCTACGATCTTGACCTCTACCCCGTGTACGGGCACCCCGGAGGTGGTCGCCCTCAATTCGATGTCGTCTGCGGGTGCGGACAACGAAAAGTGGCCTGCCATCTCCGACATTCCAGATCCGTTGACGAGCAACGCTTTCGGGAATCTCGATTGGACAAAGCGCATCTCGTCGGCACTGCCGACCGTAATCAACGACGTGGCATCCTCCAGGTCGTCTTCCCGGAAGCCCTCCGCGTCCATCAAAGTATCGAAAGCCGACTGGAACATCGGCCACAACGAGGTCGGACGCCACTTGCGCACCATGGTCAGTGCGCGTCCACCATCGAGATACACATCGGTCAGATACGTCGATCCCATTGCTACACAGGCGATCAGGCCCTGCAATGCTGCGATATGAAACAGCGGTGCCGGTGACCAGAAGACCCTCATCTCCCGCGGCTCCGGAAATGGGACAGCCTGAGCCGTGCGTCCGATGGGCCCTCGTGTCACGGCCTCATGCGACAACACGCAACCCTTGGGTGAAGCAGTGGTTCCCGAGGTGTAGATGATCACGGCGTCGTCCCGCAGTCGCACCCGCTGCCTTCGCACCTCGATGTCGACCTCCGTCACCGATTGCGCAAGTTCGTCCACCGCCGATGCACCGACGATTCCGGGGCCCCCGTCACCCTTCAACATGATAATCCTCCGAAGGTGTGGTGCTTCGGGTAGTTCCAGGCTCAGCGAGTCGGTCGTCGCCACTCCCGGGAAAGCTGCAGTCAGTTCCGCGCGGAAGTCCGTGCGGGGTGCGAGTGCGTCCGTGGTGAGCACGACCGAAATTTCGGAATGGGCGATGATGTAACTCAATTCGCGACTGCGGAGACGCGGGTTGAGCGGCACGAGCACTGCGCCTGCGAGCGCCGTACCGAACGCGGCCTCGACGAATTCGCGTGAGTTGGGCGCAAGCACGCCAACCTTGTCACCGGCCGTCAGTCCGAGCGCGACGAGCAGGCGGCCGATACGAACTGCGCCCGCCGTCATCTCGCGGTACGACAGAGTCTCGTCCGGCAATACGAGCGCGGGATGGTCGGGAAAACGTTCGCCGGAACGGATGAGCACATCGCCGAGCGGCATGCATTCGCTGAACACGGACTGGTTGTACATGGACCTGATCCTTGCATTCGTAGATCGTCTCGAGTCGGTTCTTTCGGAGACGGGGCTTCACGAGCCGAATCCGAATACTAGGCCGGTCACCGGCGGCCGTCAACGCTTCCGTTAACGATCGATCGCCTTCCGAAAAGAGGTTTCAACACAAGTGTTGACGGGTCGTTAACGATCATGTTGACTGGAGAAGAAATCTCGATACGGAGGAACGATGACCAATACGACGACCAAGGTGCATCACAACGCCGAATCGCACGGCGCACCTGCGCTGACAGAAGACGAGGTTCGCGAGGCGGTCGAAGGGGCCTCGGTGCCAGTGCTGCTGATGGTCCTCTATCAGGTGACCGGAGACGAGTCCTGGATCGGACCGCGGTTCGCTCCCAGCCATTTTCGGGGAGTATCACCTCGCCCGACCGGCGATATCGCCGAGGCCGATCAACGCGTCGTCCGCGACGCAGCCGTCGACGCGATCGCATCGTTGCTCGCCCACCGGCGCCCGGTGCTGGATCTGAGCGACGTTCGCGACATGGAAAAGGCCGCGAGCTTTTTCCTCGGTGAACCGATCGACCGGCGATACGCAGCGATTCTGACCGAGGAGCTACGTCGACGCTCCGCCGACAGCGACGAGCAGGACGACGTACCGGACGTCACCCCTCCTGCGGGTACGCGCGCCATCGTCATCGGAATGGGGATTTCCGGGCTCGCCGCCATTCACCTACTGCAGCAACTCGGTATCGAGTTCACCGTGTTCGAGCGGGGTGCCGATGCCGGCGGCGTGTGGCACCAGAACCGATACCCCGGCGCGGGTGTCGACACACCGAGCCACCTCTACTCGTTTTCTTTCGATTATCGAGACTGGGATCGACATTTCGAGCTTCGGGACGAGCTCTACGAATACTTCAACGGAGTGCTCGACTCGTTGGATGCCCGCACCGAGGTCTCGTTCGAGACCGAGGTCGTGAGCGCCGTGTACGACGACGACAGCGCACTGTGGACCGTCACCACCCGAAACCGGGAAGGTGAACTGGACACCCATGTCGCGAACATGGTCATCAGTGGGGTCGGCTCGCTGAACCAGCCGAAACTACCGTCGATCGCGGGGCGCGAGGAGTTCGAGGGACTTCAATTTCACTCGAACAGATGGCCGGATGGCCTCGATCTCACCGGCAAACGTGTCGCGATCGTCGGGGCAGGCGCGAGCAGCCAGCAGATCTCACCTTCGATCGCTCCGATCGTCGAGCACCTGGACATCGTGCAGCGCTCACCGCAGTGGGTTGCGCCCTTCGAGCAGTTCCGCGAGGAAGTACCTACTGCCGAACGCACACTCCTGCAGCATCTTCCGCTATACAGGGCGTGGAACTGGATCGGGCTCTTCTATCAGCACGGTGACAAGATCATCGATGCGCTTCGGGTGGATCCGTCGTGGCCGCACCCCGAACGGTCGGTGAACCGGAGAAACGACCGACAGCGTGAATTCCTGACGAAGTACATCGAGTCCGCCTTGGAAGGACGACCCGATCTGATCGAAAAAGCCGTCCCTGATTACCCGCCCTTCGGCAAGCGAATGCTCCTCGACAACGGGTGGTATCGGACTCTCAAGCGCGAGAACGTCGATCTGTTCACGAGCGGAGTTTCGGATGTGACGCGGACCGGACTCACATTGTCCACCGGTGAACGACTCGACGTCGATGTCATCATCTGGGCCACGGGATTCGAGGCTGCACGGTTCTTGAGTTCGCTCGAGGTACGCGGCGAGGAAGGGCTCGATCTCAGCGAGGCCTGGGACGACGACGACCCTCGCGCCTACCTCGGCGTTTCCATTCCGCATTTTCCTAATTTTTTCATGCTCGGTGGACCGCATTCGCTACCGGGCAGCGGCAGCTTCATGTACTTCATGGAGCTTCAAGCTCGTTATCTTCGTGACCTTCTCGCCGAAATGTTCCGCAAGAACATCACTGCTATCAGCGCCACCGAAGACTCGACGAACCAATACAACGAACTCGTCGACACTATGCACTCCAAGACGGTGTGGACCCATCCGGGATTCGCGACTTACTACCGCAATTCCAAAGGCCGAGTCATTTTCGTCATGCCCTTCCTGAACGTCGAATACTGGGAGATGGTCAGACGCCCCGATCTGAGCGATTTCGACATCCTCGAAGTCGCAGCGGTCCAGCAGGCACGTTAGCGCAGTCACCGTCGCATCTGATATTCCCGACCACCAGCACCATAGAAAGGCGGCAATCATGCCCGACACACTTCATTTGAAGACACCCGCAGTAGTCGACACCGCGACCGCCGGTGACCCCTCGGTCGCGGACACCGTGTCCACGGTCATCGCCGACATCCGCGACCGCGGCGACGCTGCGGTCCGCGCTTATTCCGAGAAATTCGACAAGTGGAGCCCGGAAAGTTTCAGACTGAGCGCGGAGAAGATCGACGAGATCATCTCGACAGTTCCTGCCGAGGTCATCGCCGACATCGAGACCGTTCAGCGTAACGTCCGAGTTTTCGCTCAGCATCAACGCGACTCCCTGCACGACTTCGAGGTCGAGAGTTCGCCGGGTGTCCATCTCGGACAACGCAATCTTCCGGTGTCCGCAGCCGGAGCCTATGCACCGGGCGGTAGATACCCGTTGGTTGCATCTGCGCACATGACCACGGTGACGGCAAAGGTCGCAGGCGTTCCGCACGTCACGGCGTGCACCCCACCGATCCGAGGCGAAATCCCCGCAGCAACCGTTGCCGCGTTCCATCTCGCAGGTGCGGACGACATCTACTTACTCGGTGGCGTGCAAGCTGTTGCGGCAATGGCACTCGGCACCGAAAGCATTCGGAAAGTGGACATGCTCGCCGGTCCGGGCAACGCCTTCGTCGCCGAGGCCAAGCGGCAACTGTTCGGCCAGGTAGGAATCGACTTGTTCGCCGGGCCGACCGAGGTGTTGATCGTCGCCGACTCGAATGCGGACCCGTTCATCGTCGCAGTGGACCTTCTCAGCCAGGCCGAGCACGGCCCGGATTCGCCTGCCGTTCTGATCACGGACTCCGAGGCCCTAGCTCGCACCGTGATCGAGCACATCGACGCGATCCTGCCGGACATGCCTACGCGCGACTTCGCAGGTGTCGCATGGCGAGACCACGGACAGGTGATCGTCACCGCCGACATCGAAGCCGCGTACGCCCTCGCGGACACGTTCGCGTCCGAGCATGTGCAGATCTTGACCGACACGCCCCGTCGAGCACTCGAATCCATGAGTAACTACGGTGCACTTTTCCTCGGCGAGAAGACATGTGTTTCCTACGGAGACAAAGTGATCGGGACCAATCACACCTTGCCCACACGCGGTGCAGCGCGTTACACGGGAGGGCTGTGGGTAGGAAAATACCTGAAGACCGTCACCTATCAGGAGATCACCTCGGAGTCCGCGAGCGCCGAACTCGGAACCCTCTGCGGCAGAGCTGCGCGGGTGGAGTACTTCGAGGGCCACGCCCGTTCAGGTGATGTGCGAGCAGCGAAGTACGGCGGCGCACCGTTGCCATGGGCTCCGGCCACGCTCTCGGTCCGACCGCGGTAAACACTGTGCTCACGTTCTCACTTTCAGGAAAGACTGCTCTGGTCACCGGAGCGAACAGGGGTCTGGGAAAGGCCATCTCAGCAGCACTCACCGAACTCGGTGCGACGGTGTACGGGACATCGAGAACCGAGGCCGGTATTCGGCAGATCGAATCCGACCTCGGCACCGAAGGTTTCGTTCTCGACCTGGAGGACGTGCACTCGATTACGCCCTTCGTCGAGCGTTTCGGTGTACGCATGCGCGGCACCTCCCTCGACATTCTGGTCAACAACGCCGGGGTCAATCACCCCGCACGGGCACTCGACGTGACGATCGAGCAGTGGAATTCCGTCGTCGACACCAATCTGCGAGGTACGTTCTTCCTCACCCGAGCCGTTGCGCAGCAATGGGTATCGGCCGGTACCCCCGGTGCCATCGTCAACATCGGGTCTCAGGCAGGCACGGTAGGAATCGAGGAACGCGCGGTGTACTGCGCGACCAAGGGCGGCCTCGATCAACTCACCAAGGTTCTCGCAATCGAGTGGGCGGCACACGGCATCCGAGTCAACACCGTCGCCCCCACTTTCGTGAGAACCGAATTCACCGCCGACACCCTGTCGCGACCCGGGTGGGGCGACAAATTGCTCGCTCGAATCCCGTTGGGCCGCTTCGGGGAACCCGAGGACATCGTCGGTGCCGTCGCCTTTCTGGCCGGGGACGCATCCGGTCTGATAACCGGCCATACACTGCTGGTCGACGGAGGCTACACCGCATGGTGAAAGGTGAGGAACGCATGAACATGACCGAGGCATCGTTGAACAGCGAATCCGTCGTCGTCATCACCGGTGCCGCGACCGGGATCGGGCGAGCGATGACGCTGTCGTTCGTCGCTCGTGGCGCTCGAGTAATCGTCGCCGACATCGACGAAGCGGCCGCCGCCGGGCTCGTCGCCGAAGTGTCCGAGCTCGGCGGAACCGCCTTCGCGGCACGAGTCGACGTCAGCAATGCAGAGTCGGTCGAGCTTCTCGCCGATTCGGTCTTCTCTCGGCACGGTCGTGTCGATGTTCTGTGCAACAACGCCGGAGTGTCGATGCGACCCCATCGCGCATCCTGGAGCGCCTCGATCAGAGACTTTGCGTGGGCGATGGAGGTGAACTATTTCGGCGTCGTGCACGGGATAGTCAGCTTCGTACCGAGAATGCGCGAGCAGTCCGGCCACAAACACCTGGTCAACACTTCGTCGGTGACTGCGCTCGACATCGCTCCTGGGCACGCGCCATACGCGGCCTCCAAAGCAGCAGTCACCGCACTGTCCGACGCGTTGCGTTACGAACTCGAGGACCATGGCGACGACTTCGGCGTCACCGTGTTGTACCCAGGACTCGTCCCCACCTCGATCGCGACCAGTGAGCGCCTCCGGCCCGACAACGATCGATCAGCGGTTCGCAACATCGTGGCCTACGAGCCCGAACGAGCTGCGACGCTCACGTACAACCTTCCCGTAGCAGCAGAGACCCTTGGCGAGCTCGCCGTCGAGGCCGTGTTGTCCGGCCAGAACGCGGTGCTCACCCACGGCTACCCCGATGCCGAGATCGAGGCGCGCTTGAAAGACCTCCGAGACGGAGCGACGGACCGGACGCTTCAGCAGCCCACTCTCCACCTCAGCAAGGAAGACCACCGATGATCTCCACCCGATTCACGCGAGAGTTCGATATCGAACATCCGATAGTGTGCGGCGGGATGACCGGAGCGGGACGAGCTGTCTTGATCGCCGCCGTCGCCAATGCCGGTGCGCTGGGCTTCCTTTCGGCCCTAACGCAACCGACGCCCGCTGCCCTCGACGAGGAAATTCGACGAACGAAGGCCTTGACGGATCGGCCGTTCGGCGTAAATCTGACAATTCTCCCCACGATCGCGCCCGTTCCTTACGACGAGTATCGCCAGGTCATCATCGACAACGGGATCAAAATCGTCGAAACAGCCGGCTCGAGCCCGAAGGACCATCTACCGTCACTGAAGTCCGCCGGTATCAAAGTAATTCACAAGACCGTCGCCGTCCGGCACTCTATTTCCGCGCAGAAGCTCGGCGTCGACGCGTTGTCCGTGGACGGGTTTGAGTGTGCAGGTCACCCCGGCGAGGACGACGTATCCAGTCTCGTCCTCATTCCGGCCGTCGCGGCACGCACAGATCTACCGATCATCGCTTCGGGCGGATTCGCCACCGGCGCAGGCCTCGTCGCGGCTCTAGCGCTCGGCGCGGATGCAATCAATATGGGAACCCGCTTCGTCGCGACTGCGGAGGCTCCTGTGCATCGCAACGTCAAAGATCGGATCGTGGCCAATACCGAACGCGATACCAATCTGATCTTTCGAAAATTCCGCAATACCGCGCGAGTTGCCAAGAACGCAGTATCGGATGAGATTCTCGACATCGAAAAGCGAGAAGGAACGACATTCGAGGACATCGCAGCGCTGGCGTCGGGTGCTCGGGGTCGACAGAACGTTCTTACCGAAGGCCGGATGGATGACGGACTGTGGTGGGTCGGACAAAGCCAGGCGTTGGTCACCGACATTCTGACCTGCGCGGATGTCGTGACGCAGATCATCGACGACGCCGAGAAACTGATCGCCGGTCGCTTGGTGGGGCTCGTCTCTTCCTAGCGTGGAGTAGGCCGATGCACCCGCCCTACTCCACGCCGATGAAGCTCGGAGATTCGGCACCAAGCCTCAGTGCGTGATCGATAGCTGCACGTCCTGCCCCCATCCTGACAGCATTTCGTAGATGCATCCGCATCCCTGGTAGGTATCTGTGCGCTGTCGCTGCGTCCGACGCCATGCTGATGAGTTCTTTCGTGATGTTCGGAACCAACTGTGCCCGGAACGGAAGTCCGCAGTAGGCGATGAATCCTTCGAATGCTTCGGGAGACATTCGGAGCAGGGACTCCAAGAAGCCTGGAATCTCCTCCCGCATGGTCGTCCAGTACTTCGTGCCGCCGATGTGCCTGTCCCACAGCTGTTGTCGATGCTCGTCCAGGGGCGGCCAACCACCCTCGGGGCACGCCGCCGATGCCAGGGCACGAGAACTCTCGAAGAAAGCATGTACTCCGACACTGGATTGCAGCGTGACGATCTCGTGCAGCTGGTCGAATGTCGCTCCCGCCGCAACTGCACGTTCCGCCCATTGCCTGCTTCCGAGGGTGTCGAGGGCCGAGGAGGTGGTGCGTAGTGCGAATTGGATCAGCGCAACCTGGATTTCGGTCAGATCGTCACCGTCGGGAACCTCTTCCAACAGGCGAGCCGCTTGCGTGTCGATCTGTTGCTGACTGACTGTCACGACTCTCCTCATCGGTCGAAAAACGTTGCCGAGCGGAGCTTATCGACACCGTCGACATGTTGGCAACACAGGTGTTGACGGCGCGATACCGGCTGCCTAGTGTGACGAATACGGAAGCGGCGTTTCGACTGGACGCGTCTCGAATCAAGGAGCCACATGCCCGAACATCCAGCAATGCCCGACTACGTCAACATACGGGTCGAACACGATTCACCTGTGTCCTGGATCGTGCTGAACCGACCGGACAAGGCCAATGCACTGTCCAACGAACTGCTCGACGAGTTCTCCGACGCACTTGCGCGGCTGAAACATACGGGCGAACCGGTGATCGCCATCCGGGGAGAGGGTAAAGGCTTCAGCGCCGGATACGACCTTGGACAAGTCGCGCCGACCACGGCCGCGGACCCCGTGGCCGACCGCACCCGATTGCAGAGGAACATCGATCGGTATCTCGCCATCTGGGACCACCCCAAGCCAGTTATCGCAGCAATTCACGGCTACTGCGTCGCCGGAGCAACGCAGCTGGCCACCTTCACCGATATCACCATCGTGACCGAGAACGCGAAAATCGCGGAAGTCACCATTCCGATCGGGGCCGGTTACGTCTCGCCCGTCTGGGCAACTCTCGTCGGACCGAAACGGGCCAAGGAATTTGCGTTCGTTCCGGGCAACAGCATCGATGGACGCACCGCAGTCGAGTGGGGCTGGGCGAATCACGCCGTCCCGGAAAGCGAACTGATAGCACGCGTGGCCTCGCTCGCACGAAGAATCGCTCAAGTGCCGCCCAGCCTGTTGACCATCAAGAAGGTTTCGATCAATCGCGCGATGGAGGCGATGGGAACCCGTAATGCGCTGGGAGCCATAGCCGATGCGGACGCATTGGCCCACATGACCCCGGAGGTGGCAGCACTACGTGCCCGCATCGCCGAAGAAGGCCTGAAGTCGGTGATCGAATCGTTTCGCGTCGCACCGACTTCCGATCTCTCAGCACCGACCCGATCTATTCCTCTCACAGGCAACGGCACCGTTGACGAGCTGTCAACATGACCGTAGACTGACATGAACCATGGATCCGGATCGACACCTGAGAATGGATGGAGCGTCATGACTTCGGTCAACGAAGACAACATTATTGAAGTCGTACAGCGTCTTGTCGACGAAAGGGATATCGAACGAGTTCTTTTCCAGTATGCGTTTCATCTCGACGCAGCCGACCCCCAGTCGATGCTCCCCCTCTTCGTCGAGGACCTGTACGTTGCTTACGGCCCCTCTCATGGTGCCACCGGCGCAGAAAACTACCTCGATGTGCTTTCGAACGACAAAACTGGAATCGCCGCATTCTTCGCAGGCACGAGTCATCACGTCAGCAACATCGTGATCGACTTCGTGAACAAGGACACTGCGAAAGTGCGGTCGGTTCTCTACGCGTGGCACAAGTACTACCGAGATCGTCCGGACGGGATCGTGTACGCCCAGTACCACGACGAATTCACCCGGACCGACGAGGGCTGGAAGATCTCACGTCGCGAACAGAAGACTGCCGGAACCGAGAATTACCACGCGAAGGCCCACGCGCTCGTCCCGACGCCACGCACACAGAAGACGAGCTGACCGTGTCCGACGAACTTCTCTACGAGGTCCGGGACCACGTCGCCTACCTCACCTTGAACCGTCCAAAGGTCCTCAACGCAATCTCGGCCGAAGTCGACGAGCAGTTGGCAAGTAGATGGGACGAGATCGAGGACGACCCCAATATCTGGGCTGCCGTGCTCGGAGCAACCGGCGAACGAGCCTTTTGCGCAGGTGCCGACATCAGCGGCGGTACCGCTGCGAGCCCATCACGGCGTGCGCTCGGAGGCGGCCTTACCGGCGTGGGAGGACCGCTTCGAGTACTGAACAAGCCCCTGATTGCGACGGTCCAAGGCTACGTCCTCGGCGGCGGGTTCGAGCTTGCCATGTGCGCCGACATCATCGTCGCTGCAGACAACACCCAGTTCGGCCTTCCGGAGGTCAAAGCCGGAATAATCGGCGAATCCGGCGTTGTTCATCGAGCAATTCGCCATCTCCCGCATCGCATCGCCATGGCATTGATCTTGACCGGCGACCGTATGGGGGCGCACGACGCCTTGACTCACGGTCTGGTCAACGAAGTGGTCCCGTTCGAGGAACTGGATGCGGCCGGGGTGAGATGGGCGGAGAAGCTCACCACCGCGTCGCCGTTGGCTCAACAGGCGGCCAAACACGCCGTCCTCTCCCGCGCCTCGTACCCGTTGGAAGTGGCACTGTCGACCAAATTCGAACTGATCGAGGCCTACGCCGCATCGTCCGACGTCCTTGAGGGCCGGAAAGCGTTCGAGGAGAAGCGCAAGCCACAGTGGGCAGGGAAATGACGCCATGATCCCCTCGCAAGCACGGCGCGAGCGAGGCCGGTCAACAGTGGCCTCTCGTAGCGGAATTCCTCGAACCTATACTGGCTGAACCATCCGAGAAGCGACGGTCACGAAGGCGAGGCAAGACTGTGGCGAAGTCACCAGTCAGCGGAATTGCAAAACGGCGTAAGAGCGCGCTGACCGAAAATTCGGCCGACTATTCTGCAAAGCGAGCTGGGCTCCTCAGGGTCGCCGCAGAAGTGTTTCGCGAAAAAGGGTATGCCGCCGCATCATTGAACGACGTTGCGGCGGCATACGGCACCGACCGAGCTTCGCTGTACTACTATGTCGGCAGCAAAGAAGAACTGTTCCAGGAATGCATCACGAGCACCGTGGTGACCAACTTGTCACGAGCTGACGAGATCGTGGCCAAGAAGCTACGACCGCGGGAGACGCTGGAAGCTCTCATTGCGATGCTGCTTGCATCTCAGGTGGAGCACTACCCCTACATGTACGTCTATATGCAGGAAGACTGGGGTCGCGTGTCATCGCTCGACTCCAAGTGGGCCCAGGAGATGGTGGACAACACCCACAAGATCGAGAAATATTTCTTGGATGCCATCGCCCTTGGCGTTGCAGACGGGACGTTCCGGCCCGATCTGTCGAACACGTTGATAGCAAACAGTATTTTCGGCATGACCCAGTGGACACATCGGTGGTTCGTGCCCGGCCAGAGCCGCTACTCGGCAGAGGATCTCTCACGCGTGTTCTCGGCGATATTCTTCGACGGAATCATGGCGGAAGGCACAGCCGAGGACTGACGAAGCAGGGAGTGCGCGACAGTCCGTTCACCCGAGGTCAGGTACGTCTGCGGCCGTACCCGAGAAACTCGGCTTCCGTTTTTCCAGGAATGCGGCAACGCCTTCCTTTCCGTCACCCACCGAGGCGTGCCACATCGCCAAACTGTCCCGTCGATGCGCTTCGAGGGGATGCGCCGACCCCGAACCGGAATAGATCAGTCGACGAGACAGTGCAATGGCTGAAGACGAACGCCCGACGACGAACTTTCGGGCCAGCTCGATTGCCGAAGGGAGCAATTCCTCGGGTGGATGCACCGATCTGAGGAGCCGACCCGCCAATGCCTGTTCGGCGTCGAGAATATCCGCCGAGTAAATCCACTCGAGGGCTGTTTGCAGGCCGACAATTCTCGGCAGGAAGTAGGAAGACGTGGCCTCGGGAACAATGCCGAGCCGGCCGAACACGAAGCCGATCTTTGCATCGGTGGACGCCATGCGAATGTCCATCGCAAGAGTCATAGTCGCTCCGATACCGACGGCGGCACCGTTGATCGCAGCAATGACGGGCTTGTCGCAGGAATGGATGGCCAGTGCGACTTTCCCGCCGGTGTCCCGAACCCCGGACTGAAACGGCTCTTCGGTCAGCCGCTCGCGCATATCCGACACCGTTGGACTCAGCGACTCATCCAACCCGAAGACATTTCCTTCTACAGCCAGGTCCATGCCCGCACAGAACGCGCGACCAGCACCGGTCACCACGACCGCGCGCACCGTTGGGTCGATGCGCACCTGCTGGAATGCGCGTTCCAAATCATCGGCCATCGTCACCGAGAATGCATTGAGATATTCAGGTCGAGACAGGGTAAGAATAAGAATACCGACTTCGTCGACAGACCAATCGAGCGTCTGGAATTGCATTGTTCTCCTCAGTTGCCGGTCACCTCATAGAGCCAATTCGGCAGGTGCGCGACATTGTCGATGCATTCATACCCCGTACCTGTCGGCTGATTGCACACCGGCTCTCGCTCGCCGGGCAACGCGAAAATTCCTCCACGGCAGCGACAGTCATCGTCGCACCCCCGCGTACGCCTGTCAACAGTACTGTTGCCGGGAGTCAACAACTCACCCTTGATCACATGCTTGCGCCCGCTTGGCCGATAGCCGGTATCTATAAGTGTGATTCAAGATCGGTAATGGACGCAGGGACCTCAGAGCGAATTACCAGTTGTGCATCGATGTGACACATGCAACACTATCGATGTTGCTGAGTAGGCAATAAGCAGCATTCGATGTGTCCCCCAGACAGCCGTCGCGGCATGCGTTTCTGGACTGTTTCACACGCGGAGACATTCCATGCTCTGCACGGCACCTGCCGTCTCCACCATTTTTTCGTCTCCGGTGTTTCTCTCCGGACCCATTTTACGAAAGAAGCCTCTGTGAAAATCAAATGGATCGCGCCTATCGTCGGCCTACTTCTGTTGACCACCGCGTGCGACTCCCAGGCAGCGTCCCAGGACCGGACCTCGACGCAGGAGTTGACGTCCTTTCAAACGGTCGTCGACGATGCGATGGCACCGGTGACCGACTGGGCAGGCCCGACCGAAACACCGACACCACCGACCGACATCTCGATAGCAGTAGTGGTCTGTTCCGGGTCCGTGTCGGGGTGTGTGCGGCAGGCAGACGGGGTCACACAAGCCGGTGAAGCCCTGGGGTGGACAGTTACTCGATTCGACGGCAAGGGCGATCCGGTCGGACAAAACCAAGCGATGACCCAAGCTATCAATAGTGGCGTAGACGCCATCATCCTCGCCGCGACAGATCCCGTTCCGCTTAGTGGCGCAATCGAACTCGCTGCCTCTCGGGGAATTCCGGTCGGAGCCGCAGGTCTCGGCATTGCCGCAACCGATGGCGTGTTGTTCGACGTCGCTCCGGACTACACGTTGTGGGGTGACCAGCTCGGATCGTGGATTGTGACGGACTCAGGTGGTACGGCGAACTTCTTGCCGACCGTCGACCGAGAGTTTCCGAGTTCACCGGCGATCGCTGATGCGATGGTCTCGGCGGTAGATCGCTGTGACGAGTGCGTAGTCCAAGACACGCAACAGTTTGTCGTGACCGACATCGGGAACGGCCTCGGCCAGCGAATTGCCAGCGCACTGCAGGCAGAGCCGAGCATCGACTACGTCAGCGGAGCATTCGATTCGGCAGCAGCCGACATGGTTCCTGCAATGGGTAACTCGGGCCTGTCCGATCGTGTCACACTCGTGTCTTGCGTCGGCGCACCGCAAAACCTCGAGTTCATTCGCGACGGCAACATCCAGGCCGCCGATGTCGTTCAGGACGACGTCTTCCTCGGTTACGGTGCTGTGGATCAGATGATTCGGGTCCTGTCGGGTCAACCCCTCTGGGAGACACCCGGTGTCACCGACGATCGTTTGCGATACAGCCAGGGCGCGCCCTCTCGCCTTCTGACGATCGACAACGTCAATGAGATCACCGACCAATACTGGGTCGCCGAGAACGGTTACGTCGACCGCTACCTCGAGCTGTGGGGTGTCACGCCGTGACCAGCCCCGTGCGATTGGCCGTACGAAACCTCACTGTCTCCTATGGTCAATACGAGGTAGTGCACGGCATCGATTTCGATGTGGAGCGCGGTTCGATCGTGTCTCTGCTCGGCGCAAATGGATCGGGTAAATCCACTACGGTCAAGGCACTGACCGGCGTCAATCCGCTGCATTCGAAGTCGCAGATCACGTTCAACGACAGCCCGATTCGCGCGAAAGACCTCACACCGGTCGCCGCACGGAAAATCGGTATCAGGGTTGTCCATCAAGAGTCACCACTCATCGCAAACATGACGGTCGCCGAGATGACCGCGCTGCACACGGGGTTTCCCCTGGTCGGCGCAACGTTTGTGCAGAAGAGGACATTGGCGCGGAAGACGGAGGACATACTCCGCGAGTTCGACGTCGCGGTCCATCCGAACACGCTGTGCGCGGACTTGACGGCCGGCGAACGGGCACTGGTTTCACTGGTGATTTCGATGGCCGGAATCTCCCCCGAACGCGCACTATTGGTACTGGACGAAACGACCGCTCCGTTGTCCACTCGCGAGGCAGCGCGGCTGCTCGACCGAGTCAGAGGCGTCGCAGACCGGGGATTGTCAGTATTGATGGTCACCCATCGCCTGCCCGAAGTACGGGAATACAGCGACCGAACAATCGTGCTCCGGGACGGCCGCGTTGTCAGCAACATCGGTGCCGACGAATTCTCAGAGGACGCCGTGATCCACGCGATGGTCGGCGGCGCCGCCCACAGCGCCTCCTCACACAACCACGACCGTAGTCGCGGTCTTACCGATCGTCCCGCACTCGTCGTGGAGAAACTGTCCGGCAACGTCAGCCGCGAGCTGTCCTTGACAGTGGGCGCCGGAGAAATCTTGGGTGTGACGGGGCGATCGGGCGAAGGAGCCTCCGAGCTGTTGCGTCTCATAGGCGGGATCGAGTCCACACAGGCGGGAACAACCAAGATCGACGGCAATTGCGCGCCGATTTCCGGTGCACGGGAAGCCATCAAAGCCGGGATTTTCTACCTTTCTCTCGATCGACTCAACGAGGGCGGGATCGCGTTGATGCCGGTGCACGACAACGTCGTTCTCCCCCGCGTGGAAAGATACGGTGCCAATCGACGCCGAGCGGCGTCCGATGTCGACCGGATGATTCGCGAACTCGACATCCGTCCGGCCGACGCGACCGTTCCGTACGCCAGCCTGAGCGGCGGCAACCAACAAAAGGTGCTCCTCGCCAGGTGGCTCCTTCTGGAGCCACAGATATTGCTTCTCGACGACCCCGCAGTGGGCGTCGATCCGAATACTCGCGAGATCATTTTCGATACCTTGCGAGAACTCGCCGCCCGCGGGACCACCGTCATCATCCGGTCGAGTGAGCCGGAACATCTCGTTCGCCTGTGCGACCGCGTCATCGTTGTCAACGGCGGGCGCATCGTCGAAGAACTCACTGATCTCAATCTGGAGGACATCAGTCGTGCAACCTACGCATAGTGACAACGCCGTGGCGGAGAAATCCGATGGCGCGGCCGTTCACACCCCCGGCTCGTCGTCGTTGCGAACCTGGAGAATCTCGACGCTGTTTCAGAACCACAGCATCTTGGCCCTGATCATCGGACTCACAGTGTTGTTCTCGATCCTTCTTCCCAGGACCTTCCCCACCACTGCCAATCTGCAAGGGCTCGCATTGGGCCAGGCCGTGAGTGCTCTTCTGGCCCTGTCGGTTCTGCTGGTTCTCGTCGTCGGCGAATTCGATCTGTCGGTCGGATACACGTTGGGATTGTCAGCGGTGCTCACGGCAAAGCTGGCAGGTGAGTCCGGACTCCCGGTGCCGTTGACCGTGACGATCGCGTTGCTCGCCGGTGCATTCGTCGGATTGGCTTCCGGATTGCTGGTAGCTCGCTTGCGCGTCGTCTCGCTCATTGCGACGCTGGGCGTCGGGTTGGCTGTCAGCGGAGTCACCGTGGGAGTCAGTGGGGGAATGACACTCTCACAGAACATTCCCTCGGTCTTCCGAACCTTCGTGCAGACCGAGATCCTCGGAGTTGGTTCTGCAGTGTGGATTGTCGCGCTTATCGCACTGGTTATGTACTTAATTCTGACGAAGACACCATTTGGCAGCAAGGTTTACGCGGTTGGCGGTTCCGAGCAGGTTGCTCGCATGGTCGGTATCCGCGTTCGACTCATCAAGTGCGTGATGTTCGGTGCAGCAGGTGCATTGGCAGCCCTCGCCGGAATAATGCAGCTCGGATTGGCAGGCGCGGCGAACCCCAGCTTCGGAGCGAACCTTCTCCTACCTGCCTTCGCTGCAACCTTTCTGGGTGCCACCACCGTTCGTCCCGGATTCTTCAATGTCGCTGGAACGATGCTGGCCGTCGTTCTTCTCGCCGTCGGATTTTCCGGACTGAGCCTGCTCGGGGCGCCGTTCTGGTTCCAACCGGTATTCCAAGGCGCAGCATTGGTAATCGGTGTTGTTCTTTCACAGTCGATTTCGAAGTCCGGACGCAAGTCTCGAGCCAAACAGCCTGCATAGGCGCAGACCGACACAGAACGGGTCCCCACCGGTCGTGCCCGGGAGACCCCTCGCGCAGGTGTAGTCCAGCATCCGGCCCGAACGAAAGAGACCGCTATGAAAGTCGGCACACTCGACATCGTGCCCATCATCGATGGCACCGCACACGAACCGATCGGTAACGCCGTCACCCATCCCGACGGTAAAATCTGGGATTGCGTCGAGCATCCCACCGATGAGAGCGGTCGCATCCGTCTGGACATCGGCTCGTTCCTGATTCGAATCAGAGACCGTGTCGTCCTGATCGACGCCGGCGGTGGAGTTCATTCCGGCGCGGACACCACAACCGGAAGCATGCTCGACAATCTTCGGGACGCTGGAGTCGATCCGTCCGACGTGACGGACGTCTGTTTCACGCACATGCACTGGGATCACATCGGATGGTCGACCGTCAACGGCCGAATCACATTCCCGAACGCGACCTTCCGCTTGCACCAGGACGATTGGACGTACTTCATGACCGGTGCTACCTCGGACCACCGGATACGCGAACTCATCGCACCCATCGAAGATCACGTCGAACCGTTCTCCGTCGAACACGAGATCCTTCCCGGCCTGATTGCCAGGCCGGCACCGGGGCATACACCGGGCAGTACCATCTACATCATTCATGACGGCAAGGAACGTGCCCTTCTCCTCGGCGACACCCTCCACACCGTCGGCGAACTCACCGAGCCCGAATGGATCGGCATGTGGGATGTCGACCCCGTCGCAGCGGGAATCATGCGCAACCGCATCGCCGACGAGCTCGCCGCCACCGGAGACCCATTCGCTCCTGCACATTTTCCTGAACTCGCATTCGGCCGCCTGGCCACCCTCGACGGACTCCGTCGATTCACCTGGGTGCAATGAGCGGCACCGGACTAACGAGTGTCAGAACGGAAGATCGAAGAACTCGTGTCTGAGTGAGCGTGTTGGGTGCGGCCGGAATTACGGCTCGGCAGCAATCTACCCGATTCCTCTGTGAGGTCGCGGGACGTCGAGCTGAAACGGGACCCCACATTTTCTGGTCCTTCGCCGGGAGCTCAACATCAGCCGGTGGCCGGGGTGCCCTGTCAGGGTATTCCACCCAGCATGCCGATCGTCCTACGGTGGAAAGCGAAGCCGGCATCAGCGAGCGGGTTTGTCGTCGCGGGCGCGTTCGCGAACACGAAATGGCAAGTCGGCAGGCTCAACCGTCCGCAGAGCCTCACCAAACGAGGCGATGCGACGGATCACCCTTGACGAGACTTTCGGAGGAACTATGCGTACCGTCCGGTTCGGATCGACGGATACCCAGGTGTCCAACATCGTGGCTGGCATGATGCGGATTGCTGGTAGTACCGATGAGGAGATCCGGCAGCTGTACGGGACAGCTCGCGAGGCAGGGATCGACTTCTTCGACCACGCTGACCTCTATGGGTTCAACCACCCCGGCGGTGGTCCACACCTGTGCGAGCGCCGGTTCGCCGAGGCTTTACAGCTGAGCCCGTCGGAGCGGGAGCAGATCACTGTGCAAACCAAGACCAGCATCGTCGCCGATCCGTGGGGTTACGACCAGTCATACGAGCACATCGTGACCTCGGCGGAGAAATCCCTGAAGGCATTGGGCACCGATTACCTCGACGTGTTGCTGTTGCACCGTCCCGACGCACTGGTTGAGCCAGAGGAGGTTGCCCGTGCGTTCGATCACCTGGAATCCACCGGGAAGGTTCGCGCGTTCGGGGTCTCCAACCACACACCACGGCAAATCGACCTGCTCGAGACTGCGGTCACGCAGCCACTCGTCGCAAACCAGGTGCAGCTGTCTTTGACGCACTCCACCATCATTGCTCAGGGACTGTCTGCGAATATGGCCGGACAACCGGACTCTGTGACCCGCGACGGCGGCGGTATCGTCGACTACTGCCGGATCAAGAAGATCACCCTTCAGGCGTGGTCACCCTTTCAAAAGGGCTTTCAAGATGGCGTGTTCTTCGGCTCCGAGGACTACCTCAAGTTGAACGCCGAACTCGACCGGCTCGCTGAGAAGTACGGTGTCACCCCGATTGCGATCGCGACCGCCTGGATCACCCGACATCCCGCCGGGATCCAGGTCGTCCTTGGAACGACCACGCCGCGACGGGTGTCCGACGCTGCGGCGGGGTCGGACATCGCACTGACTCGCGGAGAGTGGTACGGACTGATTCAGGCTGCCGGCCACAACGTGCCCTGACCACCCCGCGCAAAGCTCGAGGCCGAGCAGCCATCGCTATCTGGGGTCATCTCACTGAAATGCAGCGGGTCGGCCGGTCTACCTTGAAACACGAAAGGTCAATCATGTCAGTAACTTTCGACTTCACCAACAAGAATGTCTTCATCACCGGGGCCGGCAGCGGCATCGGTCGAGCCACAGCGGAAGCCTTTGCGGCCGCGGGTGCCGACGTCGCCGTCAGCGACACTACAGAAAAGCCTCTACAGGAGACCGCTGAGCTCGTCGAAGCGCACGGCCGGCGCGTGCACATCGCCATCTGCGATGTCACCGACAGCAAGAGTGTCGAGGACGCGGTGAAGTCCGCTGTCGACGCTCTGGGTCCAATCGACATCGGGGTGAACAATGCCGGCATCGAGCAGCCACCCAAACCCCTTGCCGAGATCAGCGATGAGGAATGGGACCGTCTCATCGCGGTCGACCTGCGTGGGGTGTTCGTCTCCATGAAGCACGAAATTCTCGCCATGACAGGCCGCGGCGGCTCGATCGTCAACATCTCCTCAGGTGCCGGAGTCATCGGCATCAAAGGCCAGTCCGCCTACGCAGCTGCGAAGCACGGCATCCTCGGTATGACGAAGTCGGCGGCCCTCGACTACGCCGCCCAGAACATCCAGATCAACGCGATCTGCCCCGGAATCATCGAGACTCCGATGATGGGCCGGTTCTCCGGTGACACACCGGAGGGGCGGGCGCGGGTCATCGCCCAAGAGCCGATCGGGCGCATGGGAACCCCCGAAGAGATCGCCTCAGCCGTCCTGTGGTTGTGCTCAGATCTCGGAGGTTTCACAATCGGCCATTCCCTGGTCGTGGACGGTGGCCAGACCATCGGCATCAGCTAGCACCAGAATCCGCCGGACGGCGCAAGTGTGACCTGGTTCGTGGTGTGGCGTGCCGATCACGCACCGAACCCGCAAAATCGTAGGAAGTGAACCCATGAAGAACGTCGTCATCATCGGAGCGAACGGCCGTTCTGCACGAGAGATCATCTCTCGCCTGGCCCAGCAGGAAGACGTTGCCCTCACGCTGTTCCTGCGCCGTCATCATCGACTCGACGGCGTCGCGACGGAGACCATGACGCTGGTCGAAGGTGACGCACACGACCGGGACTCGCTTCGTGCGGCGCTGACGGACCAGGACATCGTGATCGTCGCCCTCGGAGGCGAAGACCTGGACATCACCACGGCCGCAGTGGTGGACGCTGCGGAGGAGGTCGGCGTTCGCCGAATTGTCACAATCAATGCCGGAGGCATCTACGACGAGCTGCCGGAGCCCTTCAACACCTGGGACTACCAACGCGCAGGGGCCACCCGACCCAGGAACCGGCAGTCCGCAGATGTCGTCGAGCAGTCATCGTTGGAATACACCATCCTGCGGCCGGTCTGGCTTACGGACGAGGCGGTGACAGATGTTGAACTCACACGGAAAGGCGAGACCTACAAAGGCACCGAGACCTCGCGCGCGAGCCTCGGAAAGTTCATCGCGGACCTCGTCGCTGACCCCAACTCGTACATCGGTGAGAATTTGGGGATAACGCAGCCGGGCACGGACGGGGACACACCGACGGCTTACCGCTGACCTCGATTGCTGGGCTCCGATCGTCCCAGCGAAGCGGACAGAACGGTGGTCGTTGCGTTCAGGTTCATCGCGCGGATTTCGGGTCGAAAACCCTGAGCAGTCGAGTCACTTCCTTCCCGGACGGACGCACGGGTGCCCTGATGTTGGGTGTATCAGGAGGGCGTCCCATACGTCCCAATTGTCACCTAGTGTCGATCCAGGCCCTGTCGAGATCGACACATGGGTCGCCGACATCGCACTTACGAGCGGGTTCAGCACGAACGGGAGCAACACAATGCCGCACGACAGATTGTTCGGCGCATCAGGTCGGGCAGCCGCCCCAAGCGCGATGAGAAGAAAAGCTGGACACTCCATTCTGGCTGCAGACAGCGAACCATTGGGCACCGCGCAATCGAGACTCAGGACGCTCTCGATCGTTGCAGGAACGGGCACCCGATGAGAACTACGCATCCCGTTGCCCTCTGCGCCACGGCGTCCGTCATCGCCGTCACTCTGTCGTCGTGCGCATCGCAGGCCATCGACGGCGAGACGGTGCCTCCAAGGTCCACAGCGTCGATCGAGGTACCCATGTCGTCGAACTCCGGTGAGGCCTCGGTCGTGACCGATGGCTTGGATGCACCATGGGCGATAGCCATTTTCGAGACCAGCATGCTGGTCAGCGAACGCGACACCGGACAGATCATCGAACTCGGCGCTGACGGCAACCGAACCACTATGGGGACAGTGGATGTGGCCCCTGCGGGCGAAGCCGGGCTTCTGGGGCTCGCGGTCCGCGAGGGTGCCCTCTACACCTATTCGACCGCCGCAGATGGAAATCGCATCGATCGATTCGACGTCCTCGGCGCACCAGGCTCTCTCACCTTGGGTGAACGAACCGCTGTGCTCGACGGCATCCCGGCGGCCAGCTATCACGACGGTGGCCGGTTGGCTTTCGGGCCGGACGGCATGTTGTACGCCACAACTGGGGACGCCGGACAACGCGACCGGGCCCAAGACCTTTCCTCGCTCGCTGGCAAGATCCTGAGAATCACCCCCGAAGGGGCTGTGCCACCGGACAATCCGTTCCCGGACTCATTCGTGTACAGCTATGGTCACCGCAACCCTCAAGGCATTGCATGGGACGCAGATGGCGCAATGTACTCGAGCGAGTTCGGTGCAAACACGTGGGACGAACTGAACCTCATCGAGCCCGGAAGCAACTACGGCTGGCCACTGATCGAGGGCATCGGGAATACCGACGGCTTTGTCGACCCGATCCACCAGTGGGCCACGAGTGAGGCCAGCCCGAGTGGCATCGCTGTCGATGGTTCCACGGTGTTCATTGCGAATCTCAGAGGCGAGCGCCTGACCGAAGTGAACCTCGACGACCCCGACTTGTCCGTCGATCGACTTGTCGGTACATACGGACGCCTGAGAGACGTCACCGTCGCCCCCGACGGGTCCCTGTTGATACTGACCAACAACACCGACGGGCGCGGTGACCGCGAGATCGGTGACGACAGGTTGCTCCGGTGGAGCATCCAATGACGTGAAGGTGCGCATCGGTACGTGAGCATCGGGCTGGCCGGGTGTCGAGAAGTGCCTCGATCCGCAAACTTCGACAAAGGACCAACATGGACAACGACAATCCCCGCGGTCCACTGCGCGGGCCCGACCCACAGATGCCCACTGTTGTGCTTTTCGTCGCTCTGATAGTTGTACTAGGAGTGCTGACCTATCTAGACGCGCGCGGTAGGTGAAACGACCGTTCAGCTCGATATTCCGGACTACGGCGTTGAGTCAAGGCTCATCAGAGGTCCGTGAATGCAATCGATGTCACTGAACGCTTGCGTCGAGATTTATGTCACTCAGGTGCTGGTCGAAGCACGCAGCCGCATAGGCATGTTGGTGAATTTTACCTCCGCCGGCAACCGAGAGACCAACGAGATTGCAACTCACTTTCGGTCAAAACCATTCAGTACGAATAACTTTGACTCTCGCGTTCACGAATTTTCCCGGCGTGCCCGAGCTTCGGATACATCTGAGACAAACTGCGCCGTGCGCCTTCTGCTCGTTTGTCGCAGGTGGGGTTCCCTGTCTGTGCCTTCCAAGGCTATGTCGTAGCAAATACTGTCGAAGACGGAGCAGTTCAGGACGAATCCCGGTTCAGTTGGCAAGTCGGTATTGCCATATAGGGCCGAAATCGATCTCGCCCGCGCCTGTTCCCAACTAGTCATCAATACGACCCCACCCGAGAGAATTCAGCTGTGTCTACTTCCACCATTGAACGAAAGTCCTTGCCCTTCCTCGTCTACATCCTCGCAATGGGTACGTTTCTCATGGGCACGTCGGAATTCGTCGTTGCCGGAATCCTGCCCGATATCGCCTCGGACCTCGCCATCGGCATCTCGGAGGCCGGACTGTTGGTCACTGCGTTCGCGATCGGCATGATCGCCACCCCGTTGATCGCAGTGGCGGCACTCGAGATTCCCGAACGGACGACTCTTCTCCTCGCACTCGCCGTCTACTCCGCCGGACACATCGTCGTTGTACTCACCGATGACCTCTCGCTCGTCCTCGTGGCCCGGTTCGTGACCGCGCTCGCAACGGGTGCGTTCTGGTCTATCGCAGCATCTGTCGCGTCCCGCGTTGCGGGACCGGACGCCAGCGCGCGCGCCATCGGTCTGGTCCTCAGTGGCGGCATTCTCGCGACGGTAATCGGGGTGCCCCTCGGCTCTGTTGTCGGCCAGCTCGTAGGCTGGCGCGGTCCGTTCTGGATCCTCGCGGTACTTGCCGTGCTCGCATCGGTGCCCATTGCCCGCTTCGTTCCTGGTGGTCGTCCGTCGTCTACGGTCATCCCTCTGCGCTCACAACTCGCATCGATCGCCACTGGACGCTTCTGGGTGGTCATGGCAGCGTGCGTTCTGATCTCGACCGCCGTCATGTCGACCTACTCGTTCATCGCCCCCCTACTCACCGAACGCTCCGGCTTGTCCGAGGACCTTCTACCCGTCGGTCTCGCGATCTTCGGTGTCGGTGCCGTCACCGGCACTCTCAACAGCGGCCGCTTCGCAGACCGGGCTCCTTACGCCACCGCTTTGACCGGTGGCATCATCGTCGTGACAGCACTCGGCTTGCTGAGTATCTTCTCGTCGTTCGCGGCACCATCGATCGCCCTTCTCGCAGTTGCAGGAATGGCCGGACTCGGCACGAACCCCGTGCTCATGTCGATTGCCGTCCGATTTGCAGAGGGAGCGCCGACTCTGGCCACCTCACTGTGCACGTCGATGTTCAACCTCGGCACCGCCGTCGGCACATGGGTGACATCTCAGGCGATCAGTGGATACGGACCCGCCGCGATCCCCGTCGCGGGTGCGCTGTTCGCGATACTGCTCCTGGTTCCTCTGGCCACGCTCGTAGTCATGGACAGGGCACGTCGGAGCGACGTTGGCGCGTCGGCACCCAAGCAGTCTGTCGCCGACCACGACGTGGCGGTGTGCTGACCGATCGGGTCATGAACGCATCGCGGTGCGGCGGTAGTTCGGACCCGTAAGCACACCGGCGACGATCCAGGGGGATGGCCTTACCCATCGGTCGAGTGGCACGAGATTCAGCACGGAAGACTTTGGGGCTGAGCACTGCAAGGCACTGGTCTTCATCACAGCGGCGTCTTGCTTCGCCACTCTTTCAAAAGTGTGAGTCCACCTGCCACCACGATCCAGACAGTGAGTATCGACCAGCCCACCCAGTGGTGCTCACCGCCGAAATAACTGACGTCGCTGATCGAACCGATTGCAGCCCCGGGCGGGAGTGCCTGACCGAAAACCCGTGCGAGGTCCGGCAGCAAGTCGAGGCCGACAGTTGCGCCACTGGTGGAGTTCCCGACCGTGATCAGCAGCACCGTCGCGATCGGGACTCCGACCGCCCCGAACCACGCACCCAGCGCCGTCGTGGCCAATGCCGTCGCCGCCGACAGCAGCGCAAGCGTGATGGCCAACGACACACTGTGACCGGGTATTGCCCCCAGGACCGGGCCGGCCAGGACTGCCGCCATCACCCCGACCAACGCCGCAAAAGCGGTGACCGTGAGGAGTCGATGGTGCAGGTGCAGCCGAGCAGCCGTCAAGATCAACATCTGCGCGAGAACGAACGACGCCAGAGTCACACCGAAGGCCACGTAGAACCCGGCAATTCCCCGACTGTCGTACCTGACGAGTGGGATGACGTCTTCGGTGACGACCTGCATTCCGGTTGCCCTGCCGTATACGCCCACCAACTGTTCCACAGCACCGACCGTCGAAGGACCATTCGCACCGGCCACATCGAGATCGATTGCTGTCGGTGACGCCGACGAGACCATCGCGACAACATCGCCCCTATCGAGAAGGGCTGTACCGCTTGCTATATCGGGAACCGACTGCACGCTCACCGCACTGCCGAGAGCCTCCGCCAGCCCATCAGCGAGCTCGGTCCCCACGACCGCGATCGGTATGTCGTGTGGCACTGGTTCGCGTTGCAGACCTACGTACATACCGATGAATGCCACGGCGATGAGGCTGGCGATGATCAGCGGCTGCAACCAGGCACGAACGGGCGGGCGGGCGG
>NZ_NPFL01000027.1:0-2535 GCF_002259075.1 Rhodococcus sp. 15-725-2-2b | reverse complement strand
TCGCTCTCTGCGATGCGTGTCGTAGCCGCCGTGCAGGAAACCTTCGACTGTGAAATCAGCGTCCGTGCACTCATGGAAGCCCCCACCGTAGCGGGCCTGGCTCGTGTGGTGGGTGGAGGACAGTCGGGCACCAGGCAAATCTGGGAGCCATATGCGCGTCCGGCCCAGTTGCCGCTGTCGTTCGCCCAGCGTCGGTTGTGGTTCATCCATCAGCTAGAGGGACCATCGGCGACATACAACATCCCTCTGGTACTACGCCTAATCGGTCTACTCGACGTCGACGCGCTGACCCTGGCGGTTGCCGATGTCGTAGCCCGGCACGAGAGTGTTCGCACAGTGTTTCCCGCTACGGCTGGCGTGCCCGAGCAGTGCATTCTCGATGCCTCTGAAGGGCTTGTCGCCTGCAAAGTCATCGACGCCACCAACTGGACCGATCAACAGTTGGATGAGGCGGTCGGTATTGTCACCCGCCACGCCTTCGACTTAGAAACCGAGATTCCCTTTCGTGCAAGGCTTTTCGCAGTCTCGACCACGGAACACCATCTGGCCCTGGCAATGCACCACATCGCCGCCGACGGATCATCTCTCTCGCCGCTGGTTCGCGACCTGACTACCGCATATCAGGCCCGCACCACCCGGACGGAGCCAGGCTGGGAGCCGTTGCCCGTTCAGTACGCCGACTTCACAATCTGGCAGCACAAGCTCCTCGGCGAGGCCGACGATCCTAATACCCGATCTGGTCGACAAACAGTTTTCTGGGAGCGGAACCTCGCTGGATACGCGGGACTGCTGGAGCTTCCCACGGACCGGCCTTACCCCGCCGTCGCCAACCATCAGGGCGGCCAAGTCGTCGTCGAATGGCCCGCCGAACTGCAGGAACTCGTGCGGGTTGTGGCGCGGGAACGCAATGCGACGACGTTCATGGTGATGTCGGCGGCGCTTTCGGTGCTGTTGGCGCGTTTGAGCGGGAGCGCGGATGTGGCGTTCGGGGTGCCGACGGCGGGGCGGGGGCGAACCGAGTTTGACGGCATGGTCGGGTTTTTCGTCAACACGCTGGTGTTGCGTACGCGGGTTTCAGCCGAGATGAACTTCGGTGATTTGTTGGAGGAGGTACGGGAGCGGAGCCTGGACGCGTTCGCGAACCAAGATGTGCCGTTCGATGCGCTTGTCGAGCGCCTCAATCCGGTCCGTACGCAGGCTCACCATCCGTTGATCCAAATCCTGTTCGCCTGGCAAAACGTCACCCTGCCCGATCTGTCTCTGCCAGGTCTCGACATTTCCCCGCAGCGCACGGACACCTTGACCGCTCGAATGGACTTGACTTTCAGCCTGCGTGAGCGGTTCGACAACTCCGGCCGTCCCATAGGCATTGGGGGTCTGGTCGAGTACCGCACCGACGTCTATGACGCCGAAACTGTAAAACAACTTGTTACCCGCTGGCAGCGGGTGCTCACGACGATGCTCGCCGGCACGGACCGCTCGGTGGCGTCAATCGACTTGCTTGACGAGAGAGAACTGACGCAGCTGGACGCCCTCGGAGCGCGGTCAGTGCTAAATGAATCGATCGTGGACCCCGCGATTCCGGAGTTGTTCGCCGAGCAGGTGAGGGTGCGGCCGGACGTCATAGCGGTGGTGTTCGAGGGTCGGTCGTGGACGTATCAGGAGTTGGACGACACATCGACGCAGTTGGCTCATTTGTTGGCTGGGCGTGGGGTGGGAGTAGAGGACGTTGTTGCACTGTTGCTGCCACGTTCGGAACACACTGTGATAGCCATACTTTCGGTGCTGAAGCTGGGTTCTGCTTACTTGCCGATCGACATCAACACCCCTGACGAGCGCCTGGCATTCGTTCTACAAGACGCTGCGCCGGCCGCGATTTTGACCACGGTGAGCCTCGCTGGTCGCGTCAGTAAGTCCGGGGTCCCACTGATAGATGTCGAGGATCCCAAGGTCGCTGAACAGCCGACGACGACGTTGCCGGTGCCGAATGCTGACCTCCTCGCGTACATCATCTACACCTCAGGAACGACAGGCACACCCAAAGGCGTCGGCATCACACAAACGAACGTCACCCAGACCTACGCAGCTTCGGAACATGCTTTCAAACATTCCCCAGATCAGGTGTGGTCGATGTTCCATTCGTACTCGTTCGATGTGTCGGTGTGGGAGATGTGGGGCGCTCTGCTGCACGGCGGCCGCTTGGTGATCATCCCTGAGCATGCCGCCCGCTCCGCAACGGACTTTCACCGAATCCTGGTAGACGAGCAGGTCACCACCGTCAACCAGACCCCGTCCGCACTCGAGATGCTCTCGCCCGAGGGAATAGATCAAGTAAGGACCATTTTTGTGGGGGGTGAGGCATGCTCGCCCGAACTTGTCGATCGGTGGGCTTCAGGCCGAGAAATGATCAATGGCTACGGGGAGACAGAGACGTTCTACGCCTCTATGAGTGCGCCCATGAAGCCTGGTCATGGAGCTCCTATCGGTACGCCGGTGCCGGGTGATGCGTTGTTTGTGTTGGATTCCGGTTTGCGG
>NZ_NPFL01000033.1:0-2969 GCF_002259075.1 Rhodococcus sp. 15-725-2-2b | reverse complement strand
CGGGAGGAGGGCGTGCAGGGGCGCAGGAGGGCGTGCAGGGGCGCAGAGCCGGAGCAAGCTATACACATAGCCGTGCTAAGTGGCTCGCGGCCTAGTCATGCCGGGAGTCGTTGCACTGTGCAGGGTGCTTGCGTGTGGCTGAGAACGTGGCCGAGGTGTCGAGGGAGAAGTGATGAAGCGCCAGCGAACGAAATCGGACGAGGTGTCGGGTGGGGGCGGTTCCCCGGAAGTCATCTCGCTTCCCTGGGCGATAACGGGTCACCTGAGCACGGGTCTTGCCCTCATGCCGGGGGTGTGGCTGCTGTGGTGGTTGTTCAGCCAGGCCCTGGCCAGTCCTCTCGGCGGGTGGGCTTCGCTGGAGCTTGCTGTGACCGCTGTGGTGGTCAGTTCGATCTTGGTCGCCTGTGGTGAGCGGCCTTTCGTGGTCGCAGCGGCCCACCCTTCCCCGGGCGGCTGGGGCTATGCCGTGTGGAGCTTCGTGGTTCCCCCGCTCGTGGGAGGAATCGTCGGCTGGTTTGTCTCTGCGGGGGTTGCCGTGTGCGGCGCTGTCGCTATGTTCCTCGTCTTCGCCGCTGAAGCAGTGTGGGTGAAGGTCTGGAAGCCGGGCATGAGTGCGGCTGAGGTTCAGGCGGCATGGGGGAAGACCAAGCAGATGACTCGAGACATGGCTGCAGAAGCCCGCATGGAGAAGGGCTGGGTGAATCCCCCGAAGAAGTGGGAGGACCTCTAAAGCCCGAATGGCTGGGTCTGCTTGCGCTCTGCGCAGTGCGCCGCCTGAACGCGTATGCCTTCACCTTTAGCGTTGGCGCGTATGGCGCGGATGCGTTCAGGTGTGGGGCGGACCGTCAGCGCCGGAGCAAGCTAGATACTTAGCTATGCTAAGTCGCTTTCGGCCTAGTCAGGCCGGGATTCGTTGCACTGTGCTGGGGTGCAGGCGCAGGGGGCCAGAAGTCGTTGGAGGCGTCCGTTTTGACGCGTTGGGTTGCTTGCGGGTTCTTTACAAGCTGGCCAACTTCTTCGTGACCTTCCTCTTCGACCTGTTCAGCCGCCACCACGAGATCGAACTCTTGAGCTGGAGAGCGCCAAGCTCATCGAGCGCGGGCAGGCCCTTCTCGGCCAACTTGCGGGAGGTGCGTCCTGGGTCTTCCCCTGGATGAGCGTCGATGAGTGCGTGCGCCTCCCTGACTCGGGTTGAGGCAAGCGGATGACGGCTCAGTCTGTCTTCGATCTCCCTCAACTGGGCTTCAAGAGCTGCCCGAGATTTCTTCCGAAGCGCCATGTCCAGCCCTCTTCTCAATCGTCCTTGTGGATCGCGTAGTGCACCGTTCCGACGGTGACGCCCTCCTTGGCGGCAATGGCGCGCATGGAGAGCCCTTCCGCGCGCAGGGCGCGGATGCGTTCATGGCGCGCGGCGGCGTCCGCCAAGTAGTCCGCGCGCTCCTGGGCGACGGTGCGGCGGATGGTGCGCGGCGAGACTCCGAATCGCTCGGCTAGTTCGCGGGCGGACTGCTTGCGCTTGGCGCGTGTGGGGCCGGTGCTCATGCGTTCTCCTCCAGGATCAAACGGGCACGCTCCTCAACGGCGTTGCGTCGCTTCGCTCCGCTCTGGCGGCCTCTGAAGGCTTGGAGCGTGGACAGGGACGCCTGCTGGACGGTGCGGGCGTCTGTCCAGCCGTAGAAGCGCGTGGTGACCCATCGGTGGATGCTGGCGGCGATGTCGCGGGCCTCGTTGGCCGGGAGCGGTTCGGAGAAGGCGGCGTTGAGCTCGTGCACGTGGGCGAGCACGGCGGCGTAGTAGTCGCGGCTGTCTTCGGCGGTGGCGTGCTCGTGGCGCTGGCGAATGCGTTTGGCCTCGCGGTAGGCCCAGTGGCGGGCTGTTTCGAAGATCGCGCAGTTGCGGCCTAGGCCGACCGGCGCGCGGCGTCGTGAGCGTCGCCAGGAGGGCGCTGGCATGTGGCCGGCTTCTTCGAGCCGGCTGGCCAGTTCTCCGAGGCTGTAGAGCCGGTCAGAGGTCCAGGAGGTGTGCCAGGAGCCGTGCTCGGGGTTCTTGGTGATCAGGCCGCTGTAGGCGGCGTCTCCGTCCACGGAGCGGCGTAGGCCTTCGGTGACGGCCGCGGCGAACGCCAGGGGCTTGCGGTGGGCGTACTCGGTGCGCGTGACCGGCTCGGCCAGCGCCCAGACCGCGTGTGCGTGCCCGTTGGCCGGGTTCTCCACCACCGCGTTGGGGAGCCAGTCGTGGCGGTCCCAGAGCGCGCGCATGAGCGCGTCCTCGTGATCGACGTCCACCACCAGCAGGTTCGAGAGCGCCTGCGGGTTGGCCTCGATGTACCGGCGTCCGCGTGCGTCCTTGCGTGCGGTGCGGTAGATCCCGGCGCGCAGGTCATCCGACGCGAGCGGCCATAGCGGCAGCCACATCTGCTCCCACGTCTGGGCGTCTCGCGTCGTCAGCGTCATGGGCACACCCTCGCACGAACCTCCCGCATGTTCAAAGTGGGACGCGAACCTAATCAGATGTTTCCCCGACAAGCTGCTCTCTCACACCTTCCCCGGCCCTGGGGTGACCACTGCCGGGACCACCTGCGCCCCGGGTGCAGCACACCCATGGCACACACCTTCCCGAGCACGTCGAGAGGGTGCCCCAGTCCCTTCCGGGCAACCGGAGCGAAGCGGAGGGCGGCAGTCCGTTCTTCCCCTCGCACAGTGCAACGCCTCCGCCCTGCGGAGTCTGCTCAGGCCGACTTATGGCACATAAGTGCATAGCTTGCTCCGGCACGTCGCTAGCCGGTCTAGCGCCCCTAGAACGGCTAGCCCGACTAGTCCGGCTAGCACCCCTAGGGGTGTAACACGAGGTGTAACACCACCTATAACTTCCGTTGTTACACCCGCCCCGCTTGTTTCTGCGGCTGTGGCACCTCACCTCCCCGACACCACCCACTCTCCTCGTCCCTCGTCCAGTGGGTGGTGTCGGGG
>NZ_NPFL01000032.1:0-5269 GCF_002259075.1 Rhodococcus sp. 15-725-2-2b | reverse complement strand
GTCTTTTACGGAGAGTTTGATCCTGGCTCAGGACGAACGCTGGCGGCGTGCTTAACACATGCAAGTCGAGCGGTAAGGCCTTTCGGGGTACACGAGCGGCGAACGGGTGAGTAACACGTGGGTGATCTGCCCTGCACTCTGGGATAAGCTTGGGAAACTGGGTCTAATACCGGATATGACCGCATGCCGCATGGTGTGTGGTGGAAAGATTTATCGGTGCAGGATGGGCCCGCGGCCTATCAGCTTGTTGGTGGGGTAATGGCCTACCAAGGCGACGACGGGTAGCCGACCTGAGAGGGTGACCGGCCACACTGGGACTGAGACACGGCCCAGACTCCTACGGGAGGCAGCAGTGGGGAATATTGCACAATGGGCGGAAGCCTGATGCAGCGACGCCGCGTGAGGGATGAAGGCCTTCGGGTTGTAAACCTCTTTCAGCAGGGACGAAGCGTGAGTGACGGTACCTGCAGAAGAAGCACCGGCTAACTACGTGCCAGCAGCCGCGGTAATACGTAGGGTGCGAGCGTTGTCCGGAATTACTGGGCGTAAAGAGTTCGTAGGCGGTTTGTCGCGTCGTTTGTGAAAACCCGGGGCTCAACTTCGGGCTTGCAGGCGATACGGGCAGACTTGAGTGTTTCAGGGGAGACTGGAATTCCTGGTGTAGCGGTGAAATGCGCAGATATCAGGAGGAACACCGGTGGCGAAGGCGGGTCTCTGGGAAACAACTGACGCTGAGGAACGAAAGCGTGGGTAGCAAACAGGATTAGATACCCTGGTAGTCCACGCCGTAAACGGTGGGCGCTAGGTGTGGGTTCCTTCCACGGGATCTGTGCCGTAGCTAACGCATTAAGCGCCCCGCCTGGGGAGTACGGCCGCAAGGCTAAAACTCAAAGGAATTGACGGGGGCCCGCACAAGCGGCGGAGCATGTGGATTAATTCGATGCAACGCGAAGAACCTTACCTGGGTTTGACATACACCGGAAAACCGTAGAGATACGGTCCCCCTTGTGGTCGGTGTACAGGTGGTGCATGGCTGTCGTCAGCTCGTGTCGTGAGATGTTGGGTTAAGTCCCGCAACGAGCGCAACCCTTGTCTTATGTTGCCAGCGCGTTATGGCGGGGACTCGTAAGAGACTGCCGGGGTCAACTCGGAGGAAGGTGGGGACGACGTCAAGTCATCATGCCCCTTATGTCCAGGGCTTCACACATGCTACAATGGCCAGTACAGAGGGCTGCGAGACCGTGAGGTGGAGCGAATCCCTTAAAGCTGGTCTCAGTTCGGATCGGGGTCTGCAACTCGACCCCGTGAAGTCGGAGTCGCTAGTAATCGCAGATCAGCAACGCTGCGGTGAATACGTTCCCGGGCCTTGTACACACCGCCCGTCACGTCATGAAAGTCGGTAACACCCGAAGCCGGTGGCCTAACCCCTTGTGGGAGGGAGCCGTCGAAGGTGGGATCGGCGATTGGGACGAAGTCGTAACAAGGTAGCCGTACCGGAAGGTGCGGCTGGATCACCTCCTTTCTAAGGAGCATTCTCCAGAACATGTACCAGCACACAGGTGCTCGGATGATGGTCTGGCAGAGCCCGTTTCGTTCCCACACGTGGAACGGCGGGAGCTCACGGGTGGAACACTGACAACCAATTCGTTCATCGTGTCGCCGGCAATGCCGGTGGCCGAACGAGTTATATCGATGCACTGTTGGGTCCTGAGAGAACACGCGAAAGCATGTTTCTTTCTAGGCAAGACGTATACGGGCAAGAGATTGTGTTTACATCGCATCGCTTCGGTGGTGGCTGGTAGCACGTGTGGTTTCTTGGTTGTGTGTTGTTTGAGAATTGCACAGTGGACGCGAGCATCTTTGTTGTAAGTAATGAAGAGCGTACGGTGGATGCCTTGGCACCAGGAGCCGATGAAGGACGTAGGAGGCTGCGATAAGCCTCGGGGAGCTGTCAACCGAGCTGTGATCCGAGGGTGTCCGAATGGGGAAACCCAGCACGAGTGATGTCGTGTTACCTGCACCTGAATATATAGGGTGTGTGGAGGGAACGTGGGGAAGTGAAACATCTCAGTACCCACAGGAAGAGAAAACAATAGTGATTCCGTGAGTAGTGGCGAGCGAAAGCGGATGAGGCCAAACTTTGTGCGTGTGATACCCGGCAGGGGTTGCGTATGGAGGGTTGTGGGGTTTGCATTGTCGATTCTGCCGGATCGGCCGACAGTGAGAAATTGTGGTGTTAGTCGAAGTGGTCTGGAACGGCCTGTCGTAGAGGGTGAGAGTCCCGTAGACGAAAACATTGCAACTGTCGTTGTGGATACCCAAGTAGCAGCGGGCCCGTGAAATCTGCTGTGAATCTGTCGGGACCACCCGATAAGCCTGAATACTCCCTGGTGACCGATAGCGGACTAGTACCGTGAGGGAAAGGTGAAAAGTACCCCGGGAGGGGAGTGAAATAGTACCTGAAACCGTGCGCTTACAATCCGTCAAAGCCGTCGAGTGACTTGTCACTGGTGGTGATGGCGTGCCTTTTGAAGAATGAGCCTGCGAGTTAGTGGCATGTCGCGAGGTTAACCCGTGTGGGGTAGCCGTAGCGAAAGCGAGTCCGAATAGGGCGTATCCACCTTGTGTGGTGTAGTGGCGTGTTCTAGACCCGAAGCGGAGTGATCTACCCATGGCCAGGTTGAAGCGACGGTAAGACGTCGTGGAGGACCGAACCCACTTAGGTTGAAAACTGAGGGGATGAGTTGTGGGTAGGGGTGAAAGGCCAATCAAACTCCGTGATAGCTGGTTCTCCCCGAAATGCATTTAGGTGCAGCGTCACGTGTTTCTCACCGGAGGTAGAGCTACTGGATGGTCTAGGGGGCCTACAAGCTTACCGAAATCAGCCAAACTCCGAATGCCGGTGAGTGAGAGCGTGGCAGTGAGACTGCGGGCGATAAGGTTCGTAGTCGAGAGGGAAACAGCCCAGATCGCCAGCTAAGGTCCCTAAGCGTGTACTAAGTGGAAAAGGATGTGGGGTCGCGAAGACAACCAGGAGGTTGGCTTAGAAGCAGCCACCCTTGAAAGAGTGCGTAATAGCTCACTGGTCAAGTGATCCTGCGCCGACAATGTAGCGGGGCTCAAGTACACCACCGAAGCTGCGGCACTCACACAACAGCCCGCTGTTCTCTTGCGAGGGTTCAGCCAGGTGTGTGGGTGGGTAGGGGAGCGTCGTGCAGCCATGGAAGCATCGGAGTGATCCAGGTGTGGAGGCTGCGCGAGTGAGAATGCAGGCATGAGTAGCGAAAGACGAGTGAGAAACTCGTCCGCCGAATGACCAAGGGTTCCTGGGCCAGGTTAATCCGCCCAGGGTGAGTCGGGACCTAAGACGAGGCCGACAGGCGTAGCCGATGGACAACGGGTTGATATTCCCGTACCCGTGTAACCGCGCCCATGGTGAATCAGTGATACTAACCACCCTGAATCTCGCTTACTTCACGCCTTCGGGTGTGCGGGGGCGGGTGGATGCGTGGGACCTGATCTGGTAGTAGCCAAGCGATGGGGTGACGCAGGAAGGTAGCTGGGCCAGTCAGTGGTTGTACTGGTGTAAGCCTGTAGGGCGAACGGTAGGCAAATCCGCCGTTCACATACCTGAGAGGTGATGCGTAGCCGATTGAGGCGAATTCAGTGATCCTATGCTGCCGAGAAAAGCCTCTAGTGAGTTGTTACACGGCCCGTACCCCAAACCGACACAGGTGGTCAGGTAGAGAATACTAAGGCGATCGAGATAACTATGGTTAAGGAACTCGGCAAAATGCCCCCGTAACTTCGGGAGAAGGGGGGCCCCTGCCGGTGATCACTCTTGCAGTGTGAGCTGGTGTGGGCCGCAGAGACCAGTGAGAAGCGACTGTTTACTAAAAACACAGGTCCGTGCGAAGTCGTAAGACGATGTATACGGACTGACGCCTGCCCGGTGCTGGAAGGTTAAGAGGACCGGTTAGCCAGTGATGGCGAAGCTGAGAATTTAAGCCCCAGTAAACGGCGGTGGTAACTATAACCATCCTAAGGTAGCGAAATTCCTTGTCGGGTAAGTTCCGACCTGCACGAATGGCGTAACGACTTCTCAGCTGTCTCAACCATAGACTCGGCGAAATTGCATTACGAGTAAAGATGCTCGTTACGCGCGGCAGGACGAAAAGACCCCGGGACCTTCACTACAGCTTGGTATTGGTGTTCGGTTCGGTTTGTGTAGGATAGGTGGGAGACTGTGAAGCGGTGACGCCAGTTACTGTGGAGTCGTTGTTGAAATACCACTCTGATCGTATTGGATACCTCAACCTCGGACCATGATCTGGTTCAGGGACAGTGCCTGGTGGGTAGTTTAACTGGGGCGGTTGCCTCCTAAAATGTAACGGAGGCGCCCAAAGGTTCCCTCAGCCTGGTTGGCAATCAGGTGTCGAGTGCAAGTGCACAAGGGAGCTTGACTGTGAGACTGACAAGTCGAGCAGGGACGAAAGTCGGGACTAGTGATCCGGCACCGGCAAGTGGAAGCGGTGTCGCTCAACGGATAAAAGGTACCCCGGGGATAACAGGCTGATCTTCCCCAAGAGTCCATATCGACGGGATGGTTTGGCACCTCGATGTCGGCTCGTCGCATCCTGGGGCTGGAGTAGGTCCCAAGGGTTGGGCTGTTCGCCCATTAAAGCGGCACGCGAGCTGGGTTTAGAACGTCGTGAGACAGTTCGGTCTCTATCCGCCGCGCGCGTAAGAAACTTGAGGAAGGCTGTCCCTAGTACGAGAGGACCGGGACGGACGAACCTCTGGTGTGCCAGTTGTTCCACCAGGAGCACCGCTGGTTGGCTACGTTCGGAAGGGATAACCGCTGAAAGCATCTAAGCGGGAAGCCTGTTCCAAGATGAGGTTTCTCACCCCCTCGAGGGGGTAAGGCCCCCGGCAGACCACCGGGTTGATAGGCCAGAACTGGAAGCCCAGTAATGGGTGCAGGTGACTGGTACTAATAGGCCGAGGACTTACCACAAAGAAGCTACGCGTCCACTGTGCAATATCTGAAACAACACACGTTTCAGCACAACAATTGAATGAACCCAGTACGTCACCGATCCAGATCCGGTGGCACCGCTGATGTTCCGTGTGTAACTGTTTCGCAGAGTTACGGCGGCCATAGCGGAGGGGAAACGCCCGGTCCCATTCCGAACCCGGAAGCTAAGCCCTCCAGCGCCGATGGTACTGCACTCGACAGGGTGTGGGAGAGTAGGACACCGCCGAACAC
>NZ_NPFL01000001.1:0-14957 GCF_002259075.1 Rhodococcus sp. 15-725-2-2b | reverse complement strand
AATGAACGTGGTGACCGGGCCCGGTGCGGGCAGGAACCCACGGCCGGCGTCTTCGCCGTTGATCCGGAACTCGAACGAATGCCCCCGCGGTTCGGGATCGTCGGTGATCGACAGTTCCTCACCGTTGGCGATACGGAACTGCTGCAACACCAGATCGATGCCGGAGGTTTCCTCGGTGACGGGGTGTTCGACCTGCAGGCGGGTGTTGACCTCCAAGAACGACACCAGGCCGTCCTGGCCGACGAGGTATTCCACCGTCCCGGCACCGTAGTAGCCGGCTTCGAGGCAGATCGCTTTCGCCGACGAGTGGATTTCCTTGCGTTGGGCGTCGGTGAGGAACGGGGCGGGGGCTTCTTCGACGAGTTTCTGGAAGCGGCGTTGCAGCGAGCAGTCGCGGGTGCCGGCGACGACGACGTTGCCGTGTTGGTCGGCGATGACCTGCGCTTCGACGTGGCGGGGCTTGTCGAGGTAGCGCTCGACGAAGCATTCGCCCCGCCCGAACGCCGCGACCGCTTCGCGGGTGGCCGAGTCGAACAACTCGGGGATCTCCTCGCGGGTGCGGGCGACCTTCATGCCGCGTCCGCCGCCACCGAACGCGGCTTTGATCGCGATCGGCAGGCCGTGTTCGTCGGCGAAGGCGAGGATCTCGTCGGCGTTCTTCACCGGTTCGGAGGTGCCCGGAACGGAAGGGGCTTTGGCGCGGGCGGCGATGTGGCGGGCGGTGACCTTGTCACCGAGGTCGCGGATCGACTGCGGAGACGGCCCGATCCAGATCAGTCCGGCATCGATCACAGCCTGGGCGAAGTCGGCGTTCTCGGAGAGGAACCCGTAGCCGGGGTGGATGGCGTCGGCACCGGACTTGGCGGCGGCGTCGAGGATCTTGTCGATCACCAGATACGACTCCGCCGAGGTCTGACCCCCGAGGGCGAACGCCTCGTCGGCCAACCGTACGAACGGGGCATCGGCATCGGGCTCGGCGTACACAGCGACACTGGCCAACCCGGCATCGGCGGCCGCCCTGATCACCCGCACCGCGATCTCGCCACGATTGGCAACAAGAACCTTGGTGATCTGAGCACTGGCATGGCTGGGCACTGAGCCTCCTACAGATGTGTTTCTCGCGTGCTTCGTTACGAACGTCACGTCGGAGTCTAAGCACCGGCACTGTCATCGCTGCAATCGGTCCGCACAGCTGCAGCGGATCGAGGACGCGTCGCAGCGAGCTACTGATTGGTAGCGATCTGACCGGTGTCGGTATGTCCGATATCGGACCGGTGGTGGTCCGGAAGAGGGAATCGCGCGGTCCCGGTGTCCGCCACATCGGTCAACAGCTTCCGGAAGGCACCGACGTACTCGTGCACCCGAGCGGTCGCCTGCTCGGTGTTGGGGTAGCGAGCCGCGATGTTGATTCCCTGCGGCGTGCGGTTGATCCAGATGTACACGTCGTGCTGGTACTGCTTGCTGCGCAGTGCTCTGGCGTTCCAGTCCGGCCAGTGCTCGGCAGCAGGCGCGAACCGTACGTCCATGAAGGAGACGACGAAGCGCGGGCGGGCGGAGTAGCCCAGAGTGGTGAACACCCGATCGAGAGGAACGCGGGCGATCGGTTTGGTCTTCTTCACCTCGGCCGAGGCCGCCGCGACCACCGAACCGAACGAGTCGGCACCGGCGATGTCGAACGAGATGGGGCACAGTCCGACGAACCAGCCGAGTGCGGAGGCCCACTGGGGCTCGTCTCGGGTGTGCACCGGCGTTACCGTGCGGAAACGACTACCCCCGCCCAGTTCCGAGCCGGTGATGGCGAGTACCGCGAGCAATCCCGCGAACAGGCTGTGTCCTGTCTTGCGACACGCGACCGAGAACGAGTCGGCCTGCTCGGGGTCGAGCACCCACGCGGACAAACCGCCTTGCGGCAGATCGTCCGGACTCGGATCGCCGATGTCGAGGGGGAACGCCGGTAGTTCGCCGTCGCCGTCGACCAGGAAGTCTCGCCAGATCCTCACGGCGTCGTGCGAGTGTTCGAGCTCAGCATTCCTTTCGCGTTCGGAGGAACCGAAGTCCAGGTAGCTGCCGGCCTCGAACAGGGCAGCAGGCGCACCGCCGAGTTCCTCTCCGTACAGAGCAGCGATTTCGTGCGCGACCAACACCGTGGACAGACCGTCGATGATGGAGTGATCCGCTGCGAAGAAGACGGTGATCGGACGCGTCTCGTCCACCGGTTCGAGAGTCACGAAGGCGTAGGCGGGCCAGATCAACGGTGAGGTGAACTCGTCGAACAGATACTGCAGGTGCTCGAACACCTCGCTCGATTGCGCGCACCGTTCCTGCTCGACCTGCCAGATGTCGATGGCACCCTGCGCCGCGGTCACCCGCGTCATCTCGCCCGTCACCTCGTCGATCGACGCGCTCGACCGCATCGCCTCGTGCCGGTCGATCCAGTTCAGAACTGCCCGGCGGAACGCGGGTTTGTCCAGGGGGCCCGCGATCTCGAAGGCCGCGCCGAGCCATGATTCACGGCCGCGACGAGGACTGCTCAGGCTCGTACGAAGGTGCGCCTCGTGGACGTAGGACGTCGGCCTGGCGTCGGGGTGCCACCCTGCGGCCTCAGGAGTGCGGGCCTGCGGACCGACGCTGGGTATCCACTCGGTGAGCGTGCCCGCGGGAACCGCGTAGTCCGCCAACTCCGTGAACTCCATATCGGCAGCAACCAACCTTCGTCGTCAGCGTCGGGGGACTGGGCATCGATGCCCTGCCGCGGAGTCTAACGACGACCCGTTGTATCGATCAAGACGACGGCGCGCCACCGCGCCGTCGCCGGTCGACCGTCAGCGAAGGTGACGCTTGATCCGCGCCAGCATCGCCGACATGCCGCGCAGTCGGAGCGGGCTGACCGCGTCGCTCAGCCCGAGCGCCGAGTAGAAATCGTCGGGTACGTCGAGGATCTCCTGCGAGCCGAGGCCGTCGAGTCCCTGCGCGAGGATCGAGGCGAACCCTCGCGTGGTCGGCGCTTCCGGCGGGGCGCTGAAGTACAGCCGGACTCGCTCGGGATCGGCGGCGTCCACCGACAGGAACAGCGGAGACTGGCATTCCGGCACCGGCTCCATCGCATCCTGGGCAAGGTGCTCCGGCAGCGGAGGAAGTTCACGACTGAACTCGAGCAGAAGCTGCAGCTTGTCCTGTCCCTCCACCGCGGCGAAGTCCTCGACGATCTCGGCCAGCGACTCCGGCAGGGCACTCATCGAGTGGCCGGAGCCGATCCGGGCTCCTCGCCCTTGGCGATCGGAACGCGGACGGCGTTGCCCCATTCGGTCCACGAGCCGTCGTAGTTGCGAACCGACTGGTATCCGAGGAGATGGGTCAACACGAACCACGTGTGGCTCGAACGCTCACCGATACGGCAGTACGCGATCACGTCGTCGGTCGCAGACGTGCCGGAGTAGATCTCGTCCAGTTCCGAACGAGAACGGAAGCGTCCGTCCGGTGCGGCTGCCTTGGCCCAGGGGATGCTCACGGCGGTGGGGATGTGACCTCCGCGCAATGCGCCTTCCTCGGGGTAGTCGGGCATGTGGGTGCGCTCGCCCGTGTATTCGGCGGGGGAGCGAACGTCGATCAACGGCACAGTTCCGAGCGAGCCGAGGACGTCGGAGGCGAACGCGCGGATGGGCGCGTCGTCGCGTTCGATCACCGGATACTCGGTTGCGGGGAACTCGGGCACATCGAGGGTGGTGTCGCGGTTCTCCGACAACCAGGCGTCGCGGCCGCCGTCGAGCAGACGCACGTCCTGATGTCCGAACAGTGTGAAGACCCACAGTGCGTACGCGGCCCACCAGTTGCTCTTGTCGCCGTACACGACGATGGTGTCGTCCCGGGAAATACCCTTGCGGCTCATCAGCTTCGAGAACTGTTCGCCGTCGATGTAGTCGCGGGTGACCGGATCGTTGAGGTCGAGATGCCAATCGATCTTGACCGCGCCGGGAATGTGGCCGACGTCGTAGAGCAACACGTCCTCGTCGGATTCGACGACGCGAAGGCCGGGGGTGCCGAGATGAGCGGACAGCCATTCGGTCGATACGAGACGATCCGGATGCGCATAGTCGGCGAACGTTGCGGTGGAATCGGTTGGTACAGGCACGTATCGGCTCCTACGGAAGATATTCGGCTGGCGGCCCGCCCGGGGGTGAACGGTCTGCACTCTCGATCCTATGCGGAACATCTGTCGAGGGGCGGGAGTGGAGCCTGCGGAATGACCTCAGGGGGCGGGAGTGGAGCCTGCGGAATGACCTCAGGGGGCGGGAGTGGAGCCTGCGGAATGCAGTTGTCAGGGCGTGAGGGCTGCGCTCTCGGGTTTCGCTGCGGAGGCCCGCATGAGTGCGATCAGTTCCGCGGTGAACGCAGTCATCACCGAGTGTGCCGTTGCCGTGTCGGGGAATCGTGATCGCAGTGCCAGGCCCGATGCGGTACGGGAGACCCAGAACTGTGCGTCGTCGGAGACCGTGGCATTGCTGATGTGGTGTGCGTCGGTTCGGTCGAAGCGCTCGTGTCCGCCGATTCTGGTGTAGTCGATGTAGGACACCATGAACACGTCTCGACGCGACAGGGTGAAGGCGTCACCGAGGTTGTTCAGTACCTGGGGGATCGGAACTGTGCTCAGAGGTAGTGCCGCGCGAAACGCTGTGTGGGCCGCGGTGATCGTGTCGGTGAGATCTCGTTCGACCTCCACGGTCATGGGAGCGTTGGTGGTGAACCAGCCCAGTGCTCGCGAGAAGTGCTGCTGATGGCGGGTGTGCAACGGGAACAGGAACGGCACACGGTTCGGTCCGCCCGTGTCGGCGCAGGCCTGTGCGATCGCTGCGACGACCCCGGCGAACATTCCGGCTCCGGAACGGGCGCAGAGCTGCTCGAAGTCGGCGGTCTGCCGGGCGTCGAGCAAGGAGGTGACAGTCGTTGCCTGAGGCGCTGTTTCACCCTCGGCGACGCCGAGGTCGAACGGGAAGCGCGGCGTGGTGCCCCCGCACTCGGTGAGGAAGGTCGACCACTGCACCATGCGCTCGTCCGTTGGATCGACGAGTGGCTGGGTTGCTTCGATGCGGCAGTATTCGACGAACCCACCGACGGGAGGCAGGTCTGTCTCCTGGTTCGACGGGCAGCGGCGGTAGGCCTCGTACAGGGTGTGGATCTCGTCGACGACGACGGCGATCGACATGGCGTCGACGTTGGAGTGGTCGAAAGCGCACAGGATCGTCGAGGTGTCCGGTCGGTCGATTCCGACGCAGGTGTACGACGGGAATCGTCGTGCATCGCAGTGCAGTTCGAGCGTGCTTCGGAGGTGATTCCGGAGCGTCGACGCCGAGGAGAAGGTGGTTCGAGTGGATTGCCTCATCTCCACCGAACCCGGTTCGTGGAGCGTCCGCTCGATTCCGTCCACCACGCGAACGAAGGAACTGCGCAGGGTGTCGTGGCGGTCGATCAGGCGCTCGAAGGCCCACTCGAGCGCCCGGATGTCGAGGTTGCCCTGCACTTCGAAGGCCCCGGCTATCCAGACGCGCTCGGCCTGCTCGAGATCACCGAGGTGAAACCGCTGGTTGAACGACGGTGGGACCGGTGAGGGTTGCGGATTCCCGGTGACGACGGCGGTGAACTCGACGACCGTGCCCGCGCGTGGGGTGTACTCAGTGATCGAGGTGACCCGCACCGGCCGGCTCCTGAACGAGATCGTCGTGCGTGAGGCGGTAATCACCGTCGCGTGCAATGGCTTCGAGCACGTGGGCCAGATGATTGTGGTAGCGCTTCACCGCTGCGGCCGCAACGTCGGTATCAGGGGTCTGGGCCACCAGATACAAGTGCTCACCGTCTCGGTTGATCCACATCGATGCGTTCGACGTCGAACCCTCGCCGGTGAAGTGCTCGGCGCGGGTGTCCGCGTCTCGTCCGACGCCGGGGAACCAGCGAAAGTCGATGTACGAGAGCATGTTCGGGCTCACGGCCAACTCGCTACCCAGAGTGCCGTCGGCGGCGAGAGCACCCAGTACGGCGTGCACCGGGGCCTCCGCGATCCGTTTGGCCTGCTCGAAGCCTCGGTGGGCCAGAACGGCGACGTCGGAGAACCTGTCGTTTCCTGCCACCTCGAACGCGACCGGAGCGAAATTGACGAACCACCCCTGGGATTGCCCGTAGTCACCGTGGTGCCGGGTACTGAGCACGGTGATCCCGAAGTAGTCGGTGGTTCCGGCCAATTCGAAGTCGGTGATCCCGACCGCAGCGAATATCCCGCTGCTCATGCGGGCTCCGGCGGCTTTGCACGCGGCGTCGAATGCAGCGGTCAGTTCTTTGTTCAACAGGTTGCGTTCGACGATGCGAACGGGAGCTTTCTCGCCGGGCGCGAGTCCGAGGTCGAGTGGGAAGCGAGGCATGCGGCCGTCGTGCCGGGTGAAAATGTCTCGCCAAGCGGCGATTTCGGGAGAATCGGCCCCGAACGTCGCGGCCCGCGCCCGCTCGTCGGCGGCGTATTCCAGATGGCTACCTGCCTGCGCAGGGATCGGTGCGTCCGCACCGGTCTCGAGCGCGTACAGGTCCGCCAACTCGCTGATGACCAGGGCCTGCGAGCCACCGTCGGTGAACGCGTGGTCTGCGCCGTAGTACAGGGTGAAGCTGCCGGGCCTGGCCACCACGCCGACGACGAATCCCGGCCAGGAGTCCGCGGTCGCCTCGGACGAGAAGCGCCCCCGTACGTAGCGTTGGAATTCGTCGTCGTCCGTCGCTTCTCCGGCGTCGGTCAGTTCGAACGCCGCGACCTCGGGTGGAGCGAGATGCCGAACGACGTCGATTCCCTCGACCTCGAACCAGCATCGAAGACCCTCGTGCCGCAGCACGTAGGCGGCCAGTGCGCGGCTCATCGCGTCCGTGTCCACGTCACCGTCGATCTCGGTTGCCACCCCGGTGTACGCGGTGTGAACGTCGCCGCGTTCGCGGGCCGCCCACGCGGCCTTGAGATGGTCCTCCTGGAGAAACGAGGCCGGAGCCGAATCGACAGGTGCCGCTTCGGCACTCGCCCGGGCAGCCGACGTGGGGTGCCATTCGAGCAGCCGACCGGGAGCGGGATTCCACCTGCCCATAGCGGTGATGATCATCGTCGCTTCGTCCTCCTCGATACGGGCCGCGGGTTGATTCGATGGCTCACTCTGCGGCGACGGTCACCGACCGAGAGGCCGACGTGAGCACCGTATCGGTACCGCAGTCGGAGTCGATCACTGCCGTCAGCACGGCGACGAACTCGGTGATGAAGCGGTGGACGTTGGTGGACGCGACGTCCGAGCTGGGGAATCGTGCGGAGATGTTGAGCCCTTGAAGCGTCCGGTTGACCCAGAAGTAGACCTCGTCGTCGGCGTGGCAGTTGCTTCGCAGAGCCCGACCCTTGCGGCCCTGCCACTGGTCGGCGTCCGGAAGGAACCGAAGGTCGATGTAGGACACCACGAATCGCGGAATTTCCGTCGACTCGAGGATCTGGGCGATCTTCGAGTACGGCATCCGTGCCAACCCCTTGTTGGCCGCGCCTGCAGTCGCCGCGGCCTCGATCGCCTCCCCGAACGTGCGAGCGTTGTCGAGCTCGATCTCCATGGGCAGGATTCCGACGTACCAGCCGACCGCTGCGGCCCACTTCTGTTCGTCTCTGGTGTGCATCGGCATCACGGTGCGCAACGTCGTGCGGCCGGACAGGCGAACGTTCGTCAGCGCCAGAGCGGCGAGGATCCCGGCCTGCATGTTGTACCCGGCGGCACGGCATGCGGCGTTGAAGGCATCGGATTTGTCGGCGGTCAGCAGCCAGGACGAAATACTGCTCTGCGCGGCCGGGCCGCTGCCGGTCGGCGACCGGTCGACCGACACCGGAAGGGGAAACGCAGGAAAGCGTCCGTCCTCTACGGCCAGGAAGTCCTGCCAGGTGCGTACGGCGCTGTGGTCACCGGTCAGCGTCTCGCCGAGAGTCCGCTCGGCCTGGCTGAAGTCGACATAGCTGCCGACTTCGGGCAATTCCGGGTCGACGCCCTCGAGAGCGTGTGCGTAGAGCCGGTCGATCTCGTTGATGGCGTAGATCTGGCTGTAGGCGTCCATCACCGAGTGGTCGGCGGCGAACGCGAGCAGGAACGACTCTCCGGGCCCGTCCGAGAGAGCGCGGGAGGCGTCGTCCGGTTCGATGGTGGCGAGGACGAAGTGCGGCCACGCCGTCGGAGACACAGTTTCGCCGAACCAGGAGTGCAGATGGCCGAAGACCTGAGTTTCGGTATGTGGTTCGGTGTGTGCCCTATCGGTCACCTGCACTGCATCCGTCGGTGCGGTGTAGCGCAGCCAGGAACCGGATTCCTCGTCGCGTCGAACCTTGGTGCGGAACGCCTCGTGACGACCCATGTACGCGGCGATGGTTGCCCGCACTGCCTCGACGTCGTAGCGGCGGTGGATCTCGAACACCGTGCCGATCCACGAGCCCGGCGCGCTGCGCTCGCAATGGTCCTGGTGCGTGAACGACAGCCCACGGGGGTCCGGTGCCCAACGGTCGTCGTCGACGCGGGGGACCCACTCGGTCAGACGACCGGCGGGGAGGGGGTAGTCGGCGAGTTCGGTGTATTCCATGGGAGTCCTCTTCCGTTCCGGGCTCGGTCGGCGGTGTGCGGCGTTGGTTCGGTATTGCACGTTGGATTACGGTCGAGTCGATCGTGTAAACCTGTCAGCGGTGTTCGTGCAGCCGACCGGTCGTTTATTCGATTGCTGTTCGATTGCTGCTTTCCGCGTTGAAAGAACAACTTCATTGCCGTCGACCCGAAGTGAGTTCAGAACACACGATAGGGCGAAAGCGAATTTATTTCGCGACGCGTAAAAGTAATACTTCTCACTGTCGAACGTCTTGACCCGCAGGTCTCCGATCGGCAGTCGACGGGGTGTCCGATTGTCCTATCTTACGATCGAGTCACTGATTTTGCTGGTCAAGATGATGACAGTTCACAATCGCAGTGTGGCGCAGATTGTCCACCGGGTCGAAGAACGACCTGGGCCACTGAATGGCCCGAACATGGTGTGGAACACAATCGACCCCCCTTTTCCGTGCATATATTGCCGAATGTGAATGCATTGGTGATGGAAAATCGACACCACTGCCCCTGTTTCTCGGATGTAGTAGGTTCGGCGCGTGACTCGAATTGGATTTGCCGATCACTTATTCTTGCGAATGCATCACGGCATCGGATATCCCGTCTTCAACCAGTTCTTGTGGTGGTTCGACGAATCCGTTCAGCGGGCAGATCTGGAAAAACTACGGGGCAACCTGTCCGACGGTCTGCTCGCGCGCCGGGTGGTCGCGTCGACGGTGCCGACGGCACGCGATCGATGGGTGCCCTCGACCGTCTCCCATTCACTGGATTTTCACCCACACGTCATCGAACCGACCGACGTTCTGGCGTGGGCCGACGACCGCCTGGATCGCGACATCGATCCCGAGACCGGTCTCGGGTGGCGACTGGCAGCGGCACCCTTGGCGAACGGAGGGACGGTGCTGTCGTTGGTCGCTTCGCACATGGTCGCCGATGGCGGTGCTCTGATCGCCGCGTTCGTTGCCGCCAACTCCGCGTCCGAGCAGCCTCGGTCGATACCGGGCGCGGACGGCATCGCGGCGCTCGGCTCGGACCTACGAGATGCCGTGGAGCAGGTGCGGTCCGTCGCCGGCTGGTTGGTGAACACCGCTGCGTCAGCACTTCCGAGCTCCGCCCGATCCGGTAAGGACGCTGCTGTCCCACCCTCGCAGCCGACTCGCTCGCAGCCGACCGCCGGAGTGGTGGACGAAGACTGGGTATCGCCTCACGCGGTTGTGGAGGTGGACGCGACGGCCTGGAGAGCAACCGCCGAGCGATGGGGTGGCACGTCGAATTCCCTGTTCATCGCGGTCCTCACGGCAGCCTCCGGGCAGGCCGGGCGAGCCTCGATCGGAGACTCGCTGCAGTGGTCCCTGCCGGTCAGCGATCGCACCGCCGACGACACCCGGTCCAACGCCACCAAGATCGTCAAGATCGAGGTGCCCGTCACCGATGCGGGCGACCGGGATCTGTCGACGATTCGGAAGACCAGCAAGGCGGCGTTCACCGCCTTCGCGGCCAGGCAGGCTGCAGGCCTGCCGCCCGCGGGCATCTCGCAGGCCCTCGTGCAGATGCTGCCCGACGCGGTGGTCGCGCGTGTTCCGCAACCACGTGACGGTGCCGAAGGTCTGGCATCGAACCTGGGCGTTCTGCCCGAGGTCTTCACCACGGTGGCCGGCGTTCGAGCTCGCGCCGTATCGGGCAGAGCAACCTTCGCAGGTGCCGACGCCGCGTTCGCGCGATCGCTGGACGGTGGCCTGACGGCGTGGTTGTGCGAGACGGACGAGAGCATCACCCTGACCGTCCACGCCATGGATCCGGATCGATTCGTCGACGACCGGGCACTGCGTGACCACGTGGCGGGTGCGTTGGGTCGCTGGGAACTGACCGCGCGTTTCTGGTGACTGCGTCAGCGGCTGTGCGCTGCTGCCTCGGTGATGTCGGCAGCTGCGCTCACCGCGGTTGCGGTCGGAGCGACGGTGGCGGCGAGTCGGCGCGCCGCCTGCCTGGCTCGGTCGGTGGTGATGTCGGTGATTCCCTGCTGCAGAACGGATTCGGTCAATGCCGAGAATTTCGTGCTGGTCCCGGCTCCGATCCGGCGCAGCGCGGCTCCCCAGAACGGCTGATCGGCGCTGAACCAGCAGACGAGCGTCGGAAGACCGGCCCGTGCCGTCGCAGCCGTCGTACCCGCGCCGCCGTGGTGGACCGCAGCCAGGCATCGCGGGAGAATGCTCGCATGATCGACCGACTCGACGATCATGATGTTCGAGTTCGACTGGGCCGCAGCAAGATCGGCACCGGTGAGATCGCTCCAGCCGGCACAGACGAGAGCGCGAACGCCCAGCCGTCCGGTCACGTTCTCGATCATGCGCACCAGTGCGGTGGGATCGGGCACGGGCATGCTGCCGAATCCGAAGTACACCGGCGCGGAACCTGCCTGCAGCCATTCCTCGAGCGCAGGATCGACGTCCGCGCGACCGCTGCTCAGCCCCAGGAATCCGACGAACGGCCGTTGCGGGCCCCACTGTTCGGCGAGTCCGGGAAACAGCGCCGACTCGTAGGCCTGAATCTCCACTCCGCCGTAGCGTTCGGATCGAACCGGCAACGAATGCCGCGTCGGGGCCAGACCAAGGGAGACTCTCTGCGCGTTCTCGCGAGCCTTCATGGACTTCCAGCGCATCGACTCCGCCAGCACCCACATCGATCGGTTGACGTAGCCGGGCAACGCGGCTCCCGGGGTCACGGGCACGACGTCGTTGCGCCGAAGCGGGCAATAGTGCAGTGCCACAAAGGCATTTCCCGCAGACTCCGCCACGTTGAACGCCATCTCCTGCCCCAGCGAACCGGTGACGATCGCGTGGCAACCCTGGGCCATCGACTCGAGTTCGGCTGTCATCCGGTCCCAGCCGTGATTGGCCAGTTCCGCGAGTGCCGCAATCTTGGTCCGCGGGTTGCGCGACTTGATGCGCACCCTGATCAACTCCGACTCCAACAGTCGCTGGGTGTCCGGCCCGAACGAGACCACGCTGACTCGTTCGCACTCAGCTGTTTTCGCTTGCGCGAAGTCCATCAGGTTCGGTGGTGCGCCGAACACCACGTCGTGTCCGCGATCGGCGAGTTCGACGCCGAGGGCAAGACCGGGCGTCACGTCACCGCGACTGCCGTTGAATGGCATCACGAACTTCATAGGGTCACTCGCAGTCGCGTCGGCGTGGAAAACGCCCTCAACCTACCAGTCCTGCCCGGCGCAGTCGGGTTCGGAAAACATATGGCGGGAAACACATTTGCGGCCCACCTGCGTCCGCGCTTGCGCAGCGATAGTCTCGCGTAGTGGAAAGACTGACGTACGACGACGACCTGTTCCTCCGCATGGAATGTGTTCTCGGGGTACCTGTGGTGAACCAGATCGTCTGGCGGTTCGACCGCGCCGTCGCACCGGACGCACTCCGATCGATGTGGCGAATGCTCGCCGCAGGCCCCATCGATCGATCCGTTCGGCGGGCCCGGGTGCCCGGAGCCCGGGACAGTTGGACCGCAGCTCGTCGAGCCGCCGATCCGGTGGTCATCGGATCACCGATCGCCCGCGGGGCGGTCGACAGGTGGATCGAGGACGAGGCCGCCGTGACATTGGACCCGATCGGGGGACCGGCGTGGCGTCTGTCGGCCACCTCGGTGGACGACGGCGGCACGGTCGTGTCCTTGGTCGGCTCGCACGTCGTCGGCGACGGCGGCGCCCTCACCTCGGCGGCAGCGGCCGCGCTGGCCGGGCACGCTGTGCCCGACGATTTCGCGCGCGTCGGTCTCGATGACGGTTCCGCGTCCGCGTCCGCGACGGCGATCTCGCGAGCCGATCTGTCCGATGGTCTCGGCCGTTTCGGTGTGGCGCTCTCGGGTGCGGCCCGAGCGCTCGGCCGCACCGCGGTGGAAGCGATGCGGGCGCGCACCACGGCGTCCGCCGCCCCGAGCACGGTCGTGCCGGACGGCTCCGGTGCGGATCGTCCGCGGGTGATCGTCGCACCTGCGGAGGGTGCGTGGACGCCGAGCACCGTCGTCGTCGATTGCCTGTCCTCCGAATGGTCCGCTGCCGCAGCGAGCAAAGGCGGCAGTTCCAACAGTCTGCTGGTGGCGGTGGTGCTCGGCATCCTGACCGGGAGCGGCCGAGTCTCCACGGAGGACCGGGTGCGCGTCGCCCTCCCGGTCAGTACCAGGACTGCAGGAGATCGACGTGCCAACGCGACGTCCGGTGTCTCGATCCACGTCGACCCAGGAGCGGGGTACCTCGACGATCTCGGAGCGATTCGAGCAGCGAGCAAGAAGGCATTCAGAACCCAGGCCGATCACTCGGTCACGACGACATTCGAGCTCCTCAAGCCGCTGATGCAGTTGCTGCCCGACGCGATCGTGGCCAAACTCGCGGCGTCGGGCTCGGCACCGCTGTGCCTGTGCTCGAATCTCGGTGCCAGAGGTGTCGCACTGCGCGCCATCGGTGGTGTCGACGCCACCGCGGTGGCGATGAGGTCGATCACGCAGAACACCGACGTGGCCTTGCTGCGCCGCACCGGCGGTGGCGTCAGTGCCTGGTGGAACGAATCGGGAGAACGGGCGACCCTGTGCGTCACCGGGCTCGATCCGGACAGCTTTCCCAGCAAGGAACACCTGCGAGGGCTGGTGGAGGCGGAGTTCGATCGATGGGGTCTGACGCCCGAATTCTGGTGATCTCGAGACAAGTCACAACTGCGGGCGAGGACGGATTTTCGGCCGGATCGCCGGTGAGGCTATGCTTTCCGACTGTTCGAGTGTTCGGGCAGGTGTGAGAAAGGGGAGCGATCCATGGCAGTGGTCGTGTTGTTCGGGTCCGAGACCGGTACGGCCGAGGAGGTCGCCGACAAGATTGCGGACGTGCTCAGCGATCATGACGCCGAGGTGCGCGACATGCTCGAGTACGAGGTGTCCGATATCGATACCGACGACTTCCACGTGGTCATCTGCTCCACCTACGGAGACGGAGAGCTCCCCACCGGTGCGGAACCCTTCTTCGACGCACTCGTGGAGGATGCTCCCGACCTCGCGGGACTGCAGTTCGCGGTGTTCGGTCTCGGCGACCGGGTCTACGAGGACACCTTCAACCGCGGCGGCGAGATCATCGCAGAGAAGCTCACCGAGCTCGGCGGCAAGCAGGTCGGCACTCATGCTCGCCACGACAGCTCGTCGAACATCAGGCCGAAGACCATGGCCGAGGAGTGGGCTCGCGAACTGATCGACCTGCTGCCCTGACGGTGGCATTCGGCTTCGGCACCCCACCGGCAGGCGGGGCCGAAACGGTCAGGACGTGCTGTCCCACAGGGCGGCCAGGGACGTACCCACCCGAGTGAGCAGGGTACGCACCAGCGGTAGGCCTATGCCGATCACCGACGACGGATCGCCCTCGATGCGGTCGACGAACCAGCCGCCGAGACCGTCCAGCGTGAACGCCCCCGCCACCGACAACGGTTCACCGGAGTCGAGGTAGGCCTCGAGATCCACCGAGGACGGCGTCGCGAAATGCACGACGGTTCTGCTGTGCGCTGCGGCCTGCGCCACCACCACGCCGTCGGTCACCCGGAGCACAGCGTGGCCGGTCAGCAATTCGCCGCTGTTGCCCGCCATGGACTGCCATCTGGCGCGCGCAACGTCGACCGAATGTGGCTTTCCGTGCAGTTCGCCGCCGATAGCCAACATCGAATCGCAACCGACGATCACCAGATCGTCGGTCGAATCCGCGAACGTCTCGGCCACCGCCGCAGCCTTGGCTCGGGCCAATTCCGTGACCACGGTTTCCGAAGACACCGAAGGCCCGAGCGCGTCGGTCAGCGCATCCTCGTCGACTCCCGACACCCGAACGATCGGCTCCACCCCGGCGGCGCGCAGCACCGACAGGCGCGCCGGCGACGCCGACGCCAGGACCAGACGAACAGGGCCCGGCGCAGCGTCGGAGGACCGGACCGTCACCGCGTGTGGCGTCCCGACGCGGCGTACGAGTACGCCGACTGAGCCGCGAACCGGCGGTGCAGCAACACCGGCGATCCCCACAGCTCACGGGGACGAGAATCGCCCGTGGACTCCGATCCGCCTTGCGCAGCCGTCAGAACCGTCACCAGCGCGGCGAGGTCCTCGTCGCTCGGATTGCCCTTCACCACTCGAACGGCAGCAGGACTCGCAGAGACCACCTCGTCGGAATGAGCTGCGTCGAGGTTCGCGTCGTTCGCTGCGTCGTCGTTCGTTTCGCTCATAGTGGGATGTTTCCGTGTTTCTTGGGTGGGAGGGTGACTTGTTTGCGTTCGAGTAGTCGTAGTGCGGTGACGATCT
>NZ_NPFL01000013.1:0-32896 GCF_002259075.1 Rhodococcus sp. 15-725-2-2b | reverse complement strand
CCACGAACACACAGTCCGTCGGCCTCGAGGGCAACTGTTCCAGCGTATCCCAGCTTGGTCTCGGACACAAGGCCCGACTCTTGGGGGACACAACCTGCCAAGCCACACGTCCAACCTCGTTCACCCAGTCCGTGAAGACCGGGTCGGTGTCCGTCGCTCTGACTCGACAAAAGTTACGCCACCAACCACACCAACGCAAATCGGCAGGTCGACCGAAGGTTTCGGGGCATTTGCGCAGCTCGACCTCGTAGCGTCACGTCATCGATCCCGCCGCACGCTGCAACAACCGCATGTGATGACAGCCACAGCCCGAACTGCCTCTCTTGCAACAGCGTTCACTACCGAAATACGTTCCGGCCCATGGCATCTACATGGTCCGGCACCGGTATGTCTTCCGCGAGATCCTCGGCAGGTTCGGCGTCACCGAGCGCCTCCCACACCGGGACGACGCCCGCCCACACGTCGCGCTTTCGAATGTCTTGGTCGTCGTCGACGGGTCCACCGGTCCGCGATTTCACCGACGCCTCGTACATCGGAAGCGCCAGTACAGCGGTCGCAGCAAGCTCCTTCCTCGTATGCGAACGCAGATGCGCGCTCCTTCCGGGGACCACCTGATCGACTATCGCGTCCAGCGCCCGAATCCGTTCATCGGCGTCCTCCACTCTGCGGGGCCGGCCGACCACGACGGCACTTCGGTAATTCATCGAATGGTGGAATGCCGATCGAGCAAGGACGAGTCCGTCGACGACGGTCGTAGTGACGCAGATGTCCTGCTCGGGAGCATCGATCATGCTGCGTGATGCCACTGACCCGTGGAGATACAGCGTGCCCTCCCTGTCCGGACCGTTGGGATCCACGCCGAACACCGTCGGTACGACGCGAGGCAATCCAGCCACGACCACGCCGACATGACAGATGCGCGCCGAGCGTAGGACGTCGAGCAACGTTGCCCGTTCGAGGCTGGCACGGTTGCTACCCCGCATCACCACGGTTCGCGCTGTCGGGGAAAGAGGCACGTCGTCGACTGTCATGATTCACAGGATGCGGGACAAGTGGCCTTCTGTCATGGTCCAATCAAGGCAAACTTGTTCAGGCCACTTTGCCGAGAAAGCCAAGGGATACCGAAGCTCCATGCTCCCGATCTCTCTGTCGATCACCATCGACCGCGCCGACTCTCGGACGCTTCCCGTCCAATTGGCCGATCGCATCCGATCCGCAATCGACGACGGAGAGCTGCAACCCGATTCTCGATTACCCAGTACCCGAGCACTTTCCGTCGATCTGGGCATTGCGCGTGCGGTCGTGGAGAAGGCTTACGAACAGCTCGTCGCGGAAGGATGGCTCGATCCCCGGCGCGGTTCGGGCAACTATGTCCGACGTATCCCCCGCGCAGGTCGGTCGGTGGCGGTGTCGCCGAGTGCACAAGCACCACCACGAACTCCCCCGCGCATATCGCTCCGTCCGGGAATCCCGTGGACTCCACCCTCGGCGTCGGATGCCTGGAAGCGTGCATGGCGCGACGTCGGCAGCACACCGCCCCCGGCCGACTATCCCGATTCTGCCGGCACGCTCGAGCTCAGAACTCGCGTCGCCGAGCTTCTGCGCCGCGCACGCGGCCTTCACACCACCCCGGCGTCGATCGTGATCACGACGGGCAGCATCCATGGTCTCGATCTCGCCCTGGGTGCGCTTTCGGTTGCCGAGTCGATCGAACATGTTCTGGCACTGGAGAATCCGGGCTACAAGTCCGCTGCTGCGCTTGCGACGCACCGCGGATGGTCGGTACACGACGTTTCCGTCGACGGCGCCGGCCTGATCGTCGAACAGCTCGGCTCGGCTCCCCCGCGGACACCAGCGGTGTACGTCACGCCGTCGCACCAGTACCCGACCGGGGCCTTCATGCCCATCGGCCGCCGGCGCGCCCTGGCAGACTGGGCCCGCGACAACGATTCGATGATCATCGAGGATGACTACGACTCCGAATTTCGCTACGGTGCAGCACCTTTACCCACTGTGGCCGAATTGGCACCCGACCGAACCGTCTACCTCGGCACCGTCTCCAAGACCCTCGGTGCCGGGATACGTCTCGGCTGGATGGTGGCACCCCGGTCGATGGTCGACCGCATCTCGGCAACGCGCCGCGCAATCGGCGATCTTCCATCGGTTCCCGTTCAGCAGGCAATGACGTCGATGCTGCGGGACGGCGAATGGGACAGAGCCGTTCGAACGGCGCGACGGCTCTATCGCACCCGCGACCGCATGGTCGCCGCAGCGCTGGCCAGGTTCGGCGAGCTCCGGGGAGTAGGAGCCGGACTGCACACGGTGTTGGTACTCGATTCCGACGCAGCCCGTGCCGTCGCTACGTCCTGCGCCACGAAGGGTGTGGACGTACCGACGCTCGAGCACTCGACCCGCTCACCCACAGCGCGCGGTGGAATCGTCGTCGGATACGGCTCCGTCACCGACGACGAATTGGATTATGCCATCAGCATATTGGTCGAGGCGCTGGAAGCCGCGCTACTCAGCTGACCCGCTCGATGCTGCCACCGAGTGCACTCAGGTTCTCCACGAATCTCGGATAACCGCGATCGATGTGAAACACGTCGTGCACCTCTGTCGTGCCGTCGGCCACCAATCCCGCGAGCACAAGACCCGCTCCGGCTCGGATATCGGAGGACCACACCGGCGCACTGGACAGCTGCGGCACACCGCGAACCACCGCATGGTGTCCATCGGTACGCGCGTCGGCCCCCAGCCTGATCATCTCCTCGACGAATCGGAATCGAGCCTCGAAGACGTTCTCGGTGATCATCGACGTGCCGTCGGCGACGGTGGCAAGCCCGATGGCCATCGGCTGCAGGTCGGTCGGGAACCCTGGATACGGAAGCGTCGCGAAATTGACCGCCCGCGGCCGCTCGCGCTGAACGACGCGGAAGCCGTCCGGCTCGCTGGTGACCTCGGCACCGGCAGATCTCAGCTTGTCCAACACCAACGACAGGTGCTTGGGATTGACACCACGGACTCGCACATCGCCACGCGTCATGGCAGCGGCGATTCCCCAGGTCGCAGCCACGATGCGATCGCCGATCACCCGATGGGTCGTCGGCTTCAGCGCGCTCACACCACGGATGGTCAAGGTCGACGTGCCGGCACCACGGACGTCGGCACCCATCTCGTTGAGCATGTTGCACACGTCGACGATGTCCGGCTCACGCGCGGCGTTGTCGATCACCGTCTCCCCGGTGGCCAGGACTGCGGCCATCAGGATGTTCTCGGTGGCACCGACTGACGGAAACGCCAGTCTGATGTTCGCGCCGCGCAATTCGTCTGCTTCCGCGACGACACACCCGTGCTGAATCTCGCTGCGCGCCCCGAGCAATTGAAGACCCGACTGGTGCATGTCGAGGGGACGCGACCCGATCGCGTCACCACCCGGCAGTGCCACGACTGCTCGCTTGCACCGCGCAACCAGCGGTCCCAACACGCACACCGACGCGCGGAACTGGCGAACTGCCGCGAAATCGGCGTGGTACTTCGGCATGGCAGGCGTGGTGATGTGAACGACCGATCCCTCCAACTCGACCTCACAGCCGAGCCCACGCAACACCTCTGCCATCAGTGGCACGTCCAGGATGTCGGGGCAATTGGTGATCGTGCTCGTACCCTCTGCCAGCAGCGCCGCCGCCATCAATTTGAGGACGCTGTTCTTCGCACCACCGACCGCCACCTCACCGACGAGGCGATTACCACCGTTGACCAAAAAGCGTTCACTCACGTCGACAGCGTAGCCAGCGGGACCGGCCGACACCCGCGCGGTACCGTAGCGCCCATGGCCGTCCACCTCACCCGCATCTATACGAGAACCGGCGACGACGGGACCACCGGGCTGAGCGATTTCTCGAGGGTGTCCAAGAACGACGAACGACTGATTGCCTACGCTGACTGCGACGAGACCAACGCCAGCCTCGGTGTGGTTCTCGCACTGGGCAACCCGCCCGAATCGGTCCACTCGGTGATCCGCACGATCCAGAGCGATCTTTTCGACGCGGGCGCCGATCTGTCGACTCCGGTCGTCGAGAATCCGCAGTACCCGCCACTGCGCATCGATCAGAGCTACGTGGACCGCCTCGAAGGGTGGTGCGACGAGTTCAACGAGGATCTTCCTGCCCTGACGTCGTTCATCCTGCCCGGCGGAACGCCGCTGGGAGCGCTGCTTCACGTATCGCGAACGGTGGCCCGACGCGCGGAGCGGTCGGCGTGGGCTGCTGTGCACGCAAGCCCGGAGACAACGAGTGCCCTGCCCGCGAAATACCTCAACCGACTCTCGGACCTACTGTTCATTCTGAGCCGCTACGCCAACCCCGAAGGCGACGTCCAGTGGGTCCCCGGATCGAGCCGCACGCCGGGTGAACCGGCTACCGACGAGAGCTGATCAGGCCGCAGGCCTGCGGCGACGCGAGCGTCCGGAGGGCCGAGACTCGACCCAGGACAGGAAAGCGGTCAACGCACTTCTGTCCAGGGCGATCTCGAAATATTTGCCGTTGTCGGACAGTTCCAACACCGCGATGTCGGGAGTCATGATGTCGAACTCGGTGTCCCGTGGGGCTCGTCGATCACCCACGTGAATGTCCTGCCGACCCAGGCGGTGGTCAGGGCCGGGGCGAAGACTCGACAGCTTGAAGAAGACGAGCGTGTTGTCGCCGTACCGGATTATGCCGTGGCGCCAACCTGCGCCGCCGTCCGACGGCAACACCCGCATGATCGCCGCGGTTCCACCGCGGCGAAGAACCATCAGACGGTACGCGAAAGCCGCGACGAGCCCTGCGAGCAGCACAACCAGAATGATCAGAACAATCAATCCGTAGTGCATCGCAGGTCTCGTCGCGGCTTCTCGTGAACCTAGGACCGCTCGACAGCGCGGATACGACCCTTGGCCACCGCAATGGCCTCGACGTCGTCGCCGTTCTCTGCCACTACAGCCCGTGCCGCCTCGACATCGATGTCGTCGGCGAAATCGGCCGATTCTGCCAGCACGGTGACCGTCTTGCCCGTCACCGACAGGAATCCACCGTGGACGGCCGCGATGAGCTTCTCGCCGTCCGTGGTCGTGATCGACACCGTGCCACCCTCGATCAACTGACCGAGGACGGGCTCGTGGCCCAGCATGATGCCGATCTCACCTTCGGTGGTCTGAGCGCTGACGATGGTCGCGGTACCGGACCACAGCTTTTGCTCCACAGCGACCAGGGAGACCTCCATGCCGCTCTTCTCGGAAGAAGTCACGTCGGTCTACTTTCCGGCCATCTTCTTCGCGGCTGCCTCGACATCGTCGAGACCGCCACAGCTGTTGAAGGCCTGCTCGGGAAGGTGGTCGTACTCACCCTTGGTGACCTTGTCGAATGCCTCGATGGTGTCGGAGAGCGACACGACCGAACCGGCCTCGCCGGTGAACTTCTCGGCAACGATGAAGTTCTGGCCGAGGAACTTCTGGAGGCGACGTGCGCGGCCGACCAGAACCTTGTCCTCTTCCTGAAGCTCGTCCATACCGAGGATGGCGATGATGTCCTGCAGTTCCTTGTACTTCTGCAGGATCCGCTTGACCTCGTTGGCGACGCGGAAGTGCTCCGCGCCGACGATGCCGGGCTCGAGGATGCGCGAGGTGGAGCTCAGCGGGTCCACAGCGGGGTAGATACCCATCTGCGAAATCGGACGCGAGAGCTCGGTCGTCGCATCGAGGTGCGCGAACGTCGTGGCCGGGGCCGGGTCGGTGTAGTCGTCGGCGGGAACGTAGATCGCCTGCAGCGAGGTGATCGAGCGTCCACGGGTCGAGGTGATGCGCTCCTGGAGCTCACCCATCTCGTCCGCCAGCGTGGGCTGGTAACCGACGGCCGACGGCATACGACCGAGAAGGGTCGACACCTCCGAACCGGCCTGGGTGAAGCGGAAGATGTTGTCGATGAACAGAAGAACGTCCTGTCCCTGAACATCGCGGAAGTACTCCGCCATGGTCAGTGCCGACAACGCCACGCGCATACGCGTGCCGGGCGGCTCGTCCATCTGGCCGAAGACGAGGGCGGTGTCCTGGAGGACGCCCATCTCTTCCATCTCGAGGTGAAGGTCGGTGCCCTCACGGGTGCGCTCGCCGACTCCTGCGAACACCGAGGTGCCGGAGAACTCGCGTGCGATACGAGTGATCATTTCCTGGATCAGAACGGTCTTGCCGACGCCGGCACCACCGAACAATCCGATCTTTCCGCCCTTGACGTACGGGGTCAGAAGGTCGATGACCTTGATGCCGGTCTCGAGGATCTCTGTCTTGCCCTCGAGCTGATCGAAGGCTGGTGGCTTCCTGTGGATGCCCCACTGCTCGCCGTCGCGGCCGAGTCCGGGGGTGTCCAGGCAGTCACCGAGGGCGTTGAACACGTGGCCCTTGACGACGTCACCGACGGGAACCGAGATCGGCTTGCCCGAGTCGACGACTGCAGTGCCGCGGACGAGTCCGTCGGTGGGCTGCATCGAGATGGTGCGAACCAAGTTGTCGCCGAGGTGCTGTGCGACCTCGAGCGTCAGGGTCTTGGCCACGGTCGGCAGAGTGATCTCTGCGTTGAGGGCGTTGAACAGTGCGGGAATCGAGCCGCGCGGGAACTCGACGTCCACAACGGGGCCGATGACCCGAACGACACGGCCGGACTGTGTGTCCGCTCCGCTCGCGTTCTCTTGGGCTACTGCTGCGGTCATTGCTTAGTCACTTCCTGCGCTGTCGGCCAACGCGTTGGCGCCACCGACGATTTCGCTGATTTCCTGGGTGATCTGGGCCTGCCGAGCCTGGTTGGCCTGGCGGCTCAGGGTCTCGACCAATTCGTTCGCGTTGTCCGTCGCTGCCTTCATGGCGGTACGACGCGCCGCGGACTCCGACGCTGCTGCATCGAGCAACGACGCGTAGATCCTGGTGCTGATGTACTTGGGCAGCAGCGCCGAGAGCAGAGTTCCTGCTTCCGGCTCGAACTCGTACTGTGCCTGCACATCTGCGTTCGGCGAGTCGCTCAGCGCATCTGCACCCATCTCGAATTCCTCGTCGGTGTACGAGATTTCGAGCGGTGCCATACGGCGAACTTCGGGCTTCTGCGTGAGCATCGACACGAAGCGGGTGTAGACGATGTGCAACTCGTCCACGCCCTCGACGGTGCCTTCACCGTTGGGAGCGTCGACCTCGGTGCCCGAGCCGGCCATGAACAGCTCGACCAGGTGCCTGCTCGCCTTGGCCGCGTCGGCATATCCGGGCTCCTGCGAGAAGCCCGTCCAGGCACCCTTCACATCCCGCTCGCGGAATGTGTAGTAGCCCAGGCCTTTTGCGCCGAGGACGTAGATGACCGGATCCTTGCCCTCGGAACGGAGCAGCTGGAACAGCTCCTCCGTCTCCTTGAGCACGTTGGAGTTGTAGCCGCCGCACATACCGCGGTCGCTGGTCACGACCAGAACTGCAGCACGCTTGGGCTCGGGTCGCTCGTTGAGCAGCGGGTGATCGAGCGAGCTCGATGCACTCGCCAATGCGGAGAGCACCTTGGTGATCTCTTCCGCATACGGCTTCGATGCGGCAACGCGGGCTTGAGCCTTGGTGATTCGCGATGTCGCGATCAACTCTTGTGCTTTGGTGATCTTCTTGGTCGAGTTGACCGACTTGATGCGGGAGCGAAGCTCGAGAATGCTTGCCATCTAGCTGTTCACGCTCCCTTCTGTACTCGTCTTGTCACCTGTCATCGCCGGCCTACTTGCTGACTGTCTTGCGGGTGACGTTGACCTGCTCCTGGCTGACCTCATCGGCGTTCAGGGTGTCGGCCTCCGCTTCGTTGACGACGCGGTTGCCGTCCGAATCGACGAATCCGGCCTTGAACTTCTCGGTCGCCTCGGTCAGTGCCTTCTGGTTGTCCTCGTCGAGGGCCTTGCCGCCGGCAATGCTGTCGTAGACGCCGCCGGCATTGCGGTGCAGATCCTCGAGCAGCTCGGTCTCGAAGCGACGGACGTCGCCGACGGGCACCGAGTCGTACGTACCCTGGCCTGCGAGCCAGATCGAGACGATCTGATCTTCGACGGCAACCGGGGCGTACTGATCCTGCTTGAGCAGTTCGACCAGACGTGCGCCGCGCTCGAGCTGTGCCTTGGAGGCCGCGTCGAGGTCGGAAGCGAACGCCGAGAAGGCTTCCAGCTCGCGGAACTGAGCGAGCTCGAGGCGAAGAGATCCGGAGACCTTCTTCATGCCCTTGGTCTGTGCCGCGCCGCCGACTCGGGACACCGAGATGCCGACGTTGATCGCGGGACGGACGCCCTTGTTGAACAGGTCCGATTCCAGGAAGACCTGGCCGTCGGTGATGGAGATGACGTTGGTCGGGATGTACGCCGAGACGTCGTTGGCCTTGGTCTCGATGATCGGCAGAGCCGTCAACGATCCGCCACCGAGCTCGTCGGACAGCTTCGCCGAACGCTCCAGCAGACGGGAGTGCAAGTAGAAGACGTCACCGGGGTATGCCTCGCGGCCCGGCGGGCGGCGCAGCAGCAGCGAGATGGCGCGGTACGCCTCGGCCTGCTTGGTCAGGTCGTCGAACACGATGAGGACGTGCTTGCCCTGGTACATCCAGTGCTGGCCGATGGCCGAGCCGGTGTACGGGGCGAGCCACTTGAAGCCGGCCGAATCGGACGCGGGAGCCGCGACGATGGTCGTGTATTCGAGTGCGCCCTGCTCTTCGAGTGCAGCCTTGACGCCTGCGATCGTGGAGCCCTTCTGGCCGATGGCGACGTAGATGCAGCGAACCTGCTTCTTCTCGTCACCGCTCTCCCAGTTGGCCTTCTGGTTCAGGATCGCGTCGATGCAGACCGCGGTCTTGCCGGTCTTGCGGTCGCCGATGATGAGCTGACGCTGGCCGCGGCCGATCGGGGTCATGGCGTCGATCGCCTTGATGCCGGTCTGCAGCGGCTCCTCGACGGGCTGACGCTCGAGCACCGAGGCAGCCTGCAGTTCGAGGGCGCGGGTCTCGGAGGACTCGATGTCGCCGAGCCCGTCGATGGGCTTGCCCAGAGGATCGACGACGCGGCCGAGGTAGCCGTCGCCCACGGGGACCGACAGCACGTCTCCGGTGCGCTTGACTTCCTGGCCTTCTTCGATGTGCTCGTAGTCACCGAGGATGACGGCACCGATTTCGGTGGCATCCAGGTTCAGCGCGACACCGAGGACTCCGCCGGGGAATTCCAGCAGTTCGTTGGACATCGCCGACGGCAATCCGGACACGTGAGCGATTCCGTCGCTCGTGTCCGTAACCGTGCCGACCTCCTCGCGGGAAGACTCCGGTGAGTAGCTCGCGGTGAAGTTATCGATCGCGCTACGGATCTCGTCGGAGGAGATCGTCAGCTCCGCCATAGTGTTTCCTGCTCTTCCTTCAAATGATCGCGGGGTGAAATGTCTCGAAAGTCGAGACGCTTCTTCTCGTTACTGTGTCCGTGTCGGACTATTTGAGCGTCTTTCGCAATGCAGCGAGGCGGCCTGCCCCGCTACCGTCGATGACCTCGTCGCCGATACGAACGACAAGTCCGCTGAGCAGTTCGGTATCGACCTCGACATGCACCGTGACCTGCTTGCCGTACGTGCGGGTCAAGGTGGCCGTCAGCTTCTCGAGCTGACTGTCGCTCAGTGGTGCTGCGCTCCGGACGTGTGCCACCGCGCGGTCGCGCTGTTCGGCGGCCAGATCGGCCAGACCGTTGAGTACGTCGGCGGGGGCCGCCTTCCCCGGACGCGTCACAGCCTGAACTGCGAGCGCCTCGGTGACCGCGGTTACCTTGCCGTAGAGCAGACGACCGAGCAGTTCGCGCTTGGCCTGCGAAGGCTTCGAGCGATCCGACAGGGCCTGCTCGAGCTGCGGGTTGGCAGCGATGATCCGTCCGAGCCGGAACAGTTCGTCCTCGACCGTGTCCAACTGATCCTGATCGGCCGCGGCGCGAAGCAGAGCTTCACGACCCAGCTCGACCAGCGAGTTCAGCAGGTCACGGGCGTTGGACCAGCTTTCGCCTGCCGCGGCCTTGACGATCGTCGCCGTTGCACTCGACACCTGGCCGGAGAAGACCTCTCCGGCCAGATCGCTTCGCCGAACGCCCTCGACCGACGAGTCGGCAAGAGCGGTACGCAACGTGCGCTGCGCGTCGAGAGTCTCGACGACGGCGAACAACTCGGCACCGGTCTGAGCAGCGACGGCTGTTGCCTCGCCTGCCGACGCGGACCCCAGAGCTTCGTGGGCGACCGACCGCGTGCGAGCGAGTGCCTCACGAGAAGTTGCGTACATGGTTCGACTCACTTTCCGGATGCGGAGTCCGCGGTGACGGAATCCAACTCGTTGAGGAAGCGATCGATCGAACTGGAACGCTTCGCGTCGTCGGACAGCTGCTCTCCGATGACCTTCTCGGCGAGTTCGACGGCCGTGCGTCCGAGGTCGCCACGAAGTTCGGTGACGATCTGCTGACGCTGAGCAACGAGCTGATTGTGACCTGCAGCCACGATCCGGTCGCTTTCTTCCTGCGCCTTTTCCTTCATCTCGGCGAGAATCGCCTGCCCCTGGGTGCGCGCTTCCTCACGGATCTGCGCGGCCTCGGAACGGGCGTCGGCCAGCTGAGCGTGGTACTGCTCGAGTGCAGCCTTGGCTTCTGCCTGTGCCTCTTCGGCCTTCTTGATTCCGCCTTCGATGAGCTCGGAACGCTCAGCGAGAACCTTGGTGAAGCGCGGCACCACGTACTTCCAGAAGAGGAAGCCGATTGCCGCGACACAGACGATCGACCAAACGATGTCGTAGGTTGCGGGCAGAAGAGGGTTGTATTCCTCCCCCTCCGCCGCCAGCAACGTAATCGCGTTTGTCATCGCGCTCTCAGAGAATGAAGCCGGCGACGAGGCCGATCAGGGCGAGGGACTCGGTGAATGCGATGCCGAGGAACATGGTGGTACGGAGCTGACCGGCCAGCTCGGGCTGACGAGCGGTTGCTTCCATGTTCTTGGCGACGACCAGGCCGAGGCCGATGCCACCGCCGATCGCTGCGAGGCCGTAGCCGATGGCGCCGTATCCGCTTGCGGTGATTTCCTGCGCCTGGGCCAGAACTTCAAGGCTCATTGGGTTTTCCGTTCCCTTTCTTCGGTCCACATCCGGGTGTCGGAAGTGGCGGTGTAGCTGGTTCGGTCAGTTGGTCGGTCAGTGCGAGTCGGCGTGCAGCGACAGATCGATGTAGATCGCCGTGAGCAGCGCGAAAATGTAGGCCTGGAGGAAGATCACCAGCATCTCGAACATCGTGAACAAGAAGCCCATGATGAGCGAGGGTGCAGCGAAAATCTTCAGCCCGGCCGACGCCTCGAAGAGGAAGAACTGGGTCGCGCTGAAGAACAGCACGAGCATGATGTGGCCGGCCAGCATGTTGGCGAGCAGACGCACCGTCAGCGTGAACGGACGGAGTACGAAGTTCGAGACGAACTCGAGCGGGATCAGCAGCACGTGCATCGCGGGCGGAATGCCCGGGATGACGATGGTGCCCTTGACGAACTTTCCGACACCGAACTTCTTGACACCTGCGTAGATGAACGCGACGTACGCGACCGCGGCGAGCACGATCGGTAGACCGATGCGGGCATTCGACGAGATGTTCAGAAACGGAATGACGGCGCTCGCGTTCACCGCGAACACAGTGAAGAAGATGGTCATGATGACGGGCAGGAACCGACGACCCTGTTCTTTACCGAGCACATCTTCTGCGACGTGGATCCGAACGAAATCGAGAGCGATCTCTCCGACGTTCTGAAGACCACGCGGAACGATCTTCGGGCTGCGGAGGGCAACCACCATGAAGATGATCAGAATCGCCGACATCAGGATGCGGATGAGCATCAGCCTGTCGAGCTCGAACGGGGTCCCCTCGAACAGCACCGCGGGAGGAAAGAAATCGGATAGTGACGGCGGACTGTATTCCGCAGCCAGGGTGGTGACGCTCAGCGGTCTCTCCCGTGTTCGGGCCGCAGCCGGGTAGCGACTGCGGTTCGATCGGACAATGACGATCTATCAAGTCGACGAAAATCGGCTCGCAATCGTCAGAGGCTGAGGCCCGGTCTTCATCGGCCAAGCGTCTGTCGGGTGTCGGCGACTCACGTCGACTCGGCAACTCTCAGGGCGGAACCTTACGTTGCCGAAGTCGATGACTCCGGGCCTACTGTAAGGAAGCTCACGCTGACTGCTACCTGCGGGGGTCGAGTCCGGGGAAAAAGTCTCTTTCGTCCCGGTCTTGCCCGCCGCTTGATGCAAACTTTATCAACAGAACTACGACGTTGTGTAGGCGGCCCTCAGCTTAACCGATTACGACAGGCTGTCGTACTACCGATCGTCGGTCTTGTCCTCGGCGGGGACGCTGTCCACGTAGGCCACCTTGGTCTTGACGACCCCGAAGACCTCCGCACCGAGAACGACGACGAGTGCTCCCAGAATGGTCAGTCCCAACGAGTAACGGTTGTAGAAGTCGGCATCCTTGAGTGCGACCAGCACGATCAGGGCGATCACCATCTTCACCAACCAACCGCCCAACAACAGGGCTCCGACCGCCGAGGCCGGGAAACGCGTGGTCAGAGCAACCGACAACGCCGTCGTGATGACGAAGCCTCCGCCGATGGCCACGCCGATGATCGATCCCCACAGGCCGGGCGTTCCAGCCGCGGCCACGGATATGCCCACACTCACCACGGTCAGCACCACCAGTCCGATGAGTCCGTATCGGACTGCGGCGCGCAGCGGCGCGAATTGATCGGGCATGGACTGCGGATTGAAGGTCACAGTTGTCGAGGGTACCCAGCACGCGACCGCGAACAGCCGACGGGATCAACCGCCCCGTCGAGCGCTTCGTACTCGCGACCCATGCGATCGATCCACCCTCAGTGTGGGTACAGCGGTGACGACCAGCGCGAACACCAGGCCGGCCGCGACCAGTAGCACCACGATTCGGCGATCCAACAGGGACGACCCCACCGCCCCGAAAGCGAGGACACCGACCCACAGATAGATCACCAGCACCACCCGGCGGTGCGAATGTCCGATCTGGAGCAGCCGATGGTGCAAATGCATCTTGTCGGGACTGAAGGGACTGCGCCCTGCTCGGGTGCGGCGGATGACAGCCAGCAGCAGGTCGAGGATCGGAATGAGCATCACCGCCCCGACCAGCAGCAGCGGCGACAGCAAACCCAACAGATCTCGTGGACCGTACGCCGTCAGCGGGATCCGCCCCGAGGCGCTCGTCGAGATCGTGGCCAGCGTCAGCCCGATGAGCATGGAGCCCGAATCTCCCATGAAGATGCGCGCGGGCTGAAAATTGTGCGGCAGGAACCCCAGGCACGCGCCCGCCAGCGCCGCTGCGATCAGCGCCGGTGGGTAGACGCCGACGTCGCCTCCCTGCTCTTGCAGCAACCCCACCGAGAAGATGCAGATGGCCACCGAGGAAATGAGCCCGAGACCGGCCGCCAGACCGTCGAGACCGTCGACGAAGTTCATCGCATTGACGATCACGACGGTGATCAGAACCGTCACCAATCCGGCCTGCAGTTGATCGAGAACCAGGGTGCTGCCCGGCTGACCGGGCTCGCCTCCCCACGGCTGATACAAGACGACCCAACTGACACCCATGATCACCAGCACGCCCGCTGCCGTTACCTGGCCGACGAACTTGGTGAGGGCGTCCAGACCCCATCGGTCGTCGATGACGCCGACGAGCACGATCACGAAGCCCGCGACCAGCGCGGCCGGGATGTCGCGGTTGTAGGCGACATCGAATCCACGTGCCAGAGCGGGCAGCTGCGACGCGAACAGCAGCGCAGCCAGCATGCCCACGTAGATGCCCACTCCCCCGAGCCTCGGGGTCGCCTGTACGTGGACGTCACGATCACGTGGAACGGCGACGGCCCCGAACTTGACGGCGGCTACGCGGACCCCGCCGGTGGCGAAGAACGTGACCACTGCGGCAGTGAGAAAGACCAGCAGCAGCTCGCGGATCGGAACACCTGCACCCAGGTTCGACTGAGCCAGCATTTCGACGCTCATGCGGCGCGGACAGGCATGTCAGGACGCTCCCGGGACCAGGCTTTCGGCGGTGACACCGAGAACCTCGGCAATCTTCTCGGTGGGGATTGCACCGACCCGCAGAATTCGAGCTCGATCGCTCGTCAGATCGATGATGGTCGACGCCACCGCGTGATCGGCCGGTCCCCCGTCCAGATAGACAGCGGCCGAGCCGCCCAGTTGTTCTCGTGCCTCCGTCACGGTGGTGGCGGGTGGACTGCCGGAGATGTTGGCGCTGGACACCGCGAGTGGGCCGACCTCGCGCAACAGCTCGAGTGCAACCGGGTGCAGCGGCATCCGCAACATGACGGTGCCCTGGGCGTCGCCCAGATCCCAGGCCAGGGATGGAGCCTGCTGCACGACGATGCTCAGTGCGCCGGGCCAGAAGGCACGAATGAGATCTCGGGTGCGTGGTCGGACGCTCTGGACCAGTCCGTCGATGGTGTTCCACGATCCGACGAGCACGGGCACGGGCATGTCGCGTCCCCTGCCCTTCGCGCGGAGCAGATCCGTGACGGCGCTGCCGTCGAATGCATCGGCGGCGATCCCGTACAGGGTGTCGGTAGGCATCACGACGAGTCGGCCGGACTTGAGGGCACCGCGGGCAGCGGTCAATCCGGCAGCGCGCGCGTCGGCTTCACGGCAGTCGTAGACGGTACTCACGGCACCTATCCTTCCACCTTCGATAACGAAGTGATGTCAGGTGTCGCCCGCCTGCCGTTCCCGTCGTCAGGCCGAGGCCGGATGTGCCCGTGCGGCGACGACGAACCGGGGCCTGCCCGCCAGATCCGGATGCGCGGTGACCTCGGTGAACACTCGTCGCCTGGACAGCAACGCCGCAACCTCGCTGCCATTGGAGTCGTCGTGTTCGATCGCGACGCCACCGCCGACCCGAAGCCAGCGGGCGATGTTGGCGATCATCGGTTCGATGACCGACAGTCCGTCCGCACCGCCGAACAGCGCCATGTGTGGATCGTGGTCGATCACCTCGGGATCGAGTTCTGCCCCCTCCGGGATGTAGGGCGGGTTGGCGACGATCATGTCGACTGCACCGTCGAGCTCGGTCAACAGGTCACGGGCCGTGACGTCGCCGTGGTGCAGTGCGATCGGGGTATCACCGAGGCCACTGCGCAGATCGGCATTGCGCCGGGCCCACGCCAATGCCGACGGGTCGAGTTCGACGGCATGGACGACGGCGTCGGGCCGAGCGTTTGCGATCGCCAGTGCCAATGCCCCCGAGCCCGTACACAGATCGAGAATCACCGGCGGGTGGTGGTCGACGTTTTCGAGGAACGCCAGAGCCCACGCCAACAACAATTCGGTTTCCGGTCGGGGCACGAACACGCCCGGTCCTACTTCGACGTCGATGTTGCCCAGCGACGTGGTTCCCGTGATGTATTGCAGCGGAATGCGTTTCGCGCGTTGCTCGACGGTTCGGAAGTACGCCTCGACGAGCTCGGGTTCCACGAGCGGCACCAAACCGAGACGGCCGCGATCGACTCCGACGAGGTGTGCGGCGAGCAGCTCCGCATCGACCCGTGGGCTCGGCACACCGGCAGCATCGAGCATCGATGTTGCTTCGAGGATGGCCAGACGTAACGGCTTTCGGCTCACTCGTACAGACTGCCACGAGGCTCCGACAGCCCGGTCACAAGCGCCCCAGCAACTCCGACTTCTTGGCGTGGAACTCGTCGTCGGTCAGGAAGCCTTTCGCGTGCAGACCCGCCAGCGCCTCGATCGCCGCCGTGATGTCGGAGATGTCAACACCCGACGAGTTGCTCCGGAGCGATTGGTTCGAGGACGGTTCCGAGGACGACGCGTGCGCGTGGGGCGGCGAGACGGATTGCGGTGCCGGCTGGTTCTGCGAGTTCGTTCCACTCGACTGCTGGTCGACGCGAGGCAGGCTGCCGGCGGTGAACGTGCCGTACTGGCTGGTGAACTCCAGCGAGCCCGGTCCGCCGCCCTGCTGTTGCTGAACCCCGCCGATGGAGTGATCGAGAGTGTCGTACACGGCCAGTTCGCCGCCGACCGACACGGCGAGGCGTCGAGAACCAGGGAACACGGCGTACTGCGAGCCGTTCTGACCACCGCTCGAGCTCGGCGTACCGAGATCCGACGGCCACCACGAGCCGCCGCCGAACGAGTTGCCACCGAACGAGCCGCTGCCGGTCTCTCTGGGTGGGTACACCTGATGCTGCGAGAGCACGGCAGACAGATCGCGGCAGAGGCCGTCGACCCGGCTCTTGAGTCCGTGATCGAACATGTTGCCCACCATGGTCATTCCGCCGCGCATCCATTGCCCACTGCCGCCGAGCTCGGGAATGTTGAACTGCGCCATGCTGCCGCGGCCGTTGTTGACGGCGTCGAGCATGGTGCGGACGGCGTCGGTCGAGACGCCGTAGCGCGCCGACAGCTCGGACACGGCGTTCTCGCCTGCGGGGGTCAGGGCATGGTTCATCTCTGGTGTGCCTCTCGGGCGCTGTTACGGGGTCGAACCTGGCCGCCAGGGTAACGCACCGATCCGTGAATCAGCCCGGCGAAATCTGTAAAGCTTTGCGCCGGAGCTACTCTGCCTGCATGCGCGCATCGCGGTCTGCCTTGGCGAGCGCGTCGAGCAACGCATCCATTTCCCCGTCGAGCAGAGCGTCGAGGTTGTGTGCCTTGAAGCCGATGCGGTGATCGGTGATGCGGTTCTCGGGGTAGTTGTAGGTTCTGATCCGCTCCGAGCGGTCGACGGTACGCACCTGGCTGGCTCGACCGGCCGAGGCCTCTTCGTTGGCCGCTTCCTCCGCGGCCGCCTGTAGGCGAGCGGCGAGAACCTGCATCGCGCGCGCCTTGTTCTGCAGCTGCGAGCGCTCGTTCTGGCAGGTGACCACGATGCCCGTGGGCAGGTGCGTGAGCCGGACTGCGGAGTCGGTGGTGTTGACGCCCTGTCCACCCTTGCCCGACGAGCGGTACACGTCGATACGCAAGTCGGACTCGTCGATCTGTACCTCTTCGACTTCGTCCGGTTCGGGGTACACCAGGATGCCTGCCGCAGAGGTGTGTACACGCCCCTGCGATTCGGTCACCGGTACCCGTTGGACGCGGTGGACTCCGCCCTCGAACTTCAGCCGTGCCCAGACGCCGTCGAGGGGATCCTTGGTCTTGATCGACAACGTCGCGTCCTTGTACCCGCCAAGGTCGGAGACGTTCGCGTCGAGCACCTCCACGCGCCACCCGCGGCGTTCGGCGTAGCGCACGTACATCCGTGCGAGATCGGCCGCGAAGAGCGCCGACTCCTCGCCGCCCTCACCCGACTTGACCTCCATCACGATGTCGTCGCCGTCGTGCGGATCGCGCGGTGCCAGCAGGTCGGTCAGAGTCTGCTCGAGCTGCAGCACCGTCGCTTCGAGGTCGGGAATCTCGGCCGCGAACGACGAATCGTCGGCCGCCAACTCCCGTGCGGCTTCGAGGTCGTCCTGCGCGGAGGTCAGCTTGGTGTGCGCGGACATGATGGGGGCTAGTTCGGCGAATCTCTTGCCTGCTCTGCGGGCCGCGGACGGATCGTTGTGCAGAGCCGGGTCGGCGAGTTGCTGCTCGAGTCCGGAGTGTTCGGCGAGGATGTCGTCGATGGCCGAAGGCTTGTCTGTTCTCGCCATGGTGGTGACTCACTCTCGAACGCGGGTGCAACTGAATGTGGACACAAAAAAGCCGACGCCCGTCCTGTGATGCACAGGACGGGCGTCGGCGAAACAGCTAGCTGTCTGCGTCGGCCTTCTTGCCGGCGCGCTTGCCGTAGCGAGCCTCGAAGCGAGCGACGCGGCCGCCGGTGTCGAGAATCTTCTGCTTGCCGGTGTAGAAGGGGTGGCACTGCGAGCAGACCTCGACGCTGATGCGCTCTTTGTCGGTGGTGCTTCGGGTCTCGAAAGTATTGCCGCAACCACAGACGACTGTCGTCAGTGTGTAGTCGGGGTGAATTCCTGCCTTCATGGTGTCCTTACCGTTCTCTCTAGTGGTCGCCGGGTCGTCTTCGCCGATCGAAGACGTGAACCGGAACCGGACTCGGCCGTTGATTATGCCAGAGCGTGCATCTGACCTGCTAATCGCCGGTACTTCTGTGCCGACAGTTCCTTACAACGCGCGCACCTGTCGGCTTGTTCCCCGGACGCGACGTCCGGGGAACAACCGTCAGTCGTTCGCCCCGCCCGGCGCAGTCTTGGAGACTTCCATCAGGAACTCGAGGTTGTTCTTGCTCTTCTTCAAACGGTCGACCAGCAGGTCGATGGCTTGATGCGAGTCCAGTCCGGACAGCACGCGCCGCAGCTTGTGCACGACGGCAGCCTCGTCGGGAGCAAGGAGCAGCTCGTCGTGGCGGGTGCTCGACGGGTTGATGTCCACTGCCGGGAACACGCGGCGTTCGGCGATCTTGCGATCGAGCTTGAGCTCGGCGTTACCGGTGCCCTTGAACTCCTCGAAGATCACGGTGTCACCGGTGGATCCGGTTTCGACCATGGCCGTGGCGATGATCGTCAACGATCCGCCGTGCTCGATGTTTCGAGCCGCACCGAGGAATCGCTTCGGCGGGTACAGCGCGGTCGAGTCGACACCACCGGACAGGATTCGGCCCGATGCAGGCGAGCTGTTGTTGTACGCACGTCCCAGACGAGTGATCGAGTCGAGCAGAACCACCACGTCCTGGCCGGCCTCGACCAGACGCTTGGCCCGCTCGATCGCCAATTCGGCCACCGCGGTGTGGTCGCCCGGCGGCCGGTCGAACGTCGAGGCAATGACCTCGCCCTTGACGGAGCGCTGCATGTCCGTCACTTCCTCGGGACGCTCGTCGACGAGGATGACCATCAGGTAGCACTCGGGGTTGTTGATCGCGATCGCGTTGGCGATGGCTTGCAGAACGCTCGTCTTACCTGCCTTGGGCGGGCTGACGATGAGTGCGCGCTGGCCCTTGCCGATCGGCATCACCAGGTCGATGATGCGCGTGGTCAGGATGTTCTGCTGCGTCTCGAGGCGCAGTCGCTGATTGGGGTACAGCGGGGTGAGCTTGCCGAATTCCGGACGCTTGCGCGCGGCCTCGACCTCTCCCCCGTTGACGGTGTCCAGTCGCACGAGCGGATTGAACTTCTGCCGCTGGCTCGACTGCTCGCCTTCGCGTGCCACGCGAACCGCACCGGTGACCGCGTCGCCGCGTCGAAGGCCGTTCTTGCGGACCAGGTTCATGGAGACGTAGACGTCGTTCGGTCCGGCGAGGTAGCCGGAGGTCCGGACGAACGCGTAGTTGTCGAGAACGTCGAGGATGCCGGCTACCGGCTGAAGAACGTCGTCCTCGCGGATCTCGGTGTCGCGCTCGCGGCCACCGCCACCGTCGTTGCCGTCGCCACGGTCGCGACCGCGACGGCGTTCGCGGAACCGACGTCCCCGACGTCCGCGGCCTTCGCCATCGTCGTCCTGGTTGTTGTCGCGGTTGTCGCGCGGGCCGTTGTTGCGATCCTCGTTGCGGTTGTCGTTGCGACCGTCGCCCTGATTGCGATTGCGCCCACCCTGATTGCGCCCGCCGCCGTCACGGTTGGAATTGTCCCGATCACCCTGATTGCGGTTTCCGTTGTCTCGGTTGCCGTTCTCGCGGTTGGAGCCGTCCCGGTCGCCTTGATTCCGGCTTCCCGAGTCACGGTTGGCATTGTCGCGGTTGCCGTCGGCGTCACGCGGTTCGCGCTCCGACCCGTCCTGGCGGTTGCGTTCGCCGCGACTACGACGGGGGCGCTCGGTGGCGGCGTTGTCCCCGGTCTCGTCCGGCTTCTCGGCCTGCGGCGCTGCTGCAGCCGAATCGGCGGCCGCGGGAGCGGATCCGGCCGAATCGTTGCTGTCGTCGAGTGGCAGTTGATCGGGAGCACCTGCGCGGCGACCCGCGGCCCGACGGCCGCGGGTGCGGCGACCCGTCTCGGGGGCGGAATCGGCAGCATCGCCCGCTTGCGTCGCGGGTGCGTCCGCGGACGGCGCTTCGGGAGTCGACTGCTTCGGTGCCGCCTCCACTGCAGGCCGATCTTCGACGGCAGGCGCGGATGCAGCGGCACGACGCGACCTCGGTGCGTCGGACTTCGGTGCATCGGATTTCGGCGCGTCCGACTTGGCCGGTGCACTGCCCGACTGACGCTCGGAGATCGCAGCGATCAGATCGCCCTTGCGCATGCCGGAAATGCTCTTGATGCCCAGTTCACCAGCGAGGCTGCGCAGCTCGGTGAGAACCATTCCGGACAGGCCTGCACGTCGGCGTGACGTTTCGGGCGCAGAGATAAGTTCCGTATCGGTCACGGAGGTCCTTTCCTTCCCTCGCTCGCTCGATGCGCAGCCGAGGGTTCGTTCCGCAGTTCGGCGTTCTGCCGAACTCGGATATTGCCGTTCATGTTCGACGCACTCCGTCGACGACACCATCGATCCTCGACCGCAGAGAACCACGGGGAGGATCGAGTCAGGAGCGTCACATCACTCGGACGTTTGAATCCCCCGAATACAGCGACCTGATTGCCCTGACGAAACCGGCGTCTGAAGCGCACGATGTACGGACAGGGTTCACCATAGCGCCGTTGTCCCCACTCGGCAAGAACCCTACTCGGTGTTCGTCACGCGACGGTGACTCCGTCGGCCACGTCGAGGTCGAGCACTCGCCACCCCTCGGCCGACGCGGCCTCGCGCAGATCGGCCGGAAACTCGTCGGTGCACAGCGCCATGACCGTCGGGCCCGCGCCGGACACCACGGCTGCGATGGACCGCGCGCGCAAGGTGGCGATCCAGCGCGTGGTGTCGGGCAGCGCCTGAGCACGCTGACCTTGATGCAGCAGGTCCTCCGTCGCGGACATCAACAGATCCGGACGCTCGGTCAGCGCCACCACCGCGAGTGCACTTCGGCTGACATTGAAGGCCGCGTCGCGATGGGGCACCAACTCGGGCAACAGTCCCCGGGTGTGCGACGTCGACGAGCGCTCGGACGGTACGAGCACGACGACCTTGATGCTCGGGTGCACCTCGAGCCGAACGGCCGCGTACTTGCGCGCCGTCACACTGGCATTGGGCGGTTCGCTCCACGACACGACCGCACCGCCGAGGCAACTCGCGGACGCGTTGTCGGGATGACCCTCGAATTCCGACGACAGCTGGACGAGCTGGCCCTCCGACAGCGCGAGCGACCGATCCACCTTCGCAGCGAGCGCATTGGCAGCCGCCAGGCCCCCGACCACAGCCGACGCCGAGGATCCGAGCCCCCTCGAATGGGGAATTGCGTTGCGGCAGTGCACATCCAGGCCGTCGGCCCACACTCCGGCCGCTTCGAGTCCCCGCTCGATGGCGCGCACCACCAGATGCGTCGGGCCCCACGGCACGTCCGCCGAACCCTCACCGTCGACGTGAATCCGAAGTCCCGACGCGGTGGTCTTGACCTCGATCTCGTCGTACAGCCCCAAAGCGATTCCGAGACTGTCGAATCCGGGCCCGATGTTGGCACTCGACGCCGGGACGCGCGCGGTGACCGTCAGCCCGATGGGCAGTGTCGTCGTCATGGCCGGAGATTCCGTCAACTCAGGCCAGCTCGAGCGCAGCCGCGACAGCGACGGGATCGACCGAAATCGGCTCTACGACAGGCATTCCCGACAGCGCAGTGTCGGGATCCTTGAGGCCGTTTCCGGTGACCGTGCACACGACGGTCAGGCCCGGCTCCAGCCAGCCTTCCTTTCGAGCTGCCAGGAGTCCGGCGACACTGGCCGCGGAGGCGGGCTCGACGAACACACCTTCGGTCTTCGCGATCAACCGGTACGCCTCGAGGATCTCCTCGTCGGTCGCTGCGCGGAATGCTCCGTTCGACTCTTCCTTGGCATTGACGGCACCGTTCCAGGATGCGGGCGAACCGATCCGGATTGCGGTGGCGATCGTTTCCGGATCCTTCACCGGCGCACCGTGAACCAGAGGAGCCGCGCCCGCGGCCTGGACTCCGAGCATCCGCGGCTTGCGCGTGGTGAGACCGTCACGGAAGTACTCCGAGTAGCCACGCCAGTACGCGGTGATGTTTCCCGCGTTGCCGACCGGCAGTGCGTGGATGTCCGGTGCGTCGCCGAGGGCGTCGCAGATCTCGAAGGCTGCGGTCTTCTGCCCTTCGATGCGGACGGGGTTGACGGAGTTGACCAAGCCGATGGTCGGGAACTCGGCCGTCGTCTTGCGGGCCAGTTCGAGGCAATCGTCGAAGTTGCCCTGCACCTGGATGATCTTGGCTCCGTGCATGACTGCCTGAGCGAGCTTGCCCATGGCGATCTTGCCCTGCGGAACCAGCACGGCACAGCTCATTCCGGCCTTGGCCGCGTACGCTGCCGCGGAGGCCGAGGTGTTGCCGGTCGAGGCGCAGAGAACGGCTTCCTGGCCTCGGGCGAGCGCGTCGGTGACGGCCATGGTCATCCCTCGGTCCTTGAAGGAACCGGTGGGGTTGAGTCCCTCGACCTTCAGATGCACTGTGCACCCGGTCAGTTCGGACAGGTGCCCGGCAGGCAACAACGGCGTTCCGCCCTCGCGCAGCGTGACGGTCTTCCAATCCGGGCCGATCGCCAGACGGGAGCGGTATGCCTCGATCAGACCGGGCCAGGGGGTGTGGACGCTCATACGGTGGTGCCTTCCAATCGGAGAACGCTGGCGACGTTGACGACGACGTCGAGCTGCTCGAGGGATGCAACGGTGTCGGACAGTGCGGAATCGGCCGCGAGGTGCGTGACGACGACGAGCCTGGCTCCGTCACCCGAGCCCTGCTGACGCACCGTGGAAATGCTGACGTCGCGTTTGGAGAACTCGGCCGCCACCGTGGCGAGAACACCTGGCTTGTCCGCGACCTGCATGCTGACGTAGTAGCGAGTGAGGATGTCACCCATGGGGGCCACCTTGAGCTTGGCGTACTTGGATTCGAGTGGACCCCGTCCGCCGTAGAACTTGTTGCGAGCGGCCATCACCAGGTCGCCGAGTACCGCGGACGCGGTCGGCGCACCGCCTGCACCCTGGCCGTAGAACATCAGGCGGCCGGCCGCCTCTGCTTCGACGACCACGGCGTTGAACGCACCGTTCACCGCTGCCAACGGGTGGTTCAGCGGAACGAGCGCTGGGTAGACCCGAGCCGAAATTCGCTCCTTGCCCTTGGGCGTGACGATTCGCTCGCAGATGGCCAGCAGTTTGATGGTGCAGTCCAGGGATTTCGCGGTCTCGAGATCGTCCGCGGTGATCTTGCTGATGCCCTCGCGGTAGACGTCACCGGCCGTGACCCGCGTGTGGAACGCGATGGACGCCAGGATCGCGGCCTTCGATGCAGCGTCGTAGCCTTCGACGTCGGCGGTCGGGTCGGCCTCGGCGTAGCCCAGACGCCCTGCCTCGGCGAGAGTCTCGGCGTAGTCCGCTCCGGTCTCGTCCATGGCCGAGAGGATGAAGTTGGTGGTGCCGTTGACGATGCCGGCGACCTTGTTCACGCGGTCACCTGCGAGGGACTGCATCAGCGGGCGAACCACGGGAATGGCTCCGGCCACGGCGGCCTCGAAATACAGGTCGGCGCGCGACTTCTCGGCCGCGTCGGCCAGTTCTCCGGTGTACTCGGCCAGCAGGGCCTTGTTGGCCGTGATGACGGACTTACCCTTCTCTAGGGCAGAGAGCACCAGCTTGCGGGGAATGTCGATTCCACCGAGCACCTCGACGACGATGTCGACGTCGTCGCGGCCGACGAGTTCGGCCGGATCGTCGGTGAGCAGCTCGGGCGGAACTCCACGATCACCGTCGACCCGACGCACAGCGATGCCCCGAATCTCAAGTGGCGCACCGATTCTCGCCTCGAAGTCCTCGGCGTTCTCGGTGAGGATTCGAACGACCTCGCTGCCGACGTTTCCGAGTCCGAGTACGGCGACGCCTATCGGCTTCGATGTCATGGCTGAACCTCCAAGCTGAGCAGATCTTCGATGGTTTCCCGCCGCAGGATCAGGCGCGAATGCCCGTCCCTGACCGCAACCACAGCGGGCCGCGTCAGCAGGTTGTAGCGACTGGACATGGAGTAGCAGTAGGCCCCGGTGGCCGCTACCGCGAGCAGGTCACCCGGGCCGACGTCCGCCGGCATCCACGTGTTCTTGATGACGATGTCGCCACTCTCACAATGCTTTCCGACCACCCGAGCCACGAGCGCCTCGGCTTCGCTCGTCCGCGAGACCAGCCGGCAATCGTATTCGGCCTGATACAGCGAGGTTCGGATGTTGTCGCTCATGCCGCCGTCGACGCTGATGTAGCGCCTTCGCGTCGTCTTGTCGACGGTGACGTCCTTGATGGTGCCGACCTCGTAGAGCGTGACGGTGCCCGGTCCGGCGATGGCGCGGCCGGGTTCGACGGCGATCGTCGGGACAGGCAGTCCCACCGCGGCGGATTCCGTCTCGACGATGGTGGTCAACTTCGCCGCGAGTTGCTTCACCGGCGGCGGGTCGTCGGTCGGCACGTACGAAATGCCCATGCCGCCACCGAGATCCAGCGTCGAGATCTGGGAGGTCTTGTCGACGCCGAACTCCGAGACGATGTCTCGGAGCAGCCCGATGACCTTGTGCGCTGCCAGCTCGAAGCCGTCGACCTCGAATATCTGCGAACCGATGTGACTGTGCAGTCCCACGAGGCGAAGGTTGTCGGCAGCGAACACGCGCCGGACGGCGTCGAGCGCCGAGCCGTCGGCGAGCGAGAAGCCGAACTTCTGGTCCTCGTGCGCGGTAGCGATGAACTCGTGCGTATGTGCTTCGACACCGACGGTGATGCGGATCAGCACGTCCTGCACCACACCGGCCGCTCCGGCGACGTCGTCGAGTCGATCGATCTCGATGTTGGAGTCGAGTACCACATGTTCGACGCCTGCGCGCACGCCCGCCTCAAGCTCGGCGACCGATTTGTTGTTGCCGTGCATGGCAATTCGATCGGCCGGGAATCCGGCAGCCAACGCGATGGCCAACTCTCCCCCGGAGCAGATGTCGAGCGAGAGTCCTTCGTCGGCCACCCAACGTGCGATCTCTCCGCACAGGAAAGCCTTGGAGGCGTAGTGAACTCGTTCGGGTGACCCGAACGCTGCCGCCATTTCACGGCAGCGCGAACGGAAGTCGTCTTCGTCGACGACGAACAACGGTGTGCCGTACTGCTCTGCGAGCTCGGTGACCGACACTCCGGCGAGACGGACGGTGCCGTCCTCACCGCGCTCGGCGTTGCGGGGCCACACCTGCTCGGGCAGCGTCGTCATCTCCGACGCGTCGGCCGGGCGATGGGACATCGACTCTTTCGCGGGGGAATCGGCATGTTTGGGTCCTGCCGGATGTGCGCTCACATGCGCTCCGGTGCGCTGACGCCGAGCAGTTCGAGGCCGTTGGCCAGGACCTGCCGGGTCGCGTTCCCCAACGCCAGTCGTGCGGTGTTCACAGGTCCGGGCTCCTCGTCTCCTTGTGGAAGTACTCGACACGCACCGTAGAAGCGGTGGTACGCCCCCGCCAGCTCCTCGAGGTAGCGGGCGATCCGGTGTGGTTCGCGTAGTTCGGCGGCGCTGGCCACCACTCGTGGATACTCGCCGATCGTCCTGATCAACTCGCCTTCCTGCTCGTGGGTGAGCAGGCTCAGATCCGGCTGCTGAGCGCTGATTCCCAGTTCGGCGGCATTGCGTGCGAGCGAGGCAAGGCGGGCGTGGGCGTACTGGACGTAGTACACCGGGTTCTCGTTGCTCGCGCTCGCCCACAGCGCGAGGTCGATGTCGATGCTCGAGTCGACGGACGAACGGATCATCACGTACCGGGAAGCATCGACGCCGATGGCTTCGACCAGGTCGTCGAGGGTGATGACGGTTCCGGCACGCTTGCTCATCTTCACGGCCACGCCGTCGCGGACGAGGTTGACCATCTGGCCGATGAGCACCTCGACGGTCTCGGGGTCGTCTCCGAACGCAGCCGCGGCCGCCTTGAGCCGTCCGATGTACCCGTGGTGGTCTGCTCCGAGCATGTAGATGCACAGGTCGAAGCCGCGCTGCCGCTTGTTCTGGAAGTAGGCGATGTCGCCGGCGATGTAGGCGGCGTTGCCGTCGCTCTTGATGACGACGCGATCCTTGTCGTCACCGAAGTCGGTGGACCGCAGCCACCAGGCCCCGTCCTTCTCGTAGAGGCTCCCCGAGGTCTTGAGGTATTCGACCGACTTGTCGACGGCCCCGGACTCGAAGAGCGAGTTCTCGTGGAAGTAGACGTCGAAGTCGACACCGAACTCGTGCAGGTTCGCCTTGATCCGATCGAACATCAGCTCGGTGCCGATGGACCGGAACGCCTCCTCCCTGGCCTCGGTGTCCAGTGCGAGCGCGTCGGGCCGCTCGGCCAGCACGTGCGCTGCGATGTCGGCGATGTACTCACCCGCGTAGCCGTTGTCGGGTGCAGGCTCACCCTTCGCTGCGGCGATGAGCGACTGAGTGAAGCGCGCGATCTGAGCGCCGTGATCGTTGAAGAAGTACTCGCGGGTGACCTCTGCTCCGTGGGCGGTCAGGATGCGGCCGAGTGCATCGCCGACGGCGGCCCACCGGGTACCACCGAGGTGCACCGGGCCGGTCGGGTTGGCCGAGACGAACTCGAGGTTGACCTTCTTGCCTGCCATCGTGGAACCGTTGCCGAATGCCGCACCTGCGGCGAGTACGCGGGCGACGATCTCGCCCTGCGCTGCGGCGGCCAGCCTGATGTTCAGGAATCCGGGCCCTGCGACGTCGGCATCGGCGATGGCGGCGTCGGCGGCGAGAGCCTCGGCGAGCCAGCCGGCGAAGTCGCGGGGATTGGCTCCGGCCTTCTTCGCGACCTGCAGTGCCACGTTGGTTGCGTAGTCGCCGTGCTCGGGATTTCGGGGACGCTCGACGGTCAGCTTCGCAGGCAGGACGGATGCATCCAGGCCGCGGTCGGCAAGCACCTTCGCGGCGGTCGCGTGAAGCAGTTCGGCAAGATCGGCGGGAGTCACAGGTAGCTATCCTATTGGCTGGTGCGCGGCGTCCTCGCATCCACTGCCCGTCTGCCCGCGAGCAGCCTCGGCCGACGCGGTCCGCGCAGGCTCTGAGCACGCTCTCAGGCAGAGAACGTACAGTGAGGACGCTCTGCGCGGACGCTCATCCAATGATGCCGTCACCAGCAGATACGTAGCACCAGCGCAACCGACCACCACCTTTCCTCGACTGAGAGAGCAACTACAGCGATGCCAACGGGTCCCGACAAAGGCAGTCAGAACAAGTCGGCTGCGAAGGCAGACAAAGCCATCAATGCAGCCAACAAGAAGTCAGCTCGCAAGAAGAAGGGCGGTGTGCCCACCGCCACGGGCAGGCAGATTCCCTGGCTGACGGTTGCCGGTGTCGTCGTTGTCGTCGGTCTCGTAGCGGGCCTCGGGATCAATCTGTATCCGAAGTACCAGGACCGAGCCGAGGCGCAGAAGTTCGCACCCAGCGAGGCCAATCAGGACCCGTCGACGGGCATCGAGGGTGTGACCGTGCAGGAGTACCCCGCGGCTCTACACGTCGGGCGCACGCAGCGGGTCGCCTACGACCAGTCGCCGCCGTTCGGTGGACCGCACGATGCCGTGTGGGCCACCTGCACTGGAATCGTCTATCCCGAGGCCATTCGCACCGAGAATGCCGTGCACTCCCTCGAGCACGGTGCCGTCTGGGTCACCTACAACCCCGACGACCTGAACGCGGACCAGATCCAGTCGCTGGCCGATCGCGTCGACGGTGAAACGCAGATGATGATGTCGCCGTACCCCGGCCTCGACTCCCCGGTCTCGCTGCAGTCGTGGGGCCACCAGCTCAAGCTGGACAGCGTGGACGACGAACGCATCGGACAGTTCATCTCTGCACTTCGACTCAATCGCTTCGCCTACCCGGAGGTCGGTGCCAGCTGCGCGTCCGTCCCGAACACCAGCGGTGACGGCTTCGATCCCGACAACCCGCCGCTGTTCGATGCCTCCGCTCCCGGCGCGGACGCGGTGCCGATGGACGGTGCCGGGATCACTCCCGACGCCAGCGAGGCCGGTGGCGCCGGCGGGATGCAGCTGCCCAGCGATCTCCAGATCCCCGCGAACTGATGACCGCACCGGCACCGACCGAGAATGCGGAGGCCACCACGTCTGCGACCAAGCCGAGCCAGCGCACCGCGCTGGTGGCCCTTGCGCTGATCGCCGTCCTCGCGATCGGCTTCGCCGTGGGCTTCCTGGTGCAGAGTCCACTGGGCGGCGACGACAGTGCACCGGCCGCGGACTCGGTCGATGTCGGCTTCGCTCAGGACATGACCGTGCACCACAACCAGGCCATCGAGATGGCCGCGGTGGCGCTGACCAACGCCTCCGATCAGGCCGTCAAGAACCTGGCGTTCGACATGCTGACCTCGCAGCAGAACCAGGTGGGACAGATGCAGGGCTGGTTGGCCCTGTGGGATCGAGCACCGATCTCGACCGACGGCTACATGACCTGGATGGCCGAGGACGACTCGCACGGTCACTCGATGGGCGGGATGTCCATGGATCCCGGATCCTCTGATCCCACCCGCGCCATGCCGGGAATGGCCAGTTCGGCCGAACTCGCCGCGCTTCGGCAAGCCACCGGCTCGGACGTCGACGTGATGTTCCTCCAGCTGATGCTGCGCCACCACGAGGGCGGTCTGGCGATGATGGAGTACGCGCAGACGCACGCGCAGTCACCTGCGGTGATCAATCTGGCGAAGTCCATGGTTGCCACCCAAACCAGCGAGTCGACGCTGATGAAGCAGATGCTCGCCGAGAAGGGTGCGCAGCCGCTGCCCGAGGGGTGATTTCGACTCGCGTCCCGGATGCGCTAGTCTTTCGTACAGCCCAACAGGCACACCGGTTCGCCGGTGCGCCCCCGTAGCTCAGGGGATAGAGCGTTCGCCTCCGGAGCGAAAGGCCGCAGGTTCGAATCCTGCCGGGGGCACACATCTTTCACGCAGTTCACTGTCGTGCGGTGGCTGCTCGAACGAGACGGTGGACTTCGATGTCCGAGGATCTCCCCCACATCGCCACCGTCATCGACGATCTGTATTCGCTCCCTCCCACCGATTTCGTCTCGCACCGCACCGCATACGTTTCCCGCTTCAAGAAGGCCGGCGACAAAGCCGGTGCCACCCGCATCGGTGCCCTCCGCAAGCCCACGGTCGTGGCGTGGTTGGTGAACACACTCGCTCGGCGAGACGAATCGGCTCTGGCCGAACTGTTCGATCTGGGCGAGCAACTCGAACGAGCCCAGCAGCGCGGCGACGGCCCCCGGCTGCGTGAATTGTCCACTGCTCGAAGCACTTCGATACGCGCCCTGACCGATCGTGCAGTCTCGCTGGGACGCGAGACCGGGACCACCGTCGGCGACAACGCTGCCCGCGAGATCTCCAACACCCTGAACGCAGCGATGGCCGATGCCGAGATACGCGACCGCGTGCGTGCCGGCCGAACCGTAGTATCCGAAACGTACAGCGGCTTCGGACCTGCGCTGCTCTCCCTCGTTCCCGACCCGCCCGACGAGAATGACGGTGCCGAGTCCGACGAGTCCGACTCGCCGTCCTCGGAGATCGAGGACGACCGGCAGGAAGCGGACGAAGCCGAACGGAACCGGCTGCTCGCCGAACTCGAGTCGGCCGAATCCGATCTCGATGCCGCACGAACCGAAGCCGAGGACGCCCGGGCCGACACCGAACGAACGGCGTCCGAATTACACAGTGCTGCAGCGGAAGTAGAGCGAATCGAGTTCCAGTTGGAGGCCGCCAGGGCCACAGCGCAGGCTGCTCGAGAAGCGAACGAGGCCAGTGTCCTGCAGGCGGAGTCGACGGCGGAGGCACTCGAGGCGGCCCGCGCTCGCGTCGCCGAAGCCCAGTCCGCCCTCGAGGAATTGAGCTGACCTACCCTGACGGGGTGACCACACGCTGGCAGGCCGAGAACTCCGCAGACGATTCCGCACGCTACATCGAGCGTTTCGACCGCCTGGCCGAACGCGGTGTGGATCTGCACGGCGAGGCCCGCATGGTCGACGCGGTGGTCTCCCCCGCGTCGAGCATTCTCGATGCCGGATGCGGTACCGGCCGACTCGGTGTGGAGTTGGCCCGACGCGGACACCGGGTGACCGCAGTGGATCTCGATCCGGTTCTGGCCGAGGCAGCGCGCGCACATTCCGAACTCGACGTGCACGTCGCCGATCTGACGACGCTGGATCTCGGCCGGACCTTCGACGCGGCCGTGGCCGCGGGCAACGTACTGGTCTTCATGAAACCCGGAACCGAACGCGCAGCGCTCGAACGCATCTGGGCACACCTGACCGGTGGCGGGGTGTTCGTCGCCGGATTCGCCACCGATCGGGAGTACACCGTCGATATGCTCGACGCGGATCTGGCGGCGGCCGGCTTCGTCCTCGAACACAGATTCGCGACCTGGGATCTGCGGCCCTGGCACGACGACGCGGACTGGGCCGTCACCGTGGCACGCAAGCCCGCTCTGCTTGCCTGATGCGAAACGAATCGAGACCGACCATTGCTGGTCGGCCTCGATCGAACAGAGCGAGCGACGGGATTCGAACCCGTGTGAACGGCTTTGCAGGCCGGTGCCTAGCCACTCGGCCACACCCGCATCACCGATGACGATGCCGTATCGAGTGGGCGCGGCCCACAGTTTCGATCGCCGTGATTCGAACCCCGAGGGTTGGTTCGGACGCCCAGGGGAAGACTGTGCGTCATGAAGGAACACTTGGCCAAGCTGCGAGAATCGTTCTGGTTCATTCCTGCCGTCCTCGGAGTTGTCGCACTCGTGCTCGCGCAGGCACTGGTGAGTCTGGATCGCTACCTGCTGGACACCCGCGTGGATCTGACGGGCTCGCTGCTCTATCACGTGGGTGCCAGCGGTAGCCGCGACATCCTCGGTGCGATCGGCGGGTCGATGCTCGGCGTGGCGGCGACGTCGTTCTCCATCACCATCTCGGTTCTCGCCACCGCCAGCTCCTCGTACGGCCCCCGCCTGGTGCGCAACTTCATGGCCGATCGCGGGAACCAGGTGGTGCTCGGCATCTTCGGTGCCACGTTCCTGTACTCGCTGATGGTGCTGCGGTCGATTCGCTCGATCGAATCCGACGGGTCGGTCTTCGTGCCGGACATCGCCGTGAACGTCGCGGTGGCGCTCGCGGTGGTCGACGTGGGTGTGCTCGTCTACTTCATCCATCACATCGCGCAGTCGATCCAGGTGGCGACGCTGTCCGCCCGCGTCCGGGACGAACTGTCCGAGTCCGTCGACGCGCTCTACCCACCCGAGCAGCCCGCCGATGCGGCATCGGCGGAGGGCATCGTCAAGCCGCCCGTCTACACGACGGTGTTGGCCGAGGAGTCCGGGGTGATCATCGACATCGACGAAAACGGCTTGTTGGACATCGCTGCCGACACCGACACGTTGATCGACATTCATCGAGTACCCGGTGACCATGTCGTTGCCGGTGAACCGCTCGCCGACGTCCTGGCAGATCGCTCGGCAGACATCTCGGCGGACGCGATCGGACGAGTTCGAGGGTCGTTCGACATCGGCACTAGTCGAACACCCCGACACGACATCGCTTTCGCCGTCGAGCAGATGACCGAGATGGCGGTACGCGCTCTGTCGACGGGGGTCAACGATCCGTACACGGCACGCAATGCCATCGACGATCTCACGGTCGGGCTCGTCGCAGTCGTCCAGCGCCCCATGCCCTCTCGTGCTCGTCGCGGCTCCGACGGCACCGTGCGGGTGATCACCCGCCGCGTTGCCGTTCCGTCGTTGATCGACCATGCCCTCGATGCCGTGCGGATCTACGGCACCGGCAGCCCCATGGTGGTGCAGGCAGGCATACGTCTGGCCGAACGAGTGGGTCGCGCGGCACAGTCCTCCGAGAACGTCGATGCCGTACTGACCCAGCTGGACCTGCTGGACCGCGCACTGGCATCCGGCGACACCGACACCGCCCGCACAGTCGAAGCCCGAGAGCAGATCTCGCTCGCCCGCGTGGCGATCACGGATCGAGTTCCGCTCGCAGTACCTCGCGTCGTGATTCGGTAGACGCCGGAAGCGGGCACCGTGGGAGGATGGTCGGTATGCCAGCACCGTCCCCGCTTCCCCTCGATCCCATTGCAGAGGCACACCGCCAGTGGACCAAGCACGGCTGGTCCGAGGCCGCCGACGGTATGGCCGCGGTGACGTCGTTGATGCGTGCGCAGCAGATCATGCTGGCACGGGTCGAGGAAGCGTTGAAGCCGACGGGACTGACCTTTTCGCGCTACGAATTGCTGACGTTGTTGACCTTCACCAAGAACGGCGCTCTTCCGATGGCGAAGGCAAGCGCACGTCTGCAGGTGCATCCCACGAGCGTGACCAACGCTGTCGATCGCCTCGAGTCGGTGGGATACGTTCGACGCATCCCGCATCCGAGCGATCGGCGCACCACGCTGGTCGAAATCACCGAGCAGGGACGCACGTTGGCGGTCGAGGCCACCGAGCGCCTGAACTCACTGGTGTTCGCACGCCCCGGGCTGGCGCGTGACAAGTTGATGGCGCTCGTTCGGATCCTGGCGGAACTGCGTTCGGATGCAGGCGATTTCGACAGTGATGACATAACCACATCGTTCTGAGTTCGATGGTGACTCGTCACAAGACAATGGCACACCCGTACCGTTCGTGATCCAATTGCACTGGGAACAGGGCGGAGTCGAGCTGCTGAAGGGCGGGGCGGGGTGCTGGTGTTGGCC
>NZ_NPFL01000014.1:0-36154 GCF_002259075.1 Rhodococcus sp. 15-725-2-2b | reverse complement strand
ACTTCTCACTTGCGACGCAGACCTCACCCCGGTGATCGTCGACCACCACGGCGTCCCGCTCGCGCTCGGGCGCACCACCAGACTCGCCACCGACGACCAACGCATCGCCCTGACCATCCGCGACCGATGCTGCGTCATGTGCGGCCGCCCCGCACAGTGGTGCCACGCCCACCACGTGAAGTTCTGGGAACACGGCGGCAGAACCGACCTCGACAACCTCGCGCTGGTCTGCGGCGAATGCCACCGCCTCGTCCACCACGGCCACTGGCAACTACTCATGGGCGACGACGGACACCCCTACGCCATCCCACCCGAATCCATCGACCCCACACGCCAACCCATCCCCAGCTACCACCGACGAAAACAACGAGCAGCCTGACGACAGGTCAACCGCGCAGCTCACGCTTGAGCAGTTTTCCGCTCTGATTGCGTGGCAATTCGTCGACGAAGGTGACGGTCTTGGGCACCTTGAACGGCGCTATACGACCTTTCACATAATCGATCAACGCCTGCGACGACAGCGCACTGCCGTCCTTGAGCACGACGACTGCCGTCACCGCTTCGATCCACTTGTCGTCGGGCGTCCCGATCACCGCAACCTCGGCGACCGCCGGATGGGTGTAGATCGCATCCTCCACCTCGCGTGACGCGACGAGAATGCCGCCGGTGTTGATGACGTCCTTGATCCGGTCGACCACGGTGATGAAACCCTCGGCGTCGCGTGTCACCAAGTCACCGGAATGAAACCACCCATCCGAGAACGCATCTGCCGTCGCCTCCGGCTTGTCCCAGTAGCCGTCGCACAGCTGAGGAGAACGATAGAGAATCTCCCCGGGCTCGCCGTCCGGCACGTCGTTGCCGTCGGCATCGACGACACGGGTCTCGACGAAGAACACCGCACGGCCGCACGACGCCGGCCGTGCCTCGTGCTCCTCGGGCTGCAATACCGTTGCCAGTGGACCGATTTCGGACTGCCCAAAACAGTTGTAGAACTCGATGTCCGGGTAGCGCTCACGTAGCCGAGTGAGAACGGTGACAGGCATGATCGACGAACCGTACTGCGCCTTCTTCAGCGACGACAGGTCACGCGTGGCCAGGTCGGGGTGATTGGCGAGCGGAACCCACACCGTCGGGGCCAGGAACAGAGACTTGATCTTCTCCTCTTCGATCCGGCGCAGTATCTCCGGCACGTCCGGCCTGCGCATCAAGCGGACCGTGGCACCCACCGACAGATACGGCAGCATGAACACGTGCATTCCCGCCGAGTGGTACATCGGCATCACGAGCAGTGGATCGTCGTCCTGGGTGAACCCGAGCGCGATGACGCACGAGACGTACTCCGCGACGAGCGCTCCGTGAGACATCATCGCACCCTTGGGTTTCGACGTCGTTCCGGAGGTGTAGAGCAACTGAGCGAGGTCGGTCGAATCGGCGGCGGGTTCGAGTTCGGAGCCGTCGCCGTCCGTGCCCAGTACATCGGGCAGAGAAACCACGTGCTCGATCGTCAGGTCTGCACGAACGGAGTCGAGGGTGGCCGTCAAAGCCGGATCCACGAGCACCACGCGGGAGCCCGACTGATCGAGCAAGTACTGCAATTCGTCGCCCACCAGCGCGTAGTTGATCGGAACGTGCACCAATCCGGCTCGCGCACAGGCGAGAAACGCAACAACGTACGCATCCGAGTTGACGCCGTACGCCGCGACGCGGTCACCCTTGTTCAACCCCAACGCGATCAGTCGTCGGGCGGCGCGGGTGACGGCGGTATCGAGTTCTCCGTAGGTGTGGCTGCGTCCCTCGAATGTCACGGCGAGACGGTCGGGGAATTTAGCGGCCGACCGCCGCAGGACGCCGTCGACGGTGTTCACTCGTGTTCCGCTGCTCATCACCCGACGTTATAGGACGTCCAAGCATCTCGTCCCGTGTTTGGCTGCCCTTACGGTTCGCGCAGCGTCAGCGGGGCATGCGGCAACGTATGACACTCAAGCAAGCACTCGACAGCCTCGAATCGGCATCGTTCCTCGACGGAGCGAGCAACGCGATCAACGACGTCCTCGAGCCCGCACTCGACGACAGCACCGTCGGCGGCGCGCTCCGCGGACAGTGGATCGGCCACCCCATCCACCCGGCTCTGGTCAACGTCACCATCGGCAGCTGGACCAGCGCCGTTGCTCTGGACCTGCTGAATCACCAGTCGAGAGCAAGCAAGCTTGTGATCTCCATCGGGCTCGTGTCCGCGCCGGCCGCCATCGCCACCGGATGGGCCGACTGGTCGACGATGAACACCCGCCAGCGACGAGTCGGGATCATCCACGCGGCCTCCAACGCGACCGGCGTCTTCCTCTTTCTCGGCTCCTACCTACGTCGCCGGAAACAGACCGATGGCATCGCCAAGGCCCTGGCTGCAGCCGGTCTCGCCACAGCGAGCGTCGGCGGTCTCATCGGCGGCCACCTCGCGTACAGCTCGACCGAGCAGAAACCGGCTCCAGCGGGCAAGCACAGCCTTCGCCGCTAGATCGACAGTTGCTCCGATCGGCGCTGCGGGCTGCCGCCAGAACAAGCATCACGGACATCGAACCGACCGACCGCCGATCCCCTCACTCGTCTCACCGGTAGCGTTTCCGTACACCGTACGTTAGGCTGCGTCGGCACTGCACGAACCACCGTCGGTGCATGCCCGTCAGGGCACGGCGAAAGGCGACCGAAGCGCACATGACCCAGGCCCAGCCGTTCACACCAGCTCGACCATCCATCCAAGAACTGTCCACCATCGTCGTTCGCGGAGCACGCGAGAACAATCTCCGCGACGTGGACCTCGACCTGCCCAAGCGATCGCTCGTCGTGTTCGCGGGCGTCTCCGGGTCGGGGAAGTCGTCACTCGTGTTCGACACCATCGCTGCCGAAGCTCAACGGCAGATCAATTCCACGTTCACCGCGTTCGCCCAGACCTTCCTGCCGTCCTACGGTCGCCCCGACGCCGATCTGATCGCGAACCTGTCGGCAGTCGTGATCGTCGACCAAAAGCGCCTGTTCGGTGGCCCGCGGTCGACGGTCGGCACCATCACCGACATCGGCGACTGGCTGCGCATGCTCTGGTCCCGCGGCGTCACCCCGACGATCGGGTTCGCGAACGCGTTCTCGTTCAACGACCCGGCCGGCATGTGCCTCGAGTGCGAAGGGCTCGGGGAGGCGAAGGTCGTGGACATCGGTGAACTGGTGGACGAGTCGAAGTCCCTGCGCGAGGGGCCGTTCCGGCACCCGGACTTCGAGGTCGGGAAATGGCCGTATCGGGTGTTCGCCGACTCGGGCCTGTTCGATCTCGACGTCCCGATCGAGCAGTACTCCGCCCGCGAGCGCCACATCTTCTTCGACGCCAAGCCCGGCGAGGTCGAGGTGCTGAACCCCGACGCCGTGATGAAGAGCTACGAGGGAATCGTGTCCCGGTTCCGGCGCAGCTACCTGACCAAGGACGCCGATGCCCTCAAAGGCAAGGCCAAGCTCGCGTTCGAACGCATCGTCACGCGCGGTGTCTGCGAGTCCTGCGGCGGCTCCCGCTACAACGAGACCATCCGCGGTGCCACGCTCGAAGGCCTTTCTCTGCCCGACGCGTTCGCGATGCAGGTGTCCGAACTCGCCGACCGCATCGACGGGTGGCAGATCAGCGGCTTGGGCACTGTCACCGCCGAAATCGTCACGCAGCTGCGAAGACTCGTCGATCTCGGTCTCGGCTACCTCAGCCTGGACCGGGCGACGTCGTCGCTGTCGGGCGGTGAATCCCAGCGCATCAAGATGGTGCGACACCTCGGCGCCACCCTCAACGACATGCTCTACGTGTTCGACGAGCCGACCACAGGCCTCCACCCCCGCGACGTCCACCGCCTCGACGACATGTTGCTCGCGCTGCGCGACAAGGGCAACACCGTCCTCGTCGTCGAGCACGACCCCGAGGTCATGGCGATCGCCGATCGGATCGTCGAGATCGGCCCGGGCGCCGGAAAAGCCGGTGGCACAGTCGTGTTCGAGGGAACCTACGACCAACTTCGCAGCGCCGACACCAGGACCGGTGCCGCGTTGCGACGCGAGGGCGTCGAATTGCGCACTCCCCGTACCCCTTCGGGTTGGCTGAGCATCACCGGAGCAAACACCCACAATCTGCGCGACGTCAGTGTCGACGTCCCGCTCGGAGTCCTGACCGCCGTCACCGGGGTCGCCGGTTCCGGCAAATCCAGCCTCATCCACGGCCACCTCCGGGAGGCAGCGCCGGACGCCGTCATCATCGACCAGGCACCCATCCGCGGTTCGCGCCGCTCCTCCCCCGCGACGTACACCGGTCTGCTCGACCCGATCCGCGCATACTTCGCCAAGAAGACCGGGCAGCCGCCGTCGCTGTTCTCGCCCAACTCCGACGGTGCCTGCCCCGAGTGCCAGGGCAGCGGCGTCATCTTCACCGATCTCGGTTTCACCGACCCGGTGACGAGCACCTGTGAGACGTGCCAGGGCAGGCGATTTCGGTCGGGTGCGATCCGGCATACCGTCGACGGCGTCAGCATCGCCGACATCTTCGAGATGTCCGTCGAGGACGCGCAGGACTTCTTCGAGGTCAAGAAGATCCGTGACATCCTCCGCCGGTGCCGGGATGTCGGGCTCGGCTACCTCTCGCTCGGCCAGAACCTGTCGTCGCTCTCCGGCGGCGAGCGGCAACGGCTCAAGCTCGCCACCGAACTGGTCGGGTCGTCGCCGGTGCTGGTACTCGACGAGCCGACGACCGGTCTGCACCCGTCGGACGTGTCGAACCTGATTGCGTTGCTGTCCGGAATGGTGGACGAGGGCAGGTCGGTGATCGTCATCGAACACAACCTCGACGTCATCGCCGCGGCCGACTGGGTCATCGACCTCGGCCCCGACGGAGGCCACAACGGCGGACTGATCACCTTCACCGGAACCGTCGACGAGTTGGTTGTCTCCGACACCCACACCGGCACGTACCTGGCACGGAGCCTGGGTCGCTGACCGCGACCCGATAGTGTTGGCGCTCCACGAGGTACCGGAAACACAGGAGTGGCAGTGCAGCGTCGATCGGCACGAATGATCTCAGCCGGGTTCGCGGTCATCGCGCTGGTCGCGGCCGGATGCGGCAGCACGACCACGGACTCCCCGCCGACCGCTTCCTCCACCACGGCGTCGAGCGGGGAGTTCCCGAGAACGATCGCATCGGGCTCGGACGGCGAGACCGTCACCATCGACGCGATGCCCCGTTCGATCGTTTCTCTGAGCCCGACGGCGACAGAGACCCTGTACGCCGTCGGAGCGGGTGAGCAGGTGGCAGCCGTCGACGATCAGTCGGACTATCCCGCCGATGCCCCGAAGACCGGGCTGTCTGCGTTCACGCCGAGCCTCGAGGCGATCGTCGCGTACGACCCCGATCTGGTGATCACCTCCACCGACCTCGGCCTGGTGACATCCACCCTGGCCGAGGCAGGCATTCCGACGCTGCTGGTCCCGGCCGCGACGAGCCTCGACGACGCGTACTCGCAGATCGAACAAGTGGCAGACGCGACCGGGCACGACGCCGAAGGTGATGCGGTGGTCGCGCAGATGCGTGACCGCATCGATGCTGCCGTCGCGAGCGTGCCGACACGCGATCAGCCGTTGACGTACTTCCACGAACTCGACGACACCCTGTACACCGTGAGCAGCCAGAGCTTCGTTGGCCAGATCTACGGATTGTTCGGTCTGCAGAGCATCGCCGACGGATCCGGGGCTGGTGACTACCCGCAGCTGTCCGCCGAGTCGGTGATCACCGCGGATCCCGATATCGTGTTCCTCGCCGACGCCCAATGCTGTGGCGTCACAGCCGAATCGGTCGCGGCTCGACCGGGGTGGAGTTCGATGACCGCCGTCCGAGACGGCAGGATTTTCCCGATGGACGAGGACCTGTCGAGTAGATGGGGGCCACGGATCGCGGACCAGGTGGAAGCCGTCGCCGCCGTGGTGCAGCAGATTCCCGAGTGAACTCGGCGGGTGACCGGACACCGCGACACCCGCCGCGCTCTACACGATGCTGTCGCGGTGCATGGCCTCGATCTCGTCGGCGCTGCACCCTATTTCGGTGAGCACCTGGTCGGTGTCGGCACCGTGCTTGCGGCCGGTGTATCTGATCCGGCCGGGACTGCCACCCATCCGCCACATGACGTTCTGCATGCGCACGGGGCCGAGGTCGTCGTCCTCGACGGTCGTCACCATCTCGATGGCGTTCACCTGAGGATCGGACAACAGGTCGCTCGGCTTGTAGACGGGAGCGACTGCCGCTCCTGCCTTTTCGAACTCGTCGATCACCACGTCCTTGGTCCGCTCGGCAATCCAGCCGCCGACGTACTCGTCCAGAAGGTCGGCGTGGGCGGCGCGCTGACGCCCGGTGGCGAACCACGGTTCGTCCAGCACCTCGGGGTGACCCACCAGCACCAGCACACGTTCGGCTATCGAGTTGGCGCTCGTGGAGATCGCCAACCAATGCCCGTCTGCGGTCTTGTACAGGTTGCGGGGCGCGTTGTTGCTCGACCGGTTCCCTGTTCGCTCCTGATCGATGCCCAGTTGATCGGCATAGATGACGCCCGGCCCGACCGCAGCCATGATGGGGCTCAACAGATCCAGGTCGATCTGCTGCCCCTTGCCGCCGTTGTTGGTGCGGTGCAGTAGAGCCATCGACACGGCCGACGAGCCCGCGATCCCGGCAAGGGAATCGGCCAAGCCGAACGCCGGAAGCGTCGGCGGCCCATCGGCTTCGCCGGTCAGGTGCGCGAAACCACTCATCGATTCGACGAGCGTTCCGAAGGCCGGTCTGGTCGCGTACGGTCCGGTCTGGCCGAAGCCGGTGACACGCAACAGGATCAGACCAGGGTTGAGCTCGGAGAGAACGTCATATCCCAGCCCCCAGCGTTCGAGGGTTCCCGGCCGAAAGTTCTCGACCACCACGTCGGCTTCTGCGGCCAGGCGTCGGAATATGGCTCCGCCTCGGGAGTTTCCGAGATCGAGGGTGACCGTGCGCTTGTTCCGCCCGATCATCGTCCACCACAGCGGGTGACCGTCCTTGTCCAAGCCGTGCCCGCGCATACCGTCCGGCTTGGTGGGGTGCTCGATCTTGATGACCTCTGCCCCGAAGTCGCCGAGGATCTGCGCGACGAGGGGGCCTGCGAGAATCGTCGAGATGTCGAGTACCTTGATGCCCTCCAGTGGCCCCGTCACAGGTACGGGCGGTGCAGGTAGCGGCCGGCGGGCGCACCGGAGACGGCACCATCGGCGAGTACCCGCTGACCACGGACGAACGTGTCGGTCACCTTGGCACCTAGCTCGAATCCCTCGAATGGTGTGTACTCCTGCGCAGACTCGGAATCCTCCGGACGGACGGTCCAGGTGCGGTCCGGGTCGATCAGGGCGATATCTGCGTCCATCCCGACGGCGATGTCGCCCTTACCCGGTAGGCCGTAGCGTCGGGCCGGGTTGAGCGAAGTGAGCTCTGCGATACGCCGCCAGCTCAGGCCGCGCTTGCGTCCCTCGCTGACCAGCCCTGGAAGCAGATACTCGGCACCCCCGAAGCCGGACTTCGCGGCGAAGATGTCGCCGCGGTCCTCGGCGAACTTCTTCTCGTCCTTGCAGCACGCATGATCGCTGACGACCCAGTCGATGTCACCTGCGAGCAGGTGCTCCCACAGCGCTTCGACGTCGTCGCGCGGACGCAGCGGCGGGTTGACCTTGCCGCCGAGACCGTATGCGGTGTCGATGTCGGCCAACAGGTGCCCGATCGTGACCTCACGGCGGAAGTTGACGTGCGGGAACGCCTTTGCCATCCGCATCGCCGCAGTCAACGCCTTGCGCGAGGACAGGTGCAGCAGGTTGATGTTGGGCAGCTGCGTCTCGTCGGCCAGGAACGACGCGATGGTGACGGCGAGGCCCTCCGAGTGCGGTGGCCGTGACGCGCTGTACGCAGCCAGGCCCTCGAGGGTGCCTTCTTCTTCGACGATCTTGGTGTACGCGCTCATGATCTCGGCGGTCTCACAGTGCAGCGACAGCGAGATGTGATCGGCCTTGTCGCCCATCTGCTCTCGGGCAGCCTGGATGCCGCGCATGACGAACTCGAAGTGCGCCAGGTCGTAGCGCTCCCCCTCTGGAGTCATGAGGAATTCGCTCTGATCGGTCGACCGGCCGTGGAGCCCGTGGCTGCCGTAGAACATGAAGATCTTGAACGAGGTGACGCCGTGATCGGCAATCAGCGAGGGGATTTCGTCGATGTGTTCTTTGGACATCGGCGCGAGGTGGTACGCGTAGTCCACGTACGGGCGCCCCTCGGTGGCGTCGAGAACCTTCGGGAACACGTCGGCGTAGGAACCACCCGTGTTCATGTAGTACTGGCCAGTCCGCATGTAGGACAGTGAGGTGGTCACGCCGCCCTGGACACACGCCCGCGACTCGGTCTCGGCATCGTCGCCGAGCGAGTTGTAGATACCCCAGTGCTGGTGTGCGTCCACCACACCGGGGAATGCGACCTTGCCGGCAGCGTCGATGACGGTCTCTGCGGATCCTGCATCGATGTTCGCCTCGATACGGGTGAACTTGCCGTCTTCGATCAGCAGATCCAGAAACTCACCCTCGTCGGGGGCGTCGGATCCTGGCCGGACTACGCGCGCATTGGTGATCAAAAGCGTTGACATGATGGTCCTTTCGAATTTCTTCACTAGAGTTCGTTGATTTTGAGTGAGCTTGCCGCGAGGTAGGCCAGTCCGAGTGCCGGGAGCAATCCGTTACCGGCGAGGTACCCGGCAGCACCGTGGCCGGAGATGCCCATCGCGGCACCGCCCGAGGCGAACAGGCCGGTGATCGCCGAGCCGTCGGTTCGTAGAACACGTGCGTTCTCGTCCACGACGAGCCCGCCCTGCGTATGGAACAAGGCGGGCACGATCTTGATGGCTGCATACGGACCGGTGAGCGTGTGCTCGAATGAGCTGCGGCCGAACGGATCCGAGGCCTCTCCCGAGGCATACCTTTGCACAGCGGTGAGTTCCTCCACCACCGCCGCAGGTGGGAGCCCCGTTGCGGCCGCCAGGCCGTCCATATCGTCGGCCCATACTGCCGCACCCGAGTCGACGGTCTGTTGGAAGTCTTTGAACGACATGCACTTGTCGTAGATCGACCGGTCGATGACGACCCAGCCCTCGGATCCGGGTCTGGCGGCCAGAATGGCCGCATACTCCGAGTAACCTGTCGTCTCGTCACCGAACCGGCGTCCGGAGGTGTCGAGCACGATGCCGCCGTGCATCACCGTCGCCCATCCGACGAGCGTCGTGGCCTGCTTGGACAGTGCAGCATGCCCCTGGTAGGCATCGAGATACGCCGACTCGGCACCGAGACGACGGCCGATGGTGAGCGCATCGCCCGCGGAGTGCTCGCTGCCGTGATACCTCGCAGCGGCGATCTCCGGTACGTGCTCCGCCACCATGGCCGCGTTGGCACCGTAGCCGTTGGTGGCCAACAGAACTGCACGGGTAGGAACGACGTCGACGCTGCCGTCGGGCATCGTGATCGTCACTCCGTCGACAACCCCGTCGGAATCGACTGACACGTCGGTCAGTCGCGCGGGTGTCAACATATCGATGCGCGGCTCGTCGGCGACCGCTCGCGCGAGGTGCTCGAGCATCCCACTACCGTGGCGGCCTTCGACTGTGTGACAACGCAATTGCGAGTGCCCCGGGTACGAGAAGTCGGTCACGAGAGAGAGCGGCAGTCGGACGTGATCGGCGAGCCACTCGACCAAAGTGGCACTGACTTCGGCGAGCGCCGACGCCAGCCGATGGTCTGCACTGCCTTTCGTCTTGCGCATCACGTCGTCGAGGAACTGCTGCGGCGAGTCCTCGATTCCGGCCTCCCGCTGCCATCGTGACCCCGCGCCGGGAATCATCGCGGTCGACATCGCGGTGTTGTTGCCTCGCTTGAAGTGCGCACTGGCCTCGACGACCAGCACGTCGAGGCCGAGCTCGGCGGCGCGGAGCGCAGCAACGAGGCCGCCGCCCGCGCCGGCCACGATCAGGTCCGGGCCGTCCTCGCTCACGCGGACACCTGCAGTTCGGATCGCAGACCCAGTAGCCGTAGCGCAGTGGCGGTCGGGTCCACCACTTGCGGCGACGCGGGTGGATCGACGAGATCGACGGCCGAGCACGCATTGATTGCGATGGTGCACCGGAGCTTCCTCGCGTGCTCCGAGACCGCTCTCCCCCAGGCCCGGGTGTCGGCGATATCGTGCACACCGAGCCCGAGTACCTGGGTTGCCTCGGCGACGACCCCGTAGAACGCGAGCCGGCGATCCATCTCCGCAGCGATCACATCGTTGCGGGCGAGCGCGCCGATTCGATGCCCCTGGGACGCGTAGAACGATGCCGTCAGCCGGGTCAGGCCGTAGAGGGGCCGGATGAACGAGTCCGCCTCTTCGGCACAGGGATCGAGCACGCAGTCGGGCAGAAACCCATCCGCTTCCGTGTCGTGCACAGACCGAAATGCAGCAGACAGCACCTCCTCCGACCGTCTGACGTCACGTTCGGTGTCCAGTGCGCTCGGCGCGTCGGACCCGATGTTGCGGAGCTCGACGGTGATCCCTGCGGGAGAAAGGTGGTCGTACCGACCCTGGCGCCGCTGCAATTCTGCCGCGTCGACGTCGATCGGGGTGAAGGCCAAGAGATGCATGTGAAGTGAACTCCTAAATACCGAGGTAGGCAGCTTTGACCCGCTCGTCGTGTGCCAATTCGGATCCGGTGCCGGTCAACACGATCGATCCGCTCTCGATGACGTAAGCGCGATCGGAGATCGCGAGTGCCTGTGCGGCGTTCTGTTCGACGATCAGCACGGTCACGCCCGAATCACGGATTCGCACGATAGCGTCGAGCACTTGAGCAGCGAGCTTGGGAGCGAGCCCGACCGACGGTTCGTCCAGCGTCAGAACTCGCGGCTTCGACATCATCGCGCGACCGATGGCGAGCATCTGCTGCTGACCGCCGGACATGGTGTCGGCCCGCTGTTCTCGTCGTTCGACGAGAATCGGGAACAGTGCGTAGACCTGGTCGAGGGATTCCTTGACGCCGCTGCGCTTCTGGGTGTACGCACCCATCTCCAGGTTGTCGGCGACGGTGAGACTGCCGAACAGAGCTCGGTCCTGTGCGACGTGCACGAGTCCTGCCCGGACGATTCGATCCGCCCGCATTCCGTGAATGGCGTTGCCGTCCAGCACGATCGTACCGCCGGAGGTGGAGACCATACCGGACAGTGCGCGCAGCGTCGTCGTCTTGCCTGCCCCGTTGGCACCGATCAAAGAGACTATCTCGTGTCGGTCGACCGCGAGGTTCAGCCCGTGCAGGATTTCCAGACGACGGTATCCGGCGTGCAGGTTGTCGATCTCGAGCATCATGCTGTTTTCTCCTCACCGAGGTACGCCTCGACGACACGGTCGTCGGCAACCACCGTGCGTGGGTCACCCGAGGTGAGCACGGCACCTTCGTGCATGACCACCAGGCGCTCGGACAGGGCCATCACCGCGGCCATGATGTGCTCGACGAACAGCACCGTCTGGCCCTCCTGGTGCACTGTGCGCAGCAGTTCGATCATCGGTGCACGCTCGGCTGGGACCAGCCCGGCGAGAACCTCGTCGAGGAGCACGACGCGCGGCTCCATGGCCAGTGCGCGCGCGAGCTCGAGTCTCTTCAATCCCGCGGTCGACATGGCCGAGACCTTGCCGCCGACCTGATCGGACAACTGCACACGATCGAGAACATCGAGGGCATGACGCCGCGCATCCCTGCGTGACTTGCGCTTCGACAACGCGGCGATGGTGACGTTCTCCAACACCGACATCGACTCGAACGGGCGCATCAGTTGGAACGTGCGGACCAGTCCGGCGCGCGCTATCTTGCTGGCCGGCCAACCCGTGATGTCGGTACCGTCGAAGATCACTCGGCCCGTGGTCGGTGGCTGTTCACCCGACAACAAGGAAAACAAGGTCGTCTTACCTGCCCCGTTGGGGCCGATGATCCCGAGGAATTCGTGCTCGGGCACATCGAGGCTGACATCGCGCACCGCATGGATACCCGAGAACGACTTGCTCAGGTTCTCGATGCTCAACAGGCTCATCGGTTCCACCTCTCACGGATCGTGCCGAAGATTCCCTTGGGTAGGAAGATCACGATCGCGATCAGAATCACCGAGTACGCGGCAACGTCCAATCCGATTGTTCCCTGCAGGAATTCGAGGAAGGCGGGTGGGTTTCGTAGCAGTTCGTTGATCAACTCGGACAGCGGCCCGATCACCGCAGCACCGATGACCGGTCCCCAGATCGTGCCGATGCCACCGATGACGGCCGGAACGATCGCTTCGACGGAGACCGCCGAACCGAAGGCCTGCTCCGGTCCGACGAAGAAGTAGTACTGCGTGTAATAGACACCTGCGACGGCGGTCAGCGCACAACTCGCCGCTACGGCGATCAACCGGTACTTCATCGTGTCGATACCGAGTGAGGCTGCGGCGGTTTCGTCGTCGCGGGTGGCGTGGACGAACTGCCCGGCCCGCGAACGGGTGTAGAAGATCGTGCCGAGAACGGCGAGGGCCAGAATGACGAGTGGAATCCAGACGTAGTTGGGGCTGCCCTTTTCGAACTGCAGCATCCACCACGAATCCCGTGGCAGGATCGGCACGTTGAATCCCTCGGTCTTGTTGAAGACTTCGAGGTTCTGCACCAGCAGCAGGAACATCTGCGCGAAGGCGAATGTGGCCAATGCGAAGTAGGACCCGGCCAATCGGTAGCGCAGACACAGGTAGGCGATGAGCGTTCCCACCACCGCCGAGATGATCGCCGCGAGGATCATCGAGATCCACGGCGAGACGCCGCGTTCGACCAAGAGATACGCACCGGTATAGGCACCGATTCCGAAGAAGGCGGCGTGGCCGAAACTGAACATGCCACCGAACCCGCTCATGATGTTCCACGCCACGGCCATCACGGCGAAGATCAGCGTGCGAACGGCAACGGTCTGTGCCTGCTCACCGAGCATCAGCGGCAATGCCGCAACCACGACGAAACCGATGGCGAGCGTGATCAATTGGCGTCGGAGCCAGGTGTCCTTCAACCGTGGATCGTGCTGCACCGGAGTGGGTGCGCTTGTTGTCGTTGTCATCGGCGAGCTCCGTACAATCCTTCGGGCTTGAGAAACAGGACGAGGACGAACACCGCGAAGACGAGGATCAGCGAGCCTGTTCCCGGTAGATACAGCGCACCGACGGTCTGCACGAGGCCGATGACGAGGCCACCGACCATCGCTCCCACGACACTTCCGAGTCCACCGAGAACCACGATGACGAACGCCAGGATGGTGAACTGTTCTCCGACCGACGGCGTGAGACTGGTGAACGGTGTCATCAACCCGCCGGCGACGGCGACGCACGCGGCACCGATACCGAAGGTGAGCGCATAGACCCTGCCGATGTCGACGCCCACGAGTTTCGCGCCTTCGGAGTTGGATGCGACTGCGCGAATGGACAATCCGAGCGGCGTCCGCTTCAGCACCGCGCTGAGCGCGACGGCGACCAGAGCGGCACCGATGAACGCCACCACGCGCGGCCACGACGCCACCGCACCGAGAACGTCGAGGGAACCGTCGATCGGTGCCTGGACCGATTGTGGTCGCCCGCCGAAGATCATCAGCAGCACGTTGATGATGAGCAGAGACAGGCCGAGGGTGACGAGCAAAGGGCCGTCGTGGCTGCCACTGATGGTCAGCTTCGTCAGCAGAGTTGCCTGAACGACCATGCCGAACAGGAACATCACCGGAACTGCCAGCAGCGTCGCGACGTAGACCGGCAACCCGGCAGTGGATAGCGCGTACACGATGTACATCGCCATCGTCAGCATCGCGCCCTGAGCGAAGTTCACGATGCCGAGAACGCCGAAGATGAGCGTCAGTCCGACCGAGATCAGTGCGTACACGCCGCCGAGCAGAAGCCCGGAGACGACCGACTGCGTGACCAAGCCCTGATCTTTACCACCGACGAGGTAGATCACCGCCATGATGACGACGATCGCTGCTGCGACCGGGATGCCGGGGTCGATCCCGGCCAGACCTCGCTTACCCGTCTTCTCCGCAGTCGAGGTAGCCGCCGTCACTGGCCGGCTCCCACGGGGAATTCGATTGCGTCCGTTGCGAACTCCTCGGGAAAGACCTGTGCGATTGCACCGTCGCGGACCTGCATGACAATGACGGTTGCGTTCTTGTTCTGACCGGTCTCGTCGAATTCGATCGGTCCGCTGAACGCGAGGAGCGGGTCGTCGATCGAGACGCCGGAAATCGCCTCGCGCAGATCTTCCGGGTCACTGGAGGCTCCGTCGTTGAGACCCGCCGCGATGACCTCGACCGCCTGGTAGGACAGCATCGCTGCCGTCTCCATCGGGCGTCCGTACTGGGCCTCGAACCGCGTACGAATGTCGGTGACGCGGTCGCTGGTGGCGTCGAAGTGGTAGTTGGCGCTCAACACACCGTCGCCGGCCGCACCTGCGTCGCCGGGAAAAGAGCTGTCGTCGAACGCGCCGTTGGCAATTCCGTAGACACCCTTGACGTTCAGATTCAGCTGCTCGACGGCGCGGGCGATCAACAGACCGTCCGGGTAGTAGCCGGTGGCGACTATGACGTCGGGGTTGGATACTGCAGCCTCACGCACCTGTGTGGTGGCGTCGGAGAAATTCGTTGCAGGATAGGTGATTTCCTGCACCGACGAGATTCCCTGGTTCGCAGCCTCGGCCTCGAATGCGTTGAAGACACTGTCGCCGAACGATCCTTCGATGTGCAGGTAGGAGACTCGATCGATGGCCTGACCGGTCTGCTCTTCGATCGCGGCGAGCGCCTTTGCACCGTCGGTTCCCATGCTGGAGGCGTTCGGCTGCATGCGGAAGGAGTACTGGTACCCCTGGTCCAGGATCTTGTCGTCCACCGCCACGTCGATCACAAGCGGTACCCGCGATCGTTCGGCGACAGAGGCGACATTCTGAGTGACGTCGCTCTGGTACGTGCCGATGAGCGACACCGCGCCGTCGTCGATCAGTCGCTGCGCCTCGCTCTGTCCGACCTCTGCTTTGCCCTGGCTGTCACCCGATACCAACTCCAGTTGCCGACCGTCGAGGGACGAAATGCCGCCTGCTGCATTGATATCGGCCACCGCCAGTGCAGCACCGTCGTTCATCAGACCGCCCACACCTGCCAGCGCTCCGGTGGTGGGATGAACCGATCCGATCTTGATGGGGCCGGAGTCGTCCGAACCGGTGGACGAACCACACGCTGCAGCACCCACGACGGCAACGGCCGTCAGCACACCTACGAGCTTCTTCATTGTCGAATCTGCCTTCCGCGCCTACCGGCGCCGAGTCGAACCACTGGGCGGAACCAACCGTTCCGCTGAGCGCACCATCAGATTGATGATTGATCTCGCTGGAATCGAGTATGGCACGCATCACGGGCTCAGAACAGGCTCTTCCGTCAAATTCTTGTTACGGGTATGGTTCGCTCAGCGGAACGCATGCACATCCGAAAGGTGGCACTTATGGTCAGCAGGCCAGTACTGGAGACATCGACCGGCACCGAGTCGGCCGATCGTGTCGCCGACGTGCTCATCGCATTCGCCCAATCCGATCGCGCACTCGGCGTATCGGAAATCGCTCGAACGCTTGGGCTGAGCAAGGCTGTGGTGCACCGCATTCTGCAATCGCTCGCATCGCGGTCGATCGTGCAGCCCGTCGCGGGCGAGTCGACGTATTCCCTCGGTCCCGCCGCGATCGGACTCGGAACCAAGGCCTGGAGCCAACTCGACGTGCGGTCCATCGCCGCTCCGGTATTGCGTGCGCTCCGTGCGAACACACGTGAAACTGCCACGCTGTCGGTACTCGTCGGGCACCGCCGCGTCTATCTCGATCAGTACGAGAGCCCGCAGGAAGTGAAGATGGTCGTCGAAATCGGCCCGCAGTACGCATTGCACTCGGGAGCGTCGAGCCGAGCGATCCTGGCGTTCCTCCCCGACCGATTCGCGGAGGAAGCCTTCCAGGAACTCCGCAGCACCACCCCTGACGCCGACGAGACCCGCTTCCGCGCTCGCCTCGACGACATCCGCACCAACGGGTACGCGACCTCGACGAACGAGCGCAATACCGGTGCAGCATCGATCGCCGCTCCCTTCTTCGACGCCGCGGGCCACGTCCTCGGTTCGGTCAGCTCGTCCGGTCCGGCCTTTCGCTACTCCTCCTCAGCGGACGACGAGCACATCGTCCACGCCGGCCAGGTCGTCGCCGCGGCTCGATCGATCACCACCATCCTGGAAGCGCGAGCAGCCCGATGATCCCTACATCCGCCCGATCGTTCCTCTACGTCCCCGCGAACAAGCCGCAGCTGTTCGACAAGGCGGTGCGCGGAGAGACCGACGCGGTGATCATCGATTTGGAGGACGCAGTTCCGCTGCCGGACAAGGACCGAGCGCGCAACGAGGTCGCACAGTGGTTGGCGTCGAGGTCATCCACCGACACCCAGATCTGGATTCGGGTCACCCCTGAGTTCATGACGCAGGATCTCGAGGCCGTCGCCGGAACCGGAGTCACCGGCATCATGGTGGCGAAGTGTTCGACCGAGTCCCTGACACGTGCGGACCGATTCCTCGACATGCGCAATCTCCCCGACATCGAGCTGATCGGCCTCATCGAAACAGCTCACTCCTTGCGCGCTGTGCCGGAGATGGCTCGATGCAACAGGGTTCGAACCTTCGGGGTCGGCGAGGTCGACCTCCTCGCTGACCTGCGGATCACACGATCGGAGCACACCGAATCGATGATCGACGCCATTCGGTTGAACGTCGTGATCGACTGCGCTGCAGCGGGATTGGCCGCACCGATCGCTCCGACGTCGACCGACTTCCGTGATCTGGACGGATTCGTCACCACCACAGCACGTTTCGTGCAGATGGGTTTCCGCGGCCGGACGGCATTGCACCCGAGCCAGGTTCCGATCATCAATGCCGCACTCACGCCGTCGACGGACGACGTGGCTGCAGCCCGTCGACTGGTGGAACTGTACGACGTGGCCCAGGGTGGTCCGACCGTCGACGACAACGGCAGATTCGTCGACGAAGCAGTGGTACGGGGCGCGCGGGAAATCCTCGCCCGGGCCTGAGCCGGTCGCACTGCAGCTCGGGCACCGCCATACGAGTGGACGGTGCCCGAGGACTGTCCTATTGCTGCGTGGTCGATTTCAGATCGGTCAACGGAGCAAGCAGTGTTCCGATGTCGGTCAGGTCCCCGAGCCGATCGCATCGACCGGCCAATTCTTTCAGTTCGACGTCGGAGAGGAACGGCCCGGCATTGCTGGTGAACTTGGTCGAGACCTCACCGAACGACAGCGGCCGTTCGGGTCCTCCGCGCGTGGTCAACACCTCTTCGACCACGACCGTTCCGTCGGTCAGTGTTGCGGTCAGCACCGCCGGGAACTGATGGGGGAAAACGGCATCACACCGGGCATCCGGCACCACGTCGACCTTGGCCATCAGCGCACGTCGATCCGCCGACTTCGCCAACTCGTCCGTGTAGTCCTCGAGCGCGGCACCGAGTCCTCCCCCGCCCAGCAGCCCGACCACAACCGCGTAGGGGCCGCTGAACTGAGCCATGTATCCGGTCTCGGGCGTGCGCTTGACGTCGATGGGTTCGCCGATCGTCCGCAGGTTCGCCGCAGGTACCCCCAGCTCCAGCTTCTTGATCTGCTCCGGACCGATTCCACGCGCGCGAAGGGCTCCTCCCGCGTCGATCGCAGCATGGGTGAAGTGATTGGCCGGGTACGGCTTGAAGAAGATTCCTGGAACAGCCCACTCGGAGCCGAGTCCGTTCAGGATTTCGTCGGCTCGGCCCGGTTCGTGTAACCAGGCCTGGAAGAAGCCGAACCGTCCTTCCAGGACGGTCGGCGGTCCCGTGATCCCGTGTCGCGCAAGCCCGGCTGCAGACAGAGCGGAGTGCGCCGCCCATCCGCAGTGCATACGCTTGACCGTTCCGCCGGTGCGGTTGGCCTCGATGATGCCCGACGCCATCGAGGCCGCGATACCCATCGTGTCCACGATCTGTTCCTCGGATGCACCACCGATGACGGCTGCAGCCACGGCGCTGCCCATGGCACCGCAGATCGAGGTGGCATGTTGACCGTGCTCGAAGAACACCGAATTCTTGGTCTCCGGATCGAACCCCGCCATGCCGATGCGCACACACACTTCCAGCCCGATCGCGATGCCGCGCACGAGTTCTCGGCCGTCGGCTCCGTGCTCTTGAGCGGCCGCGAGTGCCGCAGGCACCACGCTGGCACTCGGGTGCAGGATCGACGGCAGATGGGTGTCGTCGAAATCGAGCGAGTGCGCGAGCACGCCGTTGACGAAGGCGGCCATGGCAGGCGGGAGTGCAACATCGAGTCCGACGGCGGACGCCATTGCCGACCCACCTTGCTCCCGTGCCCACGCGGTCGCGGCCCGACTGGTATCGAGGTCGGTGGCAGCCACTGCAATTCCGAGTGTGTCCAGAACTCGCATCCCCACCGAGGCGACGACTGCTTCGGGGAGATCGTGGTAGCGGGTGGTCGCGGCGAAATGCGCTATGTGCTGCGCGAGTGTGCGTTCGGTCATGCGGACCTCACCGCCAACGGCCGGACCGGCGAACCCGTTGCGCCGAAGATGTTCAGCGGCACGAGGAGGAACGTGAACTCGAAGAGTTCCTGCTGCGAGAGCTCTTCGAGGTCGAGCGCCTCGATGATGTAAATTCCGCTCTCCACCAAGAGAACTCGATGCGCAGGTAGCAGACCGTGGCCACTGCCGGGAGCGAGCCGCTCGAACGCGATCGTGTCGGCACCTGCAGCGTGTACGCCTCTGTCCGCCAGCCACTGCGCGCCTGCTTCTCCGACTCCGGGAACACCGGACGGTCCGCCGACGTAGGGCAGCCCTTCGGCGAACAACTGCCCCCAGCCGCTGCGAATCAAGACGACATCGCCGGCCCCGATCTCGACACCCTCTGCTGCACATGCCGATTCGAGATCGTCCACGGTGATCTCGTATCCACCCTCGCAGCGGCCGACACCGAGGAGCCTCGGAATGTCCAGCAGCACACCGCGTCGGATCATGGGCTCGATGGTGTGTACTCCGTGTTCGACGTATTTCCCACCGAGGCAGGACTGACCTGCGTCGGCCCCGCCGTGCAGTTTCCCGTCCTGGCTGACGTGAGCAAGAGCGTCGATATGGGTACCCACATGCGTTCCGGTGGTGATCATGTCGTTCGCGGCACTGCCGCCATCCGCTCGGGTCATGTCACCGTGCCTGCGCGGCAACGTGTGCCAGAACTGCGGATGATTGGGTGACTGCGGCATGCCGACCCTCAGTTGCCTACCGAGATCGACTGCGTGCACGCCCCCCTGGACGGCACGAAGAAGTTGATCGGACATTGCTTCATCTCCTCGTTCGACGCTGAGCAGTCACCTCACACCAGCGTAATGTCGTTTCGCTAGCCGGAACGCTTGGAGGCTTCCGAGAAGTGCACCGGCGGCAGGATGAGCGTAGCAGTCCTCCGCCTACCCGTCTCGATCATTGACTCTTCGATTTGTAACCTTCTACAGTCCACGAATGAATGGCTCCAATTCGTTTCGCTCAACGGAACATATTGCCGCGGTAGACCGCCTGGCTGCCGTGATGGTCGATCTCAGGGGCGCACCGTTGCCCGCACCGCTGAACGACAGGGCCCGGTTGATCCTGTTCGATCTGCTGGGTGTCACGCTCGCCGGTGCCCGCTCCGCCGAGATGGTCGAATTGCGAAGGAACTGGACTGCAGAAACTGGATCGACGCACCCGATCGGCGGGAGCGTAGGCACTACGGTCGACACTGCGTCCGAGCTCGACGCGATCGCATCGTGTTGCCTCGAACTGGACGAGGGCAACAAGTACGCCGCCGGTCATCCTGCTGCGCACGTGCTCCCCGCGGCCATCGCTGCCACCAGACTGGCACCGACGCCGATTTCGGGTTCGACCTTTCTGACGGCCATCGTGGCGGGATACGAAGTCGCCGCTCGATTCGGCTGGGCACTGAGCCGCAACAGCTCCTGGCACACCCATGGCCACTGGGGTGCCACCGGTGCCGCCACGGCGGCGGCATTCATCCACGGTGCCGGAGCCAGCGAGGTTGCCGCGGCGATCGACTCGTCGTCTGCTCTGGTGCAGGTGGCACCGTGGGCAGTGGTCCTCGACGGAAACTTCTCCCGCAACCTGTGGATCGGCGGTGCAGCGCGGGCGGGCTTGAACGCGGCCAGGCTGGCCCGATCGGGGGTGGTGCACAACTCGGGTGCCATCGAGCACACCTTGGGTGCGATCGTCGGGACCTTGAACATCGCCCGACTGACCGAGGACCTCGGCGATCGATGGCTCACGCTCGAGGGCTACACGAAACAGCACGCGAGCTGCTCGTACACGCACGCCGCCGTCGACGCCGTGCAGAGCCTGCGCTCGAATGCCGAATGGTTCGCAGACGACATCGAACGTGTGCGGGTGCGCACGCATTCGTTGGCAGAACCACTGTTTCGCCGACATCCTTCCAGCAGGCTGGGCGCTATGTTCTCGCTGCCGTTCGTCGTGTCCGCCGCATTCGTGTCCGACGCGATAGACGTCGAATCGCTCGATCCCCGAGGTGCGACTTTCGCGTCGGCCGAGTTGTTCAGCGCTCGAGTCGACGTCGCGTCGTCCCCCGAACTGGATGCTCTACTGCCCGAGCGTCGAGCCGCCGAGGTGACGATCGAATTCGAGGACGGAAGTTCGGTCTCCGCGACCACCCCTAATCCGGTCGGCGACATCGACCATTTTCCGATGGACTACGCCGCGCTGCGAGCCAAGATCTCTCGCTTGGTCGGCGAATCCGATACCACCGTTCTCGAACACATCGTCGATGCCCTCGGTGCGACGGAGGACGTGGCGGCACTGTTGCTTCAGCTGCCCAGGCACTAGCGTCGCCCGATACGCATGTCCTCGATCAATTCGTCCGCGGCGCAGGACAGTTTCTGCCGTAGCGAATCCGGCACGGTGACCGTCACCTGAATCAGATACTGATCGACGATGTGGTGGACCACGACGTAGCGGGTCCGGGCGAAGAGCAACCGGCCGTCGCAGTCGTAGCGACCTGCGATCGAGACTGCCGGTAGAGCACGGAACGGGTCTCGGTCGTGACCGATCTCGACCCATCCGGGCAGCGCCCGGGAGTCACCGAAGCCGCAGTTCAGCAACGATTCCGGATGAACCGATCGACTGAGCTTGCCGACCAGGACCACCACGTTCGGAACGAATCCGTCGATTGTGTTGGCCGGCGAGCACAGCACCGCGGTGGCGTGCGGGAACAGGTGCTCGGCAACGACCTCCCAGTCTGGTTGCGTCGAGAGGTTGAGCCCGAACCGGTCGCACTCGTCGCGGTGCACCGGCACCAGTTCGACACCCTCCTGCTGGAGAAAGGTTTGTATCGTCCTTTCTGCAACCGTCACTGGACAGCATTCCTTCCAGCGGAGATCGACGCGGCTCGGTCGGCGCGGATGCGCTCGAGCAGACCGGGCGGACGCAGTAACTCCCGCGCATCGTCGTGGCCCAGTTGCGCGCGAGCCCAGGGATTGTCGCGACACCATTGCAACAGGGCATACAACGAGTTGGGCTCGACTTTCTTCTCGCACACCATCAGCGTCAGTTCCTGATCCGATTCGCCGTCGGCTGCACGGTACGCGACTCGGATAGTGGGGTACCAGTGCGGATGTGACAGGGCCGGATTCGGATGCGTCTGCGGTTGCAGCTCGACGATCCCGTCCCACGGCACGACCGTGACGGCTGTGGTGACCTTCCACCCGCGGCGACGATAGATCTCTTCCACAATGCCATCGGGATGCAGTGAAATTCTGGTCCGGTTGACGATCAACACACTGAGGGCGAAGAACAGCAGCAATATCGGAGCGCCGAAGTGCGACATGACTACGATCTTCAGCTGGTGACGCGCAGCACCTACGGGTTCGTCTGCTCCCCATTGGACGTAAGACACGCCGGCCACCAACGCGATTGCAAGTATTCCGCTGCGGTACAACACATTTCCCCGCCCCGGCACTGCCACGCCTCGGCCGACTCCGGCGACGTTCACCGGTCGCAGGAAACGTGAAAGCCGGGCAGATCCGATGCCGGACAACAATACTGCGAGGGTGAGCGGCAAGAGCATCAGCAACGTCAGCCACGACATGAAGAGGAGTGTGTCCGCGTCGATTGTTCTCAGCAGCCCGGAAGTCACGATTGTCGCCGCAAGGACGGCAGACAGAACGCCGAGAGCTACGAGCCACCCCAGGTGAACACTGCGCCACGTTCTCACCCACAGTGGATACTTCTGTCCTACCACGCTTTTGCTCAGCACGTCCTCACGCTGTGGCGTCCGACCGTCCCTGCATTCGCTCATTTTCCCGCCGCCTCGAACAGCTTGTCTACTCCATAGCTGACGAGTCCACCCAGTGCGATTCCGGCAGCAGCGCCGACCACGGTCCCAGGTCCCGGAACGACGGAACCCGCCATGCCACCCAGGACACCGAACGCCCAGGTCGTAACTGCTCCCGCGGCAATCGGTGTGGCCTCGACGATGACCGCTTCGGTCGGGTCCATGCCGTCGTCGATTTTGTCGGCCATTCCGGGGATCGCTCCGGCCACGGAACCGAACGCTCCCAGACCGCGTCCGATGTTCTTTGCCACATCGTCGACGGAATCGATACCCGGAAATTCGAGCACCCTTCTCGTCACGTCGCTCATACCCGAGATCACCGACGAGGCCACGGTGCTGGGCCAGTCCGGCATCCAGGAGAACGATCCGTCCGGATTCTCCACGACGTTCCCGGTCGCGCTGCCGAGCGCGAGCTCGGCCAAGTGCTTCGTGGGTTCGGCCAACTGCTGCGCAGCGTCGATCGCAGCGCGCTCGGCCTGCGACAGCGCCCCCTGGATGTCTCGTGTCAATTGTGCTGCAGCAGAGCGTAGTTCGTCGGCCCGTCGCTCCTTCTCCTCGCCGAGCACGTCGGGGATCAGCGCGATCATCCCCTCGGGATCCACAACACCGTCGGCTCGTACGGCGAACCCGCTGGCCGTCGCCGCCGACACCTGCGCCCGCAGGTGCGCCTTTGCGGCTTCCACGATTCCGGCTGCGCTCTCGAATGCCTTTCCGAGCGAATCGATCTCACTGCACACCGAGCCCATCCGGGAGCACTCGGTCACCACGCGTTCGGCTGCGGCGTCGGCTGCTTCGCCGGTCCAGGTCTCGGCCAACGCGTCCTGCTCCTCGAGCACTCCGGTGCGCTGGCCGTTGACGCGCTCGACGATCTCCGACAGTTCGATCATCGTCTTGCGCATGGACTCCGGCTCCCACCCCGCGACATGCGGGACCGTCGGGGTCATTTCGGCCGGTCCATCGCATCGAGCCGGCGGGCGAGTTCGTCGTCGGTGATCGCGTAGTTCTGCGCGACGCCGCGGGCGATGTCTGCGACGCATTCCGCGCGCCCGGCCAGAGCTGCAACAGCTCCGGCCGCTGCAGCCGCCGCCGCCGCGCACGCTGCGTGGAAGTCGCTACCCAGCAACGCATTCTCCGATTCACGGAACGGAGCAAGAGCATCCAACTCACGGATCACCCCGCCGGTCGCCGACAACATATTCGAGAACTGCCGCAGGATCACTGGATCCACATTCACTGTCATGACGCTCCCCCGAGTCGCACCGTATCGACGCCCGGTGTTTCGGCGTCATGGGGTTTGACGCCTGTGGGCTCGGATCGGTTCCGTCCGGTCCGATTCCGGGGTCGTGAATGCGGCGGGTACCGTTGGCCCGGCTAACGATATAGGGGGTGCTCGCCATGAACGGCCGTCGACTGTCGTTCGCTGCCGCGGCCGGACTCGCGGCCGCGATGGGTGTCGGACGATTCGTGTTCACGCCGCTGCTGCCGATCATGGTCGATGCATCGGAGGTCACGCCGAGCAGCGGTGCCGTCATCGCGACCGCGAACTACGCCGGCTACCTCGTCGGCGCAATCGTGTTGTCCGTGCGCCCGTCGATCAACACGACGACATCGTTCCGTCTGTGGACAGTCATACTCGTCGCCAGCGAGTTGGCCATGGCCGCTGCCCATTCCACCGCCGCGTTCTCCGCACTGAGGTTCCTGGCGGGCCTGGCGAGCGCAGCGGTTTTCATCGCGTGCGCGAGCACCGTCACGAAGCATCGCGCCGACGGCGCTTCCCCCGGTATCGCGTTCGGCGGCGTCGGCGCAGGCATCGCGGCGTCGGGAATTCTGACCCTGCTCGTCGGACCGCACCTGTCATGGGAGGCGCTGTGGGTGTGCTCGGCGCTCTTGACAGCGGCCCTCATCGCCCCGGCGTGGACGCTACGGGTGCATCCCGAGCCCGCGGCGCGGGCTGAACCCGGCGACATCGACCACAAGACCCGGACCGTATGGCGGACGTTGCTGTTCGCGTACTTCCTCGAAGGTCTCGGCTACATCATCGTCGGTACGTTCCTCGTGGCGGCGGTCGGTGGCCACGGCAGCACATCGGTGGGTCCGGCGGTGTGGATCGTCGTCGGATTCGCCGCGGTGCCGGCGACTGTGTTGTGGCAGGCAGTCGCCCGCCGAACCAGCACGCGCAACGCCCTGGTGGCAGCGTTCGCGTTGCAGTCGATCGCAGCGGTACTCCCCGCACTGACCGGAAACACCGTTGCTGCCGTGTTCTCGGCTCTGCTGTTCGGCGGAACGTTCATGGGCATCACGATGCTGACGATGAGCACCGCACAGACACTGCCCATCGGACGTACTGCGGCAACGCTGACCGCGTTCTACGGCGTCGGACAGGTTCTCGGCCCGCTGATCGTCGCACCTGCGATCGGCGACTCCTATTCGATCGCCTTCGCAGTCGCAACCGGCGTGCTGATCCTCGGGACCGCCGGGGCCGTACGGGTGTCCGGACTGACCGCATCGCGATGAGTACGGCTCGCTCGGCTCAGTGCTGTGGGTCGTAGCCCGGAACTTGCGCCAGAGTCTCGAACGTTCGCGCTCGGCCCCATTCCACGTGTGCGAACGCAACCGCGGCCGCCAACTCCGAGTCCCCCTTGGCGATGGCGTCGACGAGGGAGACATGCTCCCCGTGGCGCAGCGACGGATCTCGTTCGAGATTGGCCATGTTGAGTCGGTTACTGCGCTCCCGCAGTGGTTCCATGATGACCGGGAACAGTCGGTTGGCGGACAATTCCTCGATCCCCGAGTGCACTCCGGAGCTCGCGTGATGGAACTCGAGTAGATCGCCCCGCTCGAGAGCGGCACCTGCACGGGACACGGCGTCGACCAACGATGACGAGTCCGCTCCCGCCGACACAGCGGACGCTGCTCGGCGAGCAACGAGCGGCTCGAGTGCGGACCTGATGTCGTACAACTCGTCGACCGAGCTTCTGGTCACTCCCGTCACCACGGCAGGGCGTCTCGGCGACAGCGTCACCAACCCGGCTGCTTCGAGCAATGGAAGTGCCTCACGAATCGGCACCCTCGACACCTGCAGCTCGGTACCCAGATTGCGCTCGCTCAGCGTTTCACCCGGTCGGAGACGGCCGTCGAGGATGCGTGTTCTGATCGCGTCGAACACCGAACGCGACAGCGATTCGCGACCTTCCGTGGATGCCATGATGCTTGTATACCAGCGAACCATAGGTATACCGCGTGTCCACAGGGGCCATCGGCAGAACGTTGACCAATGATCACCTCGACTGAAAGGAGCAGGTGAGAGGATCTGGAAACGCAAGTGTTACCGCCGAGAAACCTGTCGCAGCGCATAGCTCCGTAAATTCTCCGCTGTTGGTATACCACTGAGCGAGAGGCACTGGGATGAGCGTCCCGACCACGAACGAGAAGCCGTCACCGATCGACCCACCACCCGAGACCGGCAGCCTCAGCGAACAGATAGAGGCGTCGTACTCGAAGATCGGCCTCACCACAGCGCACTTCGGCATCGTCGCCATGGTCCTGTTCGGTGTCTTCTTCGACGCCATCGAACAGAATGCCGTCGGTATCACCGGACCGCTCCTGCGTGAATCCTGGGGACTCGGCGGAACCGAGATCGGGCTGCTGAACACCGCGACGTTCACCGCCGTCGCACTCGGGCGCATCCTGGCCGGAGCGGTGATGGACCGTTTCGGTCGTCGAACCCTCCTCGGTGCAAACCTTCTCGTCTTCGCATTCGGCTCGCTGCTGTGCGCATTCGCGCCCAACTACGAGGTGTTGGTGGGCGCTCGATTCCTGGTCGGGCTCGGACTCGGCGGTGAGATCGCCGCAGCGGTGATCATGCTCTCCGAATTCTTCTCCGCCAAGCATCGCGGTACCGCGGTCGGCATGATCAACGTCGCAGCTGCAGGTCTGGGCAACATGCTCGCCCCACTGTTCGGGGTCATCGTCTTCGCAATCTTCACCGGTGACGACCGCTGGCGATGGCTGTTCGGTCTACTCGTACTGCCCGCACTCGCGGTCGTGTTCTACCGCCGTTCGCTTCCGGAAACGCCTCGCTTCCTCGCCGCGACAGGCCGTGTGGCCGAGGCCAATACCGTCATCAACCGCTTGGCGCAAGGCAAGCTTCGCGGCACGCTCAAGTCCGAGGTTCAGTACTTGAACGTCGACACTTCGGTCGACGATCCCGCCGTACCGCGCGCTCGGTGGACGGAAATGTTCGGGCGGCGTTACCGCAGAAGCACTCTCGCCCTCGGCATTGCCGTCTGCATGTCCTACGCAGCGCAGATCTCGATGCTCACACTCATTCCCGTCATTCTGACCGAGCGGGGAATGTCGATCTCGAGTGCGCTCTGGTACACCCTCGTGATGCAATCCGGATCGTTGATCGGCGCGCTGACCGCCGCACTGATCGCCCGCAAACTTCCCCGCAAGGTGACACTGACCGGTGGTGCCGTTCTCGGTATCGTCGCCGGGCTCGGATTCGGCTTCTTCGCAACGTCGATCGGCCTCGTACTGGTCTTCGGTGCACTGTTCAATTTCTCGGTCATCATCCTCAACACGACGATCTGGCTGTTCGCGCCCGAGCAGTACCCCACGCGAATCCGTGGCCTCGCGACATCGGTGATCCTGGCGCTGGGCTCCCTCTCCGGCGGACTGTTCCCGCTCATTGCCGGAGCCGTACTGGACTCGTCCGGCGTGGGTGCCATGTTCGCGATGCTGGCCGGCCTGTTCATCGTGTGCGGCATTGCCGTGCAGTTCCCGAAAGAGACCTTCGGACAACCCATGCCGGAAGATGGCTGAGCAGTGAAGATTCTCATGGTCAACCCCAACTCGAACACTGCAACGACGCAGCTGCTCGTCGACGTTGCTCGGCGTCGGCTCTACGAGACAGAATTCACCGTCATCGGGGTCACCGCGGGTACCGGACCGGCGATGATCACCGGCACCGAACAGTTGCGTGCTGCAGGACCCGATGTCGTAGCCGCGGCCCTCGACGCGATCGAGCACCATGGCCCCGCCGCTGTGATCGTCGGCGCGTTCGGTGATCCCGGTGCGGCCGAACTCCGAGCCCTCGTCGACATTCCGGTCGTCGGGATCGGCGAGGCAGGAATCCTGCACGCAGCACGAGGCGGTCGCTGCTTCGCGATCGCCACCACCACAGCCGATCTCGCCGCCCAGCTCGATGCACTGACTCGCGCCACCGTGCCCGACGGCGATTTCGCGGGTGTGTTCCTCACCGCGTCATCGCCGTTGGTCCTGGCCGAGGACCTCGCGTCGAGCGTCGACGAACTGGGAACAGCGGTCGATGCTGCAGTGGCAGCCGGAGCGAGCGCCGTCGTCATCGGCGGCGGACCGTTGAGCGATTCGGCTCGGCGGCTGGCGCTGCGCACCGACGTGGACGTCATCGAGCCGGTTCCGAGTGCCGTTGCGATGGTCGTCGACAGAATCTCGAACGCGGTACGCAGCTAGATCTCCACCATCGCCCGGGCTGCGTTCACTCGAAGCTCGTCGGTCGGCGGGTAACCGCCGTCATCTATGGGTGTTGCCTGAAATATCCCGACGTGACGGAGATCGCCACAGCATCTACCAGCACTTTTCGCTTGACGGCTGCCGTGTGCGCTCCCAGGATGTTTGGCAGGCCCTCTGCACAGGGAAGCCGTCGGCGAGACGCGGCCGAAGAACATCGGAGAACATCGCGTCGCAAAGTTGAGGAGAATCAATGCCAACCACAGTGGCCGATCAGCTCGTTCGAGGAATCGTCGACGCCGGCGTACAACGCATCTACGGCATCGTCGGCGACAGTCTCAATCCGGTGGTCGACGCAGTGCGTCGCACCGGAGGATCGGCCAAGGGCGGCATCGACTGGATTCACGTACGTCACGAGGAAGCCGCGGCGTTCGCTGCGTCGGCCGATGCGCAGACCACCGGAACACTCGCCGTCTGCGCTGGTTCGTGCGGACCGGGAAACCTACATCTGATCAACGGCCTGTACGACGCACATCGTTCGGGCGCACCGGTTCTGGCGATCGCGTCGCACATTCCCAGCAGCGAAATCGGATCGGGCTACTTCCAGGAGACGCACCCCGACCGGCTCTTCGGCGAATGCTCGCTCTACAACGAGTTCGTCTCCACTCCCGAGCAGGCACCCCGGGTTTTCCGTGCGGCGATCAACGCTGCTGTCACCGGCGGCGGAGTGTCGGTTCTGACGATTCCCGGCGACATCGCCGAGTTGTCGGCCGCAGGCACGATGGACCCGATCGCCATTCCCTCGACACCGGTCGTCACACCACCCGCGGCGGACATCCAGAAGCTGGCCGACGCCATCAACGACGCCGAGAAGGTGGCAATCTTCGCCGGGTACGGGGTCAAGGGCGCTCACGACGAGGTGGTCGCGTTCGCCGACACGATCGGCGCTCCCATCGGACATTCGTTGCGTGGCAAGGAGTTCATCCAGTACGACAATCCGTACGACGTCGGCATGACGGGGTTGCTGGGCTACGGAGCTGCGCACGCCGGGATCCACGACGCAGACCTACTCATCCTGCTCGGCACCGACTTTCCGTATCAGCAGTTCCTTCCCGAAGACGTCACGACCGCGCAGATCGACATCGACCCCACGAAGCTGGGACGTCGGACCTCGGTCCGGTACCCGATTCACGGTGATGTTCGGGCGACCCTGAATGCGTTGCAGCCGTTGGTCACTCGCAAGGCCGATCGCCGCTATGTCGAGAAGTGGGTAGACAAGCACAACGACCTGATGGGCAAGACCGTCGGTGCGTACACCCGCAACGCCGAGAAGCTCGTCCCCATCCACCCCGAGTACGCCGCGTCGGTACTCGACGACCTCGCCGCCGACGACGCCGTGTTCACCACCGACACCGGCATGTGCAACGTGTGGACCGCGCGCTACATCAACCCCACGGGTAGAAGGGCATTCGTTGCGTCGATGCTGCACGGGTCGATGGCCAATGCCCTGCCGCACGCCATCGGTGCGCAGTTCGCCAATCCGGGCCGCCAGGTCGTGTCGATTTCGGGCGACGGCGGCTTCTCGATGCTGCTCTCCGAACTCTTGACCGTCGCGATGTACAAGCTGCCGGTCAAGATCGTGCTGTTCGACAACTCGACACTGGGCATGGTCAAGGCCGAGATGCTCGTCGACGGTCTGCCCGACTTCGGTGTCGACGTCCCGCAGGTCGACTACACCGGCATCGCGGCGGCTGCGGGTATCCATGCACAACGCGTCGAGAAGCCCGAGGACATCCGCGGCGCACTCGAGACCGCGTTCGCCGTCGACGGCCCGGCGCTGGTGCAGCTGATCACCGATCCGCTCGCGCTCTCGGTCCCGCCGACCATCACCGGCGAGCAGATCAAGGGATTCGCACTCGCGATGAGCAAGGTCGTGCTCAACGGCGGTGTCGGCGAGGCCGTTCGGATGGCCAAGTCGAATCTGCGTAACGTGCCGCGCCCGTAGATCTTCATCGGCAGGGAACCCGAGGTCGGTGCGGGCACCGCGCTCGTCGGTCGTGCGGTTATTGTCGACACACCGCCCAAACCGGACATCGCGATCCGGCACCTCCCCGCCCGGAAGGCTCCACCATGGCCATCGACTACACCCGCAAGCCCTCTACGGGGCAGAACCCCGCGCAGCAAGTCGGAGCACCCGTCAGTCTGAGCAAAGTCACGCTGTCCAAGGCATCGCCGACCATCAGCCTCACCAAGTCCGGCGAGAAGCAGGGCTCCATGCGGGTGAACCTCAACTGGTCGTCCGGGGCACCCGCAGCGCAGCCGAAGAAGAAGGGCTTCCTGGCCAAGCTGGCTGCTGCGTCGTACGGCTCCGGCGGTGTGGATCTCGACCTCGGGTGCCTCTACGAACTACGCGACGGCTCCAAGGGCGTGGTCCAAGCGCTCGGCAACAGCTTCGGTTCGCTGCAGGATGCCCCGTTCATCGCGCTCGACGGCGACGACCGCTCCGGCTCGGTCAGCGGCGGCGAGAACATGCACATCAATCTTGCCCACCCCGAAAAGTTCGCCCGCATCCTGATCTTCGCGATGATCTACGACGGCGCTCCGAACTGGGCCGCAGTCGACGGAGTGGTGACGCTGTACCCGACCAGCGGACCACAGGTCGAGGTACGCCTCGACTCGGCCGAGAACTCTGCGCGCATCTGCTCGATCGCATTGTTGGAGAACACGTCTGCCGGTATCACGGTCACCCGCGAAGTCGAGTACATCCAGGGCAGCCAAGCCGACCTCGACAAGAAGTACGGTTGGGGACTGCGCTGGGCGGCGGGCCGCAAGTAGTCAGAGAGGTTGCGGCGGAGTCATTTCCAGCCGGACGCCGATCAGTCTAACCTCTCTCGTATGGTCGAGGCGGTCGACGAGCGCCACCGCGGCCGAGGTCAGGATCTCCGGATCGAAGGTGGGCGCTCCGATGATCGGTGCACTGACGGTATGCGTCTCGAACGGCGCGTAGCGGATCTTCAATGCCGCTCGCACGGCCGGCCGGTTCTCGGCTTCGATGTCTGCCAGCACCTTCGACGTCAACGCGGCGACCTCGTCTCGGACGATCGCCCAATCGGCGACGTTGGTCTGGAACGTGACCTCACGGCTGTGCGACCGTGCGACCCACGGCTCGGACGTCACCGGTGCGAGGTCGATGCCTCGCCCTTTGGTACCGAGCCACGGACCGATCTTCGGTCCGAACGCTGCGGCGAGGTCCGCGTCCTCGGCATCGGCCAGTTCTCGGACTGTCGAGATGCCGAGGGCGGTCAGCCTCTTCGAGATCTTCTTGCCGATCCCCCACAACGCATCGGTACCGCGATCACCCATCACCTCGAACCAGTTTTCCTTGGTGAGCCGGTAGATGCCCTGAGGCTTGTCGAAGTCGGTGGCGATCTTGGCTCGTAACTTGTTGTCCCCGATGCCGACCGAGCAATGCAGCCCCGTCGCGTCGAACACCGCGTCGTGGACGGTCTTTGCCACGCCCTCGGGGTCGTGGGTCTCCACACCGAGAAACGCCTCGTCCCATCCGATCACCTCGACCACGAATCCCAACGACCGCAGAGTGTCCATCACCAGTGCCGAGGCCTCGTCGTACGCCGGCTTGTCCACGGGGAGGAAGACTGCGTCCGGGATCTTCTTCGCGGCGACGCGTAGTGGCATTCCGGATCCGACGCCCTTCGCACGCGCCTCGTACGAGGCCGTCGACACCACCCCACGCTCGGTCGGATCTCCTCTACCGCCGACCACGACGGCTTTGCCCGCCAGGTCCGGGTTGCGGAGCACTTCGACGGCAGCGATGAACTGATCGAGGTCGACGTGCAGTACCCATCGGCGCCGTGCTGGGTCGGTCGGTGTACTCCCGGTCATAGTGCTCAGTGTGCCCGTGGTGTCTCATGACGCCATGACGAAATCGATTTCTCGCACCATCGGACGAGTAGTACTGGGAGCGTTCCTCGTCTTCGCCGGACTCAGTCATCTCTTCTGGGCGAGGAGCACCTTCGCCGCCCAGGTGCCGACCTGGGTTCCGATCAGTACCAACTTCGTCGTGCTGGCGTCGGGTGTCGTCGAGATCGCGCTCGGTCTGGCGCTGCTGTTCTGGACCGCTCGCGCACCGGTCATCGGTTGGGTGGTCGCGGCGTTCTTCGTCGCGGTCTTTCCCGGCAACATTTCGCAGTTCGTCACGCACACCGACGCGTTCGGCCTCGACTCAGATACGGCCCGAGGGATCCGGTTGCTGTTCCAGCCACTGCTGATCGTATGGGCCTTGTGGTGCACCGGAGCATGGGCGCAGTTTCGCGCATCACGTCAGGGCCACAGTAGGAATCAGTAGGCAGACTGCCGACCGGCCGGAACGATGCCGTGGTGCAACTGCGCCACGTCGGGGTGTGCTCGCGTACGGGACTTCCACGCGTTTTCGCCGTAGGTGCTGTAGATGGGGTTGGCAGGATCGTCCTCGACTCCTCGTGACTGCCGCGCCAATTCGGGCGGCAGTTCGATCACCGGGACGACGGCATCGAGGGCCGGGCTCAGAAAGTGTGGCACCGATATCCGGTCGGTGTCGGGTCCCGGCGCGACCACCCGATGACGCGTCGCACGTAGATAGCCGCCGGTCGCAACCTCCAACAACTCGCCGATGTTGACGATGAATGCCCCGTCCAGCGGCGGTACGTCGATCCACGTATCGGCGGTCGTCTCCACCTGCAGACCGGCCGAGTCCGGTTCGACGAGCAGCAACGTCAACACCCCGGAGTCCTTGTGCGCTCCGACGCCCTGCGAATGATCAGCAGTGCCCGGGTAACGCACGACTTTCATCAGCGTCGCGGGCGCAGTGGCAAAAGCGTCGTCGAACACGTTCTCGGGCGCACCCAATGACTGCGCCCAGTGCCGGAGCAACCGGAGCCCGAGACCCGACACGGACTGCTCCCATTGCTCGAACGTCTCTCGGAACCCGGCCGGCTGCGACGGCCACAGGTTGGGGCCCTGGAGGTTCCAGTAACCTTCGGCTCCCTCGATCGCCGGGCGTTCGGGACCTATGTCGATCTGTTCTCGCCAATCCACCCGGCCGTTGGTCAGCTCGCCACCCACCCGGGAGTAGCCGCGGAAATGCGGGCTCTTCAGCTGACTGATTTCTTCCTTCACATCGTCCGGCACGGCGAAGAACTCTCGCGCGAGGCGCAGTACCTCGTGCATTCGTTCGATCTCGATCCCGTGTCCGACGAGATAGAAGAAGCCGGACCCGTGAGCTGCTTCGCGCAGCGACAACTGGAACGCGCGGGGGTCGTGGTCGGCCAGACCGAGATCGAGAACGGGAAGCATGTTCGCGATTGTCCTCCTCCCTCGACGCGTCGGCCAGCAGTGTTCAGGTTCGGTAAAACCGCCCGACCCGGATGCAACACTGAGTGTCATGAGCCCCGAAGCACTCGACATCACCGTCGTCGGTCACGGCGCAGCCACCTACCCACCCGAACAGTGCACACTCGCGCTGACCGTCCGCACCGACGGTCGCACTGCAGAGTCCGCATCCGAGCCTGCTCAACAACTCGTCCGGGAGCTCACCAGACTGGTCGAGCCGCTCTACAACAGTGACGGGGGACCCATCGATCGATGGTCGGTGGACCAGGTGCGCCACTCGCGCCACCGCCCGTTCAACCACGACGGAGAGCAACTGCCGTACGTCTATCAAGCCGAGGCGTCAGTGGAAGTGCAGTTCAGCCAGCTCGATCTGGTGGACGCGTTCGTCTACGCAGCATCGGCGCTCGAGGGAGTGTCGATCGACCACTTCGATTGGGACCTCACCGAATCCAGCAGAACCGCTCACACCTTGGCGGTCCGGGAACTCGCTGTGCGCGACGCCGTCTCGAAGGCCGAAGCCTACGCGTCGAGCCTGGGACGATCGGGCGTGCACGCTGTCGCGGTGGCCGATCCCGGTCTGCTGCCAGGGTTCGCGGAGAGCGGTGGACCAGAATCCTCGGCACGTATGTTCGCCGCGAAATCAGCGCCTACCGGATTTGCACTCAAGCCGGAGAACATCACCATCTCGGCGAGCGTGCACGCCCGATTCACCGCCTCCTGACGCCTCGCGCCTAGGCTCGAATCATGAACCGAGACGATGCCCGACGCCTCTGGCCGCGGCCACCGCTACTGCCTCGTCCGATCGTGATGGATCAGCGATGGGAACGGCTGGTCTTTCTACACTGGCGGGTTCCGAGTTCCGACGTCGCCCCGCTGTTGCCCCAAGGGTGCGTACCCGACGAATTCGACGGCTCGTCGTGGGTTGGGCTGATCGGCTTCCACATGGTCGGTGCCGGCCTCGGTTACCGTCACCCCGTCCCGTACTTCGGCACCTTCGGTGAGATCAACGTTCGGCTGTACTCGGTCGACGCGGAGGGGCGACGCGGCGTCGTGTTCCGATCCCTGGAAGCAACCAGACTCGCAGTCGTGCTGGGCACCAACGCTGCTCGCATTCCGTACCGCTGGTCCTCGATCGATATCGCCGACGACAGCACCACGATCGGCTACCGCAGCAAACGGCTCGCTCCCCCACACCGCGGCGCAACCACCGACTTCGGCGTCGTCAGAGGATCACGCGACCTGTCCGAGGATCCGCTCGCGGTGTTCCTCACCGCGCGTTGGGGATTGCACACCTCACTGGCCGGTCGCCTGCTGTACGTCCCGAACGTCCACCGGCACTGGCCCTTGGTCGACGCAGAACTCACCCACTGCTCCGACGAGCTCGTGGCAGCGGCAGGCCTACCCGGTGTCAGTACCCGGCGACCGGACTCGGTTCTGTACTCACCCGGTGTCGAGACCCAGTTCGGGAGACCCTACGTAGTGCGCGGTCGGTAGAAGATCACGTGCCCCGAGGACAGTTCGACGACCCAATCTCCTTGTGCAGCAGCGACGCTGTCAGCGAGGGAACTCGACGTCACACTTTCCCGCAACACGAGGTACCCGGCGTCGAGGGAGAGGTCGAACAACAGCTTGGTGCCATCCGAGAATTCGACGGCAGGGTCGTCGCCGGTCGAGAGCCGAACCACGGTCGCACCGATGGAAGGAAGACTCTCGACGGTCAGGGCCACCGACTTCGGATGCTCGGGTGCGGGCCACGACTCGACAGCCCCGCCCGGTCCACACACCACTGTCGAGCCGTCCGCAGCCGTGTACTCCCAGGATTCGACCTCGTCTCGCGGACTGGCCACCACTGTCTGCCGGCCATCGAACGTCAGACGGAGAACACCGGATTCGTCGTAGTCTGCGTCGTCGCATTCGAGACCGTGCAGTGTCGCGAGCGCTCGTAGACCCTCGAACTGATTGTCCTCGTCGACAGTGAGTCCGTCGATCATCACCTCGCTGAAGGCAATGCTGGCACCGTTGTCGAATTCGATGCTCAGATCGAAATCGAGCAGGATTCTGCTGACGCGCTTCTGATCGACGGCGAGTTTCATCGACATCGACTGTGCCACACAATGCCGTGGGAGCCCACAAAGACTGGCCGGGGCACGATGCGCGGCACGGCCTGGGTGTCCGCAAATGCGCGCGCGTTCGTCGGGTGCGCGGGAAATGGCGGGTGTCCGGGCTGCGATTGTGTGCGCGGTTGGCGACTGCGCGCGCGTTTGTCGCGGGGGATGTGGGCTGATGGCCGGCTGCGGTGGTGGTGGGTGGTGGTCGGGTCGAAATCGGGTAGGCGCGCGCTGCTGTGCGGTGCTCGCCATTCCGCGAATGCGCGCGCGTTCGTCAGGCGCGCGCTGCTGTGCGGTGCTCGCCATTCCGCGAATGCGCGCGCGTTCGTCAGGTGCGCGGGGATTGGTGGGTGTCCGGGGTGCGATTCTGCGCGCGCATCGCTGGTGCGCGCGCGTTTGCCCCCTGTGGGCTGCTCGGGTCTGGTGTGGTGTGGGTGGTTTCGAAATGCAGAACACCCCCGGACCGGGTGGTCTGGGGGTGTTCTGGGAAATTGTGTTCGGCGGTGTCCTACTCTCCCACACCCTGTCGAGTGCAGTACCATCGGCGCTGGAGGGCTTAGCTTCCGGGTTCGGAATGGGACCGGGCGTTTCC
>NZ_NPFL01000012.1:0-52379 GCF_002259075.1 Rhodococcus sp. 15-725-2-2b | reverse complement strand
GTGCTGGTGTTGGGGGTCGGGGCGGGTGCGCACGGTGCACGCGCAATTCTGACGTATCTGGACAGTCCCCATCGAACCCCCATCGTGTCGCGGACGGTGCGCCGCACGCCCGGGCAGTCGCTGTCCACCACGATCGCCACCGGTGTCGACGCCATCCACTCGATCGCAGCGACTATGTCGCTGCCGGTGCAGTTCTCGGCCATCGCCTATCGAGTTGCCACCGATCCAGGCGCAGTCGCCACCCGAGGTACGGCCCGCACCGCGTCGCTCGTGCCGGAAACTGCTGCGCAAGTGCGGTATCTGCGTTTCATCGGGCTGGTGCCCAATCACGGCGTCACCGTGTTGTGCGATATCGGTAGCACCGGCACCACGGTCACCGTCATCGATCTCGCGTCCACTCGCACTCTCATGACGCGGCGCACTGCCACGTTCTGCGGCGACGATCTCGATCACTCGATTCGCAGGCTGCTCTCGTCCAACGGCGTTCGCGTCGGAATCGACGCCAGCCGGTCCATCAAGGAGCAGTTGAGCGTGGACTCCGTCGTCAGCACCACCGATCCGTCCGGTACTGCGCGGCATGTGCTCACTCGGCGCGACTTCGACGATCTGATCGCAGGACCGGTGCGGTATGCGGGCATGCTGGTGGAGCAGACCATCCAATTGTCCGGTGCCAGAACGCAGTCCATCGTCGTGGTGGGCGGTGGTGCGAACATCACCTCGATTGCGCGTTCTCTCGAGCTGCGTACCGGTCTGACGACGCTGGTGCCGTCGATGCCGGAGCTGGTCTCGGCCCGCGGGGCCGCCCTCCTGTCCCCCGACAGGTAGGACGGCACCGAGAGTGGAGCCCGCCGCTACCGGTGCTGGAAGTTCGGCGTCCGCTTCTCGATGAAGGCCGACATACCTTCCTTCTGATCCTCGGTGGCGAAAGTCGAGTGAAACACGCGGCGCTCGAACAGAACACCCTCGCGCAGACTGGACTCGAACGATCGGTTCACCGCTTCCTTCGCCATCTGGGCAACCGGTAGCGACATCTCGGCGATGGTGGTCGCGGTCGCGATGGCGTCGTCGAGCAGATCGGCAACCGGCACGATGCGCGAGACCAGTCCGGCTCGCTCGGCTTCCTCGACCTTCATGTTGCGACCGGTCAAGCACATCTCCATGGCCTTGGCCTTGCCCACCGCTCGCGTCAGGCGCTGCGACCCGCCGATTCCCGGGATGACGCCGAGCTTGATCTCGGGTTGTCCGAATACCGTGGTGTCCGAGGCGATCAGGACATCGCACAGCATCGCGAGTTCGCACCCGCCGCCGAGCGCGTAACCGGAGACCGCTGCGATCAACGGCGTCCGAGCCGACGCAAGTCGATCCCACGCCGCGAAGAAGTCGTCGAGGTACACGTCCATGTAGGACTTGGGCTGCATCTCCTTGATGTCGGCGCCGGCCGCGAAGGCTCGCTCGGAGCCGGTGATCAGGATCGCACCGATGCCGGAGTCGGCGTCTAGTTCTTCGACCACCGAAACCACTTCGCGCATCAGCTCGGAGTTGAGCGCGTTCAGCGCCTTGGGACGGTTCAGTGTGATGATGCCGACGCGTCCCCGACGCTCGAGCAGAATCGTCTCGTAGTCACTCACTGGCCTGCTCCGTTCGAGCGCTCGCGGATGTCGTTGATGATGCCGGAGAAGTCGACATCGGTGCCGCCCCCGGATGTTTCCTTGAACCGAGAGTACAACTCGGCCGCCCGTAGGCCGAGGACACCCTCGACACCGTTGTCGCGCAGTGCATTGGCAGCCAGACCCAGGTCCTTGTCCATGAGAGCCGCCGCGAAGCCGGGCTTGTACTCGTTGTTTGCAGGGCTCGTCGGGACCGGTCCTGGCACCGGGCAGTTCGTCGTCAGTGCCCAACATTGACCCGACGCAGTCGACGCCACGTCGAACAGTGCCTGATTGCTCAGCCCCAGCTTCTCCCCCAGCACGAAGGCCTCACTGATGGCGATCATCGACACTCCGAGAATCATGTTGTTGCAGATCTTGGCGGCCTGGCCGTTGCCTGCTGCACCGCAGTGCACCACCTTGCGACCCATGACGTCGAGAACCTCTGCAGCAGAGGCGAAATCCTCCTCGGAACCGCCGACCATGAAGGTCAGTGTTCCTGCGGCCGCTCCCCCGACTCCGCCGGAAACCGGCGCGTCCAGACTGCGGTGTCCTGCCTCGTGCACCAGCTTGTGGGCGGTGTGCGCATCGGCGACGTCGATGGTCGAGGAATCGATGAACAACGTACCCGGCGCGGCAGCGGGCAGCAGGTCCGCGTACAACCCCAGTACCAGTCTGCCGTTGGGCAGCATCGTGATGACGATGTCGGCATCGGCGACGGCGGCCACGGCCGATTCCATCACGGTGACGCCGTCCTTCGTGGCCTGCTCGAGCGCGGCGGGAACCAGGTCGAAGCCCTGCACCGTGTAGCCGGCCGCAGCCAGATTGGCGGCCATCGGTCCACCCATGTGGCCGAGGCCGATGAAGCCGATCGTCTTTTCGCTCATGACTGCTCACCTTCTGTGTGTGCGTTCGACAGGCCCAGCTCCGCGTCCCTGAGGGGCGCGAAGTACCGGTCGACGTCCTCGGGCGTGACGTCTGCCAACGTACGCGGTTGCCATTGCGGGTTGCGGTCCTTCTCGACCACCTGTGCTCGGATTCCCTCGACGAGGTCGTGGCTGCTCAGCGACGCGACCGACACGCGGTATTCCTCGTCGAGTACCGACTCCAGCGTCGGCAGCGTCGCGGCACGACGCAGCGATCTCAGTGTCACAGCCAGCGACACAGGTGATTTGGACGCGATGTCCTGCGCCGACTTCTGCGCCTCGGGCACTGTGCTGGCGGCAAGCGCGTCCACGATGCCCTGAACGTCGTCGCCGGCGTAGCACTCGTCGATCCATTCCTGCTGACCGACAACTGTGGACTCCGGTGCCGGCTCGCTGAACGTCGCGACGGCCTCTCCGACGCTGACCGTCTCGAGTGCCGAGTAGAAGTCCTCGAGCTTGTCGGACGGGATGTAGTGATCGGCGAACCCGACCGCGATGGCGTCGGCAGCATTCATCCGCGCCGTGGTGAGCGCGAAGTGAGTGCCGATCTCGCCCGGCGCACGCGAGAGCAGGTACGTGCCACCCACATCGGGAACGAATCCGATTCCGACCTCGGGCATCGCGATCTTCGATCGTTCGGTGACGATGCGAGTGTTGGCATGTGCCGAGAGTCCGACGCCTCCGCCCATGACGATGCCGTCCATGATGGCCACGAACGGCTTGGGGAACCGAGCGATCGCGGCGTTGAGGATGTACTCCTCGCGCCAGAAGTCCTTGCTACCGCTGCCGCCGTCCTTGGCGTCGTGGTAGATGGAGACGATGTCGCCGCCTGCACACAGTCCGCGCTCACCTGCTCCGGTCAGCAGGACGACGTCCACAGCGTCGTCGGTTGCCCACTGCGCCAACGCCGGTGCGATCTCGCGAACCATCGCATGGTCGAGCGCATTGATGGCTTTGGGGCGGTTCAAGGTGATTCGACCTATACCGCGGGAGACCTCGAGGATCACGTCGCTCATGCGGCACCCACGATCGACCGAGCGACGACCACCCGCATGATTTCGTTGGTCCCTTCCAGAATCTGGTGCACCCGAAGGTCACGAACGATCTTCTCGACGCCGTACTCGCTGAGATAGCCGTAGCCGCCGAGCAGTTGCAGCGCTCCGTTGGCGACCTCGAATCCGGTGTCGGTTCCGAAACGCTTTGCCATAGCGCACATTTCGACCTTGTCCGGCGCGTCGTTCTGCAGCGCGTCCGCGGCCCGCCACAGCAACGTGCGGGCGGCTTCGAGTTCGGTCTTGAAATCGGCGAGTCGGAACTGGAGCGCCTGCGCATCGAGCAACCGCGCCCCGAACGCCTTGCGCTCGGCGAGGTAGGCAACGGCCTTGTCGAGAGCGGACTGCGCGCCGCCGATCGAACATGCCGCGATGTTGATGCGCCCTCCGTTGAGTCCGTTCATCGCGATACGGAACCCGTCGCCCTCGTTGCCGAGCAGGTTCTCGGCCGGGATGCGGACTCCTTCGAGAACGACCTGCCGGGTGGGCTGGGCATTCCAGCCCATCTTCTTCTCGTTGGCTCCGAACGAGAGTCCCGCGGAGTCCTTCGGCACGATGAACGCCGAGATGCCGCGCGGCCCTGGTGCACCGGTGCGCGCCATCACGACGTACACCTCGGATGTGCCCGCGCCGGAGATGAATTGCTTGACGCCGTCCAGCACATATTCGTCACCGTCACGCACAGCTTTGGTGCCGAGCATCGCGGCGTCGGATCCCGCGCCCGGCTCGGTGAGGCAGTAGCTCCCCAGCTGATCCATCGCGCACAGGCCCGGGAGCCAACGCTGCCGTTGCTCGTCGTTGCCGTACGTGTCGATCATCCACGCGACCATGTTGTGAATGGAGATGTACGCCGCGATGGACGGGTCACCGGTGGCCAACTGCTCGAAGATCCGCACCGAATCGACTCTGGTCAGACCCGATCCACCCACATCCTCGCGAATGTAGATGCCGCCCATTCCCAGTCCCGCTGCCTTGCGCAGCACGTCCACCGGAAAGTGTTTCTGCTGATCCCATTCGATGGCATTCGGTGCCAGGAACTCGTCGGCGAATTCGCGAGCGGTGTCGTTGATCGCTCGCTCGTCCTCGTTCAAGGTGAACATCGCCGGATCAGTCCATGTTCGGAATGACGAAGTGATTCTGTGCAACTGCTTCTTTGGTGCCCGACGGCCAGCGCTGGGTGACCGTCTTGGTCTTGGTGTAGAAGCGAATCGAATCGGGCCCGTGCTGGTTCAGATCACCGAATCCCGAACGCTTCCAACCACCGAAGGTGTGGTAGGCGATCGGCACCGGAATCGGTACGTTGACGCCGACCATGCCCACCTGGACACGGGAGCAGAAGTCGCGAGCAGTATCGCCGTCACGGGTGAAGATCGAGACCCCGTTGCCGTATTCGTGCTCGGTGGGCAAGCGCAGAGCATCCTCGTAGTCCTTGGCGCGGACGACGATCAGGACGGGTCCGAAGATCTCCTCCTTGTAGATCCGCATGTCGGTGGTCACCTTGTCGAACAGCGTCGCGCCGGCGAAGAATCCGTTCTCATGGCCTTCGAGGCTGAAACCGCGTCCGTCGACGACGAGCTCGGCACCCTCGTCCACACCGATCTGGGTGTAGTCGTTGACCCTCTTCAGCGCATCGCTGCCCACGAGCGGCCCGAAGTCCGCGCTCTCGTCGTCGCTGCGGCCGATCTTCAGCTTCGCCACTCGCTCGGTCAGTTTGGCGACCAACGCGTCGGCAGTCTCCTCCCCGACCGGTACCGCGACGGAGATCGCCATGCAACGCTCACCTGCCGAACCGTAGGCGGCACCGAGCAGTGCGTCGGCGACCTCGTCGAGATCGGCGTCGGGCATCACCAGGGCGTGGTTCTTGGCTCCACCGAAGCACTGCGCTCGCTTGCCGTGTTGGGCTGCCGTCTCGTAGATGTACTGCGCGATGGGGGTCGAACCGACGAAGCCGATCGCCTTGACGCGGTCGTCGGTGAGGAGCACGTCGACGGCATCCTTGCCGCCGTTGACGACGTTGAACACACCCGGCGGAAGTCCTGCCTCGAGGAAGAGTTCGGCGAGCTTGAGCGGAACGGACGGGTCACGCTCGGAGGGCTTGAGAATGAACGCGTTTCCGCAGGCGATGGCCGGGCCGGCCTTCCACAGGGGAATCATCGCGGGAAAATTGAACGGGGTGATTCCGGCTACGACGCCGAGTGGCTGACGCATCGAGTAGACGTCGATTCCGCCGCCCGCACCCTCGGTGTACTCACCCTTGAGCAGGTGTGGGACACCGACGGCGAACTCGACGACCTCGACGCCGCGCTGAATGTCGCCCTTGGCGTCGGCGATGGTCTTACCGTGCTCGGAGGAGAGCAGACGAGCGAGCTCTTCGGTGTCGCGCGTGACCAGCGCGAGGAATTTCATCAACACTCGGGCGCGACGCTGCGGGTTCCAGGTTGCCCATTCACGCTGCGCCTGTTCGGCGTCGGCTATCGCGGCCTCGACCTCGGATACGTCGGCCAGGGGAACCCGGGCCTGAACCTCGCCGGTGTTGGGATCGAAGACATCCCCGAATTTTCCGGAGGTGCCTGCGACATGCTTGCCGCCGATGAAGTGCGTGAGTTCGCGAGCCATGGAATTTGTCCGTCCTCGAGCGTGGAAGTGAAGTACGCCCATCCTATAGTCGGATGTCCACGTAAGTCCAGGAGTGGTCACATCCGGTCGTAGAACTGCCTCAGATCGGCGACGGCACGACTGACCTCGGCCTCGGTGGAGCCGTCGGCGCGCAAGATTCGGCGCAGGATCAACGGATCGAGATCGTCGACCGCCGGAGCGAACGACACCTGGGGAAGTTCCGAGAACGATGCGCGATCGGCGAACCAGTCGTCGGGGTCGAACTCGTCGTCCCCGTCACCGACACCCTCGATCAGTTGATCGAGATCGACGCCACGCAGCGTCAGGATGGTGGCGGCGGACGCGTCGATGTGCTCGGCAGCGATGTACATCAGAGCCGCCGCATGTTTGCAGGGCCAGCCGTCGTCGGGGCAGGTGCAGTCGAAATCGAGCTGCCCCTTGTCGTGCGGCAGCAATACCGACGCCAGTGCCTGCGGAATGGCATTGGAGGCCAGCTCGGCCAGCATGCCGGGGTTCGATCGCACCCTGCCGACGAGCGCGGCAACCTCACCCTGCGTGAGCGGGTCGACGGTGACCGAGGCCGAGAACGGCTCGAGCTGACTGCCCTGCACCTCGCCGTATATCTGCCCGCGCTCGACACCGAGAGTGAGCACCTGCCCTTGGCGCGCATACGTTCTGCCACGCGCTATCCGACCCGGATCCGCGAGGTCTTCCATGGCCGACACGAAATGCCTGCCCCACCACGTCTGCCCGAATGCACCGCGTTTGTTCCTGGACTCGATGCCGCCCTTGGCTTTTCGCCGTTTCCCGTATTGCGAGAAGTCGACCATCACTCCCCCACCGCGTCCTCGCTGAGGCGGAACAGTTCCTGCAGCTCCGCGGTGTCCATCTCGGTCACCCAGTTCTCGCCGGTGCCCACCGCCAGATTCGCCAGATCCTGCTTGGAGACGAGCATCGAATCGATCCGTTCCTCGACGGTGCCCACGCACAGCAGTTTTCGCACCTCGACGTTCTTGCGCTGCCCGATGCGAAAGGCCCGGTCCGTCGCCTGGTTCTCCACCGCCGGGTTCCACCAACGATCAAGATGAACGACATGATTGGCGGCTGTGAGGTTCAAGCCGGTACCGCCGGCCTTGAGCGAGAGCATCATGATCGGCGGACCGTTCCCGCTCTGGAACTTCTCCACCATCTCGTCGCGCTTGGACTTGCTCACGCCGCCGTGCAGGAACGGCAGGTCGGTCCCGAATCGTTCGGCGAAGTACGGTGCCACGAGCTCACCGAACTCCCGGAACTGGGTGAACAGCAACGCTTTCTCGTTGTCGCCCAGAATCGAGTCGAGCATGTCCTCCACCAGACCGATCTTGCCCGAGCGATGCTGCCCCCTCTTGAGCACCGGTGAGCCGTCGGACAGGAAGTGGGCGGGATGGTTGCACACCTGCTTGAGACGAGTGAGCGCGGACAGCACCGCACCTTTGCGCTTCATGCCCTTCGCGTCGGCGATCTGCGCCATCATCTCGTCGACGACCGCCTTGTACAGCGCGGCCTGCTCGGCTGTCAGGTTGGCGCGCACGGTCATCTCGTTCTTCTCGGGCAGATCCGAGATGACCGTCGGATCGGTCTTGACACGACGCAGAATGAACGGCGAGGTGATGGCGCGCAGACGCGAGACCGCGCTCTCGTCGTTCTCGCGCTCGATCGGAACCGAGAATCGCTTCCGAAAGTCCGACGGCCTACCGAGCATGCCCGGATTGGCGAAGTCGAGAATGGACCTCAGCTCGTCCAGACGATTCTCGACCGGTGTTCCGGTGAGTGCCAACTTGTGATCCGCAGGGATCGCGAGCGCCGCCTTGGCCTGAACGGTGCCCGAGTTCTTGATGTGCTGCGCCTCGTCGAGGACCACCCGACGCCACGTCTGCTCGGACAGCTGCGCGCGATCCTTCGCCATCAGCGCGTAGGTGGTGACGATCAGATCGTGCTCTGCGATCGCCCGGTCCAGCTCGTCGCCCTTGGACCGAGCCGGGCCGTGGTGCACCAGAACTCGCAGTGCCGGGGTGAATTTCGCCGCCTCACGTTGCCAGTTGCCGACCACCGACATCGGTGCCACCAGCAGCGTCGGCGTCGAACTCTTCTCGTGCGCGAGCAGTGTCAACACCTGCAACGTCTTGCCGAGCCCCATGTCGTCGGCGAGTACAGCCCCGAGACCGAGCCGACTCATGAACGCGAGCCAATCGAGCCCACGCTGCTGATACGGCCGCAGGGTTGCGTTCACACCGGCCGGTACGGGGATCGTCTCGGGCACCGCACCGGGCTCGAGCAACGTCGCTGCCCATCCGGTGGCTCTGATGTCCTGGACCGGAGCCGGCGGCGGGTCGGCCAGCGTCATCTCGCGCATCAGCGTGCTCAGGGCAGTCCCGTCGCCGTGATGCTCGGCGACGTACTTGGCGGCTCGTGCGAGCTGACCGCCGTCGGCCAGTACCCACTGCCCGCGGAGTCGAACGAGATCGCCCTTCGAGACGGCGAGTCTGTTCATCTCCGCCTCGGTGAGCACCATGTCGCCGAGTTGGAGTTGCCAGTCGTACGACACCAGTTCGTCCATGCCGACCGCCCGATCGGCGGCCGCTTTCGTCACCGCAGGCGAATCGACGCGCAGCCTCATCGACGGATCCAACCTCGTCCAGGCCCGAGGAAGCAGAACCGTCGTTCCGGTGGCCTGCAGCGCCGTCGCACCGTGTTCGACGAGGTCGATGACCACCGACGTCGGAAGCAACAGATCGAGGGTGCCTTCTTGAGACGGCAGATCACGCAGTCTCGGGTACGCCGCCACGGCCTCACCGAGCTTGCGCACGGCGATCGAGAGCAGGGTTGCATCGACCTTACGGCTCATCGGGACCGGCCGCGGCGCTTCACCATCCGCTCGCAGACACACCTGCAGCGTCCAGAACGACTCCGCTGATTCCTCGGAGGAACTGTCGACGACGCCATCGTCGTCATCGGGTTCGAGCAGGCGTAGCACCAGGGACGGCTCGTCGACGGTGAGGCTTGCGCGCCAGTTGTCGAGCAACGTCGACATCTGTTGGGTGCCATCCACGTACGGGTCGTCGCGAATCAGAGCGGACAACAGCGGATGCTCCGAGTCGGGCCTACCCAGAACCGATCTGACGATCGGATCGGTGAGCTCCTCCACCATGTCGTCGAGGATCTTCTTGGGCCGCTCTCCCGCACGCTGCACCGACGGCATCGCGACGGCGAGTTCGCTCAGCCAGGCCCGTTGACGTTCACCCCCGACCAGACGCCACCGTGGCCACCACTGCCCGTCCATCAACTTCAGAGCAGGAACCACACGACCGCCGCGAACCCAGCGTTCGATTCCGCGGGCGACGTGCGCCAGGTACCGGAGATCGCCGGAAATCGAAGCGTGCTCGGACGGCGTCCGCAACAGCAGATCGGCACCGTCGTGCGGGGCGAGCGCGATGGCCGGAACCTGCACCGGGGCCTGCGCGGTGGCACTGCGCCCGGGTGCCGGAAACGACACCGCAGCACGGTGCCGGAACGGTCGGGTGAGGACGTGCGCGTGTGTCGGCGGCAGATCGGGTTCGTCGCCGGTGGAGATCTCGTCGTCCCACAGCATCAGCCCGGCACCGGGAGACCAGAGACCGTGCAGCATCGGTCCATCCAACCAGCAAGCACCGACACACCTCGGGTGAGGCACTCCCGAGCAAGTCGCTCGGTGAGGCACAGTGGATGCATGATCGCGTACGGCTTCAGCGAATACGGCGGACCCGACACCGAGTACCTTCTCGACCTACCCGTCCCCGAGCCGGGACCGGGGCAGATTCTCGTGGCGGTCCACGCCGCCGGGGTCAATCCTGCGGATTGGAAGGTGCGGGCGGGCAATCGCAAGGACACCGTGCAGATCACCTTGCCCGCGGTTCTGGGTCGGGAAGTATCGGGCACCGTCGTGACGGCCGGCGCGGGTGTGGCCGATTTCTCGGTGGGCGACCATGTGTTCGGGGCCACCGCCTCGGGACACGGAGGGTACGCGCAGTACACGGTGCTCAACGCATCGAGCACTGCCCACAAGCCGGAGGCCGTCTCGTGGGCGGCGGCGGCCACCCTGCCGGTGGCTGCCGGGACCGCGTACGACGCGCTGCGCCGACTGGCCGTCGGCGCGGGCGATTCCGTCCTGGTGCTCGGTGCGGGTGGCGGCGTGGGTTCGGCCGTTCTGCAACTCGCGCGAGCCGACGGTATCGACGTTCTCGCAGTTGCGAGTACTGGCAAACAGGAGTGGATCGAGAGCCTCGGAGCCGAATTCGTCGCCTCCGGCGGCGACTTCGTCGATTCGATCTCGCGACCGGTGAACGGCATCGTCGATCTCGTCGGAGGCGAGACCTTGCGCGCCGCGGCGACCGCACTGACGGCGGGGGTACCGATCGTCAGCGTCGCAGACCCGATGCTCGCGGCGCAGTGGGACGGATCCGGAGTCGATCGGGACCGCACCACCGCAGCATTCGCGCGGCTGGCGGACCTGACCGCGTCGGGCGTCATTCGTCCGCGTATCGACCATGCCTTCCCCCTCGAGCGTGCGGGCGAGGCTCTCGCCCTCGTGGAGAACGGACACGTGCTCGGCAAGGTCGTCGTCGAAGTTCGCTGACACCGAGACGGGTGCGGGGATCACTGTCGGTACCTTCCGGCACACTGCTGTCGCGAGGACCGATGACCGAGTACTGAGATCGACGATGGGGCGTGCGTGAGAAAACTGTGGGTCGCGGTACTGCTGGTGCTCGCTGCGGCAGTGATGGCCGTGTTCGGCTCGTGCGAGCGGTCCGTCATCCCCGGTTTCACACCCGCCCAACCCGCTCCCGGCAGTCCCACGCGTACTCAGATCGAGCAGTTGCTCGCCCAGGTTCGCGTGGTCGCGGCCAGGCCCGATGCCCTCGGCTACGAGCGCGGGTGCAAGAGCGGCGAAGGGTGTGTGTTCGGCCCGGCGTGGACCGACGACTACGACGGGCCGGGTGGTCACGACGGCTGCGGTACCCGCGACAACGTCCTGGCGCTGTCGATGACCGAGGTCGAGTTCCGCGCAGGCACCCGCGACTGCGTCGTGCTGTCGGGTTCGCTCGCAGATCCGTACTCCGGTGAGCCGATCCAGTTCACCAAGTCGGACGCCGGAAAGATTCAGATCGATCACGTCTACCCGCTGTCCGCTGCATGGGACATGGGCGCGAACACGTGGTTGCCCGACAAGCGCGTTCGGTTCGCCAACGACGTGGCGTTCAATCTGCTCGCGGTCAACGGAGCGGACAATCAGAGCAAGAGTGACAAGACACCCTCGCAATGGCTGCCACCGAACGCGGCCTACCACTGCTTCTATGCGGGTAAGTATCTGTCGGTCGCTGCGCAGTACGAGTTACCGATCACCCAGGCCGATCAGGGTGTTCTCGCTTCGGTCGCCTCGACGTGCGCGGCGTAACGTCTGAGCGATGGCAACAGCACACCCGCGCAGCGTCCTCGACCGTGAGACGCAGCTCTGCATGTCCTTGTCCGGCCGACCGAGCAACATCGGAACTCGCTTCCACAACTATCTCTACGACGAGTTGGGCCTGAACTTCGTCTACAAGGCGTTCACCACCACCGATCTCGCCGCCGCAGTGGGGGGCGTTCGCGCCCTGGGCATCCGAGGCTGCGCCGTCTCCATGCCGTTCAAGGAAGACGTGATCGAACTGGTCGACGTGATGCACGAGTCGGCAAGCGCCATCGAATCCGTCAACACGATCGTCAACGAGAACGGCGTCCTCCACGCCTACAACACCGACTACCAGGCCGTCGCGAATCTGCTCGCCGCGAGTGGCTTCTCGACCGACTACTCGGTGGCCGTCACCGGCAGCGGCGGGATGGCCAAGGCCGTCGTTGCCGCACTTCGGGATTCGGGCTACACCCGGGGCACCGTCGTCGCCCGCAACGCGAACACCGGCCCTGCCCTCGCCGAGACCTACGGCTACGACTGGTCGGCCGAAGCGGTGGGCGCAGACCTGCTCGTGAACGTGACCCCGGTGGGTATGGCCGGAGGGCCGGATGCCGATTCGGCACCGTTCACCGAGCAGCAGATCGATGCAGCGAATGCCGTGTTCGACGTCGTCGCCATGCCGTCGGAAACGCCGCTGATCGTTGCCGCTCGGGCGGCGAACAAGCCCGTGATCACCGGCGCTCAGGTCATCGCGCTCCAGGCTGCAGAACAGTTCGTTCTCTACACCGGAGTTCGGCCGTCGGACGAACAGATCGCGCGCGCATCGGAGTTCTCGCGCAGCTGACTCACAGGTGCTGCCACCGGGGCTTGTTGGCATAGGCGTACCGGTAGTACTCCGCGAGTGCGAGCGACGACGCCGCGGCCTCGTCCAGCAGCACCGTTGCGTGCGGGTGCCATTGGATCGCCGACGCCGGGCAGTGCGCCGACAACGGTCCTTCCACGGCCGCCGCCACCGCGTCCGCTTTCGACTGCCCTGTTGCGATCAACAGCAGGTGACGCGCCTCGTCGATGGTGCCCAGCCCCTGGGTCAGTACGTGATGCGGCACGTCCTCGGGCGAATCGAAGAATCGGGCGTTGTCGACGCGAGTCTGTTCGGTCAGCGTCTTCACCCGCGTTCGAGATCTCAGCGACGATCCGGGCTCGTTGAAACCGATGTGCCCGTCTGTGCCGATTCCGAGTATCTGAACATCGATGCCGCCTGCGGCGGCGATCGCCGCGTCGTACCGCTGCGCCTCCACAGCTATGTCGTCCGCTTCGCCGTCGGGCGAGAACACAGCGGTGTCGTCCAGATCGACGTGGTCGACGAAGTTCTCGCGAATGAACGAGAAATAGGACTGCTCTGCTGTTTTCGCCAGTCCGATGTACTCGTCGAGCAGGAAGGCGCGGCATCGCGCGAACGACAGGCCGTCGTCCCGATGCCGTCGCGCCAATTCGCGATACGTGCCCACCGGGGTGGACCCCGTTGCCAGCCCCAGTACAGGAGTGGAGCCGGTTCGTACCACTCGTTCGACGACGTCGGCGGCTATCCGGTCCACTGCGTCGGCCTCGTCGAGGATCACGATCTCCATCTAGCTGTCCTCTCCGATTGCAGTTCCGCCTCTGATCACCCGCAGTGGTTCGAAGGCCGGGTCGACTACCAATACGTCGGCTCGCATGCCTTGTTCGAGGTGACCGACGTCGGAGTCGAGACCGATCGACGCGGCAGGAGTCGACGACGCGGCCAGTACCGCCTCGACCAATGGCACGCCGGCGTTCAGCACGGCGCGGCGTAGCAGGTCCAGGACGGTTGCGGTCCCGCCCGCGATCGGAGCGGTCTCGCTGTCGGTGTCGCGGGACAACCGCGCTACCGAGTGTCGGACGGTCACGTCCAATGGTCCGAGTCGATAGCGACCGTCCGACATTCCAGCCGCGGCCATCGCGTCGGAGACCAGCGCGATGTGTGCACCACCGACGAGATCGAACACCGCGCGGACGGTCTCGTCGGCGAGATGCACTCCGTCGCCTATCAATTCGAGCACCATCGCGTTGCGCGCCGCAGCGGCCAGACACTCGCTCACCGGGCCCGGCGCCCGATGATGCCAGGTAGGCATTCCGTTGAACAGGTGTGTGGCCGTGATCGGACCGTCCCCCAGCGACTCGATTCCGCGTCGGGTGGTGAGCGCATCGGCGTCCGTGTGGCCGATGCTGGGCAGTATCCCGTTCTCTCGCAACATCTCTGCGACAGCGGCGAAGCCGTCGATCTCGGGTGCAAGGGTCATCGACCGCACCGCGCCCCGGCCCGCGCTCAAAATGTCGCGGAGAAGTCCGGGATCGCCGCTGCGCAGCGACGCGGGGTCTTGCGCGCCGCAGCGGTCGACCGACAGGAACGGCCCCTCGAGATGGACTCCGGCGACATCACCAGACTCGTACAGATCGGCCAACAGCGACGTCTGCGTGATCAGCCGTTCCGGCGGTGCCGACACCAGTGAGGCGAGCATCGTCGTGGTCCCGCGTGAGCGATGATGCCGTACCGCCGTCATGAGATCGACAGCAGGTGAATCCGGGAAAGAGGCCCCCGCCCCGCCGTGGCAGTGCAGATCGACCAAACCAGGGAGGATCGTCGAATCCGTCTGCGGTACAGCCCGATCGGGCCATGCCGATGCCGGTCCGACCCACGAGATCCGGTCTCCCGTCCACGCGACGACGCCGTCCTCGATCACCTGGTCGCGCGTGACGACCCGCCCGCGGTGAGTGGTCGTGGTGGATGCGGTCATGCCCGATCGGGTTCGAGCACTGCGTCGTCCTCACGTCCAGGGGTGCGCAGGTTCCATTTCTTGATGACGAAGCTGAACAAGAAGTAGTAGATCACCGCGTACACCAGGCCGATCGGGATGAGCAGCCACGCTTTGGTTGCGATTCCGTAGTTGAGCAGATAGTCGATGCCGCCGGCGGAGAAGAAGAAACCGTCGTGGATCCCGAGGGCATTGCACAGGGCCATCGACGTTCCGGTCAACACCGCGTGGATGATGTAGAGCGGCCAGGCGACGAACATGAACGAGTATTCGAGCGGCTCGGTGATACCGGTGACGAACGCAGTCAAGCCCGTGGACAACATGATTCCGCCGACGAGCTTCTTCTGTGACGGCTTCGCGTTGCGATAGATCGCGAATGCCGCAGCGGGAAGAGCGAACATCATGATCGGGAAGAATCCGGTCATGAACACTCCCGCGGACGGGTCACCGGCGAAGAACCGATTCAGATCGCCGCGGACCAGTTGACCACCTGCATCCTGGTAGTCACCCACCAGGAACCAGACGACGGAGTTCAGAATGTGGTGCAGCCCAGTGGGAATGAGCATGCGATTGGCGAAGCCGTAGATGCCGCTGCCCACCACACTGTGGTCGGCGACGGTGTTGCCCACCCACTGGAGTGCACTGTAGAAGAGCGGATAGACGAACGACATGATCACGGCGACAACGAGACCGGTGATTGCCGTCATGATCGGTACCAGACGACGGCCACTGAAGAAGCCGAGATAGTCCGGCAGCTTCTGGCGATAGAAACGCTGCCAGAGAATCGCCGAGAGCAATCCGATGACGATGCCTGCCAGGACGCCGTAGTCGATCACGGCGGGGTCACCGTTGGCGTCGACCTCTCCGTCGAGCACGACCGGCGACATGGCCGTGAAGACTCCGTTCATCACCATGTAGCCGACCACAGCTGCGAGCGCGGTCGAACCGTCGGACTTCTTGGCCCAGCCGATGGCGATACCGACTGCGAAGATGAGGGGAAGCCAGGTGAACACTGCCTGACCTGCAGCGGAGATGACCGCGGCGGTGGTCTCCAGTGCGCTGAATCGACCCAGCAGGTCGTCCTGCCCGAGTCTCAGGAGAATTCCGGCGGCGGGCAGAACAGCGATCGGGAGCATGAGGCTGCGACCGAAGCGCTGCAGCCCGGCCAATGATCGAGATTCCTTCTTCGGCTCGGTGTCGACCGAGTCAGTCTTCTTCGGGGTCATGGCGACCTTCTCTTCGAGGGCTGGTCCTTCGGGGGCTTTTCGCTGTTGTGACCGGGTGCCATCAGGGGTACTGTCCGGTCATTACCAGTTGTAGTTTGGCCAGGTGGCAAGCACATGTCAACCCGGACATGTGATCCACCCGACAGATGTACGCCCACAGAAAGCGAGAACCCATATGTCCAAAGCGGACGCGATCGTCCAAGGCCTCGGCGGTGCCGACAACATCGTCGAGATCGAAGCGTGCATCACCCGGCTGCGCACCGAGGTCAAGGACGGGTCGTTGGTGAACGAGGCAGCACTCAAAGCAGCAGGTGCCCACGGCGTCTTCCACAAAGGAACCGCAGTTCAGGTCATCGTCGGCCCCGAAGCGGACACGCTCGCAGAAGACATCGGCGACATCCTGTGAGCGACGCCGGTGCGATCCTCAGCCCTGTTGCCGGCCAGGTGATTTCGCTTGCAGACGTGCCGGACCCGGTGTTCTCGGCGCAGATGGTCGGCTCCGGTGTCGCACTGCGCCCGGCCCCGAACGACGGGTCGGTCGAGGTTCGTTCACCGGTCGCGGGCACGATCCTCAAACTCCATCCACACGCATTCGTCGTCTTCACCGAGAACAAGGCGGGCGTATTGGTGCACATCGGTATCGACACCGTGAAGATGAAGGGCGCAGGCTTCGAACTCTTCGCAGCAGAGGGTGATCGAGTCGAGGCCGGCGATCTCGTCGTCACCTACGATCCGGCGGCGATCGCGGCGGCAGGCTACTCGGATGTCGTTCCCGTGGTTCTGATGGACTCGAAGCCGGATTCGGTGACGAGTGCCAGCATCGACAACACCGTGGCGGTGGGCGACCTGTTGTTCGAGCTGCCCTGATCTCACCGACGCTGCGAGGTGCGTCGCCCGCCTTCGACTTCCATCGACAGTTGATACCGATCGCAGCGGTACCAACTCTCGGTGTGTTCGAGCGGCTCGTCGCCGCTGAAGGAGACACGGTCGAAGTACAGCACGGGGGCACCGCGCTTGGTGCCGAGCAGGGTGGCGGTATCACTGTCGGCCGCAGTGGCTTTGACGGTCTGCTCGGCCCGGTCGATGGTCAACCCGTAGTGAATCTGGACGGCCTCGTACACGGACTTGCTCAGGTCGTGTTCGATCAGGCCGGGGAGCAAGGAAGCCCGGTACCACGCGTCGTCGACGCTGACCGGTTCGGCATCGGCCAACCGAAGACGCTTGACGTGGTAGGTCTGTTCCTCGTCGGCCAGTCCGAGAGCGCGAGTCGTTGCCGCCGAGGGGCTTTCGAGCCGCGCGAACAGCACCACCGTCGTCGGCGTCAATCCTTGCGCCCGCATCTCCTCCGAGAACGACGCCAGGTGCAAACGAGACTGCACGGTGCGACTGGCCACGAACGTGCCCTTGCCACGGACCCGCACCAGGTGTCCGTCGTTGACGAGTTGACCGATGGCCTCGCGAACGGTGATGCGGCTGACGCCGTAGTCCTCCATCAGCTTTCGCTCGCTGGGCATGAGATCGCCGGGTTGCAATTCCTTCGTGCAACGGTGCAACAGAATTGCGCGAAGCTGTTCGTGCTTGGGGACCTGACTGTCCCTCAGATGTACGGGCATCACCACTGCGCAGGCCTTTCCGTCACTCGCCGAACCAGCGGTACGGACTGGTCCGGTCCAACCAAGAGACTACGTCACATCGACGGTGCCCCGACAGCATTCGACCACCGACCCCTGGTGGCGACTCGGCTCGACGGGAAACGACGCGACAGGCGACGGCCCACAGTGCATCATCGTCAGTCGTGACCACCGCCGACGCTGCCGACAGACCGACGCCACTCTCCACCCCCGTCAGCGCTGGAATCGTGGCCTCACTGGTCGGCTTCACCAGCTCGTTCGCCGTTGTACTGACGGGCCTGCGGGCGGTAGGTGCCAGCCCGACCGAGGCGGCCTCCGGTTTGCTGGCTCTGTGCGTCACCCAGGCCGTGGGAATGATGTGGCTCGCGCGCAGATACAGACAGCCCATCACTCTGGCGTGGTCGACACCGGGCGCGGCGCTGCTCGCCGGAACCGGCATGGTGGTCGGAGGGTGGCCCGCGGCGGTGGGTGCGTTCGTCACCGTCGGAGTACTGATCGTCCTGACGGGCCTGTGGCCGAGACTCGGCGCACTCGTGTCGACAATTCCGGTGCCACTCGCGCAGGCGATGCTGGCCGGAGTTCTCCTTCCTCTCTGCGCGGCACCGGTGGTCGCCTTCGCCGACTCCCCCGCCCAGGTGGCTCCGGTGGTCCTGGTCTGGCTCGTGGTCCTGCGGTTCAGTGCACGTTGGGCAGTTCCGGCAGCATTCGCCGCGGCGGCGGTGGTGATCGCGGCCGGTCTGGTCGGCGGCGGCATTCCGATCGCGCCGAACGATCTGGTCCCCCGAATCGACTGGACGGTTCCGCACTGGAGCTGGCAGGCCACAATAGGTATCGCGGTGCCGCTGTACATCGTCACGATGGCGTCCCAGAACATCCCCGGCGTCACGGTCATGGCGTCGTTCGGGTTCCGCATTCCCTGGCGTGCGTCGATGACCGTCACCGGAACCGGAACCGTCCTGGGCGCATTCGCCGGCGGTCACACGATCAACCTCGCCGCGATCAGCGCTGCGCTGTCGGCGAATCCCAGTGCCCATCCGGACCCGAAGCGGCGATGGATCGCCGCCTTCTCGGCCGGATCGTCCTACCTGGTGCTGGCGCTTCTCTCCACCGCCCTGGCCACCCTGGTCGCTGCCGCTCCCGCAGGTGTGGTGGAAACAGTTGCCGGGCTTGCCCTGTTGGGGACCCTCGCGGCGTCGTTGTTCGGCGCGCTGGAACATGTAGCGGACAGAGAAGCAACGGTTCTGACATTCCTCGTCGCTGCGTCCGGCCTGACATTCGCAGGGATCGGCTCCGCATTCTGGGCCTTGGTCGTCGGTCTGATGGTCCGAGCGATCCTGCATCGGCAATCCCCGGCGACGCCCGCTACCGACGCCACTGGTTAGGGTCACGTTCATGACCGATCGAGTGAGCCCCGCGTCGGACTTGTCGCACGCATCGGATTTTCCGGCACTGTGGCCGGTGACGACGAGATGGGACGACAACGACCACTACGGCCACGTCAACAACGTCACCTACTACGCCTATTTCGACACCGCCGTCAACGGTTGGCTGATGGAGACGACCGGTCTCGATATCAGGACACTGCCTGCGATCGGTGTCGTTGCCGAAACCTCGTGCCGATACCTGTCCGAGTTGAGCTTTCCGGATCGCCTTCAGGTGGGCCTGGCCGTCGAGAAGCTGGGCACCCGCAGCATCGTGTACTCGCTCGGGTTGTTCCGCGAAGCCGACGACGATGCGTTGGAGCTGGCGGCCAGGGGTCGATTCGTACACGTGTACGTCGATGGGGTCACCCGTAGGCCGGTGGCGATTCCGCCCGAAATCGAGACTGCAGCTCGCACTTTGGTGATCGGGAAGGCGTCGGCCTGACCGACTACAGCCCGATCTCGTCGGCCGTACGCAGAGCCCTGCTGACGATGTCGTCGATGAGCGTCGTGGTCGGCCCGCCTGCCACCGCCCGGTTTCGCGAGTCTGCTTCCATCCGGCGCATGACACCTTCGGCGATGATCGAGAGCTTCCACAGCGCCAGTACCTGCCAGAATCCGACATCGGAGACGTCGCGGCCGGTGTGCCCCGCATACGACTCGACGAGTTCGGCCCGAGTAGGAAAGCCCGGCAGAGTCGACGCCATGAAGGGACCGGCGACCCCGTCGTCGGCTTGCGGCCAATAGGCCAGAAGTCCTCCGAGGTCCGCCAAGGGGTCTCCGAGTGTGCACAGCTCCCAGTCGACAACCGCGGCGACACGGCCGTCGTCGCGGGCCGTGATGACGTTGCTGAGGTGGAAGTCTCCGTGCACCAGAGTCACCTCGTGCTGCGATGGAATGCCGGCTGCCAATCGCGTTGCCAGCGAATCGATACCGGGTACGTCGCGAGTGCGCGAGGATTGCCATTGCTTGGTCCACCGGGCGAGCTGGCGAGCGGCGTACGGCTTGTGACTGGCCAGATCGGCCAGACCCGAGGAGTCCAGATCCACGCGATGGATGTCGGACAGCGCGACCGTGAGGCCGAGCCCAACTCGGCGCCTGTGATCGGGGTCGAGTCCTTCGGCTACCGCCACCGAGTCGACGACGATCCCGTCGACGAAACTCATCAGCACGAGTGGGACCTCGGACACCGACGAATCCTCGGTCATCGCAATCATTTTCGGAACCGGAACCGCCGTGTTCTGCAGGCCCGACAGAATTCGATGCTCACGCACCACATCGTGTGCGGACGCCAACAGTTTCCCCAGTGGTGGACGCCGAAGCACCCAGCTACTGCCGCCGGCATCACGAACTGCGTAGGTGAGATTGGACTGACCATTACCGATCCGATGGAAGGTGAGAGGCGAGGTTGCGCCGATTCCCAATCCTGCGATCCAGGTCGATACCGCGTCTTCGTCCAGTCCCACCGCACCCATACAGAACCCTCACTTCGCCGCGCGACACCGTTGTCGACTGCCGTCATCGGAATTCGACCGATAGTAGCGAAGCTGAACCCGCTCGGGTGCCGAGGCACCGAGCGGGGCCGATCAACTTGCGCGCTCGAACGCGGAGATCAGCGCTGGAGTCGCGATCGCCGGAGCCGGAGCGGCTACCTCGTTGCGCTTGACGGCAATTTCGTCCACTTCACCGACCAACAGGGCAACCATCGTCTCCGGCTCGGAGGCCCAGACGGAGGAGATGTTCCGCACTTCGGCAGGTGCGAACAGTCCGCTGGTTGCCAGAGCGTCGATCCATTCGGCGACGGCGTCGGCCGTGGGATCGGGCACGGTCGATCGGTCGAGCGAGTCCGCTTGGAACTCGTTGCAAAAGAACGCGCGGACCATAGCGAGCTGTCCCTGAGACATTGCGGTCATGTTCTTCTCCCTCGAGTTGTCGGCGTCCGTAGGTGTCGAATACCCGATTCCAACGGGTTGTGACGGGTACCACGGTCCGTTTCCAGATCGTTATCGATTTGGCTGTAACGGTCGATTGCGGGTTTCCGATTCGGCTGAAACTACGCCCTTTTGGTCGGTCTCGCCCAGGGTGAACTGGACTCTGTGACTATCGTCACACACTTGGACCCATCCAATCAACGTCTTGCAACGAAGTCATAGTTTGGTTTACGAAATGCTGTGACAGGAAACAAGTTATCCACAAAACGCCAGGTCGGAGGGCATTCGCACCATTCGGACCGACGTCCGACTGCAGCAACTCGAACTCAGCATGCCTCCGCTACACGAGCTGCAAGAAGGCACGCAGTTCTGTATCGGGCCAGTTTTCGATCTCTTTCCCCGACTTGTGGCCGATTTGCCGACATGCAGAATTTGACGAAGTGAGCATCCTGCCGCTCACTTTTCGAAACCCCTCAGGCCGCTGCGTGATCGAAACGTTATTACGAAAACAATCAGCTCGTTCCCAACTTCCTCACATCCGATGTTCAGCTGAGTCGGGCACCGTGGCCGCATGCCAACACCGAGCCTCGGTTCCGGACCGATCCAAGCGTCCCGTCACGCCGAAACCGACGCCGAGACGCCAGCGGTGTCGTCCAGTGCCCCCACCCGTCCGCGGCGGCGCGCCGTGGTCGCTCGCTCGGCCGTGTCCGCTGCCTCTGCCGTCCTGCTGCTGATGATCCTGATGTGGGCACCGCAGGTCGCACCCTCGACGTCCGTCGAATCGACCCCTGCCACGGCACTGGCCACTCACGTACTCGATGCGATCGATGTGACCGCGGTGTTGATCGCCGTCGCCGCGCTCGCCGTCGTGGCGCTGATACGAAAGCTGCCGTTCGGGATCGGGGTGGTGATCGCCTGCACCATCGGTGCCGTCGTCAGCAGTGCGCTCGCTCGCGAGGTCCTGGGAGCGTCGATGCCGTCGGCAGATCTTCCGAACGGTCAACTCGTCGCGGTGGCCTCTCTACTCGGAGCAGCGTCCATGGTGGCGTCCGCAGCGTGGCGGCCCGTGGTCCTCGGCCTGGGCACCGTCGCAACGCTCGCGGTCGCGGCGGCTGCTCTTTTCGTCGGTTCCGCGTCCGTGACCGGGATCGTGAGCGCAGCGTCGATCGTGTTCGTGTGGTGGCCGGCGTGCTCGATCGTCATGCTCTACTCGCCCGTCGCAGCTGCCCGCGAAGCTCGCAACCCGCTCGACACGGCCGCTCTGGCCGTTCAACGCAAAATGGGGCGCTCCCGTTGACGAACAACCGGAAGCGCCCCATCTGACTGCTGACTGCTCGTGACTAGAGGGCCTTGAGCTCCTCGGTCACCTCGGACACCGATTTCTTCGCGTCACCGAACAGCATCGAGGTGCCCTCGGCGAAGAACAACGGGTTCTCGATGCCGGCGAACCCGGACGACATCGACCGCTTCAGAACGATGACCGACTTCGACTGATCGACGTTCAGGATCGGCATCCCGTGAATCGGGCTCGACGGATCGTTGCGCGCCGCCGGGTTGGTCACGTCGTTCGCACCGATGACCAACGTGACGTCGGTACGGGAGAATTCGTCGTTGATGTCGTCCATTTCCTTCATCGCGTCGTACGCGACATCGGCCTCGGCGAGCAGCACGTTCATGTGCCCGGGCATGCGACCGGCCACGGGGTGAATGGCGTACTTGACCTCGACGCCCTTCGACTCCAGTAGCTTGGCCATGTCCTTGACCGCATGCTGCGCCTGCGCAACCGCGAGTCCGTATCCGGGTACGACGATGACCTGGTTGGCGTAGGCCATCTGGATCGCCGCATCCGCCGCGGACGTGGCCTTCGCGGTTCCGCCGCCTGCACCCGCAGGCCCGGCAGCCGCGTCGCCGCCACCGAATCCGCCGGCGACGATCGCCGGGATGGAACGGTTCATGGCCTTGGCCATGAGGTTGGTCAGAATCGTGCCGGACGCGCCGACGATCATGCCTGCGACGATCATCGCTGTGTTGTTGAGCGCCAGACCTGCCGCCGCAGCGGACAGACCGGTCAGAGCGTTGAGCAACGAAATGACGACCGGCATGTCCGCGCCGCCGATGGGCAGCACGACTGTCAGACCCAGAATTCCGGCGAGTACGAGAACCGCGACGATCCACCACTGCGACACCCCGCCGCCCGGAGTGGCGTTGATTCCGATGACCACCGCAGCCGCCACGGCACCGATCAGCAGCAGAGCGTTGAGCGGCTGCTGCAACTTGCCGATGGTGATGGGCGAACCGGGCAGGGTCTCCTGCAGCTTGAGGAACGCGATCAGCGATCCCCAGAACGAGATCGACCCGATGATCGCCGCGAACAGCGACCCGATGACGATGTGGACCGTCGGCGATTCACCGTGCTTGAAGTTCGAGAATCCCGATGTGTCGAGGAACTCGGCCCAGGCGATCAGTGCAACCGTTCCACCGCCGACGCCGTTGAACAGAGCCACCAACTGCGGCATTGCCGTCATCTTGACCCGACGTGCGGGAGGGATACCGAGAGCGACGCCGACGACCAGGCCGACGACGATGAGAATCCAGTTGCCGGTGTCTCGGATGGAGATGAGGGTCGCCACCACTGCGATGAACATGCCGACGGCTGCGATCTGATTGCCGCGGACAGCGGTCTTCGGGCCCGTCAGACCCATCAGACCGTAGATGAACATCGCGAACGCGACGATGTAGAGGATGTTGACGAGATTGTCCATCAGGAGTCAGCGCCCTTCTCGGCCTTGGCAGGGACAGGCTTGGACTTGAACATGCCGAGCATGCGGTCGGTGACGACGAATCCACCGATCACGTTGACCGTTCCGAAGACCAGCGCCACGAACAGGATCACCTGCAATCCGATGGACGGATCGTCCACCTTGCCCAGGACGACCAACGCGCCGAGCACGACGATGCCGTGGATGGCATTGGTGCCCGACATCAACGGGGTGTGCAAGGTGTTGGGCACCTTGGAGATCACCGCGAAGCCGACGAACCCGGACAACACCAGGATCGCGATGTTCGCGAGCAGCGGGGTGTACATCAGTTCTCCTTCTCACGTGTCACGCAGGCACCGGCGAGAACCTCGTCCGAGAAGTCGGGGGCGAGCTTGCCGTCGACCAGCATGAGTTCGAGCAATGCCGAGATGTTCTTCGAGTACAGCTCGCTGGCGTGCTCGGGCATCGAGGCAGGCAGGTTCAACGGCGAGCAGATGGTCACGTCGTGCTTGACGACGGTCTCTCCGGGCTCGGTGAGTTCACAGTTGCCGCCGGTCTCACCGGCGAGGTCGACCACGACGCTGCCGGGCTTCATGCCCTCGACGGCTGCGGCCGTGACCAGTCGCGGGGCGGGGCGTCCGGGCACCAACGCGGTGGTGATGACCACGTCGAATCCCTTGATGGCCTCCTCGAGAGCCTTCTGCTGTTGCACCCGCTCGTCCTCGGTCAGCTCACGCGCGTACCCGCCCTCACCTGCGGCGTCGATCCCGAGATCGAGCCACTGCGCCCCGACGGAGCGAACCTGGTCCGCCACCTCCGGGCGCACGTCGTACCCGGTGGGCCGGCCGCCGAGACGCTTCGCGGTGGCAAGCGCCTGCAGACCTGCCACGCCCACACCCAGCACCAGCACGGTGGCGGGCTTGACGGTGCCCGCGGCAGTGGTGAGCATCGGGAAAAATCGGGTGGACTCGGACGCGGCCAGCAGGACGGCCTTGTAGCCGGCGACATTGGCCTGAGACGACAGTGCGTCCATCACCTGCGCCCGCGAGATCCGCGGGATCGCTTCGACGGCGAAGGCCTGCACTCCGGCCGCCTTCAACGCCCCGATGCTGTTCTCCGCGTTGCGCGGTGCCAGAAATCCGATGAGTGTCGAACCCGACGACAGCTTGGCGATCTCGGCGTCGGACGGCGGCGCGACCTTAACCACGACGTCCGCCGACCATGGATCACCGATGGTCGCTCCGGCGGCGACGTACAGCTCGTCGGGAATCAGAGCGCCCAAACCGGCACCCGATTCGACGACGATCTCGACGCCTTTACCCGTCAGGGAGGCAACGATCTTGGGCACCAGGGCGACGCGACGTTCGCCCTCCCCCGATTCCCGAACCACACCGACCACGGTCGTGGATCCCGAACCCTTCTCAGTGCTCTGCGATGTATCCAAATCTCCGTCTTCCTGCGTTGAATGGTGTCCACTGATCGGCCAACGGCCCCGAGCTTGCGACGAGTGGACGAACCCATGCGACAAAGGCACAAGGTCCCTGATAGTAGCCAGAGGAAACAGACCACGGGTAACTCGGAACACAGTCCGATTCGTTCTGAATCGAGTCCGTTCGGCATTCCGCAGTTACAGGGCGGGCAATTGTGATGCACGCCATACAGGTCTATCGGTGATGATCGGACCCTACAGTGACAACCGTGGAATCTTGCATCTTCTGTGCCATCGTCGCCGGCGACGCCCCCGCACACCGCGTGTTCGAGAACGACCACGCGATGGCCTTTCTCGACATCCGGCCGGTCAGTCGCGGACACCTGCTCGTCGTCCCGCGCGAGCACGCCACCGATCTGAACTCGACCCATCCGGACGCGGCCGCCGACGTATTTCGCGTCGGTCACACGCTGGCGCGCGCGGTGCGCCACTCGGATCTGCGCGCCGACGGAGCCAACCTCGTGATCAACGACGGCAAGGCCGCGTTTCAGACGGTTTTCCACCTGCACTTGCACGTGGTGCCTCGCTGGCATCGGGACCGGCTGCGGTTCGCTACCGGGTTCGTGACGCGCCGCCTGCGTGAGCCCGAGCATGTCGCGGACGCCGTTCGCGTCGGGCTGGCCCGGCTGAACGGCGAATCGACGGCGTGAGACTGTTCCTGTCGTCGTATCGATTCGGGGGCCACTCCGCTGCTTTCGTCGAGCTGACCGGGCCGCCGTCCGATCTTGCGGTGATCGCGAACGCGTCGGACGCGTGGCCCGCCGCCGCTCGCGAGTCCTCGCTTCGCAGTGAGTTCGGTCCGCTGCGCGCTCTCGGGTATCGGCCGGCGGAGCTGGATCTGCGCGAGTACGTGGGTCGGCCCGCGGCCTTCGAGCGCGCGCTCGAAGGATTCGGTGCGGTGTGGGTGCGCGGGGGCAACACCTTCGTCCTGCGCGCTCAGCTCGCCCGCTCGGGTGCGGACGAGGTTCTGGCCGACCGAGTTCGGCGAGGATCGATCGCGTACGGCGGATACAGTGCGGGTGCCTGTGTGGCCGCACCGTCGTTGATCGGAGTCGAGGACGCGGACGACCCGGGCGAGGTTCGGCACGCCACCGGTGTCGATCCGGTGTGGACCGGGTTGGGTCTGGTGGATTTCTCCATTGTCCCGCACCTGAATTCCGTTCTCGACGAGCAGAATTCGGGGCATGTGACGGTGCAGCGCCTTCGCCGGGCCGGCATGGACTGTCACGGGTTGACCGACGACCAGGCCATCGTCGTCGACGCGTCGGGGACGCGTGTGCTCGGTAGTTGACCGTCGGTCAGCCCAGGCGGGCAAGTGGAGCGAGTCGATCCAGCGAGGACCACGCCAGCGAGCACCGCCTTGCGGTCATTTCGTCCGCGTCGAGCACCAGCATGTCGAACAACTGCCGAGGGGCCTGATGCCACGAGTGGGCAATCTGCGCGATGGTGGCTCGATCGAACAATCCGGACTGGGTCAACGCCTGAACCCATTCGTCGACCTCGCCTCGGTGAATGCGCTCGATGGTGTCGTATTCGATTCCGCCCCCAAGGAATTCGTACGAGAACATCGCGGCCACGTAGTTCCAGGAGTCACTTCCGGGATCGATCATGGTGCAGCCTCCTTGTCGACTCGCACCACATGGGGTGCGAGATTCGCTGCGCTGGACGCTAGCGTGGCGAACTACAAATTTGCGTGTCGACGACGCATCGATCTGGTAACGCCTGAGGCTGGTGTTACTGATGTGACTCGCTTCCGGAAAAGGCTCACCCACCTCGAACAGGGTGGGTAAAGTCCGCATTCGTGGGCACCCGAGCCGTTGCAGCGTCGATCGCAGCGATCGCGTGCGGGCTGGTGGGATGCTCGAACACGCCGGGAACCGAGGCCGATCCGAATTCGCCCGAGACGGCCGAACAGCCCGTCACCGAAGAACTCTTCGTCGGCGAATGCGGGTCGATGGACAACACGGAAGTGCAGAGACTCACGGCCGTATCCGACCTGACGGTGGTGTCCGAGAACGCCGTTCGGTGTCGATGGGAATCCGCGACCGGCGCGTACGCGATGTTCACCTGGTATCGCGGCAGCCCCATCGACCGAGAGAGATCCGTGGCCGAAGCCGTCGGCCGCACCATCGAGCGCATCGATGTGGACGGTCACCCGGGATTCACCGCCGCGGCGTCGGGAGCGTCGTGCGAGGCCGGGGTCGAGAACGGGGACGGCTTCGTGCACTGGTCCGTCAACTACGTGATCGACGGGCCCCGCGATTCCTGCGACGTCGTCGAGGATCTGGCACGAACCACGATGTCGAAGGCGAAGTAGCCCCATGAGGACGTTCCCCTCCACCGAGTCCAACCGTCGCATCCTCGCCGCTGTCCTCGTCACTGCGGCCGTCGGTACGGGATGCACCACCACCGTGGCCGGTACGGCGGTACCTGCTCGATCGGCCGACAGCGGAGAGTTCGACAAGCTGCTCGAGGAGTGCATCGCCGTCCCGGATCCCACCATCGCCGACACAGTGGGTGCCGACCTCGTCGATCAGTACTTCTACGGTGCAGTGTGCATGTGGACGGGCATCGGTGCCGCCGGGCTCATCGACGTGACCTTCGCCTGGTTCGAGGACGATGCGCTCGCTCGCGAGCGAGAGCTGGCCGATCGGCTCGGCTACGCGACCGAGAACGTCCCTGTTGCCGGCACCACGGCATTCCTGTCACGACGACCGGCCGACCCGTCGTCGTGCGGAATCAGCGCGGCGTATTCAGGCGTCATCACCTGGTGGGTGCAATACCGAGGCACCAGTCCGATCGACCCGTGCGCCGCCGCCACCGAGCTCGCGGAATCGACGCTTCGACGCAACCAGTGACCGCGCGTCACCCGACCCCGCCTCCGCCCCACGCTCCGCCGTGACAGACTCGAGTGTCGACGGTCACATTTTCGACGTGAGGAGACCGAGATGTCCGTGACGACCGATGCAGATGCCCGCCTGAGTGCGCTCGAATCCCTTCTTTCACCCGGCTCGGTGGTCACCGACCCGGACATCACCGAGGGCTATCGACGCGACTGGGCGAAGGATCCCGACGCGGGCACCCCGCTGGCCGTCGTGCGCGCACAGTCCACCGAGGACGTTCGTGCCGTGATGCGGTGGGCCACCGAGCACGCCGTGGCAGTCGTCCCACGCGGCGCGGGATCGGGTCTGTCCGGCGGAGCCACCGCCGTGGACGGCGGAATCGTGCTCACCACCGAGTTGATGCGAGAGATCACCGTCGATCCGGTGACCCGCATCGCCGTCGTACAACCCGGACTGCTCAACGCGGAGGTCAAGAAGGCCGTCGCCGAACACGGCCTCTGGTACCCACCGGATCCGTCCTCGTTCGAGATGTGTTCCATCGGAGGCAATGCGGCCACCAACGCGGGCGGACTGTGCTGTGTGAAGTACGGCGTCACCACCGATTACGTTCTCGGTCTCGAGGTCGTCCTGGCCGACGGTACCGCCGTCCGGCTCGGCGGGCCACGACTGAAAGACGTTGCGGGTCTGTCCCTTGCGAAGCTGTTCGTCGGCTCCGAGGGAACGCTGGGCATCATCACCGAGATCACTCTTCGATTGATTCCGGCGCAACCTCCCGCCAGTACGGTGGTCGCCTCGTTCGCGTCGGTGCACGACGCAACCGCCGCAATTCTGGCCATCACCCGGACACTGCGCCCGTCGATGCTCGAGTTCATGGACCGAGCTTCCATCGGTGCCGTCGAAGATGCCATGAACATGGGGCTCGATCGCGAGGCGGCGGCGATGCTCATTGCTCGGTCCGACTCCCCCGGTGCCGACCGAGGCCGCGAGATCGAGATCATGGCGGCCGCGTGCACCGAGGCCGGTGCTTCGGATGTGTTCACCACCGACGACCCCGACGAGGGCGAGGCCTTCGCTGCCGCGCGGCGGTTCGCCATTCCCGCTGTCGAGCGACTCGGCAGCCTGCTCCTCGAGGACGTCGGGGTTCCGCTGCCCGCACTTCCGGCCCTCGTCGACGGAATCGCCGAGCTGTCCACGAAATACGACGTGCTGGTGGCGGTCATCGCCCACGCCGGTGACGGCAACACTCACCCGCTGATCGTTTTCGACCCCGAGGACGCCGACATGACACGTCGCGCCCACATCGCATTCGGCGCGATCATGGATCTGGCAATCTCGTTGGGCGGCACCATCACCGGCGAACACGGTGTCGGTCGCCTCAAGAAGGCGTGGCTGCCCGATCAGGTCGGTGAGGACGTCATGGAACTGACCCGCCGAATCAAGACCGCTCTCGATCCGGCGGGCATCCTCAACCCCGGTGCCGTGCTGTGATCACCCGTCGACGGTGAATCCGTCCGCCACCGTCAGCACCTCGTCGAGGATTTCCAGTCCTTGACGAATCTCGTCCTCGGACGTCGTCAGCGGAGGGGCGATCTGGAGGCGATTGCCTGCGACGAACGGCCACAGTCCACGTGACTTCGCCGCGGCGGTCACCGTGCCCATCGCCGCCGCGTCCTTGCCCGACGCGGCGAAGGCAACCAGTGGCTCTCGGGTCGTTCCGTCCTTGACCAGTTCGACGGCCCAGAAGAATCCCTTACCGCGTATCTCGCCCACACTCGGATGCGATTCGGCCAGCTTGGACAGGCCCGCACCGAGTACGTCCTCGCCGACGTGACGCACGTGAGGAAGGATCTTGTCGCGCTCGAACACTCCGATGGAAGCCACGCCCGCGGCGCACCCGAGCACGTGACCGGAGTAGGTCAAGCCGCCCGGGTACGGCTTGTGGTCGAACTGCGAGGCGATCTTCTCCGAGATCACGACCCCGCCGAGGGGCACGTATCCGGAGTTGACGCCTTTGGCGAACGTGATGAGATCCGGTGTCACATCCCAGGCCTGGCAGGCGAACCATTCGCCGATGCGCCCGAACCCGACCATGACCTCGTCGGCGATGTAGACGATCCCGTACTTGTCGCACAGCGCTCGAACGCCGGCCAGATAGCCGGGCGGCGGGATCAGCACACCGTTGGTGCCGATGACAGATTCGAGGATCAGTCCGGCGATGTTCTGCGCACCTTCGAGCACGATGACCTGCTCGAGGTGTGCCAGCGCTGCGGCCGTCTCGTCCTCGGGAGTCGTTGTGCCCCAGGGTGAGCGGTACGGGTACGGCCCGAAGAAACGTACGACGTCGACGTTGGTCGGCTCGGTGCCCCATCGCCGCGGCTCGCCCGTGAGACCGATCGCAACTCCGGTTCCACCGTGGTACGAGCGATACGCGGCAAGCATCTTCGTACGCCCGGTGTGCTGTCGCGCCAACCGCACCGCATGCTCGACGGCTTCCGCCCCACCGGTCGTGAAGAACACTCGGTTCAGATCACCCGGTGCACGTTCGGCGATCAACGTGGCGAGTTCACTGCGCTTGTTGTTGGCCACGGTCGGGGAGATGGTCGTCAGAACCTGAGCCTGTTCGACGATGGCGGCGACCACGTCGGGGTGTTGATGACCGAGATTGACGTTGACCAACTGCGACGAGAAGTCGAGGTACCGGTTGCCCTTGTCGTCCCAGAACCACGACCCCTCCGCTCCCTCGACGGTGATCGGGTTCAGTTCGGCCTGCGCCGCCCAGGAGTAGAACACGTGATCCATCTACTTGCCGCCTTCCTCCAGTGTGACCTCCATCGGAGCGTACGACTCTCCGGTGACGTCCACTCCGTCGGCCTTCAACAAATCGAGCGCCTGCGTGACGTACTCGTTGGTGTACGCCTCGGCATCGGGATCGGCGGTCAGCACCGTCGATCCTTCGGCATTCTCGGTGCTCTTGGCGATGTCGACGGTCTGCTGCCAGGCCGCCTCGTCGATCATGCCGATGCCCTCCGCGGACGGCCAGATCAGTTTGTTGACCTCGTTGACCTGCCAGAGCTGGTGACTCGCGCCGAGTGTGGAGCCTGCAGCGACGGTGATGTCGCGGCACGTTTCGACGTTGTCGCGGCAGAAGATCCAGCCCTTCAACGATGCCGCCAGGAATTTGACGGTCTGCTCCTGGTAGGCCTCGTCCGAGAGCTTGTCGGTGTTGGCCCAGATCGCGTCCTGCAGCATCGCGACGCCGTCGTCGTTCCAGTTCAGCGTGGTGAAATCGTCTGCGGTGTAGAGAGCTCCGGTTGCCGGGTTCACGGTCTCGAGCAACTGAGCGTACTCGTTGTACGACATCGCCTGGGCTGCAGCGATATCACCGGACAACAGGCCGTTCATGTCGAACTGCTGCTGCACCAGCGTCACGTCCGCCGGGCTCACTCCCGCTTTCGTCATTCCGGCGAACAATTCGAACTCGTTTCCGTAGCCCCAGTTTCCGACGGTCTTGCCTCGGAGGTCCGCGGGTGAGGCGATGTTCTGATCCTCGAACGAGACCTGCAGGGTGCCCGACTTCTGATAGATCTGAGCCACGTCGGTGATGCCGGCTCCGGCCTCGCGGGATGCGAGCGCCTTCGGTACCCACGCGATGGCGTAGTCGGCCTGCCCCTGGGCAAGCACGGTTTGCGGGACGATATCCGTTCCACCGTCCAGGATTTCGACGTCCAACCCCTGTTCGGCATAGAAACCCTGATCGACGGCGGCGAGGTAGCCGGCGAACTGGCCCTGCTTGAACCACTGCAATTGCAGCTTGATCGTGGTATCTCCGTCGGCACCGGTGTCGGTGTCTGTCGTGGTGGTACTGCACGCCGAGGCGACCACTGCAAGCGCCATCACGGCGGCGAGAAGAGATCGGGGGGTTCGGGTGATCTTCACGTTCATCTCCTAGGTACGACGCCGGGACACGAGCTTCTCGAGCAGCAGAACAACCAGAAAGAAGAGCAAACCGACTGCGATGGCACCCATCACGTAGGCCCATGCCCGGGGGTAGGCCGTGTTCGCCGCGGCGGAGGTGATCCGCGACCCCAAACCGTTCTGCAGTCCACCGAAGTACTCGCAGATGATGGCAGCAATGACAGCATTGGGAGCGGCAACCCGCAACCCGGTGAAGATGTGTGGAACGGCGGACGGGAGGCGGACGATTCGGGTGAACTGCCAACCACCGACGGCATACGACGTCATGAGGTCGTGGTGCACGGCCGAGACCTGACGCAGTCCCTTCGCCGCACTGACGAAGACCGGGAAGAACACGACGATGGTGACCACGAGGCGGCGCGGTAGATCGGTGGTCGAGGAGAACATCGAGTTGAACACCGGCGCGAGAGCGACGATGGGAACGGCTGCGGCACCCGCTGCCAACGGGGTGAGCAGTTCGTCGACGATCCGCAGGCGAACTGCTGCCATCGCTGCCAGGAGACCGAGGACCGAGCCTGCGATCAAGCCCACGAGAGCGTTGGTTCCCGTTGCCAGACTTGCCGATCCGATGTTTCCGAGGTTTCGCACGAATTGCTCGGCGATGGCGCTCGGGGACGGCAGCAGGAACGACGGAACCCCCGCGACGACCGTGAGCATTTGCCACAGTGCGAGCGCCGCCGCCCCGAACACCACCGGTGGCAGCCACAGCTTCATCGCAGATCCGCACTTCGAACCGAACGGCCGTGCAGTGCATCCCGAACCGCGGTGATGGACGAGAAGAACTCCGCCGATTCGCGCGGATCGTCGTTCGTGTCGAATCTGTCGATCGTGAGTGTGTCGACGATCCGCCCCGGCCGAGCGGACATCACTACCACCCGATCGGACAGGTAGACCGCTTCGGGAATCGAGTGGGTCACGAACACCACTGCTGCGCTCGACTCCTCGGCGATGCGCAGTAGGTCGTTCTGCATCTTCTCGCGGGTCATCTCGTCCAGGGCACCGAACGGTTCGTCCATCAGCAGCAGTCCCGGTGTTCGGGCCAGCGCCCGCGCGATCGCCACTCGTTGCTGCATCCCACCGGACAGCTGGCTGGGAAACTTGTCGGCGAAATCGGTGAGTCCGACGAGGTCCAGTAGTTCGCGAACCCGTTCTGCGCGTTCCTTTTTGCGAACCTTGTGGAGTTCGAGCGGCAATGCGACGTTGGATTGCACTGTGCGCCACTCGAGCAGCCCGGCCTGCTGAAAGGCGATGCCGTACTTCTGATCGACGCGGGCTCGGCGAGCAGTCAGACCGAACACCGAGGCAGTACCGGACGTGGGTTGCTCGAGATCGGCAACGATACGGAGCAACGTCGACTTACCGCACCCCGAGGGCCCGATCAGCGAGACGAATTCGCCGGGGGCGATCGCGAGCGATATGTCCTCCAACGCAGTCACTCCCCCGTCGAACGTCTTTCCGACGCCCTCGACGAGTACCGCATGCTCGGTCATGACCGATCCTTTCGACCCGGCGAGCGACCGGCGTACCGACCCAGTGCGATGTCGAGCAGTGACACCAACCCGGTCACCACCAGTCCGAGCACCGCTGCGCCGAGAACGGCTGCGTAAAGGCGGGATGCGTCTCCTGTTGCCTGCTGCGAGAACACGATGATCTGCCTGCCGATACCGCCGGTCGTTCCGGTGGAGATCTCGGCGACCACGGCACCGATCACGGCAGCGGCCGCGGCCAGACGCAGCGCCGGAATCAGATGAGGCACCGAGGCGGGTAGGCGTAGTCGAACCAGTGTGGTCCACCATCCGGACGCGTAACTGTGCATCAGGTCCAACGCTGCCCGATCGGGTGCACGCAGGCCGCGCAGCATCCCCACCGCCACCGGGAAGAACGCAAGATACGACGCGATGACGGTGATGCTCATCCACGGCTGCCAGGCGTAACCGCCGATCGCGATTTTTCCGCCCCACCCTGCGACGAGCGGTGCCAACGCGATCAGTGGAACCGTCTGCGAGACGATCACATACGGCAGCACGGAGCGCTCGACCCACACGAATCGTTGCATCGCCACCGCCAGCAACAGCCCGACCACCGTCCCCAGCGCGAACCCGAGTACCGCGAGCCCGAAGGTGAACAGGCCACTGGACACGATCGCCGCACCGACACTGCGAGCCCCCGCGACGTTCACCTCCGGCTCGGTCAGCGCTGCCAACACCGACCACACGTGCGGTAGCGCTCCGTCGTCGGTGCGGGGCAGCACCCGCACGCCGGCGATACTCACCCCGTTGTCGGGGACGAGCACTTTCACCGACTCCCAGAACACCAGCAGCACGCCGACGGCCCCCACTGCCATCAACGGACGCCGCGCTCCTCGATGCGCACCGGCGGGAGCAGGCGTCACCACCGAGGCCTGATCGAGAACACCCGTCACGACGTCGCCGTCACGCTCGGGCGGATCTGCGGAATTATGCTCTCCCCGTACGCTTCCAGCGTCGCTGCCTTGGCATCGTGTTGCAGGTACACCGAGAACTGATCGACACCGAGAGCCTCGAGATCTTTCAGCTTCGCGATGTGATCGGCCGGGGAGCCGAGCAGACAGAACCTGTCGATCACCTCGTCCGGAACGAACTCTGCGTGCGAATTGCCTGCGCGGCCGTGCTCGTTGTAGTCGTACCCTTCACGCGCCGCGATGTAGTCGGTGAGTGCCTGTGGAACACCGCTGCCGTCGCCGCCGTACCGCGAGACGATATCGGCGACGTGATTGCCCACCATCCCGCCGAACCAACGACACTGATCTCGGGCGTGTTCGAGCCCTGCGTCGGTACCGTCGGTGACGTAGGCGGGAGCGGCGACGCAGATCGAGATCGAATCCGGATCGCGACCCGCCTGCTCGGCCGCAGCGCGGACCCGGCCGATCGTCCACGCTGCGATATCGGGATCGGCCAGCTGCAGAATGAACCCGTCCGCCACCTGTCCGGTGAGCTCGAGGGCTTTGGGGCCGTACGCAGCTACCCACACCTCGAGTCGGGACCGCTCCGCCCACGGAAACTGCACTGTCGTCTCCCCGATCCGGGCACTTCGCCCATTGGCCAAGCTACGGATCACCTCGATCGATTCCCGCAGCGTGGCAAGGGTTGTCGGCTTCCCACCGAGGGCGCGGACGGCCGAATCACCGCGGCCGATGCCGCAGACGGTCCGATTGCCGAACATGTCGTTGAGCGTCGCGAACGTCGATGCGGTCACCGTCCAGTCGCGGGTGGCGGGATTGGTGACCATCGGACCGACGGTCACCCGCCTCGTCGCGGCCAGAATCTGGCTGTAGATGACGTACGGTTCCTGCCACAGCAGATGCGAATCGAACGTCCACACGTGCGAGAAGCCATGTGTCTCCGCCTGTCTGGCCAGGTCGACCACACGGGACGCCGGCGGATTGCACTGGAGCACTACCCCGATGTCCATGGCTCAGATCAGATTCTGCGACAGGTCGCGCCGGACGAATCGGCCGTGTCCCGCAGTGCCGGAATAGGATCCACCGTCGACGATGATCCGGCCACGCGAGATCACGGTGTCGACATGGCCGTCGATCTCGAAACCCTCGTACGCCGAATAGTCCATGTTCATGTGGTGGGTCTTCTCGACGCCGATGCTGGTGTGTCCGTTCGGGTCGTAGATCACGATGTCCGCGTCGGCACCGGGGGTGATGACGCCTTTCCTCGGATACATCCCGAACATCCTGGCCGGGGTGGTGCAGCAGACGTCGACCCACTTCTCGAGCGTGATCTTGCCGCTCTTGACACCCTGGAACATCAAATCGATGCGGTGTTCCACCGAGCCGATCCCGTTGGGAATCTTCGAGAAATCACCGATACCCATCTCCTTCTGATCCTTCATGCAGAAGGGGCAGTGATCGGTACTGACGGTCGAAACGTCTCCGGTGCGCAGGTATCGCCACAACTCGTCCTGATGCCCCTCCGCTCGCGACCGCAACGGCGTCGAGCAGACCCACTTGGCACCCTCGAAGCCCGGAGCGCCGAGCTGTTCCTCTAGCGACAGATACAGGTACTGCGGACATGTCTCGGCAAAGACGTTCTGTCCGTTGCCCCGGGCCTGCGCGATCTGTTCAAGGGCCTGCTTGGCAGAGACGTGTACGACGTAGAGCGGTGCACCGGTGACGTCGGCCAACATTATCGCTCGATGCGTCGCCTCCTCCTCGAGCTGCCACGGCCGTGACGTGCCGTGGAAGTACGGGGCCGTGTCTCCACGGGCGATCGACTGAGCAACGAGAACATCGATCGCGATGCCGTTCTCCGCATGCATCATCAGCAGTGCACCCGTTTCGGCGGCGGACTGCATGGCGCGCAGGATCTTGCCGTCGTCGGAGTAGAACACACCCGGGTAGGCCATGAAGAGTTTGAAACTGGTGACGCCCTCGGATACCAACTCGCTCATGGCTTTCAAGGAATCGTCGGTCACGTCGCCGATGATCTGATGGAATCCGTAGTCGACGGCACACTGCCCCGCGGCCTTCTCGTGCCATTGCGCCAGAGTGTCCTGGACGCGCTGACCGGGAGTCTGAATCGCGAAGTCCACGATCGTCGTCGTGCCACCCCACGCCGCTGCGCGCGTTCCGGTTTCGAAGGTGTCGGAGGCGAACGTACCGCCGAAGGGCATCTCCATGTGAGTGTGCCCGTCGACCCCACCCGGGATCACGTATTTTCCGGTCGCGTCGACGACCACGTCCGCCGAGGTCTTCAGGTCCGCGGCCAGGGAGACCGATCCGGGTGCCAGTACCGCGACGATGCTCTCGCCGTCGATGAGCACATCCAATTCCTGTGCGCCGGTAGTGGATACCACTGTCCCGCCGTGCACGAAGGTGGTGGCCATCAGGGTTGCACCAACGGGCCGTATGCGTCGGGTCTACGGTCACGATAGAAGGCCCACCGGTCGCGGACCACCTTGATCAAATCCATGTCCAGGTCGCGCACGATTATTTCGGATTCGGAATCCGACGCCACCTCGCCGACGAATTTGCCTTCGGGGTCCACGAAGTAACTGGTTCCGTAGAAGTCGTCGTCACCGTATTCGGATTCGATTCCGACTCGATTGATCGCGCCCACGTAGTACTCGTTCGCGACGGCGGATGCGGGCTGTTCGAGCTTCCACAGGTAGTTCGACAGGCCCCGCGAGGTGGCCGAGGGATTGAAGACGATCTCGGCACCGGCGAGGCCCAACGCCCGCCAACCCTCGGGAAAGTGCCTGTCGTAGCAGATGTACACACCGATTCGGCCGACCGCGGTGTCGAACACCGGCCACCCCAGGTTTCCCGGGCGAAAGTAGAACTTCTCCCAGAATCCGTTCACGTGGGGAATGTGGTGTTTCCGATACTTGCCGAGATAGGTGCCGTCCGCATCGACGACGGCAGCGGTGTTGTACAGAAGTCCGGGTTGTTCCTGCTCGTAGACGGGCAGAATCATCACGATGCCGAGTTCCTTCGCCAATGCGGCGAAACGGTCGACGGTCGGCCCGGGTACCGATTCTGCATACTCGTAGAATTTCGCATCCTGCAATTGACAGAAGTACGGACCGTAGAAAAGTTCTTGGAAACAAACGACTTTCGCGCCCTGCTCGGCGGCGGACCGAGCAAACCCCTCGTGCGCCGCGATCATCGATTCTTTGTCACCGGTCCACTTGCTTTGGACCAGAGCAGCTCGAACTGTGGACATCATTGGCACTCCATCTCTCGCTGGCTTGCACCCTCAAGATATTTTGCGCCGTGTTACGGGATCGTTCGTGCGGTTTCGTACGTATTAATCGTCCGAACTGTTCACGAGTGCGGAAGCAGTGCACGCACGGCGTCGATGGAGTCCGCGGTGGCAAGGTTCTTGTCGGGTCGATACCGGAGTACTCGCGCGAACCGCAGTGCAACACCGCCCGGATAGCGTGGGCTGACCTGCACGCCGTCGAGTTCGATTTCGACGATCAGCTCGGGTCGCAGGTACACGGTGTGCTCGTCACGCTCGCGCTCGTGTTTCGGGAATTCGTCGGTCTGCCATTGCAACAGAACGTCGGTCAGGCCTTTGAAGGTCTTACCGACCATGATCGGGTCACCGCCGTCGGGATCGCGAGCTCCGAGGTGCAGGTTGGACAGGTAACCGGTGCGACGCCCGTATCCCCACTCGGCTCCGAGCACAACGAGGTCGAGGGTGTGCTCGGGTTTGACCTTCTGCCAGCTCTTTCCGCGGCGGCCTGCGGCGTACGGAGCACCGAGCGCTTTGAGCATGATCCCTTCGTGCCCGGCGTCGAGTGCCGCGTCGAAATGGGCTGCTGCCGCGTCCGCGTCGGGCCTGACGACACTGGGAATTCGGTGTCCCGGTGCCACCCGGTCCAGTGCAGCCAGACGCTGCTCCAACGGGGCATCGAGCAGGTCGACACCGTCGAGGTGCAGGCAGTCGAAGAAGTAGGGCTGCAGCAGTAGCTCGTGCGCACTCTCGGCACCGAACCGACTCATCGTTTCCTGGAAAGGTCGCGGGCGGCCGCTGTCTTCGAGCGCGAGGGTCTCACCGTCCAGGACCACGGAGTCGCACGGCAGCGCGAGAACCAGATCCACCAGCTCGGGCACACTCGCAGTGATGTCGCGCAGAGTGCGCGTGTAGATGCTCACGTCGGTTCCGGAGCGGTGCACCTGAATTCGCGCGCCGTCGAGCTTGTATTCGACGGTGACATCGCCGGAGAGCTGTTCCCATGCGCCCCGCAGAGACTCCGCGGGCGAGGCCAGCATCGGCCGGACCGGGCGACCCACCTCGAGCCGAAATGCGTCCAGCGCTTCGACGCCACCGGTGATGGCAGCGATCGCAGTGGCAGGCAACCTCCCCGAGAGCATGAATGCGCGACGCACCGAGGCCTGCGGCAGATTCGTCGCGGCGGCGACAGCGTCGACCATGATTCCTTCGAGCGCGCCCTGACGCAGCTCACCGGTGACGAGCCGGATCAGAAACCGACGCTCCTCGGCTGTGCTCCGGGAGAACAGGGCCGTCAGCAGCGCCACCCGGCGAGCAGCAGAACCGGCCCCCGACGTCGCCGCGACCGACGATATCGCCTCGTCCACCTCGGCAACCGTCAGTGTCGAATCCGCGGCAGCCGCGACGTCGAGATCGGCCAGCGTGCGCCAGCCGACACCTATCCGACCCTGCGGCAACTCCCCCGAGAGCCACGAGACAGCAGGCTCGATGTCACCGGCTGCCGCTTCGGCCAGGAGCGCGCTCAGCTGCTCGATCTTGACCTTGCGCGAGCGCGTCGCTGCCACGGCACGGGAGGTTTCGACGATCCTCGACATCAACACACACCGAACATAACCGCCCCCACCGACAGCGTGCTGACATCCAATTGTTACCGCTGTGACTCGAGCGACCCGTGTTGTTGCTGTTACGTTCGATTCATGTCAGCAACGTCCGTGCGACACAACGCACGGGCGACGTGTCAGCTGAATCCCAGAACGCGGTCGCCCCACGCAGCGCGCATGTCGCCGTCGGGGTCGTCGACGAGAGTGTCGGATGCATCGATCACCAGCGTCCAGCGCGTCTTCTCGGTGTACGGAGCCCAATGCTTGGACGCATCCAACGCAGCGGGGACGCCGTACCGCGCGAAAGCGAGCCAGCGTCTCTGCATCCGCGCAGACACCGCCATTGCCGGCTTTCGGCCACCGAGCCAGAAGGTGGGGTCTCGGTTGAGCGTTCCGAAATTGCCGAAGACGTACGGCAGTTCGGTCGCGTGGCCGGCTCCCACTCGTGCGGCCTTGAGCATCGGTGTCGCATGATCGAATCGGTACATCCATGTCGGCGAGTGCCTGCTGTGCCCGTCGGCGATCCACACGCTCGGCATGAGGAATCCCGCGTCGCGCGATATGGCTTGTGCCCCGGCCGGTTTGTCTCGGTCCGGGTACGCCGCCATGATCTCGGCCACTCGATAAGCAGGCAGATCCGCGTGGTCGTGAGCGATGGCGCGGAACATCTCGGAGACCGTGTCGGAGGTGATCGGCATCAACGGAGACTTCATGAATCGAAAGATCGAGGGCTCGTCGTGGTTGGTGCCGATGATCAACGGGATCTTGTGCGAGAGACCCTTCTGGAAGGCCGCCACGGGATAGCGCGGAACGATATCTCCGTCGACGACCGGCGAAAGACCAAGTGTCCCAGGCACTGTCGTCGGGATCTCGTAGCAGAGTGTGTCACCGGCGGTGACCAGCCTCGTGAAATGCATGTCCAAGAGTTCACCGATGTCCGCCGGCTCGACGCCTACCAACTCCAGGAACCTCGAGGCCACCGCGGCTCCGCGTTCGGGGCCGTACACCGAGGTCGCAGGCGCGCTCTGCACGATCGCTCTCTGGAACAGACCCTCGGCCTTCGGCGAGGTCATCAACGTGGTGACCGACGCTCCCCCGGAGGATTCGCCGAACACCGTCACCTGATCGGGATCGCCGCCGAACGCCGAGATGCACTCGCGGACCCACTGCAGTGCGGCAATCTGATCTCGCAGTCCCAGATTGGTCTCGAAGGTGTGCTCGTCGGTGGAGAACGACGACAGGTCGAGGAACCCGAACGCACCGAGACGAAAGTTGATGGTCACCACCACCACATCGCCGTTCTCGCTGAGGTTCCTCCCGTCGTACACCCGCTGTGCCGACGATCCGAGCGAGTAGGCGCCGCCGTGGATCCAGACCAGCACCGGCCGCAGTTCTGCCTCGGGACGGGGAGCCCAGACGTTGAGCGTGAGACAGTCCTCGGAAATCGACAGCGACGGATCGATCGGCACCGGACTGTCGCGGCCCTGCGGAGCCATCGCACCGAACTCGAGGCCGTCGAGCACTCCCGCCCAGGGCTGCAACGGTCGCGGCGCGCGGAACCGGAGCTTGCCCACCGGAGGCGTCGCGTAGGGAATACCCCGCCAGGCCACGATCGGCGACGTATCGGCATCGACCGGATAGCCGAGAACCTCGCCGTAGGGCGTGCTCACGAGCACGGTCGAATCGGACGCAGCGGAGTCGGACGCGGTGACCATGGAACCTCCCGTTCGGTCGTTGCCCAACGTACCAACATCAACCGTCCCCTCGGCGACGTTACTCACAGCGTCGACGCCCGCGAGCGAAGGAACCGGCGATGAAGAGAATCGGATGTGTCGCAGTGGCAGTCGTCGGAGCATGCATGCTCGGAGGGTGCGGTGCGAGCGGTGAAGGCGACGGTCCGATGGCAACCGTGATCACCGACCGCCCCACCCCGGTCGCCACGGCTCCCTCCGTGCCCTCTGCCACGTCGGCATCACCGTCCACCACATCGATCGCCACGCCGACGTCCACCACGGTGGCGCCGACGAGTCCTGCTGCAGCCCAGGCAAAGCCGCAGGACTACGCAGGCAAGGCACCCGGTTGGTACTACTTCTCGAGCCCCAGCGGAAAATTCGAGTGCGGTATCGCCGTCCTCGAATCCTCGATCGCCGGATGCCACGGATCACTCCCCGATTCGGCACCCGAGGTTCCCGGCAGCGGAGCGTCGGGGACGGCGGTGAAACCGAATGCCGTACAGCTGATCGCCGGGTCCCCGGCGAAGTTCGAGAGCCTCGGCGATCCCAAGTTCCACCGTTTCGACGGGCCTGCGACGGCCTTGCCGTACGGCGAAGTTCTCACCGTGCCCGGAAGTGGTTCCACCAACGGCCTGCAGTGCAGCGTCGACCAGAAGACCGGGGTCACGTGCTCCGATCAGGTCGGCCACGGTTTCACCGTCTCGAACGAGGATTTCGACCTTCGCTGACGGTCTCGTTCGCGCGGCAAATTACCAGGCGTAATGTCCGGGGACGGTACGACAATCCCTGCCGTACGGTCTCCCCAGCGGCCGACGCCCGTGCGCGCGGCCGGAAGGTGCATCACACATGAATCAGACCTCGGACCGCCACACAGCGAAGGTCATCGGCGTCAGCATCGCCGCTGCTGTGGGCGGGTTCCTGTTCGGCTTCGACAGCTCGGTCATCAACGGCGCTGTCGACTCGATCGAAGATCATTTCCTCCTCGGCTCGTTCACCACCGGCTTCGTGGTGGCGATCGCCCTCATCGGGTGCGCAGTGGGCGCCTGGTTCGCCGGCAGCCTCGCAGATCGTTGGGGACGCAAGAAGGTCATGCTGCTGGGCTCGGCCCTGTTCGTCGTTTCCTCGATCGGCTCGGGATTGGCGTTCAGCGTCCCCGACCTGATGCTCTGGCGAGTGCTCGGCGGACTCGGAATCGGCATCGCTTCGGTGATCGCACCGGCGTACATCGCCGAGATCGCTCCCGCCAAATGGCGCGGTTCCTTGGCCTCGCTTCAGCAATTGGCCATCACCATCGGCATTTTCGCTGCTCTGCTGTCCGACGCTCTTCTCGCCGGTGCCGCCGACGGCGCGTCCAACGACCTGTGGTTCGGCATCGAGGCATGGCGCTGGATGTTCCTGGTCGGCGTGATTCCCGCTCTCGTGTACGGGTTGCTGGCAACCCTGATCCCGGAGTCTCCGCGTTACCTCGTCGGTCAGCATCTCGACGAGGAAGCGGCCCGCGTACTCGCCGAGATCACCGGTGAGCTGCACCCGGACGAGCGCGTCCACGAGATCAGGCTGACGCTGCGCAAGGAGTCACGCTCGTCGTTCGCCGATATTCGCGGGCCGAAGTTCGGCCTGCAACCCATCGTCTGGGTGGGCATCACGATGGCCGTGCTGCAACAGCTGGTCGGCATCAATGCGATCTTCTACTACTCGACGACGCTGTGGCGTTCGGTCGGCTTCTCCGAGGATCAATCGTTCACCACCTCCGTGATCACCGCTGTGATCAACGTGGTCATGACGTTCGTGGCGATCCTGTTCGTGGACCGAATCGGTAGGCGCAAACTGCTGATGGGGGGTTCGATCGGCATGTTCGTCGGGCTCGTCATGGCGTCGGTGGCATTCTCGCAGGCGACCGGCAGCGGCGACGACGTCACGTTGCCCGCTCCGTGGGGTGCGATCGCGTTGGTCGGGGCCAATCTGTTCGTCATCTTCTTCGCCTCCACATGGGGACCGATCATGTGGGTCATGCTCGGTGAGATGTTCCCCAACCGCATGCGTGCCATGGCGCTCGGCATCGGCACGGCAGCTAACTGGATGGCCAACTTCGCTGTCACGCTTGCCTTCCCGCCGCTGACGTCGTCCGTGGGGCTGTGGGCGATCTACGCAGGATTCGCTCTGTTCGCCGCGCTCTCGTTCTTCTTCGTCAAGGCCAAGATCAGGGAGACCAAGGGCATGGAACTCGAGGACATGCTGGGCTGACGCCGGACCGCAGATGCAGGGGCGGCACCAGCGCCACCGGGTGAGCGGTGTTACTGTCGCTTTCGTTCTGACACGGGGTGTGTCCGCCGATGCGGATGCTGAGATCAAACCCGCCGAACCTGATGCAGGTAATGCTGACGAAGGGATGTCAAGGCGATGACGCCTGTTGTATCTGCGGACCCGGTCCGCTTCACCGATCTACTGTGGGATGCGTCCGAGAACATCCGACGCGCGATCGACGACCTCGAGTTTCTCCGGCTTCTCGGAGCCGGAACACTTCCGCTCGATGCGTTCCGTCGGTATCTCGAGCAGGATTCGCTCTATCTCGGTGGGTACGTCAAGTCGCTGTCACTACTGGCTGCACACGCGCCGAACCCGGTTGCCGGAGCATTCTGGGCGAGCGCCGCCGCCAGCGCGATGGACGAGGCCGCCTCGCACGAAGAGATGCTGACCGGTGGAGCGCTGCCCGCGTCGACCCGGACACCCGAGCCTTCACCGGCATGCCTCGGTTACACCTCCTACCTCACCGCGATTGCGGCAACCGAACCGTATCCTGTTGCAGCAGCGGCTGTTCTGCCGTGCTTCTGGATTTACGCCGACGTGGGCCGCTCACTCGCCGGTGCCGCGAGAGCGGTTCTCGATCGCGATCCCGACCACCCGTACGCGCGGTGGGTGGCCGCGTACGACGCACCCGAATTCCATGCGATCGTCGACGCCGCAAGGACATTCGTGGACGACGCGGCGGCTGCCGCGACTCCGGTACAGCGAGAGCAGATGATCGACGCCTTCGTCGTGGCATCGCGGTACGAATTGATGTTCTGGGACAGCGCTTTGCATCCCACTCCGTGGCCGCTGGCCGAGAGTGCGGTGCACGCATGAGAACCGCTCGGATCCTCGCCGCGTTGGCGGCGGCCGTCGTTGCCACGACCGGACTGGTGGGCTGCTCGCAGTCGACGGACTCCGACACCATTCGATTCGCGTTGGACTGGACGCCGAACACCAACCACACCGGCCTCTACGTGGCGCTGCAGGAAGGCTACTTCGCCGACGCCGGTCTGGACGTGGAGATTCTGCCGTACAACAACACCGCGGCGGACACTCTCGTCGATGCCGGAAACGCCGAATTCGGTATCAGTACACAGAGTTCGGGTGTGTTCGCCACTTCGGCGGGCGCGCAGATCGTCTCGGTCCTCGCGCCGCTCCAACATTGGGCGACCGGCATCGGTGTCCGCGCAGATCGAGACGACATACCGAGCCCGAAGGCACTCGACGGCAAGGTCTACGCCGGCTTCGGCGAATCCGGTGAGCAAGCCGGACTCCAGCAGGTCATCAAGAACGACGGTGGCACAGGCGAATACGAGACCGTCGTCCTGGGAACCTCGGCGTACGAGGCGGTGTATTCGGGGACCGCGGACTTCACCGTCTCCTATTTCGCGTGGGAAGGCATCGAAGCCGAGCACAGCGGAACCCCGATGAAGTACTTCGACTACACCGACTACGGCTTTCCCGACGCCTACGCCATCACGATCAGCGGCAACGAGCCCTGGCTCGCAGCCCACCCGGACCAGGCCGAGAAGTTCGTCCAGGCTCTTCAGCGCGGCTACCAACTCGCCGCCGACGATCCGGACAAGGCCGCACAGGATCTGATCGACGCCAATCCGGGAACGTTCACCGACGAATCGCTGGTCTTCGAGAGCCAGGAGATGCTCGCGGCGAAGTACATGAAGGACTCGTCCGGCGAAGTAGGACGACAGAGTATCGACAAGTGGACGGCGTACTCCAAGTTCCTGTACGACAGTGGCGTGTTGGCCGATCAGAACGGCGCGCCTCTGACCGCGGAGCCGGACTGGTCGACCTACTTCACCAATGACTACCTCGGCGATCGATGAGACGGTGGCCGCTGATCGAGTTTCCTTCTCGCTCAGCGGTATCCGAGCCTCGCTGCGTTGGGCGTGGCCGGCGCTGACCGTCGTCGTTCTGATCATCGCCGCCTGGCAGATCTACGTCGAGATCAGTGGCATCCGCCCGCAGGTGCTGCCGTCCCCCGGCCGCGTGGTGGTCCAGGGTTGGGCGCAACGCGATGCGATCGCCGAGAACGCAGCGGCAACCCTGCAGGTGACCCTCGTCGGGTTCGCGGTCTCCCTGTCCCTGGCCTGGTTGCTGGCCATCGCGGTGGACTTCTCGCCGTGGCTGCGTCGCGCGTTCGTTCCCCTCTTCGTCGTATCGCAGACGCTTCCGATCATCGCGATCGCGCCACTGTTGATCATCTGGTTCGGCTTCGGGCTGCTTCCGAAGATCCTGGTGATCGCTTTGGCGACGTTCTTCCCGATGGCCATCGGACTCATCGAGGGTTTCGCGGCGGCCGATCGAGACGCGCGATCGCTGCTGGCCAGCATGGGTGCCTCGCGCTGGCAACAGTTTCGATACGTGCGGCTACCGTCGGCGCTACCCCGGTTCTTCACCTCCCTGCGCATCGGAATCACCTACGCCGTGGTCGGCGCGATCTTTGCCGAATATGCCGGGGCCAGTGCCGGACTCGGCATCTACATGAGCCAACAGAAGAACTCGTTTCGTACCGATCTGGTTCTCGCCGCGGTTGCCGTGACGGCCGTGATCAGCGTGGTCCTGTTCGTCTCCACCTTCCTGGTGGAGCGGTTCGTCGCGCCTTGGGCGCGCCACGGGTCGGTTGGTCTTCATGTCTGACCCCGACACCTGCATCGACGTTCACGATCTCACCAAGTCATTCGGCGACAAGCCCGTACTCGACGGCGTGTCGTTCAGTGCTGGCCCCGGCGAGTTCCTGTCGATCATCGGCCCGAGCGGTTCCGGTAAGAGCACGGTGTTCAACATGCTGGCCGGACTCGACAAGCCCGACTCCGGCACGGTTCGAGTACCGCCGTGCGCCTACATGCCGCAGAAGGATCTCCTGTTTCCATGGCGTTCGGTGCTGGACAACACCACCCTCGGGCTCGAAGTGCAGGGCGTTGCCAAGAAGGAGGCGCGAGCGCGGGCACGCGAGCTGTTCCCGGTGTTCGGCTTGGACGGGTACGAGTCGGCCAGACCGTCCGAGCTCTCCGGCGGCATGCGCCAGCGGGCGGCGCTGCTGCGCACGGTGGTGCAGGGACGATCGGTACTACTGCTCGACGAACCCTTCGGGGCACTGGACTCGTTGACTCGAAGCGATATGCAGGCCTGGTTGCAGCAGGTCTGGTCGGAGTTTCGGTGGACGGTCCTGATGATCACGCACGACATCCGCGAAGCGGTCTATCTCTCCGATCGCGTGATCGTTCTCTCCCCCAGACCGGCACACGTTCGACGGCAGATCGAGGTGGCTCTGCCACGTCCACGCGGGCTCGAGATCGTCACGACGCCGCAGTTCGCGGCGGTCGAGAAGCAGTTGATGGACGTTCTGCTCAGCGCGCCGACGCCCTGACCGATACCCGCTGGCGAGTTCGGTCGACGCAGGGCTCAGTCGACGCAGGGAATGCCGCCGTCGCTGTGCACACCCTCGTCGGGGGCTGCCGCCGGACCCAGGGACGGATCCTGTGCGGCGACCTCGATCGGGGGCGGCGGCGTTGCGGGATCAGCTGCCGCGGTGGTCGGCGGTGCCTGCACAGGTACGTCGCCGATCAGCCGGGCTGCCTCGGCCCGGACGGCGTCGACGTCGACGAGATTGACGTCCTGCCCGTCGATCGTGTCGTAGCCGGTGATCGGGAGCGTGTAGAAATCGATGTCTCCCTGCATAACTGCACCGGCTTCGCCTGCAAGCTTCACCGGATCCAAGGACGCGTCGATCACGACGTCGTTCTTGGTACCCGCGACGAGCGCCCGGAGTTCGCCGATGTTCGCCATGACACCGGAGGTGCTGAGCTTGGCCATCACTCCTGCCACGAAGGCCTGCTGCCGTTTGGTTCGATCGAGATCGCCGTTGTCGAGGCCGTGGCGTTGCCGGACGAAGGACAGCGCCTGCGAAGCGCTCAGTTCCTGCGCGCCCGCGGCGAAGTCCGCCCCCGAATAGTTGTCGTGTACCGGATTGTTCAGGCACACCTGAATCGGCCCGACGGCTGTCGCGACGTCGTAGAAGCCCAGCAGGTTCACCTCGGCGAAATGATCGATCGGCACGTCGAGCAGGTCACGAACCGCGGTCAACGTCGATCGCCGACCCGCGTCGCGTGCTCGACGCTCACGTTCGGCCGAATCGGTGACGCCCTCGTCGAGCAACTGTGTATCGGCGTCGGCTTTGGCAAGTCCGTACGCCTCCTTGATCTTTCGCTTGCCGTATCCGGGAACGTCGACGTAGTCGTCGCGAGGTATCGACAGCGCAGTCGCCCTCCCTCCGTCGGCCGGAAGGTGCACCAGCAGCAGCGTGTTGGTGTTGTAACCGCCGACGTCGCTGTCGCCCGCATGCAGCGCATCGGTGACGAACTCGGCAGGCAGGTCGTTGCCGTCCATGTCCTTGCGGCTGTCGAGACCGATCAACAGAATGTTGGTGTCCTCGCCGTTGCCGCCAGGATCATTGTTCGCGATGCCGTCGAGCGCGTCCGACGTGGTCAGCCCCGTGGTGGCTTCGCGGTACACCGCGAACCCGATTCCACTCACCGCGATCGAGGCAACTGCCGCAGTGGCGACGACAATTCGGCCGATTCGGAGTGCGAGACCGCGGTTGCGCGACGGCGTCCTGATGCGATGGCGCCCTGATCCACGTTCACCGCGGGTGGTGTCGTTACCTGGGCCGTTCGAGAGCACCTCGCCAGGCTACTCGGCGCTCACCTGGTGGTTGCTCCACCCAATCGCAACGCAAGATCGTCGACGGCGGAGAACGCCGCCTCGAGATTGGCTCGTGCCTGCGGAATCTGCGGTGCGAGCGCCGGCACCCGCTCGGCGAGTGTCAAGTCGACCGGGACGAAGTGGACGTCCATCCCCAGCGCAACTCCGAGCACCTGTCGCAGTTGCGCGGTGGTGTGGTCGGAGGACGCGTTGTCGGTACCGGGGGTGTAGTCGTTTCCCCGACTGGTCACCACGACCACGGGCTTGCCGACGAGAGGTGCCGTGTCACTGTCGAACGGAACAGTGACACCCGGAACGTGTACGTAGTCGATCCATGCCTTCAGGGTCGACGGGATCGACCAGTTGTACATCGGCGCGCCGATCAGCACCGCGTCGGCCGAGATCAGTTCCTCGATCAGTTCGACCTGCAACGCCTCGGCGGACGGCTCCACGATTTCGTCGGCGGTTCGCAGGCGAGGTGCCCAGTGCAGCGCCGAGGTGGGTAGGTGGGGCAACGGACTCGAATGCAGGTCTCGATGGATCACCGAGTGGTCGGTGCCGATGCCATGCCAGGCGTCCGAGAAGCGGGCCGTCACCCGACGGCTTGTCGAACGATCCGGGTCGGCGGACGAATCGAGGTGCAACAACTGTGGCACTGGAACACTCCTCACATGCTGGGTGCTCCGAGCCTATGCGTACCGACGCCCGCGCCCACTCCTATCCTGGACGAATGGACTTCCGATTCGTCATGCCTGCTCTCGAGTCGCGATCGGCCAACTCGTTGGCGGCAGTCGTTCACGAGCGAACCGGAGCGGACGTCGACCTCAGAATCGGCGGTTCGGAGGTTCGACTCGACGACGCATCACGCAGTGCGGTCTTGGAACTTCTGACCCAACTCTCTACCGGCCGGGCGGTGGCCATCGGAACCGTGGACGAGTTGTTGACCACTTCGCAAGCTGCCGAGGTCCTCGGTGTCTCCGACACCTACGTCAGACGGTTGGCCGACGCGGGCGACCTATCGATCGAAATGCGCGGCACGCACCGACGATTCAGGCTCGAAGACCTTCTGCGGCAGCGTGATCGATTCCGGTGAGGGTACGCGTTGCGGTCACCCTGCCTCGCGTTCGATGTGCTGGGACTGGACGGTCATGAGATCGCGAAACGCCTGCCCGGCAGCCAGCCAGAGTTGTTCGGAGTCGATGTAGTCCACCCCTCTGATTTCGACATCGCCCAGGTACGCGCCGACGTCGACCGACAACATTCCGATGACCGAAGAGACGTCGGCATCGAGATAGGTGGATTGGGTGTTCTGCAGCTCGCGGAACTGAGCGGAGAAGAACTCGGCCGGGATTCTCCGATCGACGAACTGGGCGATGAGGAACAGAAAACGGGACGCATGGGCCGTGCCCGTCCGGAAGGAATGTTCCATGGTGAAAACCTCTCCCCACGGTCGACAGCACCCCTCGCACTGTCGACCGTTGAGCTCGCTGGTACCCGAATTTCGATGCGCGGACGAACTCTCGAACATCGATTCGACCCAGGGGCTAAAGCAGGGAGCTCGTCCTACCAGCGCTAGGTTAATCGGACCTTTGTCCCGTTTTTGCCGGATAGGCCAATTTGGTGAGCAATCACAACAGAGCAGTCGTGCGCTGCGGTTTCCTACTGAAACGATCCCAACGGAGCTCGATCCGGAGTGTCCAGCTGCCAGAACTGCCAACCGTCGCGCTCCTCGACGTCCCCACTGATGTGCGTGGCTACTGCACTGGCGGCGACGGAGGGATTGTCGAACCGTCGACCCTCCATCGGCCCTGCGGTGATCTCGAGCCGTTGCGTCTCGGGGTCGTAGCGGCCGCTCAGCCGATAGCCCTCGCAGTCGGCAACGACGCGTACTCGGTTGTCCACAACTTCCTCTTCGACGGCTGCCTTGGCCGACTTACGAGGCGTCTTCACCCGTGGAGTACGAACCCACGTCTGTTCGGGTCCGAGATCGACCGTTGTGTCCAAGGTTGCACTCAGACCGAGCAGGTCCCAACGCTCACTGCCGTGCAGCACTCTGTCCACCGCGATTGCATGATGCCCAGTCCTGGTACGGAGGGGCGAATCCTGGACCCACAGGTCGACTTCTCCGCGAATGTCGGTGGCCATCTCCTCGGACGAGACCATGTAGAAGCGCGGCTCTTCGTTCGCGAGATCGACGAACACCCAGTACGAGGATCCAGTGTCGTCACTCTCGAGCGATTCGTCCTGCCTGCGGGCTTTCCAGTCACCCGTCACCTTGGATCGCACTCGGACTATGCACGAGGAACTGCCGTCCATGGACCAGACCTGCACGGGGTTACGCCGCGACGTCGTCAGCCGCTCTGCGCGACCACCGCGCTGAGCGACGGTTCGAATGAATGCCTTGATTCCCCGGTCGGATGTGTCTTCCACGGATTGCCACCTTCAGCCTCGAGAGCGCCCCGTGCTTATGAAGAGCGGTGTTGCGACGGGTGGCGCTCGCACGACTCGGTTTCCCTCACCCTACTGCGTCGATGCGTGCTCGAGTAACCGCAGAACTCTCCACGGGACGAGTGCCGGTTACGGTGGTGACACCGAACTCGGCGAGGAGGTACCACCATGACTGTCGAGATCACCCATGACAGTGCCGACCATCGATTCGAGATCCATGTCGATTCCGAGTTGGCGGGCTACTCGGAATACCTGGAATCGGACGGTTCCAGAACGTTTCATCACACTGTGACGCTTCCGCAGTTTCGCGGCCGAGGACTTGCCGCTGCGCTCACCGAATTCGCTCTCGACGACACCAGCACGCAGGGACTCCGCGTTGTCCCTACGTGCTGGTTCGTTCGCGACTTCATAGCAGCCGCGGGTGATCGCTACTCACATCTGGTGGAGACCTGACTGTCACCGGCTGAGCGACATCACCCCGATGCCGATCTCGGAGTCCGATTCGCAGTCGTTCGAGGCCACGGCCCCCATGGCCTCACTCTCGCGTGAATCCGATTCTGCGACAACTGCTTCGGCAGCTCTTTCTTCCGCCACCCGACGCCGTTCGTAATTCTGCACACCACGCGCGACGCGTTGTCGGTGTTCGTTCAGGATCTGTTCGTAGTAGTACATCTGTTCTCCTACAACAAAAGTGGACGCCGGACACAGGGCATTGTTGTGCGGCGAAGTATTGGTCAGATTGCGAAATTGGGTCAACCGATTAGCACCGATTGGGCCGAAGGCCTACTCAGAGAGCATGATCGGCGACCATGGCAAACCGCGTGCAGACAACTCGACGGCGTGCGTAATTCATTTCTGCTGCCATTGTCCACCTCCACGGTCTCTGCGATGTGCCAGTGTCACGATCATGCACGGCCGCCGCCCCGAACTCCACCGATTAAATTCGACGCTAGAGGCGCACGCGTTGTGGTCCACGAATCAGGTTGGCATAGCGGCTATTTGGCAACCAGTAGGCATTGCGGACGACATAGGCCGACGCAACGAACCGACACACCGTGTACTGCCCGATGAAACTCTCGTCTACTGCCACCGGAGTCGAGGTCGAGAGTCCCAGCTCGCAAACGCGCGCGCGTTCGCGCTCCCGTCTGCAGCCCGCACTCGCGTCACGCACCGGCACCCGACTTCAGCCCCGGAGTTCAGCCCTGGGTGTCCGCAAATGCGCGCGCCTTTGTCGGGTGCGCGGGAAATGGCGGGTGTCCGAGCCGCGATTGTGCGCGCGGTTGGCGACTGCGCGCGCGTTTGTCGCGGGGATGTGGGCTGATGCCGGCTGCGGTGGTGGTGGGCGGTGGTCGGGTCGAGATCGGGTAGGCGCTCGCTGCTGTGCGGTGCTCGCCATTCCGCGAATGCGCGCGCGTTCGTTGGGTGCGCGGGGATTGGTGGGTGTTCGGGGTGCGATTGTGTGCGCGGTTGGCGAATGCGCACGCGTTTGCCGCCTGTGGATGTGAGCTCATCGGGTCGGGTGGAGGCTGATGCCCGCGTCGGTGGTGGTCGCCGTTCCGCGAATGCGCGCGCGTTCGTTGGGTGCCCGGGAAATGGTCGGTGCTCGGGGTGCGATTCTGCGCGCGGATGACAACTGCGTGCGCGTTTGCCCCCCTGTGGGTGTGAGCTGCTCGGGTCGGGTGAGGCTGATGCTCGCTGCGGTGGTGGTCGCCGGTGTGCGCGCCGGCATCCGGGTTCGGCCCTGATCGTCGCGAATGCGCGCGCATTTGTCAGGTGCGCGGGGATTGGTGGGTGTTCGGGGTGCGATTGTGCGCGCGGTTGCCGATTGCGTGCGCGTTTGCCCCTGTGGGTGCGGGCTAATTCGGCACGGGTGTGGTGTTTTGTGGGGTGTGGTTTCGAAATGCAGAACACCCCCGGACCGGGTGGTCTGGGGGTGTTCTGGGAAATTGTGTTCGGCGGTGTCCTACTCTCCCACACCCTGTCGAGTGCAGTACCATCGGCGCTGGAGGGCTTAGCTTCCGGGTTCGGAATGGGACCGGGCGTTTCC